>NZ_JBBCMP010000002.1:0-660729 GCF_037152175.1 Acinetobacter sp. AS167
TTAGTTACCGTCCAGATTTATGTCAGTGGTTAGGTGTAAATTGTAGGTTTAATCTTTTCAGGAAACTCGAAGTTTTGATGACAAACCAAACTCTACAATTTACGTGTAGTGATAGCTAATCACTACAAAGAACAAGATACAAGATGACAAAAATCTTCCGTTTAACAGGGCTCTTGCGCTGCAAACAAAGCAGTGCTTTATTTTTGCTCATATACCCCCGCCCAACAGCGACATCCATGTCGCCATGCGATAGCTACACCATCTAGGATTCAATGAAGAAAAGGTACTTACACTGCCCAACCTAGGTTGCAAAGTTTTAGCTCATTGGTGTAAACAATAGATCTTTCATAAAGCAAATGATTGAATTAAAGAATATTAATTAGGAGAAATTATATTCTTGTGTATGAGTTTTTTGACAGGTTAACTATATCAACTATTTCGCTTGTTTTTGGCTATACAGCATAACCAAAATAGACAATAGAAATAGTCCCCCCATCAACATAACAGTAACATGAAAAGCCATCAGTTCAGCAGATTCTAGGCTATTGCCTTGCTGTTGAGAAAAAGCCGTCATAAAAGTCATCGTCGTACCCAATACTGCAATTCCGAGTGTCATTCCAAGTTGGCGTAGGGTATTTAAGATTGCTGCCGCAAAATTTGCATCTTGAACTTGCACACTTCCCATAATCAATGTACTTGAACCTGGCACGATCAGTCCCATCCCGATTCCCATCAGTCCACCACATAAGACAAATAGCAGCAAAGATGAATCGAGTTGAAAACTCATCATGGCCAACAACGCAACGCCTGCAATTGCCAAGCCCAGTATCAATAAGCTTGCCACTGTAAATCGTTGATGTAATTTGGCAAAGGCTATTGAAACAAATGCTTGAGTTAAAAACTGTGGTGCAATCAACCAGCCAGTCTGTGCTGCACTCAACTCGATCTGATTTTGATAAAATAAAGCAAATATAAATAACGAACTATATCCTGCAAAACCCAAGATAAATGAAATTGCGTTATAAGCTAAAAAATGTTTGTTCTTAAATAAATGATTGGGGATCAAGGGATGAACTGTATGTTTTTGCTGCCATGCAAATGCCATACTCGCCACACCAAACAAAACAATACTCAGCATCAACCAATGCTTTAAATAGTCGTGTTGTAGGGCAATAATACTATAGGTTAATGTGACAATGGCAACAGCGCTATATAACAAACCAAGATAATCAAACGGTAGAGATTGAGATTTCTGGTCTGGGTCAATTCCCTTATATCCCAAGTAAATCGTCACAACCCCAACTGGAAGGTTAAGCCAGAATATGCTTTGCCAACCAAAATGATGCACCATCAAACCACCGATTAGCGGGCCAACAATCAATGAAAAAGCACTAAAAGAACTCCAGCGACCAATTTCACGTGCTTTGTCTTGTGGTTGATGAAAATGATGTACCAAAATCGCCAAAGCCAGAGGGATTAAAACTGCGCCAGCCACCCCTTGAATCATACGGCCAATGATCAACAAACTAAAATTGCTTGCCATTGCACAAATCATTGAACCCACTATAAAAATGATGACACCCAACAGCCATAATTTTTTACGCCCTAAACGCTGGCTTAATGCCCCCACTGCTAACATCAAACTCGATAGGCTTAAAGCATAACTATCAATTACCCACTGTAGATCAGCCATATCGCTATCAAATTCTTTTTGAATGCTTCCAAGTGCCAGATTGACACTACTTAAATCCACCAAACAAAGAAATGTGCTGATATAGAGCGCTAAAATGAGATAAATCGGTTGGCGAGATGCGTTCATACATCACCTAAGACAGATAAATGAGAATCATTATACTATATACTGACCGACCGTCAGTCAATTGAAAAGCACCGAAAAATAAACACCTCATTTTGGTAGACATGACTCAACTATCTTTTTGAAGATCACCAACGAGATATAACTAAATGACTTGCTCTTAGATCACATAATCATTTTTTATCTAAAATATAAGCTGAAATAAATATAGAAAGATCACTCATCATGACCTAGCATTTTTAAATATTGCATCGCAATTTGTCGCGAGAAATCTGTACTATCTTGCAGTTGATTGGCAATTGCTTCATCCGTTACCCCATGCACCCCCGAATAAATCAACAAAGCGGTTAATTTTGGCTGTTCTAAATGCCAAATGCCTGCTTTCTGACCACCCTTTAAGATATGCAGTAATTGTTCAACTATCATATTTTTTTCTTTATTTTGACGCTCATGATGATGTGCGCCAAAAACAATATCATGTATAGGATAACTGTTGAGATAGGTGTGAATATTTGCAGCGACCCAAACTTTAAATTGACTGACCCAATCTTCTGCATCACATTTTGCAACTGCTGTATCTAGAGCCTCAATAAAAAAATCGATATAACGTTTTTTTAATGCTTCAACAATATGCTGTTTTGATTCAAAATAATGATAGAACGTGCCTTTAGCCACACCCACGCTGGCGATAATTTCGCTAATCGTGGTTGCTTCCACCCCTTTTTCTAAAAAAAGCGTTTGTGCAGCATTCATCAGCTCATCAATTCGGACTTCTGCTGGCTTGGTTTGCCTTTTTGTCACCTGAGTAGAAGCGACTTGAGATTGTGATGACATACTTCTCTATTTTCTACACATAAGAATTTAATTATAAATGAGCCCTTCCCAATTCACAATTGAAGCCAAGCTCATTTCTCTAATCACTTTAACATCATGAAGATATACAGACGATTGATTTTAGATTGAGCATATCCGACAGAATATCAAAGCCAGCTTAGACAGTTTTTGACTTCCTGAGGCGTTTATTCAATCTCTCCATAGAGTTGCTTCATAACTCATCATGTTGAGTGAATCATATAGGTACTGAAAGTTCCATCTCTCTTTGGGGGGACTAGGATCAGGGAGGAATTTAAAATTGTTCTATCGTTTTAAAAAATGACTTACAAAAGAAGTATAATATTCATTCACCTTAAAAAAACTGGTTATTTCCGGATAATAACCAGATTGATAAATGCTAATCTAGCCGTATAAGCATCAAAAGCATAAAATAATCTGGCATCATCTTTAAACTATTTAAATGAGACAAACCAATTTAAATGAGATAAAAAATCTAAATCATTGAAAATTTCAGCTTAAAGTAATCCAATGTACAAATAAATAATTACAACTCAAATTAAAATAAATATTTACTAACATAAAGACAAACTCATTAATTCTATTCATATTTTACTTATAAATAACGATATCTTTAATATCTTGAAATAATTTAACAAAATATATATTTGTAATCTCTGTATGTTTTTTGTCTATATAACATAAATAATCACCTTAAAAGCAATAATTAAAGTAATAATAAATTAATTAAATTATTTAAAGGTAAAAGAATGAATGATTCTTTAGCATTAAAAAAAGCGAGGATTATTTCACCCAAAGCACTCATCCAAAATATACATCATGAGAAAAATGATCTAACGCATCCGAACTACAGTTTATTTTTAGATATTGATGGCACACTGGCTGATTTCACTTCAGATCCAAGCCAAACAACTTTGAATCAAAGAAATTTTAATATTATTCAAAAACTTGTCAACAATTCTATAATTATCAGTATTGTTACGGGTAGACCTTTAGATCAAGCAAAAACCTTTTTCCCAAATCTAGCCTTAAATATTGCAGGAACCCATGGTCTGGAAATGCAATTAAAAAATATCGATACGCATATTTCTATGCCCCATACTCATTATAATCCAGAAGATTTAATTCAAATTAAACATGAGATTAATCAACTTTGCTTATCTCAACCCCATATTCGAATAGAACATAAACCTTATTCTATTGCGCTACATTATAGAGAACACCCTCAATATAAAAACCAAGCGTTGCATTTTTTAGAACAAGTGCAAGCGAAAAATTTAAATTTTAAAATTATTCAGGGTAAGTACGTATTTGAATTAATTCCTACACAGGCCAATAAAGGAAATGCAATTCACAGAATAATCCAACAATGTAAACTAGAAAATAGTATTGCATTATTTATTGGCGACGATTTTACTGATGAAGCAGGTTTTGAAGTCATTAATCAGGTTGGTGGTATCAGTATCAAGGTTGGTGCAGGCGATACCCAAGCTAGATTTAGATTAGAAAATACAATGGCTGTGACCGATTTTCTCGAATTATTTGCTCAACATATCCAACAAGAAAAGATTAAATCTTCGGTAAAACGCTTGGAGAATACTCATGTCTAGATTAATTGTTTTATCAAATCGTGTCAGCTTACCCGATCCCTCGAATAACTCAGCAGGTGGTCTAGCAGTGGCTGTGCAAGATGCACTACATGATATTGGTGGAATATGGTTGGGGTGGAATGGTCAACAAATTGACAATCATAAGTCGGTAAAGTTTGAACATATACAGCAAGATAATATTGAATTTATTACCTGCCCACTACAGCAGAGTCAATACCAACAATATTACTGTGGCTTTGCCAATAACACCTTATGGCCTGCTATGCATGAGCGTGCCGATTTAATTGAGTTTAAATCCGAAGAATATGCTTCATATCAACAAGTTAACCAATTTTTTGCCGAAAAGCTGTATGAGATTGCTCAACCTGATGATTTAATTTGGGTACATGACTATCATTTTTTCAGTATAGCGCATTATTGTCGAAAACTTGGAATGCGTAATCGTATCGGTTTTTTCTTACATATCCCATTTGCCAGTGCTTCAATATGGGAAAAATTACCGGAGGCTCGCACCTTACTGCAAGATTTAACTCAATATGATGTATTAGGCTTACAGACTCAATTAGACCAACAAAAATGTATGCAGCTTTGCCAAAATAGTTTGAAATTTAGCCGCGTACAAGATGATCTTTTGATTCAACCTGATCAACAAACCCGCATTAAATGCTACCCTATTGGTATTAATCCTGAAGTGATACAACAGGCAGCACAACGTCAGAATCAAACCATGAAATCGATATTCGATTTTGAAGATAATCCTTTGTATAAAACTATTATCGGTGTTGACCGTATTGATTACTCAAAAGGTTTACTTGAGCGTTTTGGAGCTTTTGAATGCTTTTTACAACAGCATCCTGAGTATCATCAGCATATTGTGGATTTACAGGTTGCGGGCCCATCTCGCATGGACATTACGACATATCAAGATTTTTATCTATCTTTCATGGACAAAATTAAGCAAATCAATCAAGACTACGCTACTGCTGACTGGACGCCCATTAACTGCACTCAGGACGTGGTAGAGCATGATGAATTAATGCAGATTTATCAGTATGCCGACATTTGCTGGGTTAGTTCGTTAAAAGATGGGATGAATTTAGTTGCCAAAGAATATATTGCAGCACAGGATCCTGATAACCCTGGGGTGTTGATTCTCTCTAAATATGCAGGTGCAGCAGAGCAAATGACCGAAGCGGTGCTGGTCGATCCAAATAATGAAAAGCAGATGGTTAAATCCCTTGAAACTGCTTTGTTTATGTCGAAAGAAGAACGTATTGAACGTTATCAACAACTGATGCTGGGCATCGAGCAGTTTGATATCAATGACTGGCGTAATGCATTTTTACATGACTTACAGCAACCCATAGATGAACCAATTTATATGCACAAGGCAGGGATTTCATCTCGGGCTTCAATATTTAAGGTCTAGTTTGCTCCTATTCACTTGAATGTGCTGCTTTCAATTTTAATCTGCCCAGCAAGGGTTACAGCAAATTGCTGTAACCCCGTGTGATTCTATTTTGCTTGTATCTGGGTGTATCTGTTGACGATGCCAATCATTGCCAACAGCAGTGCAATGATAATAAATACCGAGCCTAATCCAATCACTTCACTTAAAAAGCCTACCAGTGCAGGGCCAAGTAAAGCCCCACTATAAGCAATTGTTGAAACCAATGATAATGCAGCTGCTTTGGGAATTAAATTTTGCTCTCCTACCCGAGAAAACATCACTGGTACAATGTTAGAACTCCCCAAACCTAAACAGCAATATCCTAACAATACTACCGACCAGTGAGGAGCAAATACGATAATCATTAAGCCCAAAGCAGCCAAAATGGCGCCATACAATACTACCTGCTTGGCACCAAACCATCGTAACAAAGCACTGCCTGAAAACCGCCCTACTGTCATAGCGATTGCAAAAAAAGTATAGGCAAAACCAGCGTAAGTAGGATCTAAGTGGTATTGCTTTACCAGATATATCCCACTCCAGTCCATTGCTGCCCCTTCAGATAAAAAACTGATAAAACATACCAAACCGATCAGAAGTAAAGTGGGATGCATCAATTCTTTTAACTTTAATTTTTCTGGCTTATTTTCTACTACTGTGCCTTGCTCTATGTTCTCTATTCGAGTCAAACATAGCGGTATGGCAAAAAATGCAATGCTTAACAATATACAACTGATACTCAGTGCGGCAAGTAATGGTGTAACACCTAAAGCCAATAAGATGCTGACCAATGCCACACCCATTAAGCCCCCTAAACTACACATGCCGTGAAAACTGGACATTCTATTGCTTAGGCTATTTTTCTCAACAATGACTGCTTGCATATTAATAGCAACGCCCAAGCTTCCTACCATCGTGCCAAACACAAACAATAAAATGGCCATAGATAAAGCAGTATTGCATATACTTAGAAAGGGCAAAATACATAGCATAGCCAATAGCGTAAAACCAATAATTGACTTACACCCCAACTTTTGGATTAAAGCACCCGTGGCAGGCATAGATAAAAATGAGCCAATACCTGCGCAAAGCAGAAGTAAACCAAAATCTGCATGATTCAGATACAAGCGTTGCTGGGCAAATGGAATTAATGGCGCCCATGCTGCTGTCGCAAAACCCAAGCTAAAAAAACTAAGCTGAGTTGCTAAAATTTGACTATGGATGGGGTTCGTACGATCCCATACAGCTGTTTTAAAAATGAACATTTACGATGCCACTCACAAAAAATTTAGGCATTTCCTTACAAAACCACAATCCATAGAAAAACCCCTTGTCTTTTGCCATGTAAAACTGACAAATGAACAAGGGGTATTTGGCGAAATTATACTCAGATTTTAAATGCTGTCATTGTTTATTTTTGAGTTTTCTCTAGAAATTTGTAACATAGACAATGCAGTTCCCACTTAAATCTATATAACTAATATATATCGTTTTTTTATTTTTAGATTTAATTAACTTTATAGTAATTCGCAAACATGGGGTTGAATTATCCTATCTCCAGTTGCCAAAGCATAAACTATTTTAAATCTTATATTGAGTTGAACGCTTTACGTTTTATATCTTTATGATGACTGTTAAGAAAGATAGGTTCATCCATGATTATTTATAGCTCAGCATTTTCCAACCGACTGAGAAAATAAGATAAGCCCTCTGGCGCACGTGCATCCAAACGGCTACTTGTACTCACGCGTACTTGATTAGTCCAAGTAATTTGATATCCGTGTTGAATAAATTTTTGTACCAATCCAACATCTTCATGGCAGCAAATCGCTTCAAAACCACCCACTTGTAGATATACTTGCGCACTAAAGCTTAAATTAGCTCCATGAATATGCTGATGGTTCATACGATCTTTGTAATGGATCAAATAGTTTTGCTGAGCATTTAGGGACAAATGGCTAAAATCATCAAGCTGCACCACGCCGCAAATGACATCAGTGGGTTGATGCTGTATTTGAGCATATAACCAATCTAAATCTACACAACTGTCCGCATCTGTGCATGCAATCCAAGTCGCACCCTGCGCGATTAAATGCCGAATTCCTAAATCACGTGCTTGCCCTACGCATTGATAGCTACATGTAAGCCAACGTATATGATTGTTTTTTACGATATTTAAGGATTGATCATTACACTGATCTAATACCACTAAAACTTCAACTTGATGGTGCTTAATTTGTTCAATTGCTTTTTGAACAGCTTGCAAGCATGCCGATAAGTACTGTTCTTCATTATGGGCCGGAATAACGATACCTATTTTCAAATACTTCCCTCCTGTTGTGCCAGTGAAGAAGCGCCAACTGTCCAAAGATCGATGATAAAATCGGGATCACTCAGCGTTAAATAATGATGAAATGGCAATTGATTCCTCAAGCTTTCATGAACCCGTTGCGCATCTAGCTCAAAACCTTCTATCTCATGGCGCCAATGGCAGCACAGAATTTCTCCATGTGGCGTTAAACTATGCGTTAAATGATCAATTAATTGATGTAATTCTTGTGAGGTCAAATAATATGCGACCTCACTCATTACAATGAGATCAAAATGTCCAGAAGGATAAGCGTTGGGTATTCTTCTCTGTTCTACCTTAACATGTTTATAGCCGTGCAAACGTTTGGAAGCCAATTGAATAGCATTTTCGGAAGCATCTATTGATAAGACTCGATCAGCGCGCTGTGCCAAATGTTCGCTTAGATGGCCATTAGAACAACCTATTTCTAAAAGATTTATGTAGTGTGGTCGCGTCAATAACGACAGACAAATTTGCTTTTTTCTAGATTCATACCAACGGTGATCATACCCCCATGGATCCTCACTTTTTGAATACAATTCTTCAAATACATCGATATAGTCATTCACAGAGATAGACCTCATAAGGCATGAGCAGACGCTCAATGATTGCTGGCGATAGAACAGCATTCTGTCCCGTACTCTCATCTGCTTGGGTTTGAGAATTGAACTGTAAAATGGCTTGACGTTTTTGGCTAATTTGCTCATCAGTCAAGCAATAAGCGTAGGCTTGATGCCATGGGATTCGGGGATCCTGAGGAATTGCCCAATGCCAAGCCCAGATCAGAACTTGCAAACAGGGCAATTGGTGTACTTTTGCGAATGACTGAACGGTCTTACCTACTGCTTCATGATCTGGATGACCATCGTATTTATAGGTGCAAATTAAAAAATCTTCTGGGTGAATGGTCTGATCTAATCCAGACCAAAGTTGATTGATTTGTAAATGAACTTGTCCATCAGTCAAATTCAATCCGATACGTTGGGTATGTTTAGCAATCGCTAAACACTCTAGGGCAGCCAAACTTTCTAGTGGACGCAATTGATTTAACTGTTCGGGTGTGTATTTTTTCGATTGTGGATGGCTCTGGGTACCATTTGTAACTGCCAATACAACAATGTTGCAATCTAATTGCATAAGCTGTTGCATTAAGCCAGCACAACCCAGTATCTCATCATCAGGATGCGGTGATATTATCACCACCCTTTTGGAACGAAATTGCTCAAGATCGAGTGGTGGCAACGGCTGTTTTTCAAATGCCTGTAACCATTGACTCTTTTGAGTGCCCTCACCCTGAATCATCCGATCTTCAACGAGAGGATGTCTTAAAGTTCCCATGACATATGCTCCTGTAAACATCGTTCAGCAATTTGCACATCATCAAATGCGGCATGGCTTTGCCGAATAAATACAGGTAGATCAGCCATTAATTGAGCAAAAACACACTCTTCACAATATGGTCTTGCCCCTAAAGCTTTACCAGCCAAATCCATGACAGCTTGACAGCATTGCTCAGTTTGCGCACGCAAAATTCGAATCACACGTTCATGATTCTCATGAGGCTGTGTGTCTATAAGTTTGGCTGTATATTGAAAAAATGCTTTTGTCACTGCCAACTGCTGAGCCAGCTCACCCATATACATAGACTTAAATGAATTTGGACTATCTTGACAACTCTGTTGTAAAAAATGCATCAAACGTGCAGCAGCTCCATACCAACACGCTGCTATGCCTGCTGCACCATGCCAGAAACCTGGACGTTGTAAATATTGATCAGGTTGCCCGATAAGCCGAATTAAGCAGTTGTGAAAATGAACTTTCGCTGTTTGGGTATGTTGCATACCCACTGCTTGCCACTGACTAAAATCTATAGAAATATTAGGCTGATCTAATTGAACCATGCACAACTGAGATTGACCTTGTTCATTCTTATAACTCATTAATGCTCGTTGTACAAAGGCAGCCCCAGAACACCATAACTTAGTTCCAGTACAATGGTTATTTGCCACCTGTAGAGGCGCTGGACCGCCTTCAGCAGCCCATACAGCCCATATCTCTGAAGAACGTATGTTTGTCGAATCGCCTAATTCGTACAAGATACTAAGTGCATCACAATGTGATTCAAATAGTTTTGCCAAACTTAGATCAATTCCCGCTATTTCAGCAAAACACTGCCAACGTGCATAGGTTTGCCCTTGTGCGGGAAAGGGTAAATTCTCAGATAAAAGGGTTAATTGGCGAAATACAGATATACGCTGCTGATTTTTATATTCGAAAGTTGCCGAATCAAAATCTGCTAATACCTGTTTCATGGACTTATTTATTTGGATTTGAAGATTCATTTTAATTTAGTTTTTCATAAGCTTTAAAATTTAATCTATCGTTTAAAATTAATATATTAAATTTAAGTTTTGTAAAAAAACAGGAAATTGCCAAACAACTCACATTAAGCAGATAAAATATCATTTCATTTTGTGACGTTGTTATTGAATAACGTGAGTTAAGTTATTTTAAAAGACTGTTCTGTAACTATTATTATAAATTAAAGAATAAATCTAAAATACACGGTAATCTAAATACTCTAAATCGTTTTATTTTTAATAAAGAAGAGGCTGAAATGACTACTTTCAATATTCAAGATATTAAAAAGCACGCGAATGTTATTGCATCTTGTGGCACACAAGTTGGAACAGTTGATCATCTCGAAGGCGATAGTCAGCTAAAATTAACTCGTGATGATGATCCGAATGGTCAACATCATTTAATTCCAACGTCTTGGATTAGTGATGTTAAGGGTGATCAAGTTATCCTGAATAAAAACTCAGAAGAAGTCCGTGATCAGTGGAAAGCTATATAAATAAACCTAGCGCAGTCTATATAAATAAACCTAGCGCAGTCATACTTATTTGGCTGCGCTTTAAGCTATTTTTAGATATTTACAAAGTGCAAGCTAATCGAACTCACCAACACCTACAACAGCGTAACAAGTGCATTATGTAAATATAGGCTCTCAAAAAGGAAAATCAAGCCGTAGGTATTACAAAATAAGTTTCTTAATTATGCTGACTATATAAAAATATAAGGTTGATAAAATCAAGATTAAGCTCTTAAACTATCGAATATTGATACGATCAACATGACCTATATATTTACTCAATATATTAAAAAAATGACACAATCAAGTCATCTTTAATAAAATGTTATTTTTAATAAAAAATATTTCACAATATTTTATCTACCTTTTAGTTAAAAATATCGCTTAAAGCTATTATTTATGAGTAAATTAATATAAAAATAAACATTTTTTTAAACAAGTTGCCAATTAAAATTCCTCCCTAGAAAATACGCTATAAAATTCAAAAAATATTTAACAAAGTAGCAACAGGGTTAAAATCATTATAGTTTACTTTTAATTTTGAATACCGTTACAAGAAATGATTTCTTTTATTGCCTGCGATAAGAGTGGGAGAACTAAGTTGATAAGTTCCCCCATTTATATTTAGATCTACTGATTTAAGCTTATGGCTCTATTTATTTGAGCCTAGCCTTGTAACTTTAGCCATTTGGTCGAGTCACAATTGGGAAAATTGAATCTGGCCGTTTAAACATTGCAAAGAATTTTCCAATTTTCAGTGGATTGCCTTTGACTTTACTGTCTTTAGAAAGGAGGATTTTTACCCCTTCTATTTGACCTGTAATCATTTTTAGATATAAAGGTTTGGTTAAAGTTAATGTTGGGCAATCCGATGCCAAAGCGCTACTGTCATCATAACGCTTGAATTGCATGACTGAGTTTTCAACCCACAATGAAAAATGCTCTTTGGTATCCGATAAAACCAGATTGAGACACTGGTTTTCACTTTTTAAATTTTCTACATCTAAATTGGTTGCCATGGCTTCAAGAAATCTTTCTGTTGGCGTGTGAATCAATAAGTCACTTGGATCAGATGTATTTTGCAAAGGTAGATTATTTTGTAGCTCTTGAGCACCGACTAAAAAGAAATTACGCCAAGTTGAAGCCTCAGCAGCATAGCCCAATTGACGATAAGTATTTGCCAATAAGTTTTTCGCTTGTTGGTTTTGAGGGTTATTCAACACAATATGCTTTAAAATCTCAGCAGCCCATCTATAATCAGCTTGATCATAGGCATCTTGCGCATTTTTCAACGCTTTGCTCTCCCCACCTGCTAATTCAATATATTTTTTTGCAACAGCTTTAGGTGGCAATGGATCTAAATTGGAAGGATGGGCATCGAACCATCCCATATAATATTGGTATACCGCTTTTACATTATGCTTTAGGGTTCCATAATAGCCATGAGCATATAGTTTTTGATCAAGTGCCGCTGGAAGCTGAATTTTCTCAGCAATTTCAGCGCCATTTAAACCAGAGTTCATATATCTCACCGTCTGGTCATGGGTAAACTTATATACATCTCGCTGCGTTTTAATAAAATCTTGAATATTGTCATTGCCCCATACTGGCCAATGATGCTGTGCAATCAACACATCCGATGTTTTGGCATGTTGCATTGCCTGATCTAAATAACCCACCCATTTTAAGGCATCTCGTACTTTAGCACCTCGAAGGGTATAAAGATTATGCATGGTATGCGAAAGAATTTCCGCGCCATTATAAAGTTTGAGTGATGGGATAGAGAAGGTTAACTCTGCGGGCGCTTCTGAACCCGGCACGTTATAAAACACAAAATCTAGACCATCAACGGTCATTTTCTGTTCCGCCTGAGTAATCAGTTGTGTAGGCTCAAGGATTCCCATTTTCCCAACAGCAACTGCCTTACCTAAACCTGTATCTACCAGCCCTTGTGCATTCTTCGGTAGAAAAGTTCCATACATGTAACTGGCACGACGTAGCATGGCTGAACCTGCCATCACATTTTCACTGGTCGCTTCTTCCATAAAGCCTTGTGGCGCTATAATTGGCGTTTTTCTTGCGTTAATTTCTTCGGTAGAAATAACA
Source organism: Acinetobacter sp. AS167 (assembly GCF_037152175.1). NCBI lineage: Bacteria > Pseudomonadati > Pseudomonadota > Gammaproteobacteria > Moraxellales > Moraxellaceae > Acinetobacter > Acinetobacter sp. AS167. Next base: position 13,060 of record NZ_JBBCMP010000002.1, read on the forward strand.
CCTAATGCCCCACCAAAATGATCGATATGGCTATGGGTAAAGATAATGGCTGAAATTTTTTGCTCACCTAAATGCTGTCTAGCAAATTTGAGTGCAGCTTCAGCTGTTTCTTTAGAAGTTAATGTATCAACAATAATCCAGCCAGTATCACCCTGTATAATAGTCATATTTGCCAAATCGAAACCACGAATTTGCCAAACTCGATCTGTAACTTTAAAAAGACCGACATTGTTGTTTAACTTTGCTTGTCGCCATAGACTCGGATTAACAGTATTTGGAGCTTGATCGTTTAAAAAATTAAACGCATCAAAATCCCAGATAACATTGCCTTTCTCACTTTTAATTTGACCCGTCGGCTTGGCAATAAAGCCTTTTTGCGCATAATTAAACTCAGTCATATCATCTAAATTATATTTATTCTTATAGGTATTATTTGACTCAATGACTGCTTTTTCTACCGCTGCATTTGCTGCAAAAACAGAAAATGGTAAAATAAACATCAATGAGACCGTCAAAAATTTAATTTTCATTGTCTTTCCTTTTAAAAACATCCATATTTTTGGGTTTTATGATTTGTGCATTATTTTCATCTGGCATTAAACCCTGTCTTATATCCCGCTATAAAATCCTCTTCCTTCTACAATTTGATTCATCCCCGCTTTCAATTGGTGATTTTATTGATCAATCATAACTTTGATTTACCTTGAATCGAATGCCACCTTCAATATAGTCTTTTAAGTATTTACCCAACAGTTTGTGATCTTTTACCTTGGTCGGCCAAAAGTGTTCAAGACCAATATCACTGACCACATTGAGTATCGTATTGAAGGTAAAAAGTACTTTTAATGCAATCGCGTCAGGTTCAGAATCTGGTAAAGCCAGTTGTAATAAAGAGACTGCTTTATCTGAAATAGGTACCAATGTCTTTACAACAATGATCCGCCCTTCGTCTCCTGCGCTAATCGTCTTAGAAAAGAATTTTATATAATGAATCCCATTTTCCTGTAAAAGAATCTTCACCATCGGTTTCATCAAGGCATCTACAACATCAGAAACTTGTACATGTTCAGGTTGAATCGCATTTAAGAGCGCGAGGCTGTCTGTAACATAAGGTGTCATGACATGATCAAGCGCAGCTTCTACCAATCCCCATTTAGATTTGAAGTGGTAATATAAAGCTGATTTATTTGCTACTTTTGCAGTTTCATTAATTTTCTGTACAGACAAAGTTTCAATATTGTTCTGTGAAAAGAGAACAATCGCAGCCTCGATAAGCTTTTCTTTGGTTTGATTACTCATCACACTCCATAGAGAAAAATAAAAAGAGAGGTCTTTTTATATCAAAAATGATAAAAAATAAACCAGTCCAATCGACTGGCTTATTTTTGACAGATGAACTATGAACAACCTTTGGCTTCAAATTCCTCTTTAGAGCTGTAGTTCAAGTCTGGTAAATAATCACCCATGACTGTCTTTTCATCTCCCCAAACTTTGGTGTTCTGGATTGCTTGACTAAAGTTTGAATACGGTAATAAATTTCTCATGATCAGGAAACCAACATCGTTATGCCCTTTTTCCACCGCATCTGGACCAGTATACCCATCACCACGTGGACTTAAAGGCAAGTACGCAATTCCACATTCTTCTGTTGCATTCTTTGGTCGATCTTCTGGTAGAGATACAACGAGAGTATAAAAGCCATTTTTGTCTGTATGCTTTATTTGCTCATCATAGATACAAAAGTTAGTTGCTGTCGAGATCAGCTCATTGCTACAAATTGACCAATATCGAATATCACCTTTCCCTAAAGTGGTTTCGTTACCAGAAGTTGCTGCGATTTGTGGCAGTTTACCTTTCACCACAACCACCTTACCGAGCTTACGGCTAATCACAGAAAAGGTATATTCATTATCTGGTGTAGCCCATTGATTCAGCTTACGTTCAGTTTTAAATCCCTCACACTGAGCTAAGTTATATTTATAAATACAACTAATATTCGCAGGCCCGTTATAGGCGGTATACCATGTTGGGGTCAATTGCGCAGGGAAACCCGTGTAAGGCTGTTTATTATACAAACTTAAAATTAAGTTCAAAGGCGTTTGCACATTATCCAAAGCTTTTTCTTTCACTTTAAGGACCGTACAAACTTCTGCACCTGTTTTGATTTCACCATTGGCTAACTGCACTTTAAAGCGAGGAAAATTAACCCCTCCTTTCTCATTAAAGCCTTTATTCGGCACATAAACACGATAGATTAACGCCACTTCATTACTGTCTGTTTTAGGTGCATATAAAGTATTTTCTTGAGGCAATGCAGGTAGATCCCCCAAGACCAACTCAGCTTTAAATCCTCTTTCTTTATTTAAGCGGTTATTCCCCACAATAAAGGGATTGGTCACACCGTGATTGGGTTTAATATTGACATCTACCAAAGAGTTAACGCGTTCTCCTTTAGCTGTATAGCTAACCAGAGAAGTGTGACGGGCATAAGGATAATCACCATCGATAAAAACTTTTGCACCTTCTGGCACTGTAAATTCACTCGACCAATAATTTACATTGGAGTCTGGAAGCGCATAATTCATAGGATTGGCACCACCGGTTCCATCCTTACTTGAAACCGCATTTTGCCACATACAATCTGTCAGTTCTGCTTTAGGCGGTTGGGTTAGATATTCCTCATCATCATTGTCGTTACAAGCACTTAAAGTGATTGAACCCATAACCGTCGTCAGCAGTATCCCTACTTTTAATTTATTCATTTTTTCCATAACTTACTTTTCCTTTACACCATGTACTTCGATCCTAGAACGATGGCGACTTCATTTTAATTTTAATTGATCATTTAAATGGATTGTTTTTTAATCCACTTAGATTAAATATAATAATCCACTTAGATTAATTTTCAAGCGTTTTTTTTTGATGGGAAAAAATAGTACTTCCCCATATCCTTTAGTCATTATTATGGTCTGGGATTCAACCTATTAAAAATAAGGATAACCAACATAAATACATGAATTATATTAATAAAATTACTATAATTCTCATTTTTTACATTTTAAGTTTATAGATGTATTTAACAAATATCTGCTACAGCATCGTTCCTTCCAGCAGTCTTGTTTTTGACAAACGAGTAGTCATTATACTCTGTTGAATTATGCTGCTTTGGTAATGATTCCGGATATAGCATTCCCTCAAGTTCAAGCGGAATTTTTTTGATATAAAATCCATTGCAACAAAGCCTTCAAGAAGGGGAAACTTTATTTTTATTCGAAGTCAACAAAGTCATACGCCTATCACAGTTATTCCATCTACTTTGTTTTCTAAAATTTTTTTTAAAAAATTAACAATTTGATCAATCATTTCAATAGCATAATTTTTATATAATTCAAAATTTTCAATAAAATTTAACTTACTTTCATTAAAAATTAAACGAATATCATCATTTTCATTTATTACTGTTTTAGAATCCAAATACATTCTATAAGCTTCTAATCTCCCAATTATCACTTCTACCTTTTTTGAATCAAGATAAATATCTCTCCAATGCGCCCATTTATCTTCGTCTTCAAAAAAGAACCTCTCGATTAAAGAAAAAGCAGTTTCGCCAATCACAATAGAATTTAAATAACTCCTATTATTTTCAATACTTGAAGGAATAATTTGCATACAAAGCCCTCCACACAAACCATCATTTTTTTTTACTTTAAAGTTAATATTTCTGATTTTCTTTGCCATTAGTTTTAGTATCCTCTTTTCCCAAATGAAACAATAGTATTACCGGTGCACTATCTATACACTTATCTCCTTTAGGCTTTGTTGCACAAACCTATCTCTAAAGGCTTATTCAGTAATATAGCTTGCACCTAAAACCTATCGTACAACGAAATGGTCTTCTTATAACCAAGCTTTAATCAATCGTGGAAACATCATGATATGGTTTAATCCTAAAATTCAATCGTATGCCGAGTCAAAAGACAAACAAAGGAGAAATCAAATCTACTCAGATACAGCGATTCAGTGCTCTTTAATGATTAAATCTCTCTTTCGTTTATCTCTGCGTATGCTCACTGGCTTCGTACAAAGTCTGATTAAACTTTGTGGTTTGAGTTTGACTGCGCCCCAGACTATACGACGATTTGTAGGCGACAAAATATCTTAATATTGCCATTGGCTCTCAAAAAAGCAGTGATGGACGTCACCTATTAGTTGATTCTACAGGTTTGAAATTTTTAGGCGAAGGAGGAATGGAAATGTAAGAAACATTAGCCTGAATATCGTAGACCATGGCGTAAATTACATATTGCAATGGATGCTAAAGCCTAAAAATACGCGCAGTTCAGATAACAACAAATAACGTGGTGATTCACAAGTGCTTAGCGACTTATTGAATCAGATCCCACAAGATGAACACACAGAGTCAGTGTATACCGATGGAGCATATGACACGAAACAATGTCGAGAAGTGATTTCCGATCGGCAAGCTCATGCAGTAATCCCACCCAGAAAAATGCTAAACCTTGGAAAGATACAAAGACTAGCTCGCTAGAACGCAATGAACTGCTTCGAACTGTTAAACATTTGGGCAGGACTAAATGGAAAAACTGGTCTGGCTATCATCGCCGGAGTTTGGTTGAAAGCAAGATGCATTGCGTCAAATTATTAGGGGATAAACTGACTGCAAGACATTTTCAAAGCCAGATCAATGAGATTCATGCACGTGTAGCTGTACTCAATAAATTCACGGATTTAGGAAGACCTGATACCCGAGTTGTATCTTAAATTTAGATAACTTAGGTGAACTTTAATTTTAAATCTTTGTGCAACAAAGCCCTGATCAATTATGATAAGAGCTATGATTAATTATAAAAAGATTAGTCCCATAAATGCTGATAATAAGTTGCAAATAAAGCTAAGCCCTTATCAATCTCAACTTCATATTCCGCTTTATAATCTTCGGCTAAGATCAATTCAAATGCATGGATCATTTCTGTTAAGTATTCCAACCAAATTTTATTTAACTGTGCTGCGCTAAAATTCTTAACATTATCATTATTTACAACCCATTCTGGTAAAGAATAATTTTGACCATCTGCTATTAACTTCCTATATGCTTGTAATATAGGAAGGACTTTCAATGCTATTTGTCTTTTAGGATCAGCATAGTATAATGTGGGGATAAATCCATACCCCCTTTTCCAATTATATAATCTATCTTTAAAAGACGACAAAAAATCAACCACCTTATTCAATAATGTTATTATAATCATGACCTTTCACAAAACCTCTAATTTGCACTTCATTATCAGTTACTCTGTACACAACTCTGCCAGCACCTCTTTTATTTCCTGTATAGGAATATCTATCGCTCTCCAACCTGTTAAATTACCACGGCTTTGTTGCACAAACCTATCTCTAAAGGCTTATTCAGTAATATAGCTTGCAACTAAAATCTATAGTACAACGAAATGGTCTTCTTATAACCAAGCTTTAATCAATCGTGGAAACATCATGATATGGTTTAATCCTAAAATTCAATCGTATGCCGAGTCAAAAGACAAACAAAGGAGAAATCAAATCTACTCAGATACAGCGATTCAGTGCTCTTTAATGATTAAATCTCTCTTTCGTTTATCTCTGCGTATGCTCACTGGCTTCGTACAAAGTCTGATTAAACTTTGTGGTTTGAGTTTGACTGCGCCCCAGACTATACGACGATTTGTAGGCGACAAAATATCTTAATATTGCCATTGGCTCTCAAAAAAGCAGTGATGGACGTCACCTATTAGTTGATTCTACAGGTTTGAAATTTTTAGGCGAAGGAGGAATGGAAATGTAAGAAACATTAGCCTGAATATCGTAGACCATGGCGTAAATTACATATTGCAATGGATGCTAAAGCCTAAAAATACGCGCAGTTCAGATAACAACAAATAACGTGGTGATTCACAAGTGCTTAGCGACTTATTGAATCAGATCCCACAAGATGAACACACAGAGTCAGTGTATACCGATGGAGCATATGACACGAAATGGTGCCGACAGTTTATTTCAGATCGTCAAGCACATGCGGTGATTCCGCCAAGAAAAAATGCAAAACTATGGCGTGACAAAAAACTATGATCTTTAGAAAGAAATGAATTATTGAAAACAGTCAAACGTTTAGGAAGATCAATTTGGAAAAAGTGGTCTGGGTACCATCGACGCAGTTTAGTCAAGGCCAAGATGCATTGCATCAAATTATTAGGCGATAAATTAACGGCAAGGAACTTTCCTAGTCAGGTGAATGAGATTCATGCATGCGTAGCCGTACTCAATAAATTTACAGAATTAGGCCGACCTCATACCCAAGTTGCATCCTAAATTTAAGTCCATTAGGGGAACTCTATCTCTCAGCTCTTTATGCAACAAAGCCGTTTATAGATCAAAATAAACACTAACCATTTTCTCTTTCATATTCCGCAATCGCTTCTTTCGCAATACGAAAACTATCCACACCAGCAGGCACTCCACAATAAATTGTGACTTGTAACAGGACTTCTCTGATTTTTTCTTTGGGAACTCCATTACGTAAAGCACCTTTCACATGTAGTTTCAGCTCATTTGGGCGGTTAAGTGCTGAAATCATAGCCAGATTAATCAGACTTCGTTCAGGCTTAGTCAATCCATCACGTCCCCAAACTGCACCCCAACAATACTCAGTGGCTAATTCTAGTAATGGCAAATTAAAATCATCAGCATTTTTCATAGATTGATTAACATATTCTTCGCCGAGTACTTGTTTACGGATCGCCAGTCCTTTTTCAAATATTTCATTACTCATTTGCTTGATCCTCATCATTAATCAGGTGCTTAACCCACCCAACAATACATATTTAATTTCCAAATAATCTTCTACTCCATATTTAGATCCTTCACGTCCTAATCCAGATTGCTTTATCCCACCAAACGGCGCCACTTCGTTGGACAATATTCCAGTATTTAGTGCCACCATGCCATATGCAAGAGCATCAGAAACACGCATTGCTCTAGCTAAATCACGCGTATAAAAATAAGATGCTAAACCAAACTCAGTATCGTTGGCATAGCCAATGACCTCGTCTTCAGTTTCAAACTTGAATATAGGTGCTAAAGGGCCAAAAGTTTCTTCTTTAGCAACTTTCATTTCAGCAGTAACATCTTTGACAATAGTTGGTTCAAAGAACAGTTCTCCGCATGGATGTGGGTTTCCACCCAATACAATCTGGGCACCTTTACTTACTGCATCTTCGATATGTTCTGCCACTTTACGGATCGCCATACTGTCAATGACGGGTCCAAAATCTACGCCAGCATCCATTCCATTGCCGACTTTAAGCTGTTTTACCGCCACCGATAATTTTTCAATAAATGAATCATAGATCGCTGATTGCACATAAATACGATTGGCACATACACAAGTTTGTCCGGCATTACGAAATTTACTTGCAATCACACCTTTCACAGCAGCATCGAGATCAGCATCATTAAATACGATAAAAGGCGCATTCCCACCCAACTCCATCGATACCTTTTTCACTGTTGATGCACACTGTGCAATCAATTTTTTACCCACCTCAGTTGAACCCGTAAAACTAAACTTCTGCACACGCTCATCAGTAGTCAATACTTGACCAATTTCGCTAGAACTCCCTGTGATGACATTGAATACACCTGCTGGAATACCTGCGCGTTGTGCCAACTCTGCAATCGCAAAGGCAGATAATGGAGTTTGTGAGGCTGGACGGACAATGATGGTACAACCTGCCGCCAATGCAGGTGCAACTTTACGGGTAATCATGGCATTGGGAAAATTCCATGGAGTAATTGCAGCACAAACGCCGATGGGTTGTTTGTTGACTAAAATTTTTTGATCAGTAGCATTTGACGGAATAATGTCGCCATAAATCCGTTTGGCTTCTTCTGCAAACCATTCAATGTAAGCTGCACCATAAGCAATTTCTCCCTTGGCCTCACTGAACGGTTTCCCTTGCTCTAATGTTAAAATATATGCAAGATCATCCTGATGCTGCATGATTAAATCAAACCATGAGCGTAAAATCAGACTTCGTTCTTTGGCACTCTTCTTACGCCATAAGGGTAATGCTTGCTCAGCTGCTGCAACTGCATCCAAAGCCTCTTGCTTCGCCATTTTTGGCACGCTGGTAATGATTTCACCCGTGGCAGGATTAGTTACATTGAAGGTTTGTTGAGAGTAAGCAGCTCGCCACTGCCCATTGATCAATGCTTGAGACTTTAATAAACCAACATCATTAAGCTGTGCCATTTTATTGTTTTCCTATTTTTAAAATCTTTTGCGAAACATCAAATGCTTCACATATTTAGCAATGTATTTGTCGATTTAAATTACTTGTAGTGAAAGGTTTTGACCAAGTACCTTAAATTGATATTCCCCCACTTTTAAATCCATGGGCCGAATGATTGAACCTGTTAAAATCACATCATCTGCTTGCAAACTTTTAGCCTGCTCCATGACAGTCCGTACCAACCATAGATAATTACGAATTGGCTGATCTTGTGGCTGTGTGGTCACTGTTACATCTATATTGCTATGCTCAATGAGTCGGTGGATATCTAAATCCTCTATAGATATCTCCACCTCATTGCCAAGTAGATAAAATTGCGCTGCCGCATTATCGACCAAAAATTGATCTAGATTAAAATGCCAGTTTTGCCAGCGTGTATCTGCAATTTCAATTGCTGGACGAATTTTTCCTACTTTCGCCAACAATTCAGCATCTGTTAAATCCCTGCTCGAAATGGCTTCTTTTAAAGTAAAGGCCAATTCAACTTCCAGTTTAGGTTGATACAATTGGCTGAGCTCAATACAACTACCATTTGCCAATTGCATATCTACACAAAGATGCCCATAAACAGGATGTTGCAAAGCATATTTTGCTTGAGCAGGTGCACCCGAAAGTGCCACTTTCCAGCCCGAGAGTTTGCTTTCTGTTTCCTGACAATAGTGTTGGATTATTTTAGCCTGACTGAGATAAGCCTGATCGTGTTCAATAAAGTCAAACTCATTGGCATCCAGTACATGTCGCGCAATACGAGCATCTAATAAGCGATGTTGTAATTCGGTTAGTTGATCAACTGACATGCCAATTTCTCCAATGTTTCTTCAAGCTTTTCCAAAGCACATGTGGCTGCAATAAAACGGTCAGGACGTACAATCACCACCTCATCACGGGCAAGATCAAACCAGTCTTCTAGTTTACGCTCCACATCCTCTACACAAATCACCTGCTCAGAAGCATTTAAAGGTTGCTTACGATTTAGACCACTTTTAGCGCGATTGATCTGAATAAAACGAGTTTCCCGACTTTGCCAAAATTCACGAGTCTGCTCGGATAAATGCTGAAGTGGGTCTTTTCGGAATGCAATTACGGCATACCATTGACCAAGAATCTCATCAAATTTCACCTTGTTGGCTTGAAGATCTTCGACGTAAGGCTGAATAAATATTTTTCCAACAACATCACTTTCTTTAATGTGAGGACGTGGATGATAGACCAACCCCTTATGAATAAAGGGTTTAGGTTTAAATTTAAATTCAACTAAATGGCTGCGTAAGGCATCGACATTATTAAAAGCTTGAAATAGCCAATCGCGCACTCCAGCCATCAGTGGATTGGTCAAACCCAATACCATGCCCATATTGTCAGCTAAGGCGACTAATTCTGTAGCATGCGTACGACGCTCATCATCATAGCTGTCCATAATTTTTTCTGAAGCATAACCTTTTAATATTGCAGCCAATTTCCATGCAACATTCCCAACATCACGAATACCTGAATTTAGACCTTGCCCCGCCCAAGGTGGAGTAATATGTGCCGCATCTCCAATCAAGATGATCCGTCCATCAATAAATCGGTTGGCAACCCGTGAATTATGGGTATAGGCACGAATTCGAATGATTTCCAGTTCATCAACGCTATCACCAATATGGTTACGGATCAGTTGGCGAATGCTATCTTCCTTACACATGCTTTCTTCATCCTCACCATCAAACAACATAAACTCCCAACGGCGTTGCTGATAAGGTAAATATATACAAACAAATGGACGGTTTGGGTCAGCATGTAAAGCTGTATACGGCGCATCTAGAGAATCATGTGCAGTATCCACAACAATCCATTTATGTGGATGAGTTAAGCCTTCAAGCTGAATCCCAGCGTTCTTACGTACACAAGAACGCCCACCATCTGCACCAATGATATATTTGGCTGTGATTTGGTACGTTTTCCCATCAGGATCTTTGACTTCAACCTTTGCCAACTCATTGCTCTGAGTGATATCAAGCATTTCATGCCCAGAACGTAATTCAATCTGCGAATAATTTTGCAACATTTCCCGCATGGATTTTTCTAAAAGTTGTTGCATAAAGATATTACGCATCGGCCAACCATAGTCGGCAACAGATGGTTTTACTTCAGCAAAACAAATTCCACGCGCATTGTAATAACGCAATGGCACATTGTGGATCATGTCTTTCACAACTTCATCAGCCACACCAATGGTTTGCAAGACACGCAATGCCTCATCATCCATTCCCACTGCACGAGGGTATGGCAAAATATCAAGATTTTTTTCTAAAACAATGGCTTGAACCCCATACATTCCCATATAGTGTGCTAATGCAATTCCATTTGGGCCACCACCTACAATCACAACTTGTGTGTGTTCTTGCTTCATGCCTATTGCTCCCTTCCTTGTTACTTTCTTATCTCACTCAACAAACTGATTTAAAAAATCCTGTACAGTCTGATTAAACTGCTCACTTTGATCATCATGGACATAATGTGATGCATCCGCAATTTCCACAGTTTTCACATCATTTTTTTTGATCTTGATGTGTTTGAGCATTTCAGTGGTTAAAAAATCTGACAAACCACCTTTTATAAATAGCGTAGGACAAATCAAACTTTCAACCGCAGGCCACAGATCTATCGATGGAAAACTCAAACGCGCTTTAGCAATACCTTCTTGATCATGTCGCCAATAAATCTGCCCATTTTTTTCCACCAAGGTATGTTTCAAACGCGATTGAATACCTTGCTCATCAATCAATGGGCGAAGCTTTTGCCAAAATGCTGTGGCCTCATCCCATGAAGCAAAGGACAAAGGTGTGGTTTGCATTTCATGTAGAATACGCAATGCGCCATCACCTTGGATTGATGAACCTGGCCCAATATCCTCAACAATCAATGCTCGGACCTGTTCAGGATGTAAACGGGTAAATTCAAGTGCATTGGCTCCGCCTAAAGAGTGACCTAATAAGATAACTTCACTTACCCTTAATTCAGCAATCAGATCTTCAAGATCATGCACATAATATTCAGTTTGATAACTTGAATATTCCGCCCATTCACTTTGTCCACGACCACGCTGATCTAATGCGACTACATAAAAATGCTCTGCAAGCAGTGGTGCAAGCATGTGCCATGTTGCAGCATAGGAACGTAGTCCATGCAGCATGATTATGACGGGTTGCTCCGGATCGCCCCAACTTAAATAATGTAGTCCAAGGCCACTGCGGTTTTTAAAAAAATGGCTCCCTATGCGCATAATGTCCTATCCTTGTATTTATCTGCGATGCTTAAAATTGAGTCCGTTATCGCTAACTTAATTCAAACCATCCTGACCTTTAATTTCAGAAGCCTTTAAACCACCTAAACGGGCATGTAAGCGTCCACGGGTTGCAAAAGCCCAAATCACGATAATTTCATCACTATTCGGTGCATCATTAAACGATAAAGAAAAGGTGTCATAGTGTGAACGTACATAAAGCGCATCTTTGTGAGCTAGAGGAACATCAATAATCGTCCCGGCAACGCCACGTTTACCTGTAGAGGGTACCCATGATTTACCGCCTCCAATCGCTTCACGTACAGGGTTCGCTGCTGGATTGGTGAGAAATGCGTTGCCATGTTCATATTCACTATTCATTCCTACCAAAATGGCTTTGCCATAACTTTCAATAACACGTCCTTGAGCCAAAGCCTGTATACGGCGACCAAACTCACTCCCCAGTTCAGGTGATTTTTCAATCAGCGCATTGAGATCTTGCTGAAACTGACCAGCAAATGGATTATGGATCGCAACAGCAACCGCATATTTATAAATTGGCTCACCATCTGCCAACACACCGCTTTCATTAGCAAGTGTTTCCTCTACAAAGCTGTACCATTTACGAATATGGTAATGTTCAAAATTTGCTTTTTTCATATCAGAACCATTTAAAAAATAGGTTTAATTTCAATAGGATTACTTGGCGCACCTGTATCATGAAAAGCTTTAATTGCCTCGCTATCGTCATGAATCGTTTCTAAAAAAAATTCTAGACGATTACCATCAGGGTCATTGAAATATAGGCCATTGCCTACGGTATGATCTGTGGTTTTGACCACTTCTACGCCTTTTTGAATCAGCATGCCATGCAATTTTTGCAGGGTTTCAAATGTTCCCTCAATTTCCAAACCATAGTGCTGCAAGCCAAGCCCACCTTGCTGTGCATCAGGTGCGGCTTTGATCAGAGCAATATCATGATGTTTCACACCAAAACTCATCATGATCCATGCAGGGCCTCGTGCATGTTCTACCATCCCCAAAACATCGGTATACCATTGAGCAGACAGCTCGGGATCTCTGACGAAGAGTGAAAGATGGGTACGCAATATTTTAACTTTCATCTTTTTCCTCGCTTTATTTTTCAATCACAGATTGATGTAATGCCTTAATTTCAGTAATGGCTGAACTCCACAGAACATCTGCAATTTCACTAAATTCACGCCAATGTTTAATCCAGCTATTTCCGCCATTCTCACTGGTAAACAGATGACCATACTTAGTTCCAGCGATCATCTGATCAGGATTATTGAAGTTTTGCTGAATCGCCCAAATGCATGAATTTGGTTGTTGTGGTAAAGGCAAGATTTCCCATGTTGCAGCAGCATTCTTCGATACCAGAATCTTGCTGGTCGTACCCGGTGTCCCATCTGAAATACTGATATAGACTGTATCCTGAGTCTGATGATGTGCTGACATCGCACGCACGTAATACAAACCAAATGTTTCTTTAGCAATAATTCCTGTCCATGTCTGCCCGTCATCAAAACTGCGATAAACGGCATTGACACAAACCACCACCACCACTTTCTGACCATGGTTTGGCAAGACGGTAATCGCGTGAACATCCGAATTAAAATCCCAAAGCAAGCGATCATCTAGTCGCTGCCAAGTCTCACCGCCATCCTGTGAGTGGAATAGTCCACCTTCTTCTAAACCAAACCAAATTTTATTGGCATCCGTTGGATCATAAGCAAAAGCCAGCAATCGTGGGCGACTTACCCCTGCACAAAACTCTGGAATTTCAACAGGTGCAGCATCCCAAGTCTGACCACCATCTAAGCTACGCCAAAGCACAGCACGTGACGGGGCTCCTGTTCCAACAAAAATTCTTTGACGATTTTGAGGGTCAACAGCAACTTTCCAAACCGTTTGCCCATTAAAAGGTGTATCCAAACGTTGCCACGTGCCACCACAATCATGGCTGACACATAATCCAATATCAGTTCCCACATAGATCACATTAGGTTGTTCAGGATCTTGCGATAAAGAACGGGTTATCGCATCAAACTCTATATCTTGCCCAACCCCTAAACGGTGCCATAACTTGCCATCATCACCACTACGAATTACCGCTTGCCCAACTGTAGCTACTAATAATGTTCCATTTGACATGATGCTTACTCCTTAGATAAAGATGCCACGGGTCAAACCACCATCAATCCCAATCGACTCACCTGTAATCGCACCTGCTTTAGGGGAGGCAAGAAAACCGATTAAGTAACCCATTTCGATAGGCGCAAGTGTTCTACGAATTGGTGTGCTGTCGATATAACCCTGACGCACTTGCTCAGGAGTTTTGTCCTGCTTCACGCCTTCACGTTCATAAAGCTCCTGAATATGTGGTGTATCAACAACGCCAGGATGAATCAGATTTACAGTAATACCCGATGGACCAAGTTGGTCTGATAAGGTCTTGGTCAGATGGGCAATCGCAAGATTACGCATCCCTGACATAACCTTACTGCCACGACCTGTTAAACCACCAATATTAATCACTCGCCCAAAACCAGCCTTTTTCATATGGGGGGTGACAGCTTTGATGCAACGAAAATATCCAATAACCTTGGTATCTAAATCCCCCAATAGCTCGTGGTCTTCTGCATGTTCAATATCATTACGGACTACACCTGAAGGCGCTGCCGCACCATTCACTAAAATATCAATTCGTCCAAAATGCTGCATGGCTTGATCAACCATAAACTGTACCGCTTTCATATCCGTGGTATCACAAAATAATGGCAAAACCTCATTTCCGGTTTCAGCAAAAATCTCTCTGGCTGTTTCCTCCAAATAACTCATACGACGCGCGCAGATCACGACTTTGCAGCCTTCTTGAGATAAAAGACGGGCAACATCTTTACCTATTCCCATCCCACCGCCTGTAACGATTGCAACTCGATCTTTTAATTCCAAATCCATTTTTTAGTCCTTTTTGAGTTAGAAATCCCCCTCATCCCCGCCTGTAGCGGGAAAGCTCTCTGTTTCATCAAGAGAAGTTCGGAGGAATTTTATTAATATAAATTCACGCAAACATTTTTGGTTTCAGTATAGGCCTCAATCACATCGTGGCTCATTTCACGGCCCCAACCTGATTGTTTATAGCCACCAAATGGAGAAACTGGGTCAACCACGTTATAGCAATTCACCCAAACAGATCCGGCTTCTAACTTGGCTGCAATCTGATGCGCCTGAGATAGATCTTGTGTCCAGATACCAGCAGCTAAACCATAAATTGAGTTATTGGCACGCTCAATCAACTCATCTGTATCTGACCAACTCATCACGGTTAATACAGGCCCAAAAACTTCCTCTTTGGCAATACATGCTTTTTCTTCACGATCAAGGAAAATGGTCGGCTCGATAAAATATCCGTGATCAAAACCGTCTGGACGCTTACCGCCAGTCAACAATTCCGCACCGTCAGCTAATGCCTGCTCAATATAACGATTGACCGTTGCATACTGACGCTCCGACACCAATGGTCCCATCGTAGACGTTTCATCTAAACCATTTGCAATCTTCATGCCTTGTGCTTCTTTAGATAATTTATCTAACACTTCATCAAGGACTTTTTCATGAACATACAAACGGGAACCCGCTGTACAGACTTGCCCTTGGTTATAAAAAATTGCTTGTGCGGCGCCAGGGATAGCTTTGCTCAAATCAGCATCAGGTAAAATAATATTGGGTGATTTACCACCTAACTCTAAAGTGACACGCTTCATATTCGATGTTGCTTGCTGAGCAATGGCTTTACCCACTGCTGTTGAACCCGTAAACGCCACTTTATTGACTTGCATATGTGCACTCAGCGGCTCACCCACTTCACGCCCTGTACCTGTCACTAAATTTACCACTCCAGCTGGGAAACCTGCTTGTTCAAAAAGTTGCATTAAACGAACAGCAATTAAAGGTGTTTGTTCAGCAGGCTTTAATACTGCTGTACATCCTACTGCCATTGCTGGTGCAAGTTTCCAGATACACATGGTAAGCGGAAAATTCCAAGGTACAATCAAGCCACAAACACCCACAGGATCACGCAAGGTATAGTTTAAAAATGTGCCATGAGGTGCACCTGAAATAGGCACCTGACGACCTTCAACTTTTGTGGCGAAACCCGCAAAATAACGCAAAATATGAGCAGCTCCGCCACACTCATGGCGTGAATACAATAAAGGCTTACCATTATCCAAAGTTAGAATTTGCGCCAGTTCTTCAGTGTGTTTTTCAACTAAATCTGCCAATTGATACAGCAATCTGGCACGGGTTGCAGGAATCTCGTAACGCCATGTCTTAAATGCTAAATTGGCAGCATTAACTGCTAAATCAACATCTGCAGCACTACCTTTTGCTACTTGGGCAATAACTTCTTGGGTTGCTGGATTTTCAACATTAAATGTCTGTTTACTGACTGCATCTATCCATTGACCGCCAATAAACAATTGTTTTGGTTGAGCTAAAAAGCTGCGTACTTCTGGAAAAATCGCATTTAAAGCCATGTGATACACCTCATATTTCCATTATGATTAGATGGGGTTGCATTGATTGATTGGTTCGGGTCAATGCAGTTTGTAATTCTTGATTGGTTCGAGTGACTGTAGACTCTAATCCATATGCCTTTGCCAAAGCAGTCCAATCTATTTTGGGTTGATTGATTTCGGTTAAGGACAATGCTGTTTCACTAAACTTCTCTACACCAAAACGCCTTAATTCATTTTGTAAAATGGCATAGCGGTGATTAGCAGCAATTAAAATCGTAATTGGTAAACTTTCACGCGCAATGCTCCACAAGGTTTGAATGGTGTACTGAGCACTACCATCAGACTGTAAACAAAATACCCGTGTGCCTTTTTCAGCCAATGCCGCACCAAAACCTGCTGGAATCCCTTGCCCGATTGCTCCCCCTGTATTGGTCATGACCCGATGTTTTAGCCCATCATTCGAAGCGGTAAAAAATGGATAACCACAAGTACCACCCTCAATAGAAACAATACAGTCCTCAGTCAGGCTTGCAGAGAGAACTTTAGCAATAGATGCTGGACTTAATACTGCTTGAGCTGGTGGTAGTTCTATCGCTTTGCTTACAACAGGCACAAAGGCTGGTGCATTCAGTTCATCCGCCAGTGCATTGAGTGCCGCAGGAACATCCTCACCTACCTCAGCCAGATAAAGCAAACGATCTGATTCAGCCAAACGCGATGGCAACCCTTCATAGCCAAAATAGCTAATCGGATCAATGACGCCTGCACACACCACATAATCATATTGCTCCAACACCGCAATCGCCTTTTCTGGAAAATAGGGCAAACGATCCAAATCCGGCAAGCCACCACCACGATGACTGATCCGTGGGAATGTCTCAGCAAACATATGTACATGGGGTAGTTGTGCCAAACGCCCTGCTGCTTTTAATCCTTCGTCATTTACACCAGTGTCTCCCACAATAAACACCAGAGATTTACCTTGCTGATACTGGCGAGCAATCCGTTCAACCTTACTCGCAATAAAGTGACGTTGTGGTGCTGTGGCTTGAAAATGCTGCCCTACATCCTGAATTTGTTGTGCTTGAAAATCCATGGGTAAAATCAGCGTGGCAATTTGTCCTTTTGCTTGCCAAGCCGCTTTCATTGCATCCTGTAAATCATCACCAATACTGTTGGCATTACGTGTCATACGCACCCAACCAGATACCGTTTTCGCCATACTTTCGATATCACTGGCCAATGGTGGATCATAGTTCACATGCCATGACGCATGATCACCAACAATGTTAACGATTGGCGTATTGGCACGGCGAGCATTGTGCAAATTTGCCATACTATTGGCAAAGCCAGGCCCCAAATGCGTCAGGGTTAAAGCTGGTTTTGCAGCTACACGACCATATCCATCAGCAGCTCCAGAACAGACTCCTTCAAACAGAGAAAGTATGGGCTTGATTGTTGTTTCAGCATCCATCACTGCAACCATAGGAATTTCTGTTGTTCCAGGGTTAGCAAAACAATATTCAAAACCAAGTTGAGCTGCTGTTTTTACAAAATATTCCGCACCGATCATATTTTTCACCAGAAAAATTAAATTATTCCCTTATTAAGAGATTTATAGAACATTAAATTTATTATTTCAAGAGTTATTTTCATAATACGGGATTTTTTACATTTTTAATATTTCAATTGACCAGAATGCATAACTCGTGAAAGATATGAAAAGTAATTTGCAGTTTTAATCGAGAAAATATGAATAGCAGCTTGGCCAGAATACTCAATGTACTCAACCTATTTGGTCCTGAACAATTAGAAATTGATGCGGAACTTATCGCACAAAAGTTTGATTTATCTAGAACTTCTTCTTATCGCTATATCAAAGAATTATGTGATGCTGGACTCATTGTAAAGCGGGGACCCGGTGGTTATGCCCTAGGTCCTCGTGTTATTGAGCTGGACTGGATGATGAGAAAATATGATCCAGTTTTAAGTACAGGTCGCCCGTATCTAGAAAACTTAAGCCAAATTACTGGGCTCACTGTTTTTGTCAGTGCTTTTTATGATAGTAAAATTATCAACACCTTTATTTTAAGTCCAAACAACGAAATGCATTTCAGTTTTGGACGTGGAAGACCTTTACCCCTATTTAGAGGGGCTCAAGCCAAAGTGTTGACTTCCTATAGAAGCATAAAAAAAATTAAACAGCTTTATGAAAATCAAATATCCAAAGACCCACAAAATATTTATTCACTTGAAGACGTATTAAAAATTTCCAAGAATATCCGTAAAAATGGCTATTGTGCGACGAACAATGAATTAAATGTAGGCAATATCGGGATCGCAGCCCCAATTTTTTCAGACTTTGATTCAAAAGAAGTGACACATAGCGTCTGTGTAGTGGGCTCCGATCAACAATTTAATTTATTACGACAAGAAACCATCATTGAGATTTTATTAGAAACTGCCAAAAACTTGACTCAATCGATTGTGTCATCCCCACAATCAATCCATACACCAATTGAAATTGATGAAGTCCAAATTCAAAGAGAAGAGGTTGAACATCTAGAATAAGCAAAGAATGTGAAATAATCATTCATTTTAATATACGGCATTATCGCTATAACAGCATAATGACCGTACATTCAAATTTTAAATGAATCACAAATATTTAGGATCTAGCGAGACTGAATCAATAGATCTGCCCCTTTTTCAGCGATAGCAATGGTAGGTGCGTTGGTATTACCACTGGGTATAGATGGCATCACTGAACAATCAATAACACTTAACCGATCAATACCATGCACCTTTAAATTTAAATCAACCACTGAGTTTTTTGGATTTAGTCCCATCCGACAAGTTCCAACAGGGTGATAGGTGGTTTTACAGTATTCTCTTACAAAGGCCTCTAATGCGACCACATCATCCCGTTTTACGGCGTGATCTGGTGCAAAAATTTCATCAATCTCATTGAACAATGCGGGTTGCTGAAGTAAGTCCAGACCAAATTGAGTTGCTCGAATTAAACCTTGTAGATCATCAGGGTGCTCCAAAAAATTGGCTTCAATTCTGACTTGGTCTTCTGGATTTTTACTCCGAAGATATAATTGTCCCCTAGACTTTGGCCGTAAATGACACATCTTTAGGGTAATACCATGCATATAATTTTTACCTTGACCACTTGGATCATCAAATACATCTAAAACAGGTAAAAACATTGCCTGCACATCTGGACGGCCCTCATGGTTGGTATCCTTAAATGCCCCGCCTTCTAATACGCTTGAGGCAACCACACCCTCACGAAATAACAGCCATTGCAAACCATGCTTGTAACGTCTGATTCCTTTATCTTCGCCATATAAAGAGATCGGGTTTTTAATCGTGGCATTAATAGAGGTATGTAAGTGATCGTGATAGTTTCTTCCAACAGGAAGATCTTTTTGTACTTCGATACCAATATCTTCAAGATGCGTTTTAGGCCCAATACCAGAAAGTAATAGGATTTTTGCTGACCCAATAGAGCCAGAACTTAATATCACTCCTTTTTTTGCTTTAATACGAGTACTTACACCCTTTATCCGACATTCGATACCCGTTGCTTTTCCATGCTCAATCAAAACTCGATCTACCTCAGTATTCAATTGCACTGTTAATTGGGGACTTTGCCGCACTGAGGCTAGATAAGTTCTTGACGTGCTTCCTCTTTCACCATTCTTGATCGTATGTTGATAAAAACCTACGCCTTGTTGAGACTGCGCATTAAAATCAGTTACATAGGCTAAGCCAAACTCTTGCCCTGCTTTAATAAAGGCACGAGTTAAAGGATGTTTAAGGCGGGTATCACTGACCGACAAATGCCCATGACCTCCATGGTATTCACCTGACAGACTTTCATTATTTTCTGCTTTTTTAAAATAAGGCAATATAGACTGAAAATCCCAACCTATACAGCCATAATGGCTAGCCCATTCATCATAATCTTCCGCCTGCCCCCTTAAATAAATCATACCGTTAACAGAACTACTCCCCCCTAAGACTTTTCCTTGTGCACAAGACATTTCTCGTTGCTTAGTTCTTACATCAGCCTCAGTGGTATAACTCCAGATGGCATTGATCACCACTGGAATACCCGCAGGAATCTTATAATTAAAACCCTGATCACTACCACCTGCCTCAACCAATAAAACAGAGCCTTTGTTCTCCTCAATCAAACGTGTTGCAACCACACAGCCTGCCGACCCTGCACCACAAATAATATAGTCAAATTCCTTAACTTGCATGGTCACTCCTTTGATAACATAAGAATTTTAAACCATATTTCACCTTCTAAAATAGTCAAGTTGAACACCACAAGACCCACTTCAGCAAGACGAATGCGATCGTTTAAAAGTTTTTGGTTATACTGAAATACAAACGGTCATCATACATATCGAATTGGCTATCAATATTATTACCAACCCACGCAAATTCAGTGGTTACCCCTTTATAGTCACCGCGAACACCGACTTTATAATCAACGTAACTGTCTTTTTTACCATCTGGAACAGAACCTAGCTGAAATTCAGCAATACTGTCTTGTTTGGTATAGCCAGCTGAACCAAAGAGTTGTACATTTTCAATAACTGGGAAGCTATATTCACTACTAAAGTAATACTCATTGCCTGAACCAAAAACATAATCCGGTGAATAGTAAACGGCGGCATTAAAATTATCCTGAGCAACCAATGTGCCAGTGCGTTTGTACATCACACCATACTCACCAAAATCAGCAGATTTTCCATTTGGACTAAAATTTCCTCCTGGATAATTTACATCTGCATAAAAGAAATCCAGACTGTTTTTGTCATCAATCCGCCATGTATAACCTAAGATTGCGTCTGCCTCCATGCTTCCACCATTCGGTGTAGTAGCACTTGCTCCCCATAACATCAAGTAAGCACCCGACTGATGAGCTAAAATCAAGCCGCCTTGAACTGATGGTTTTTGATCTGACTTGGAAAAACCACGACTACGATAATCTGAGGATAAAGTTAAGGTTCCATGCACTGAAAATTGATCCATAAATGTTGCTGGCTTTGAGGTTGATGTATCTGCTTGTACTGCCTGTCCACATCCGATCAGCAGCATAGTCGCTAAAACTGAATGTTTCATATTGTTCTCTCCTTTCGTCCTTGTTGTTTTGCCCACCACAACATTCAGCTTGAATGTAGATGAGATGATGCCTAAATAGGCATTATTTAGTGTTTTTATCCCTTATTACGGGATTTATATATTCAAAATAGAATAAATACAACATATTTTTTAAAATATTTTCACATTACGGTATTTTTTATTATTTAATTTTAAATAAAATACAAAAGGATACTGCATAATTTCATCAAATTTAAGAAATGTATTTTTTAAGATTTTATCAAAATAAAAGATTTTTTATAATTTAACTCTTGTTTATCGCTTAAAAAAGTAATATATATCCCATATTAAGGGATTTTATTGTAAATGGAATTTAATTATGATACTCAAACAAACAGGCTTTTTCTCAGATGAATGGTGTTTCTGGCACACTACAGGGCTACACGCCACAGTATTACCTGTAGGCGGATGGGTGCAACCCCCTGCAAGTGCAGCGCATGCTGAATCACCTGAATCAAAGCGCCGTTTTAAAAATTTATTGGATGTATCTGGTTTAACCAAACACCTAGATAACCGTTCAGCCTCTCCGGTCACAGAGGAAGACTTACTCCGTATTCATCCCGAACATTATCTGAATAAATTTAAAAATTTAAGTGATCAAGGAGGCGGATTGCTCGATGAGCATGCTCCCATTGGCCCAGGTAGTTATGAAATTGCCAAAATTTCAGCTGGGCTTGCTTGTGAAGCAGTCGAAAAAGTATTTCTAGGTGAATTAAACAATGCATATGCACTATCACGTCCACCAGGTCATCATTGTTTGCCAGATAAACCAATGGGCTTTTGTTTTCTTGCCAATATTCCCATTGCCATTGAACGAGCTAAAGCTAAATTGGGCTTAAATAAAGTTGCAGTGATTGATTGGGATGTTCATCACGGTAATGGTACGCAGCAAATCTACTATCAACACAATGATGTGCTCACCATCTCCTTACATCAGGAGCATTGTTTCCCGCCAGGCTATCGTGGTGCTGAAGATGTAGGAGAAAATCAGGGGCACGGTTATAACATCAATATCCCTCTATTGGCAGGCTGTGGTGATGAAGCTTACCTTTATGCCTTTGAAAGCATTGTACTGCCAGCTTTGGACAAGTTTAAACCAGACATGATCATTGTGGCCTGCGGTTATGATGCTAATGCTTTCGATCCATTGGCTCGTCTTCTACTACATAGTGAAACCTTTCGACGTCTAACACAACTCACCAAACAGGCAGCAGAGCGGTTATGTCAAGGCAAATTAGTTATGGTTCATGAGGGTGGTTATGCCGAATCTTATGTTCCGTTTTGTGGTTTAGCTGTCGTTGAAACACTTTGTGATATTCGAACTAAGGTACAAGATCCGTGTATAGAACTACTCAAATTACAACAACCCAGTGAACACTTTAATCAGTTTCAGAAGCAATTAATTGATCAACTCGCTCAAAAAATAAACTCAAACTCATAACTCAACGATTCATTGCATGGAAGAAAATGACTTCAAGGAGAAGATTATGTTAGATCGGATATGGGCTGGATGGAAGATTTCAGATGAACATTTTCAATACGGTATTGCATGGCTATATTTTTTAGCGAGTGTTCATTACAGAGAATTCAAACTGAATTGGCTTAACAAAAAAATAAAAACCATGGGAGAACAAGAATGAATACTCAGGCTTTTTTTGATTCAAAAGGACATATTTTTGCGCTGTGTTTCTTTGCAGCTATTGGTCCCTTGGTGATGATGACCACCCCAGTGCTCGCTTATCAACTTTCAACTGAATGGCAGTTTGCGCCCTCACAGGTCGGAACATTTTTCTTTTATGAGCAAATATTTATGGGCATTGCGGCATTGCCTGCAATTTATTGGGCGAAACGCTATTCACCACAGAAAGTGATGAAATTTTTTATTGGCTTGTTTATTTTGGGAAATTTTCTATCTTTATTTGCAGATAGTCTGACTACACTGGTGCTTACACGCTCATCCGCAGCCTTTGCCGCAGGCAGTATCATGATTGTCACCATGGCGTCATGCAGTATGACCTCCAAGCCTGCTCGCACGTTTGCCTTATGGTTACTCGGACAAACACTTTTTGGTGCCTTAACCATCTTGATTTTACCCCACTTGTTTGCACAGTTTGGTTTAAAAGCATTCTTTGTGCTTTTAATTGCCCTCATGCTAATTGCAGCACCTTTTTATAAAAAACTCAGCAATGAAATACCTCAAGCATCACAGCAAATTGAACCAAATGCCCATAATTCTTCAAACCAATCCATCATATGGGGTATCATCGGAGTTGCGTCGGTTCTATCCTTTTTTATGTCCATCAGTAGTATCTGGACCTTTCTCACCAGCATTGGTCTCAACTCAAAAATTCCTGAAGCATCTATAAATGGCTATTTATCCTTCGCCACTTTATTTGGAATTATTGGCTGCTTTATTGCGACGCTCATTGGACATAAGATCAGTCGAATGATTGTTGTGTTCATTGGCTTTGGGCTGTTCTTTGTTTCACTTTACTTATTATTAGGCACAATTGCGGCTTCAACCTTTATGACAGCAATTATTGTTTTTAAATTTGCATGGATGTTTACTTTCCCATTTATACTCGCCAGTTTAGCGATCATGGATCACACAGGCAGTATTATGAAGTATGTCAGCTTGATGATTGCAATTGGTATGGGGGTGGGCCCTGGTGTTTCAGGTCAAATTATCGAACATACAGCAAGTTTTAATACACTTGTAATGTATGCCATGTCGATGTTCATCATTTCTTTAATTTTAGTGACTTTATTAAATAGCAAATACCATAAACACAAAAATAAGGATCAATCGCAAACTTTAGTACATTGATTTTATCCCCATAAACATCAAAGCCAGTCAAAAGACTGGCTTTGATGTTTTAGTGCAACCCCTTTGAATGAAAGTTTTGAGCAAAAATTACCTCATCTTTTCATAATGAATCACTCGTAATTATACAATCCGATAAATTTCATCATCCATGACTCATCAGAATTTATTTGCACTTTGCCAATGTTTGCGATGGTGATTCACCAAACAGTTTCTTATAGTCTGTCGCAAATTGCGATAAGTGCCAAAAGCCCCAATCGCTGGCCACTTCACTTACTGAAGTGGATGCAGCATTTTGAATAAAACTACGCCTTACACCATTTAAACGTAGATGTTTTAAAAACTGTGCGGGACTTTCTCCAGTGATCAACTCAAAACAGTTCTGTAGGGTACGGCGTGAGGTAAAGGTTAACTGGCACAACTCGTCCATCGTCAAAGGATTATTCTGACAAGAGTACATCGCATCTAATGCGCGTTGGACTACTTTTCTTGCTTTAATGGTTGATACACGAATCACATGTCGTTGTTGCTGTAAAGCTTGAATATATTGAAAACCTAGATCCAAAATCTCAGATTTTGCCTGCTGCATACTAACTAAATTTACGCTGTCAGGAAGTTTAGAGAGGTTATTTAATAAAGTTGAGAGCTTAGAATAAATTTCTTGTGCTAAGTGTTGATCAATTAACATACTTGCACCTTGTGGAATCTCTCCCGCCTCCCCCAATAAAGAAATGGGTAAACTTAAAGATAAAAAGGACGATTGCTCTGGGGTTCGCATCATAATTTCACCACCTTGGCATAATGAGATAATTTCTGCGCCTTGTAATACTTGTCCCATCCACAGTGCGGAGTTAGATAAATTTGAAAAAACACCTAAACACAGTGAGTCCGCCTTTCCTTCTCCACTTTGAAAAATTGCAGGACTGATTTGTTCTTCATAAATTTGAATATCATCTAGCCAAAGTTCATTTAAATGACTTTCAAAATGACCTGAAGAAAGTTGGTCATAGGATAAAGACCAATCTTTTAAAATTTGGGTATGTTGTAAAGACTCACGTATTTGAAAGGCATGCAACAAACCTGTATTTACACTTGGTTCAACGACTAACATCCGTGCCTCGCTTTACCTAAAAATACAAAAAAAATCTTACACTTAGATTTAAATGAAAAATAAAACTCACCTTTTATTGTAAAACTAATCCTTTATTTCACAAGCCCTTAAGTGTAAATATTCCAATATTATCTTTACAAGCTTTTTAACAAATAAAACAGGATCAAAGTGCCGCATAGCGCAGACACTTGATCCTGTTTTTAACACAAATTTGTCGAGTTATACATCGACCTGTTCAAATGCTGTCTGTAATGCATTGACCAATAACTCACAACCCGCCTGATCAATCACCAACGGTGGGGCTATTACAATTTTTGGTCCGACAGGGCGAACCACTGCACCTGCATCACGACAAGCTTCGGTAATACGCCAAGCTAAATTATTATCAGGCATAATCGATTCACGGGTTTTCTTATCTGAAACCAGATCAATTGCTAACATCAAACCTTTACCACGTACATTACCAACAGATGGAAATCTTTCTTCAAAGGTTTTTAATTGGTTCAGTAAAGTATCACCCATTTTGGCTGCATTGCCAGGCAAGTCTTCTTTTTCGACAATATCAAGGACGGCTAACCCTGCTGCACAGCCTAATGGATGCCCACCATAGGTATAACCCTGCATCAAAATACCTCGATGATCTTTGTTTTGTAAAAAGGCTTCTTCAATTCGATGATTGATCAATGTTGCTGAAAGCGGGATATAACCAGAGGTTAAAGCCTTGGCAAACACCATAATGTCAGGTTTTACCCCCCAGCCTCGTGAACCAAACATATGACCACTACGACCAAAACCGGTCACCACTTCATCCGCGATCAAGAGTATTCCATATTTATCACAAATCTGACGGACTAAAGGCCAGAAATTGGCAGGAGGAACAATCACCCCCCCTGCACCTTGAATGGGTTCTGCAATAAATGCGGCCACACTGTCGGGACCATAATATAAAATGTCTCGTTCCAGCTGTTCAGCAACTAACTGTCCTAATTGCTCAGGATCATCACAGTTCCAAGGATTGCGATACAACCATGGCGATTCAATTTGTGAACAGCCCTCCAAAACAGGACCATAGTTCATTCGATAAATAGACAAACCACCCACTGAAGTCCCGCCAAAATGCACACCATGATAAGCATTTTTCAATGAAATAAAGCGAGTCCGTTGAGATTGTCCCTTTAAAATCCAATATTGACGTGCTACTTTTAGAGCTGTTTCAACACCATCCGAGCCTCCTGTCCCATATAGCACTCGTGCCATATTTTCCTGAGCAGTCATTTCAATGAGTTTGTTTGACAAAGCTTCTGCTTTTGGATGGCTCACACCATCAAATAACTGATAGTAAGCCAGCTCGTCCATTTGTTGATTAATCGCTTGTTTAACTTCTGCACGATTATGCCCAACATTGACACACCATAAACCCGCAAAGCCATCCAGCATTTTACGACCTTTATCATCCCAGATAAAAAGCCCATCTCCTTTGACGATTCGCAACGGGGTCTTATCCACCCAATTATTGGGATGAGTCATAGGATGCCAGAATTGATAATCTTTTTTTGCAACCATTTGGCTATTCATAGAATAAGCTCCTTGTATATTTTGATGTTAAGAATGAATAACAATATTTGTGACATCTTCATATTTTTGTGGATTGATATGTTTCAACACACGGGCTGTGATCATGCCAATGACCATACAAGCCAGCAGTAGCCAAGGTAAAAACAGCACGACTGGAGAAGATGACCCACTCAACATTTCCAGATTTGCAATCACCACATACAGTATGACCAACATACCGAGTGCTGAAATAATCGGTGCAATCAAACGGCTCCAGATCGAGACAGGTAACGCTTTGCGTTGTCGAAAATATTTTATTACTGCGAAAGAAACGCCGATCTGTAATACCAAAATTGCCATACTTCCGAGTACAGATGCCCATGCAAAAATATTAATCATTGGATCAAGTTTAAACAGCCCGAAAGTTACTAAAGCGACAATCATAAAAATGCCTTGGACGATACTGGCAATATAAGGAGTTTTATAAACAGCATGTGTCTTGGCCAATTTGGACCATAACAAACCATCACGGCTAATGGTAAATAAGTAACGTGACAACGAATTATGGAACGCTTGAGTTGCTGCAAATAAACTGGTGATCAATAGAATTGAAATGACTTCAACAGCCCACCCCCCTAGCAATTGTTCAGCGACACTGTAAACATAGACACCTGGATCTTTCGCTGCCTCAGTAGCTATTTGGCTAGCACCTGTATATTGCACCAACACCCATGCAGTTAAGGCATAAAAAAGCGTAATTAAAATCACAGCAGTAAAAGTTGCTTTAGCCACAACTTTTTTGGGTTCTTTACATTCTTCAGCATAAATTGCTGTTGCTTCAAAACCGATAAAAGAACAAATCGCAAAAACCATGGCAATCCCAAAATTACCATTTAAAACCGTACTGGGTTGAAAAGAGCTAAACTCCCAAGTCACTGGTCGAGCCATAAAGACTGCATCCATCAGCAAAACAATTGCAATCTCAAGTAGCATGAGTACACCAAGGACTTTTCCGCCAATTTCAACTTTGGCAATCCCCAGTCCGATGACCACCATTTGCATCAATGCTGCATATGCCCACCAAGGCAAACTGCTACCCAAGTGTCTCGTAACAAAGAGTTCAGTAAAGAAACCAAACATTGCACTGCATGAAAGTTGCATCGCAGCATAAGCAAGTAAAGCAACATTGAATCCCGCTAAACCACAGGTAAGCCCCAGTCCTTGCACAATATAAGAATAGAATGCGCCTGCATTGACAACATGACGGCTCATTGCTACAAGACCGAAACTAAAAATGAGTAATAGCGCACCTGCAATAATAAAAGTACCTGCTACCCCAGCTCCATTACCAGCCATAAAAGCGACAGGCAATGCTCCAACCACACCAGTTAAGGGTGAAGCTGCGGCGACCACAAAAAATACAACGTACCATAGCCCTAAACTTCCTTTTTTTAATTTATATTCTTTTGACATGCTGATCTCCTTCCTTGATCATCTCTTGAGTCTATAAAGGAAGAACTATTGAGTGTTATCAAAATATGGCAATTTTAGCGATCAATCCTGATAGAGATACTAGGAAGGGATAAGCCCTATTCTTGAAAACATAGTAGATAAAACTAATGATTAGAAAGATAAGTAAGAGTAAATGTGAGATCTGATCATTTCTAATCTAACTTAATTTCTTATAGAGCTCATAAAGGGCAGTAGACCAAGCGCGCCTATAATACCCGCTCAAAAAAAAGATACGGTCAGGTCGATTTCTCCTGAACTTCAAGCCTTGGTTGGTTACTCATTTCCCCCCATTCATCGGTATGTTTGAGGGCAAACATCCATTATGCACTTTGAAACAATCTTAATCGGCTTGTTTCATAAGCCTTTTTTAAAGTACAGATTAATATCCCTCTCATGCTAGCCTTCTCCCGTTGGGAGAAGCCTCATTCAATAGCGATATGATGTACTCAACATGAGCTTTATTGATTGATAAAATCGCTCTAATATTCCAGAGTTCAATATCTTTTAAAATTCCAGCTGCAATATCGTTTTCAAACTAGGTTATCTATAACCAATCAATTACAATAGCTTCTTTTATTCAGCACAGCATATTTTGAATCGCTCATCTTCCCAATTAAAACGTGGACTTAAAAATCGTCATATCCAATTGATCGCTATGGGTGGCGCTGTGGGTACAGGATTATTTCTAGGTTCTGCACAAGTCATCCAATCTGCTGGCCCTTCGATTATTTTAGGCTATGCCATCGTCGGTTTGATTGCCTTTTTAATCATGCGCCAAATGGGTGAAATGATTGTAGAAGAACCTGTTGCAGGTTCATTCAGTTATTTTTCACAAAAATATTGGGGAAAATTTCCTGGCTTTTTATCTGGCTGGAATTACTGGGTCATGTATATTTTAGTCGCCATGACTGAGCTTACAGCGGTAGCTAAATATGTGCATTATTGGTGGCCGCATATCCCCGCTTGGGTCTCTGCTTTATTTTTCTTTGTCATCGTGACTGGTTTTAATCTGGGCAATGTTAAATTTTATGGTGAATCAGAATTTTGGTTAGCCATTATCAAAGTTGTTGCTGTGATTTCGATGATTGTATTTGGTTTATATCTTTTGCTCACAGCTGGTGCTGATTCAACTGCAACTGTGGCAAACCTATGGCAACATGGTGGATTTTTCCCACATGGTTTTTCAGGGCTGTTTTATATGCTGGCCTTTTTAATGTTTGCATTTGGCGGCATTGAATTGATTGGGATGACCGCTGCTGAAGCAGAAAATCCTGAAAAAAGCATACCACAAGCAGTCAATCGCGTGATTTTCCGCATTTTAGTTTTTTATATTGCTTCTCTTGCCATTATTATGTCATTAATCCCATGGAATCAACTTGATCTGGGTGGTTTAGATAAAAGTCCCTTTGTAATGATTTTCAGCCAACTGGGCTTAGGCTGGGCAGCACATTTACTCAATTTTATTATTTTGACTGCGGCACTTTCAGTATATAACAGTGGTATGTATGCCAATAGCCGTATGCTGTATGGGCTTGCAGTACAAGGCAATGCACCGAAGATGTTTGCAAAAGTGAGCAAACAAGGTGTTCCAATATCTGCTGTGGTATTTTCTTCTATTCTAATTTTTGGCTGTGTGTTACTGAACTATTTTGTGCCTGAAGAAGCATTAAGTCACCTGATGTATTTGGCTGTTGCTGCTTTGGTTTTAAACTGGGCAATTATTAGCTTTACTCATTTAAAATTTAAACAAGCCATGAAATTGGAAGGCAAAACCGTAAAATTCCCTTCAATTTTTTCACCTATTAGTAATTATATTGTTTTAGTTTTTATTAGTATGATTCTATATATCATGTGGAAACAAAACTTTAAGGAGTCTGTCATCTTGATTCCTATCTGGATTATGGTGATGTTTGGATTATTTAAAATTTTAAGCTGGAACAAGTCACGCTAATATTTAAAAAGGCTTATTGAACCGAATAGGCCTTTAATGATTCTAATATTCTCAGCGTTCCATAACCAGAATTTGGTTAAAGTATCTAAAAACTTTTTTTCACAAAAGCTCGAATGATTGACGTAGAATTTCTTACATTGAGAAGTCCAAATCTACAACGATAAAGCATTGATAAAAATTTCATATCTACAACTTTCAAGTGATAATATTCATAAACTCAAGTTGCTATGAATGAAGCATGTTCTTTTGGAAAATTTTATGACGCAAGATACAAAACGAAATAAAGGTTCATCGATCACACGAGTACTTGAGATTTTAGAAGCAATTGGTGAAGCAAAACATCCCCCCTCTCCACTTGATCTCTCTTTAGCACTTGATATTCCAAAACCCAGTATTCATCGACTCATTCAATTATTAGAAAAAGAGGGTTATGTCAAAGTAGATTTACACGGTGGCTTGTTGGTGGGTGGAAGAGTCAAACACTTATTATTCAATGTTTGGGAAAATGAAAAATTTAGAATTGAGCGATTTTCTATTTTAGAAAAGCTGTCAAATAAGATTGGCGAAACCTGTGGTATTGCCATACTACAAGATAATCATATGCTATACGTGGACCGTATACAGACGAACTGGCCATTACAGGTATATTTACCTGTCGGTTCAACAGTACCTGTTTGGTGTACATCAAGTGGTAAGCTTTTTCTAAGCCATTTATCCGCAGAAAAAAGGAAAAATATTTTAAAAAATATCCCAATTACACAGTACACAAAAAACACCATTACAGATCCTAATTTGCTTGAATCTGAAATTCAGCGCATTGGCGTAACAAATTTAGGTACAGACAATGAAGAGTTTATAGCAGGTATGGTGGCTTGCTCAGTTCCTATACTCCACCCCAACGGTGAAATCATTGCTTGCTTATATACCCATGCACCAAGCATTCGAAAATCTTTAGATGACTTAATCAGTTATCAAGATGCATTAAGAGATGCAGCCACAGATTTAAATACTTATATCAAAAACTCTATCCATTAAAAGATGAGAGCTCGTGATTACACTTGTTGTATTAGTCAAAAAATTGAGCATTGAATACCGATCCCTAATTTAGACTGTCTATTCAATGGCTTGCTGATAATTTAATGAATTACACGTAATCGTTTATAATGTTGCGACTTAGAATTCGCCCCTAAACGCGTGTACATGTGGAGGTACAGGACGTACCTCTCAACTAATATGAGCAAAAAAAGCATAGCTTGGTTTGCAGCGCAAGGTTTGGCATCCCCTATGTAAACTTTAACTGTAAAGAGTGTATTACAAGCTTTTAAATCCAACATATTCATTTCTATGGAAGAATATAAGTTGCATAATTTATAAAGTTTACTGAGGCATAAGAACTACTCAACATGCACAAGCATCTAGTCTCAACAATTCAGTCGTTAAAATGATCCAAAATATGTTCCAAGCGTTATCACTCCGATCAGTGCCATCAGGGGGAAAATAACTGCGACAACAAACATGTCATAATAGGACTGTTTATGTGTAAGACCGCAAAGTGCAATAATAGTAATCACCGCACCGTTATGTGGAAGTGAGTCTAAAGAACCTGAAGCCATAGAAGCGACTCTGTGCATTAATTCTGGTGAAATACCAAAATCTTGCGCTAGGTTCATATAGGTTTCGCCCATCGTATTTAATGCGATACTCAAGCCACCAGAAGCAGAGCCGGTGATGCCAGCCAGTACATTGACCAAAATTGCTTCTGAAACCAGCGGATTACTGGGTGCTAAACTGACTAAAAAATCTTTTAAAATGACAAAACCAGCTAAGGAAGCAATAACTGACCCATATCCAACTTCTGAGGCAGTATTAAAAATCGGTAAAAAAGAAGAAGAAACACCATTTTGAATGCTGTCTCGAATATCGTTAATTCGCTTCCAATTTAGACCAATAATGGCAATACATGCGATGACCAATGCCGTAATAATAGACCAAAGGCCAATCACTGAATTCAAACTTGTATTACCAAATTGAGCAGTTGCCAAATATGAAGTATCCATATTTGGAAAAATTACTTTAGATAACATTAAATTAGATAAAATAACCAATACAATCGGGATCATTGCAATTAGCAAACTCGGATCTGAGTGGGTTAAAATTTCTTTATGATTTTCGATGTGATTACCATACCCTTCACCTTGTTTTATTGAATGCTTGACTCTTCTATTTAGCCACCACATCCCCGTAATTAACATAAAAATTGATGCAATGATGCCAAGAACAGGAGCCGCATATAGATCCGTTTTAAAATACGGCATTGGGATTGCGTTTTGAATCGCGGGAGTTCCAGGTAAAGCAGTCATGGTAAAGGTTAATGCACCAAGCATAATTGCAGCTGGAATGAATCGTTTAGGAATACCCAATTCTTTAAATAATGCCGAAGCAATGGGAAATACTGCAAAACCCACTACAAAAAGTGAAACACCACCATAAGTTAATATCGCACAGGAAATAACGATCGATAACATCGCGCGGTGATGCCCTAAACGTTCAACAAAAAAAATTGCAATCGTACGGGCCGAACCACTATCGTCCATGAGCTTTCCGAAGACTGCACCTAAAAGGAAAAGTGGAAAATATTTGATAATATAACCACCTAAACCACTCATAAATACTTGCGAATAAAATCCTAATAATTCATGTGTCATTCCACTCCAAATGACTGCAAACAGTGCAAGT
This sequence comes from Acinetobacter sp. AS167, assembly GCF_037152175.1. NCBI lineage: Bacteria > Pseudomonadati > Pseudomonadota > Gammaproteobacteria > Moraxellales > Moraxellaceae > Acinetobacter > Acinetobacter sp. AS167. Next base: position 46,089 of record NZ_JBBCMP010000002.1, read on the forward strand.
ACAGGCGCCAAAATAATGACACTAAAGCCTCTATAAGCTAAATACATCAGCAAAATCAAAGAAACTACTATTCCAAATAGTCCTAACATCTTAAACTCCATTTATTTAATTATTATGATACATATTGTATCGATATACATGTATATCCAATTTTTAATGATGAAGCTAGATAAAAATATTTTCCACTTTAAAAAATCACTCAAGATATTGTTATTTATATATAAATATTTTTATTTTAGTAAAAATCATAAAACGCCTATTTACATATTAATTTATATTGATACGATACATATCAATATACAAGTATTATAAAACTAATCTACAGCATGCAAACTCATCATTTTCAAATGAAAAATGCATGTAAATGGAATGAAACTAAAATGGAGTTCGCTGATGTCACATACAATTTTATTGCCCCGATTTATTGAAGTTGGAAAAAATGCTAGAAAAAAAATCCCTGAAATTTTAAAAAGCTTAGGCTGCCATAAACCATTGATCATTACCGATCAAATGATGGTGAAATTGGGCTATATCGCTGATATTCAAAATATTCTCAAAAATGAGCATATTGAAGCAGACTATTTTGATCAAACTATTCCAGAACCAACATCAAGTTCTATTGAGGCTGGAGTCAAATTTATTCAAACAAAACAATATGATTCAATTATTGCCATTGGTGGTGGGAGTCCAATTGACAGCGCAAAAGCGATTGGTATCTTAGGTCGCTATGGTGGAAAAATCAGAGATTACAAATTTCCTCGGCAAGTCAATGAACAAGGCTTACCGATTATTGCTGTTCCAACAACTGCAGGGACAGGTTCCGAAGCAACCAAATTCACCATCATTACCGATGATGAAAGCAATGAAAAAATGCTTTGTGTTGGTGCTGGTTTTATGCCGATCGCTGCAATTGTGGATTATGAACTTACTTTAAGCTTGCCTGCTCGTACCACAGCGGATACTGGGATTGATGCCTTAACACATGCGATTGAAGCCTATACCAGTAAAAAAGCCAATTTATATAGTGATACCCAAGCATTGGAAGCAATGCGCTTAATTGGACCCAATCTAAAAAAAGTCTATCTAGACCCAAGTGACAAAGGTGCCAGAGAAGCTTTAATGCTTGGTGCAACATTGGCAGGTGTGGCTTTTAATAATGCTTCGGTCGCTTTAGTTCATGGCATGAGCCGACCTATTGGCGCATTTTTCCATGTCCCACATGGTTTATCGAATGCCATGTTATTGCCCATGATCATCGAATATTCAATTCCGGCCGAACCTGAAAAATATGCTGATTGCGCAAAAGCCATTGGCGCAGCGCAGCAAACTGATTCTGTTGAATCTGCCAATGCTAAGTTAATTGAAGCATTAAAAGACATTAATTCATCACTGCAAGTGCCAACCTTGGAAGCTTTTGGTGCAGATAAAAGATATTTTGATGAAGTTGTAAATACTATGGCAGAACAGGCACTTGCTTCAGGCTCACCCAGTAATAACCCTCGTCTACCGACGAAAGAAGAAATCGTAAAACTTTATCAACAATTATGGTCTTAATTTTTCAACGAAAATAAACAAGGAGATATCAATGAATACCATCGGGCATTTCATTAATGGACAACTCTCAACTGAAGCAAGCCGCACTCAAAAAGTATTTAACCCAGCAACAGGTGAATCAAATTCCGAAGTTGCCATTGCTAGCCAAAAAACGGTACTTGAAGCAATAGTAGCAGCAGAAAATGCATTTCCTGCATGGCGCGACACACCCGTCATCAAACGTGCGCGAGTCATGTTTAAGTTTAAAGAGTTACTTGAAAAGAATGCAGATAAAATCTGTGAGCTAATTGGTTTAGAGCACGGAAAAATTTGTCATGATGCTGCAGGAGAATTACAGCGCGGTATAGAAAATGTTGAATATGCTTGTGGTGCCCCTGAGTTTTTAAAAGGTGAATTTTCAAAAAATGTAGGCCCCAATATTGACTCTTGGAGTGAATTTCAGCCTTTAGGTGTCGTTGCAGGGATTACCCCTTTTAACTTCCCAGTGATGGTGCCGCTTTGGATGTTCCCAATGGCAATTGTCTGTGGTAACTGCTTTATTTTAAAACCATCCGAGCGTGATCCATCCTCAACATTATATATCGCACAATTATTAAAAGAAGCAGGTCTTCCCGATGGTGTCTTCAATTTGGTCAATGGGGATAAAGTTGCTGTAGATACACTTTTAAACGATCCACGTATCCAAGCCATAAGCTTTGTCGGCTCAACTCCAATCGCTGAATATATTTATAAAACGGCAACAGCTGCGGGTAAACGTTGTCAAGCTTTAGGTGGTGCAAAAAATCACGCGATTATCATGCCAGATGCTGATGTAGATAATGTGGTTAATTCTCTACTTGGTGCAGCTTTTGGTTCATCAGGTGAACGTTGTATGGCACTTTCTGTTGCTGTTGCAGTCGGTGATGAGATTGCGGATACCGTGATTACAAAACTTCAAAATGAAATCAGTAAATTAAAATTTGGACATTTTTCCAATAAAAATAATGATTTTGGGCCTGTAATCACAGCAGACCATAAAGCTAAAGTGGTTGGTTTTATCGACAGTGCTGAGCAACAAGGTGCAAAAATTGTCGTGGATGGTAGACAAGCAACCGTTGGTGACTATAAAAATGGCTTCTTTGTGGGACCGACCTTAATTGATCAAGTTACACCAAACATGCATAGTTATCAGCAGGAAATTTTTGGTCCAGTCTTACAAATCATGCGGGTAGAGACTATGCAAGAAGCTATGGATCTGATTGATAATCACGAATATGGTAATGGTACATGTATCTATACTCGTGATGGAGAAGCAGCACGTTATTTCTCTGATCATATTAAAGTGGGGATGGTTGGCATCAATGTTCCTTTGCCTGTACCTGTCGCTTATCATAGTTTTGGGGGGTGGAAGCGCTCACTATTTGGTGATTTATATGCATATGGTCCAGATGGTGTCCGTTTTTATACACGCAGAAAAACGATTACTCAACGCTGGCCTTCTGCGAACATCCGTGAAAATAAACAATTTTCAATGCCCACTTTAAATTAAGATTTTTAAATTAACACAGTTTATTTATTTATCGATTTACTATTGCGATTTGGGAAGTATCTAACATTTTTTGATATTTCCCAAATTCTTCGATATCGGCTTCCTTAAAATAAATTTATAATTTCTCTTAATAAAATCACATATAAATTCTCTCTTTATAAATAATTTTAATTGAATGTTTTTTAAGATCACATAATTCAAAAAAATAGTCTCTTAGATCAAAACATTAATTAAAAAACAAAATTAAATACTTGTTATTTATACTATTTAAATCAATCATATTATTTACATGAGTAAATTAGCATAAAATAATACTATAAAATTCTATTTTTTATAAAAATTTTTATTTGCATAATATATTAATTACCATCGCCATACTTTCAAATAACCAACATTAAAAAAATTAAAAACATAACTTAAAAATATAAATAGATGTATATTTTTGATTTAACTCAATCATTTAACTTACTATTAAACTTATAAAGTTAATAGCAAAAACCCATACCTGCATTAAAAAATTATAAAATCTATTTAAATAATGATTTTGTTAAATCCACAACATATAGACTTGATCCATATAAAAATATAATGGTTTTTCCTCCATGCTTAATTCCTTGAACTCTATAGTTGACCAAACCATTTAGCGACTTAATTTCAATACTATACTGACTGATCAAATTTTTTGCTTTTTTATGATTTGCTTGTCGTAACACATAAACCAATTGCACAATAATTGTTTTCTTAACATCAGTTTTTTTTTGAGCAATTGCAAACCTGCTTATATGATTCTTATCAAGTTTTTTATTCCTCATCTATTGGTCGTCACTATTAATGACATCAGAGGATTTTAGTATTAAGCGTTGGATTACAGTTCGAGTAACTGAATAATGCTTAGCGATTGAATAAATGCTGTGACCTTTTTTAAAATTCTCCAAAGCTTCTTTTTTTTGTTTATCGCTTAAAATTTCAGGACGACCAACACGCTTTTTTGCTTTATTGAGGACACTTTTTTTTGAAATATTAGCTTTTCCTTCAAAATCAGCACATAGCTTCAAAAAGTGTATAAAAAATTTCTTAAGGTCTCCTGAGATTTCGTTCTTTGAAAACTCTAAACAAATTAATTTAATTTTTTTTTTAAATATTAAATTAGCACTTGAAAAAACTTCATTAAAATTCCCACCTAATGAATCAATTCCATTGACTAATAATATATCTCCACTTTCCATAGAATAATTAACTAAATTAATAAATTTATTTCTGTGCTTTAATGATATACCAACTTCTACTTCTTCCACAATGATTCTCTTAACTGGTATTTCATAACCCGCATTTGAAATAAAATCAACACAAATATTTTTATTTATAGATATATTGTCAACTCTACAATATGCATAGACACGCACAACAGATAACCTTTTCATTTAAAAAAAATATTATAATATTTAATTCACAAAAAAAACACCTGTTGAAAATTATATTTATGTTTTAAACACTACAAACGTTTCAAATAACACACCCATAAAAATAAATAAAAATACAAGCGTATAAAAAAATAATATCTTAATTTGAATTTTTTCTTTTACATTTTAAATTTTAAATTTATAAAACACTCTATATTCTCACTTCAAAAAACAAAATGTTTACAAACAAAAAATTTAAAATAATACTTTCAATTAAGAAAAACGATGAACGGTAATTTATATTAAAGATAAATTTATGATTTACATTAAGTCTTATAATTTATTTATATGTTTATTTTTATGACATCATAATTTTTTATCATGATGTCATTATCAGTATTACTAGAATTCAACCTGTACAGTCACAGTATCACTGTATTTATCAGCCGGTAAATTGTCAGGATTATTTTCAAGGATTTTTGTTGTGAAGGTATAACCCTGTTGAGTTTTTGCATCATAAATACCAGCATTTGTGGTTGCATTACTGCTTGACCATTTCTCAGCTCCGTTGCTGCCCCAACGATCAGTAGTTGAATTTTTATATATTTCATAACGTAGAAAGTTATTGCTATTGACCGCCTTCATCGCACGTTGATTACCACTTTGTGGATATAACCCATTGTTTAATCCCACATTATAAGGCGTTTTTACAGAACAGCGTACTCCCATTGAAGTTTGAACAGGCTCAAAGGCTGTCGCAAAAGCAGCCGTTCCAAAATTAACATCTCTAGTTGATATGCGACAATCAGGTAGAACCTCAAGGCTTAAGTCAAAAGCAGAATCTCTACCACTCCCCCAAGAACCTCCCCAAGTATCAGGACCAAATCCTAAATATCCTCGACTAAAACCAGGGCTTTCAAATTTGGTAGAAAATGCTCCAATCCCAAAACCTGCTACTGAATACCACCATTTTAGTTTGAATGGCTGTTCAGCTTGATATATCCCAGGTGATACGGCTTGGCCTGGATTAACATTTGCAATAAATTGTAAGGAACCACCGGGTCCACTAAATAAGTTCACAAGTGAAAATCCACCTAAATCTCTTTCAGATCCGACTTTAATTACATTGTTATTCGTATCTAAATAATTTACTGTAATGCGCTCACCTGTCGCATTATTTATATAGTTGACTGGCATTTGATCTATTCGATAATATAAATAATTCGTTGTTAATACAGTCAAAAATGCCTGACAACTCATCCCTGAATTAAACTTTGTAGATTGTATCCCCGTTTCGGCTAATGTAATTGAAGGAATCTTCCCAATCGAAGTATTGCCACTGGTGCTAACTTCACAATCTGCATAACTCTGAGCAGTAATCAATATCAACCCAGAGAATAAAAGGCCTGTGGGTATTATTTTTTTCAAAGTAATCATGGTTTAACCACCTCATGACAAACAACCGATTTAATCACTGCGATCTGTTGTTGCGCTTTTTTTAAATCTAACGAAAAATTTGCTTCACATAGGTGCTGATCTGGCAGTTGCACTCGAATTGTATTTTCTGCCGCCAGATCTTCAAGATAAGCAATTCCATCCATCCCTACATAACTCGATTCTTGATCTGTACGATGTACCACCGCACCCACTGGAACCGCTTGCCCATTACTCTGTACCAAAGACACATTTGCCGCATAAGATTGTTTAATTGGGAAACCAATCACTACACCTGAACCGCGTTTTGCCGCAATCCGATTTTCAACTTGAGTTGCATTAAAGTTAGAAGGTAAATCTATCGGGTTGATGCTGTATTTGGCTGCGTAATACGGGGTCACTGACGGTACAAAAACATAACCCTTGGCATTACTCCGCCCCACAAGGCTGTTTTCATAATGCACAGGAACATCTGCAACTTTGTTAGTATCAATCAAGGCAAAAGACTCACCCAATCGATTGGCAGCAAAGACATTGCCTGACATCAACACTACTGAACCAGAAAGTCCAAACCAGTAGTTATAGTCATTGCTACCCGACATGCCGATATCGGTATTAAAATATTGGTTACGGTAGCTTATTCGTGCTTGATTAAAATCATCACTTTTTTCATTAAAGCGTCGAGTTAAATCTACACCAACCCCTCCGTCCAACGGTGCACTACGGTTATAGTTGATATAACCATAATCGCCGTTAGATTGCTGACTATAGCCTAAACTGGCTGTGGATCTGCTTTTGGAAAAAGGAACCGACAACTGAAATGCAGCACTCCAGTCTTTTTCTATAAAATCCCGATTGGCACTTAACGACACTGTCGCACCACGCAGATAGGAGGGTAATACCGGTGCCCAAGACAGGTTCATTAGTTTATTTTTGATGTCGCGGTTCTTGGTTTGGATATAGGCCACCCCAAAAGTACCTGACTTATCCGTCGCAAAATAAGTATTGGCAACCGAACTTTTATGACTGTTGGCTGAAATCAAATTGCTATATTGTAAACGCGAAAGATCATAATAGTCCTGATCGCGTTGGGTATGATTGAGACTAAATCCAAAGCGTTGCTGGTTATAGCTATAGCCTAAAGTATATTGATTTCCCTTCATGTTTTGACTATTGATCCGATTAAATTCACGGTCTGCCCAGCTTTGAGTTGCCGAACCACTTAACACACCAAACTGATTCAGCTTGAGTACTGAACCCAGTCCAGCCAACTGAATTGAATCTGAAAGTTCAACCCGCCCTTCAGCGGTGAGCCAATCATTGATCCCATAACGTGCATCCGCTGAACCAGCAAACTTGCCGTATGAAAAGTTTTTGATTCCATAATCTTCGCGGATTTGCCCCATCGACACCGAATAATCCAATAATCCAGGTTTAAGCAAAGTATTCGAAATATAAAATGGCACTGAGGTGGCCACCTGACGACCCACGCTGTCCGTGGTGACAATCACCGCCTCGCCTTTACCATTGATAAACGGAACATTATTAAGAATAAAGGGGCCTGACTGTACATCGGTTGAATTGGCTTTCTGTCCATTGATCAATAAATCTACGGTGCTTGGTAAGGTCGCTTGTCCTTTAAACTGCGGTAAAGGATAAGTAATCAAATCTGGGCGAGTACCAAAATTACGCTGGAGTTGTAATCCACCTAAACGCACTGAACTTCCCCATGCGTTTTTACTTCCGGTAATTACATCACCCGCTAAAAATGAAAATACCCTGACTGGGTCATCATATTGCCAAGTGGTGTCATAGCGACGGTAGCCATCATTATTTTGATTTGAGTCTTTTCCAACAGAATTAAAATCTGTTTTGCTATAGACCCCAGAGTTTCTCAGTACCCCATAAGGTGAGAAAAAGCGTTGTTCTGTAAATAGCGTACTGCTATAGCCACCATTCTCTGGGCGGTAGGTATAAAAGTCATAGTTATTTAATAAACCAATACCCGACTGTGCTGTTTCAGGTTGATACCAGGAGTCTAATCCACGTATTTGCACCGGCATCCAGCTGGCTGGAAGATCTAGACTAAAATACTGTTGTGCTGAATTATATTCATACTTCAATTCGGGAATCTGATTGAGGCTGACCCAATCCAAGGCCTTGCCCGAAAAGCCTAGAGTAAATACATCCAGATCAGTCAGGTTTTTTTCGGTCTGTTGCTGTAGGGCATCCACAGGCAGCTTGATCTGTAATTCATCCAGTTTTGACTGCTGGATAAAATAATGATCTCCTTTGACTATGATGGGAACAACCCGTTGTGTCGAGTATTGATTGATCACCAAGTCCAGATAGAGCTTAAATAAGCTATTCACTTCTGAAACATCTCTCGGTGGTGGAGGTAAGCCATTTGCATACACATTGCAGCTCAACATTGGGATATTCGAGATCAATATAAAGGTCAGGCTTTTGCATAAAAAAGAAGGTGAATTTAAACCAGATAAATAACCCATTTATCTCCCTCCTTGTTTTTTAATCTCAATCAACTCCTGTTGTACCCCTGAACTGTCGATTCCATACAAGCTTGTTTGACCACTTAGGCTGTTGAGTATCTTGCTGTCCAGATCAAACTTCATGGTGCTGTTTGCCAACACATAACCAAAGGCAGTTTTGCCAAAAGCCATTTGTTCTGAAGTTGGAGTCAATTTAATTCCTGAAAGTCGTGAAAATTTTGAACCGGTATTTTGAATATAAAGTTCAGGTTTACCCTGTTCATTATTTTTGACCCACCAGCTTAATATCGGTTTAGCCAAAGGATTTTTCGCATTGGTTTTTTGTGAAAGCTCAGTCAAGCCACTGCCAAGTCCTTTGCCATAGCTAAACAAGGGAATTGAATAACGCATCTGAAAACTGACTGTCGAGGCTTCTTTATCGTTTTCTGGATTGAGCTTGATCGGCAGTTCATCAACAATAATTCGATAGGCAAGTTCTTTTGTATCTGGTACTGAGGTTGCCCGAGTTAAACGCAACATATGCTTTTCACCGGCTTTGATCTTTGCCACCGGCGGACTTGGGATAATCTCAGTTTGCTCCTCAAAAGCATCTTGCTGATGATTCTGATCCCATTTAAATACCCGAATCTGTACCATGGCATCAGAGTTACCAGTATTTTGTAGCCATACCGCAGTGGCTTTTTCGTTTTCTTCAATTTTAGGGTAAATTGGCCAGATTAAAAAAGTAGCCTGTGCGAATACAGGTGAGGTCATCATCAATATTGCGGCTGCAAAGAAAGTCCTGCCCGACCATATGTTCATTTTATTTAAGCTCATAGAATCACCATGTAATCGTAATTGCGACCGTATCTTTATAAAGGCCTGCTGATCGTGGTTGATTGTTATTATTCAAATCTGCAACACCATAAACTGAAAAACCCAGTAGAGTATTCGATGTAGTGGTTGACGTCAGTGAGTAACTATTCCCACTGGTATATTCATTCTGCAAATTACTGTTCTGATAAAGCTGATAGGACACAAATTCATTCTGTTGCGCATGTTTCATCCGTCGAGAATTATTTGAGAAGTGATCTCCACCATTCAACATGACCTTTACTGGTAACCGTGCAGTGCACTGGATATTCCAGCTTTGTGCAGTATTGACGACTGACCCAGTTAACTTTCCCTGTCCCACAACAGGATGACGACCAAAATTAAGTCGCTGCTCAACATTGCTGAGTTTGCAGCCATTTTCAATGGTTGCCTGCACTTTAAAATTCGCTGTTGTTCCAGCAAATACGCACGGCCCAGCCAACATAAGCAGAACACTTAAACCTATTTTTTTCATGATTTTGTTCTTTAAAATTCAATGGTAATTGGAATAGTGTCGGTATATTGTCCAAGCGAGACTGACCGACCATTATTAACAGTTTGACCTATGATATTAAGCGTCTGTGGCTGACCATTGTTGGTCAAAGTGATGGTTTGATTCGGTTTTAATGCTTCCCGAGCAGTGCCATATAAGATGTTGTAGGCAAGGAAATCGGTACCATTACTGATAGCACGGAAATAATTTGCACTAAAAGGGGCTGGAACCTTGCTGTCATTCTGTCCTGCACCAAAAGTAACTTTTATCGGAGAATTGCCAGGACATTGAATGGTCAAACCCGATGCAGAAGCATTACTTAAACTCGTCTCAATCACACGATTAAATGCAGCAGTAGTTTCCCCGAAATCTAACTGACCAAAATTCAAGCCAGTTGTTTCGTTATTTACAGACTGATTGTTAATCTTGCAGGATGGCTCTAATTCAAGTTGGATATTTAACTTAGCGGCTAACTGCCCAGCACTACAGAGTGACGAAAAAAGGCTACAAAGTAGCAATCCAACGCTTTGTTTAAGTAACAGGTGCATACGTTCCTCCTTAAAACAGGCTTGTTCAACAACAAACCTGTTTACTGTTACGTATACTGATTAGAAATTAACTGTTACCAACAAAGTGTCTTTATAGTCACCCTGTGCTTTTGCAGTTCCACTGTTTGCAGCAATTGCACCAAAGATTGGGACTTCTTGAGATTCACCACTCGCAGCTGTGAAAGCTTGAGGTGTATTGATTGCGTAGAGATTGGTACGTGCTGCATCACGATAGACGTTATAGCTAACCACGTCTGCAGCAGTGGTATGTTTAAGACTACGATCAGCACGCTGACCACCATCAATTGCAACAGTAAACGCAACAGGATCTGTACTGTCACATTTTACAGCGAGGTGACTACCTGTACCTGCTGAAGCAACCTGAGCAGTTAGAACGTTGGTCCAAGTACCAGAAGTTTTACCAAAATCCAAACTACCAAATTGGTTCATAGCTCCAGCAACTTCAGAACCTTCAACAGAACAACCTGTTGAAACATTCAGCTTGACATCAACTTGACCAGTAACAGCAGCTTGTGCAGTCGCGATATATCCTGTACCTAACAATACAGTTAGCGTTAGTTTTGTTAAAATATTCATATTATGTCCAGTGATATGCATTATTTATTAACTTTTACACAAGAAGTGTGAAAGCATTTACATAATCACATGTGACGAATAAGTGTTCAATAATGACCCTAATTAACAGCACAAAACCACACTATCAAATTGTTTTTACTTTAGATTATGTTTAGACATTGGAATTAAATTATTATTACATTTAAAACATAAATAAATACATTTCATTTGATAGATTAATAAAGTTAAAAGTTAAAAGTTAAAATTAATTTAATTATTGTTCAAATAACATAAAGATTAATATGCCGATCTCAGAGCTCAAATTCCGCTTATGCATATCGGATTATATGTGGTTCACATTTCAAAAAACATAATTAAATTATATACTTAAAATATTAATAAGTAAAAATCTATACATTAAATCTAATTTAGCACAATAACTACAAGCTTAAACATCTCTTTATTTTCTATAATATTAAATATTCTTTTTTAGGATACTTTATTACTCCCATCTTTCTTTTAAGTTTTACACCTAAAAAATTTTAGAATATCTTTTATTTTCAACACTTACATTTACAAAAAATAAATATTCTTTCATCTGATTTTATGTATTAAAAATATGAGGACAGAGTAACCCTGATATTATCCAAAGAAAAGCAACTAATATTAACCTTTTCCAATCGTTGCTCGTATTTGTTTTGTATGGATAGAACCATCATTATTAAGAGACTACAAATTAGTCATAGAGACCTCGTTAAACTACGATTTTATCAATAAATATTAAGACTTAAACGTTATTTTATCTATTCATCAAAAAAAATCCCATTCGTTCTGGGGTGAAGAATGGGAACCGATATGACACTTTAACATGTCGACCGAAAATCAAAAATTTATACGAATGTCTATAAAATTTAGAGGGTGACTAAAGATGATAAGTATTTCCACTTGGCTGAAGAACATCTCGTTCTTTAACTCTTAAACAAATGCATTGGTCAATTGTAGCGATTGCATCACGAAGAAATTCAGCTTCCATTCTATCTACATGGAAATGGCTTTCTTTATGAACTTCTTCAAATAATGCTTTTAAATCATATTGATCATCACTTAGACATGCCAATTTAAAATTACTTAGTTCAGCATCAATATCTAAACGTATTAATTCAATAAAATGCTGACGTGAAGCATAGGTATTTTCACTATAAAAAAAATGAGTGCTTTCATCTATACCTTTATGAAACACCATTTCATAAATTTTCATTATTTATTTATATCCAACATTCATATTTCTATTCTTCAATATATCTGCTAGAACACTTTAAGCTATTCAGATAATGCACATTTTTTATCACTACCTACCTTGTTTTGCAAACTTTCACACTTTTTTATATTATAATTAAATACATAGTTTATTAAAAATATAATTTAAAAACAAATATTTAAATTTATATTATTTTTAAAATACAGCTTGTAATAGTGTTCATATTATTATAATTTAATGCATATTTCATGTAATTCACCACCAAACAACAGGTTAATTTTAGGCCAATTTAACAGATACTATTGATAATAATTTTTATCCTTATTCTATCTTCTGTATTGCTTAATTCTAGTTTTGATTGGAAGTGAATTAATATGATGTTAATTATTAAATCTATATTTTTTATTTTCGGTGAGCTTACTAATTATAAAGTTATTGAGCATTTATTCTGATCACCTCGCCTTGGCAAATATGATTAAATATTGAGAGGGATATGCCCATTCTTATAATGATTAAAAAGCATATCACAATCAATATCCTTAGAGAATCTAACAGCTGCCATATCAATAAGTTTGAATAATTTAATACCTTCAACAATAGAAAAATCAGTTTTTCCCAAAGCTATATAGCCGTTTGATCTATAAATAAGTTAAATATTTATGATTAAAAGATGAGCTTTTTTTGACACCAACGATCCAATAAACATAGCATCCAATTTTTAAATTCCCAACTTCAAAAATTAGCTTTAAATATCAATGAAGCAAAATCTCGGTCATCGATTGTACTAAAATCATTCGAACCAAAAAAATTGGTATATGCAAGTTCAGCAGTATATTTTTGCTGATAGCTTACTGAAATAGTAGCTGCGATACTCATTTGACCTTCTTGAAAATTTTGGCTAGATCCTGTTATGTCATGGCGAAAGATAAAACTAGGTGTAATGACAACTGCTGGTAAAATATCTTGATAGCTTAACACTCCACGTAAACGATAGCCGTAAGACCATTCAGTAAAGAAACCATCTTTATTACAAAAGCGCTCATTCATACGATCAACTACATCATTTGCAAGGTGTGCTGTGCCATAAAGCGTACATTTGTATTCCTCAGTTTCAGGATTATAGGCACCAGATGAAAGCTCACTCCGCCCAAAAGCCCCTACTCGCCCAAAGCGATGATTACCGATATTTGCAATATGATTGACTGCAATTTCTACCGCCCAATTCAGTGTAGTTGCACCCAATATATTATTCAGATGATCACTTGCACCTACTGAAAATTGCGTTACTGGTGTTCGTACATAACCTTCAAGATATTGTCCAAATTCAGCTGCAACCCCAGGTGGAGTGAGCGGAGTATCTTTATCTAGAACTTGTGCATAGACAATATCTGTACCATTTAATTGCAAAGGTTGATTTGCTTTATGTGTTAATTCGCTAAAAACAGACGTAGTACCCAATTTTCCCGCAAGACTTAATCCATACATTTGGATATTTTCTGGATAAACTGAAAAAAATCTGGCTGTATTAAAATGTGCAGGTCCGGAGGCTGTCACTGCTGTACCGTCAAAATTAGCATTACGACTGTGATAATTTGCGAAATATAAGCCAAGTTCAGCATTGTTCCAACCCAATAAGCTTTGCTTTAAAGAGAATCCATATTGTCCGCTATTTCGAGCATACCGACTTTCTGAACGTGGAATATAGGTCTTTGCATCTAAAGCACTTTCAGACAACTTATCTCCTGGTGTAACGGTCAAAATAATTGGCCCACAATTTTCTGGAACAAAGTCAGAAATTGCAAAAAATGTCCCGCAACCGTCCACAATAGAAGGTCTAAACTTAAACTGATAAAAACCACCTAATTTAAGGTTTGGCGTTATTCCAGCCTCGAATGAAAACATTTCGACAGGAATTATTCGTTCTTTTACTTCCCCTCCCGGCCGATTGATTGCAGCATAATCCAAGGCACTGACTGAATTTAAACCATTTTGGAAAAACAGCGATTTCCCCCAATTTAAGCTATGTTTACCTAATTTTAGATTGGCATTTTGACCATTTTGTAAAGTAAAGTTTTTCCAGATATAGGTATCCCAAAGATCAATACCCTTAAATTTGGCTAATCTAGGCCATCTAGAATCATCAAAGGCTTTTAAATCTCCACGACCAGTTTCATAAGCATGGTCATACCAATATTTAGCACTGAGTACTGCACCTTGGTGTTTTCCTTTTAAACGAAACTCGGTCAGCCCTTTTGCAATTTGAGAAATATTATCGTTTTTACTGAAATTCAAATGTCCATCGTCGCCATTCACATCTATGCTTAAACCATTCTTACCGATATGATTTGCATCAGGCTTATACACCAACTGATTTGAAGCATCTTGAATACTCCAATTTGCACCTAAGCTGAACATCGTATTGGTTTCAAATTTCCAATCATCATTAATCTCAACACTTGTCGCAGATACTTTTGAAAGGCTTAAGCACAATATTAAAAAGACACCAAATTTTTGAGTAAAAATAACAGTGTGTTTATTATATAAATAATTTTTCATCATTCGATCTCCATATCGACATGATTTAATTTGATTTAATTTCATAAGTAGCCATGTTGACTGTTTTGAAATATGCATTTTTTTTAATTGTTTAATCTGTTACGAATACTACTAAGTTATGAGCAATGCTGTCTTAAAACGGCGTGTATACTAAACAAGCAATCTCTAAAACCATTCCACTATAAATATCTAAAACTAAGCGATACATATAGACTCATCCACTCGGTCTAATTGTTGAATAAATTGTTCAGCTTGTGCCCAATAGCCATAGCCAGCAGCTGGATTAAGATGCCCCACTTCGCCTAAATTCACCAATCGGCTGCCCCATGTTTTTGCCATTGTCGTAACTGCACTGTAACTGGCTAAATGGTCATTGGTACTTGCAACCACAATGCTTGGAAATGGCAAAATTTTGTTGGGTAAAGGATCCCATCCTAGTTTTTTTAGCATTGCAGAATTTGGATAATTTTCAGGCCATTTGGCTGATAAATCAGGTGGTGTCACCAACAAAGCTCCTTGAATCTTGTGTTGATATATAGCTGCCCAATGAACGATCATTAATACCCCTGCACTATGTGCAACTAAAATCACAGGTCCATCGATTTCTTCTAGTTGTGCTTGGATCGCTTTAACTCTTTTTATGCAGTTGATTTTGTCTGTTTCCAGCGGAGGGACAGATCGTACCTTGACCAGCCTTTCTTCCAATAAGGTTTGCCAATGTTCAGCAACATGGTCACGTAAACCTGGGACAATTAAAACAGTTGCCTTTGTTTGTATTTTTTCCATTGATCTACCTTAAATTATGAGTGAATAAATGAATGTGAATTCTATAAATTGCTTATTCACAATACGATTTAGTTGATTTTGCTGATGCACATTTGATGACAACTTCTTTTCATTTGATGACAAATTACCTATCAAAAAATCCTTCAAACATAAGCAATCAAAAATATAAGGTATTGATTTTATTTTTATATTTTAAAATTTAAATATTTGTTAATAAATTCTAAATGTTGTTTATAACGTACTTGAGATTGCTTTAAAGAAGACCTGCTTGAATAATGGTGTCGTGTTTCAGAAAGATTCCACTGAAACCATAAAAAGTGAACTACAGGGAAATTTTAATGAATCAGATTTATAGAGTTGATGTACTATTCGAATGACTTTGCACAGCCAACTTAGCTTATAAAGCTGCTGATTACTCAAGAAAGTTCAGTCCTTTTAAAACACTCATGTTTCTAAGCAAATTTGATAATTTATTTCTATCACCTGAATGTGTACTCAATTGAGATACTTTTTTTAAGATATTTTGATAAAATTGTCGAGATTGCAAAAATGCTAGAAATTTTTATAGTGCTTATTAGCAAAGTTTGTAAACAATAATGTATTGACCAGGATGGTTAATAAAAAAATAAGGAGATTGGAAATTGATTCCTCTTGCACATACAGCCGTACTCAAAAATTATCTAGATGTTAGTCGACAGTTAGACCTCAATCCATACCATTTATTATCTGATGCTGGAATTTATTCTGCTCAATTAAATGATTCAAAACAACGTATTTCGGTCGATAAAGTCATTACATTGTTAGAACATTCTGCTCAAATCAGTGGCTGCGAAGTATTTGGTCTACATATGGCAGAACAACGACAAATTGCTGATTTTGGCAAACTTAGCCTATTGTTAAGTTATCAGCAAACCTTAGGTGATGCCTTAAAAACAATTGTAAAATACAGAAATATCATCAATAACGCGCTTGAAATATATATTGAAGAAGTTGGAAAAACAGTGATTATTCGCGTGGAAGTTATTTCCGCTTCAGTAAAATATAGTCGCCAAGCAATTGAGTTAGCTTTGGGGATTATTCAGCGATTCTGTGCTACATTGTCAGCTCAAAAATGGCAACCATTAAGCATTCATTTTACGCATGATGCACCACATGACTTATCTGTGCATCAACGTATCTTTGGGAGTTCATTTGAGTTTGGTAGTGAGTTTAATGGTATTGTCTGCTCATCATCTGAACTTGATAAAATCAATCCACAAGCAAATACAGCAATGGCAGACCATGCACAGCGCTATTTAGATCTCGACATCTTACAAAAAGATAATGAGTCATCACTTATTTTTGATATCCGTAAAAGTATCTATCTGCTTTTACCGATGGGACGAGCTACAATTGATCAAGTTGCTCAAACGCATGAGGTCAATGTTAGAACGTTGCAACGTCGTCTAGAAGCCGCACAAACAAATTTTAGTGAATTAATGAATGATGTACGCAAAAATTTGGTCTTTCGCTATTTAAGAAATATCAATTACTCATTGGCACAAGTTTCAGATATTCTTGGTTACTCTATGCCAAGCTCTTTTACCCGATGGTTTATTGGTCAATTTGGCATAACACCGAATGCTTGGCGTACCCACAATAAAACCGAGATCATCGATGCGAATATGATAAAAATTAAACCAATGAGCTACTGACGTTTGGTATTGATTTCAAAACAATAACTTAAAAACGAATCAAAACAAAAGTTTTGCACCTAGCAAATTTTTTTATTGCGCCTTGCAAAACTTTTATTCAATGAATGACCAATTAAAACAACCAATGCATCAGGCTTAATACCAACAATACCAGAAAAATACTTTCTCCAATCATCAGCAGTATCGGTTTTATACCGACTGTTGCTAACTCTTTTAATTGTGTTTTCATCCCTAAAGCACTGATCGAAATAATCAAACACCAACGAGATAATTCATTTATTCCACCTTGAACGAGTGTTGGCACCCATCCAGTACTATTAATACATGCGAGAATCAAAAATCCCACTGCAAACCATGGCAACAATGGTGGTCTTTTCCCAGTAGACGGCGAACCTTGCCTACGAGTAATCATGGCTGCACAAATGATGACGGGTAAAAGCATGGCAACGCGCATCAATTTCACCACTGTTGCAGTATCACCTGCTTCTGTAGACATGCTATAGCCTGCCCCTACCACTTGGGCGACATCATGGATAGTTGCACCTAAAAAAATTCCAGCATGTTGAGGGGTTAATTCTAACCATCGCGCAATCATCGGATAAACGATCATTGCCAAAGTTGATAGTGCGGACACCCCAATCACCGTGAATAAGGTTGCTTTTTCTTTTTGAGGATGACTTGGTAAAGCAGCAGATAAGGCCAATGCTGCGGAAGCCCCACAAATGGCCGTCGCTCCTCCTGTCAGCATACCGAAAAACTTATTAAATCCAAGCACTTTGGCTGTAATGACTGAAGCTAGAATGGTAATAACAACTAATGAAATCACCAAAACAAGGGGTTGCCAACCTAGCGCAGTCATTTGCTCAAGGGTAATTCGCATTCCGAGTAAAGCGATCCCAAAACGCAGTACTTCTCGCGCAGTAAATTCGATACCCGCTTTACACTTTCCTTCTGTTGCAAGAAAGTTCACACCCATCCCGAGCAACAAAGCGAATAACATCACTGGCGCACCATAATGCTCAGATAAAAAACAGGCCGCTGCGGCAACAACAGTACTGACAATAAATCCTGGCATGAGTTCACTTAGACGTTGTCGCCAAACAATAGGAGCTAATTTACTCATCAAACGCGGCTCCCGAATCTAAACCAATAAAGATATTTTCTCCAATCACCTCTACTGGGTATATTTGTACTTTCAGCTGTGTTGAATTGAGTAAATAACCATTTACTACGTCAAAACGTAAACCATGTGCACAACACTGAATCACTTTGCCTTCCAATTTTCCATTGAGGAGAGAAGCACCTTGATGTGGGCAACTGTCTTCAATCGCATAAAATTGTTCAGCAATATTAAATAAAATCAGGGATTGGTCACCAATCATCAAAAAGGATCGATTGCCTACAGTTGGGATTTTTTCTTGAGGAACTTGAAAACGCAAGGTCATACCATTTGTCCTTGTGCTTGAAGCGTATCCAACATTGCTTGATAAAGTGCACTTGCAGGTTGTGCCCCAGCCATTGCAAAACTTCCATCAAAAACAAAATACGGCACCCCTTTACCCCCTGTATCTGCTGAGATAAAAGGAACAAATGGCTTGGCTAAAATACTTTCAACTACCTCATTCGCAAAACCACAATACATGGCTATTTTCTGCAATGTTGCTAACTCACCTATATTTTCCGAATGATGAAAATAGGCTGTGAATAGCGCATCTAAAAATCGCTCACTTTGATCTGAATGATATACTTTTGAAATGTTTGCAAAAAAATGATGCGCCATAGCTGTGTTTGGCATACGCCGAATCTGATCAAAATCAATATCGACATTGACCGCTTTCGCGGCTTGACGAACTTGAGTTTGGCGCATTCGAACCGCTGTTGAACTGCCTAATCTTTGTAAATAAAAGGCATCAAAAGGAACCCCCAACAGCGGAATATGGGGTAAAAGCTGTACACCACGCCATTGGATATTGACCACAACATCTGGATCACTTTGTTTTAATTTTTGAATCGCAGTCTGTAAATGACGTTTTCCAATCACACACCATGGACAGATAAAATCAAAAAAAACTTCAATATTCATTTTACGCGTCATTATTGATTACCCATATTGCATGACTGTGCTTGTACTGTTTGACCTTGTCGTGCTGTTTGTACATTAAAGTTTTTAATATCATTGGCATAATGGCGTTTTGCATAGAAGAATACGGCAGCAGCCACAATGCTCATCAGTGGCATCAATTGAAAAGCGTGATGTAAACCGATTAGATCAGATAGCTTCCCAATCACTAAAGGTCCTAAAGCTAAGCCGAGAAAATTATTTGCTAGTGTTAAAGTTGCAAATGCTGTGCTATGTACAGAATGATGTGTCAGGTTGGCAACCATTGCGCTGGATGGTCCATTGGTACCCAAAGCGATAAACATCCCAATACAAATCATGATCAATTGAGCATTTCCGACAGACATGGCAAAAGCGATGAATAGCAACACACAACCGATCAAACAAAATGCAATCGCCAAACTGACTTTTCGGTCTGGTCGATCTCGTCCTAAACGATCACATAACATCCCACATAAAATCGTACCAACTGCACTACTGAGTACAACCATTGCTGCGACCAACCCAGCTTTATCTGTCCCCAATCCGTAATATCGATTGAGATAACTGGGAAGCCAAACGATGACCGTGCCACCCACAAACAATTGCAAGCCACTGCCAATATAAGTGGCGATCACAGACCGACTTGAATAAATCGATCTCAAAGGACTTATCGACTTATCCTGTTTCTGTTGGATCTTAATTTTTCGCTGAATGCTTCCTATCTTGTTTTCTTTAACCACAATAGGGTATAAAAATGCCAGAATCAGCCCAAAAACAGCCATTCCACCAAATGCCCAACGCCAACCAAAATGCTCAGCCATGACACCACCTAAAGCCATGCCTAAGAATGAACCAAATACACCACCTGCCATAAAAGCACTTGCTAAAGTTGCACGCATATCACGGGGGAAAACTGCTACAACAACAGCTATCCCTACACTACCATAGGCAGCTTCGCCAACACCCACCATAAATCGGGCAATAAACATATGTTGATAACTTTCAGCAATTGCACAGCCTAAGGTTGCCATACTCCATAATACGGCCATCAAAGTTAAGCTTTTTACTTTGCCAAAACGATCTGCCAAGATCGATAAAGGTAAGGTTAATAAACCCACCATCAACGCCACAATCCCACTTAATAATCCGAGTTGGCTGTCTGTTAAAGCCCATTCACTTTTGACCAATGGAAATACTGCATTTAAGACTTGCCGTGACATATAGTCAGAAATCAACAAACCAAATGTGAGTGCAAAAACCAACCATGCATATTTACGTGGTATGCCAACCGAAGTATCTACACCGCCCGTAGGACTTGAATATTGATGCGCATCCATACGTTATCCTTGTGTTTTATAATTTATCATTGATTTTTTTGATGACTACGCGACTTCACCGTAACGTAATCCTCTGGTTCTCACTGTTTGAATCAAAAATCCTTTAGACTCAAAACATTATTTACGCTGTGGAACACCCTTTTGACCAGCTTTACGATTGGGCGCCATACCATTTTCCAACAAGGTTTCTTCAATCGTGTCGTATTGCACGCCAATACGATAAATTTCACGTGCTTCTTTACCTGATGCGACTTCACGACCTAATTCATGGGCAATACGCACAGTCTGTTGAATTTGCTGTACTGAAGAAAAACGTTGCCCTTGATGATCGATAATGGTGTCTTCATTTCCGACACGTGCATGTAAGCCCATCGCCATTGACATGGTGTTAAACGGCAAAACATTTTTAAGTAAAGACTCTGAAGTTAAAGTACAGCCATCAGGTACGCGATGAATAAAGTTAAAGAAGTTAAAAGGATTTGGCCCATCAAAACCGCCCCCAATTCCAATCCATGTTAAATTCAACGGACCTTTATACAGCCCTTTACGCACCATACGTTCCAGCGTTTCTAAACCATGCATCCCAGTTAACTGGAAATGCGGTTGAATGCCATTTTGAGTTAAACGCTTTAAATGCTCTGCTACCCATGCTGGGCCTGCTGGTACAGTCATTTCAGCATAAGCAGCCTGAATTGCTGGATGAGACAAAGAAGTGCCTTCTAAATATTCAGGATAGAGCAACTCCATAATATTCATTTGAGTGGTGTTGATTGCCACGGTTACTTGGTCTGGTTTTGGCATTAATTCAGCCAGCATATGACGCGTATCATCGCTTAACCAAATTGCAGCCTCACCTTCACTTTCTGGAGCAAAAGAAATTGATCCACCCACTTGAATAATCATATCAGGCACCGCTTCACGCACACCGGCAATGAGTTCATTGAACTTAGACAGACGTTTCGAACCTTTCCCATCTAGTTCTCGAACATGCAAATGGAGGACTGAGGCACCTGCTTCATAACACTCTACCGCTTTTTGAATTTGTTCTTGCATGGTCACGGGGATATCTTCAGGAAAATCCTCAGGCATCCATTCAGGCCCATAAGGCGCTACCGTAATCACCACTTTGTCCATGTTTTCAGGGTGTAATGAGTCATCAAAGAATTGCATAAACATCTCCATATGTATTTTAGAATTAGGGTTTGGATAAAATCTTTAACTGCTACTGCTACGCTTAGTAAGTTGCATCGCCAATAATGCCTGCCCGTTCCATTTTTCGATGACATGGTGGATAGTCCATTACGGCATAATGTTGGGTACTGCGATTGTCCCAAATTGCGATACTATTCGGTTTCCAACTCCAACGAACTTGGTACTCTGGAATATAGGCTTGGGTAATTAAATAACGCAGTAAATCGGTTGCACCAGGATTGGCGTCTTGTCCAAAACGAACGTGTTCTTTGGTATGGTAGTTACTAAAATGAGTGGTAAACGCGTTGACATAAAGAATCTTCTCACCCGTTTCTGGATGAGTACGTACCACAGGATGTTCTGCATCAGGAAACTGTTCTTTTAATGCCAAACGTTTTTCAATCGGCATCATTGCGCCAAAACTGGCTTCAATACTGTGATAGGCACGTAAATTTGCAATTTTTGTTTTGATTTCTATAGGTAAATTTTCATAGGCCATCACCATATTGGTCCACATGGTATCGCCACCCACTGTCGGACATTCAATACAACGTAGCACACACCCCATTGGCGGAACTTTGCGCCAGCTTGCATCGCTATGCCAAGCATTTTCATAACGATCAATTGGACTCTCTGGGCTTTTATAAATTTGTACCAGTCCAGGATGCTCTGGATGGCTTCCGACAGCAGGATGACTTTCTAGTTGTCCAAAACGCTCAGCAAATGCCACATGTTCTGCTCGGCTTAGGTCTTGGTCTCTTAAAAATAAAACCCGATGCTTTAACAAATTCTGATGAATTTCAGTAAATAACCCATCATCGCCAATCGCATCAGCCAGATTTACACCTAACAATTCTGCACCGATATTGCAACTTAATTGTTCAACTTGCATAAGACATCCCTTCAAATTACAAAAATTGATGATCCCGTGTTTTTACGTGCTTCTAGATCACGGTGAGCTTGAACTGCATCCTTGAGTTCATAGCGTTGATTGATTTCAATTTTGATGCGTCCATGTCGGACATGATCAAATAACTCATTGGCAAGTTCTTGTTTTTCTAAAGGATCGACAATGAAATCTGCTAGTGCTGGGCGGGTCATATATAAAGAGCCTTTCATTGCCAATAAGACCGGATTAAATTCTGGAACTGCACCTGAAGCAGTCCCTACACAAACCAATAAGCCACGGCGTTTTAACGAATCAAGCGATGCCATAAACGTGTCTTTACCGACACTATCAAAGACCACATTTACCCCCACCCCATCGGTTAATTCTCGTACTCGTTCTGCAACATTTTCATAACTATAATTAATGACATGGTCACAGCCATATGTACGGGCGATTTGTGCTTTTTCTTCTGAAGAGGTTGTACCAATCACTATCAATCCGAGTAACTTTGCCCATTGAGAAACAATCAAGCCCACACCACCAGCGGCGGCATGTAATAAAATGCTGTCCCCTTTTTTAAAGTCATAAATACGACGCATTAAATAAGCCGAGGTTAAACCACGCATGGTCATTGCTGCGGCTGTTTCACAAGAGATTTCTTCAGGTAGTTTGATTAATACATCAGCCGAGATTAAACGTGCAGTGCTATAAGCACCTAAAGTATTTAAAAAGCCGGTATAAGTGACTCGATCACCCACTTGAATATGATCTACCCCCTCACCCACAGCTTCGACTACACCAGACGCTTCTACGCCCATACCATTTGGCAGTGGAATTTTATATGTACCATCGCGAAAATAAGTGTCAGCATAATTTAATCCAACTGCCACATGACGCAGACGCACTTGCCCTGCTGCTGGTTCACCAACATCAATGTCTTCATATTGCAAAACATCTGGTGTTCCTGTTTCATAAAACCGTATTGCTTTATTCATGCCATTTCCCTATCCATGCCGTATTTTTATCAATATTTAAAAATCATGATTAAAACTACAACACAGCAGATGCAGCTCACTTTACATAACACGACACTGACTTAGCATTTTACGACACGCTTGTTTTTAAAATTGTAAGCTAGTTGAGTAAGGCACTGTTTTTAAATTATTTTATGATTTTAAAAACAGATCACCTATGTTGTTTTTTTAAAACTTATACTTGTATATCTGTGACCACCCAATTGGTATGGGAAATTTTAGCTGTAAGCCTATTTCTTGGAAATTCTAGAATTGAATCAGTCTTTAGAGTAAATAAATCATTTCACTTATTGTTTTAATTTTTAAACAGGTTGAGACTTCTGAACAATTTAAAATTCAGTTTTAACTTTCAATAAAACTAGAATGATCCACCTCTAAAGACTTATCACAAAACTTAGCTAACTTAGAAAATATTTAATTTAAACCCATTTAATTCTTAAAGGCTTTCACAATACAACCATTGAATCAAAGATAGATCTAAAACAGCCTATTTCTTATTCTTATGATTTTTCTCGGAAACATTAATGCTTTTCCTCAGCTATTTTATGCATAAAATCCGTTAAAGGCATAGGACATCCCCACAGGTAGCCTTGAAATTCAGTACAGCCATTTTCTTGAAAGCGATTAAATTGCTCATAGGTCTCAATCCCCTCAGCTAAAACACGCAAGTTTAAATCAAGGCCAATTTTAACAATTCCATAGACCAATTTATTACAGCGTTCATCATCTAAAGCCGCTTGTACAAAACTCTGATCAATTTTGATCTGGCTAATGGGCATTTTCTGCAAATAGCTTAATGATGAATAACCTGTGCCAAAATCATCTAAAGCAAGCTGAATGCCATTTTTATCCAGAAAGCCCATTTTTTCTATAACACTTTCAATATTATTTAACGCAACCCTTTCAGTTATTTCTAATATGAGTTGGGATGGAAGCACTGCATTTCTCTCCACCATAGAGGTCACGATTTGCTCAAAATTCTCTTGCATAAAATGATCAGCACTTATATTGACTGAAAGTGTAAGATCTTTTGTAGATTCATTTTTACTCCATTGTTGTAATACTTTAGTTGCCTGAATCAGTATCCAATCTCCAATTTTAGGCATTAACTCCAAAGTTTCTGCGACAGGAATAAAATCGTTTGCTGGGATATATCCAAGCGTCGGGTGATGCCAACGTAGCAAAATTTCAGCACCTATAATTTTTTCAGAAGAATTTACTTGAGGTTGATAAAAGAGCTCAAACTGTTGTTTTGAAAGTGCCAAGCGTAGATCATGTACCAGCTTACTTTCTATCTGCAATTCCAATTGCATGACAAAAATTGATATACACATCATAAGCGTGGCAACAGATATTGCAATCCAACCACCATAAGCCCGAATACTTTCAGATAAAGGTATTGCCGCATCCAAAGTAAAAGCACTTCCACCAAAAAAGATAAAAGCAGCTATCGATAAGATAATTAAAATCAACTGTAAAGCATTGGGATCTCTTCGATAATTCAAATATCCCAATATTGCTCCTGCTGGAAGAAATAAATGTGAAACTCTAGGATGGTCTAGTGTGGCCACATCAAATATTAAGCAAAAAACTACAGGAAAAATAAAGAGGACGACTTGTGAAAGCAATATACCCGCTGAAATCCGATGTATAAAAATCAAAAATAAACTGAAGATAGACATTGTTGTAAAAAAAATATCAATACAAACAATGAACCACATCTTTGCAAAGCTGAAATATATGGTCCAAAATAGGCAAAAAGCGATACAAATAGCAATATTTGCTTTAGCCGCAATCGTTATTTGCTGGTTTTTTATGGCATTGAAATATTTATTTTGGTTTTTTAAATAGGATAAAACGACCATAAATCACTCCATTACAAATGTTTATTGATCAAGTATCCACATTGTTTTTATATACAATTTCAGAATCACATCAATAAACACTAAGCTATTAAAAATACTTATAAATTATAAATATCTGACTTGTTAACATGCTTGATTAGCTTTAAAAACGACTGTCGTTTTCAATTTAGTCCTTTAAATAATTATCCGTCTAGTAATCGATCAATTTATATTTTTTGACATTTATAGCTCAAAAGTGTTCAAAATCAATATTGTGAATAATATTAAAAATAGTCATAAAGGTAAAAAGTATTTTTTAATGAAATTGTATATGCTCCAGCATCCTGCTAAGCGAGTTGTAGTAAAAAGATAGCTTTAATTTAAAAACTATCTTAGACAAAAACAAAATATACCATGTTTTTTCACATGTTACAGCGCCAACAGATGAGTAGATAAAATAAATATCCACAAGCATTGTGTAGTTAAAACACAGCAATACTCATTCTTATCCACTCAAATAAATAACCAAATTCACGTGAAAAAACATATTTTCTAAAATATTTCATAAACCCTACAAAACCCAATATAAAAAAAATATAAGTTTTACATCTGAATAATTTTTTGGAAAAACATATCATGTCCCCAAGTAAAACTTACCTATTTAAAACAAATACATCACCATTCTCTATTACTCAAGCAATAATTTATATAGACTGAATCAGCACTTTTTAGCCTATAACTCTAAAAATCAAATTAAAATTAACGTATTAAAATATTTATAATTTAGCTAATTTTTCGAATTAATGTTTAAGAATTTCTTTAATATTCAGAAAAATTTATCATTTGTAAAGCTGATATAGAGTTTCTTTCGTAATCTGTTGTCATTTGGTCTTTATCAAAGTCTAAGGACACATTCTCATCTAACTTAGGCAAGTTTGGTGTACAGCATGAAATAGACTGTATCCAGATGCATATCAAACTTATAAATTTGCCGAGAATATTTATGCAACAGGAATTAGTGCCCAAAAGAAAGTTTTATACAAATGATTTGCTCTCAGGTTTAGTTGTTTTTTTAGTCGCTCTACCGCTCTGTTTAGGTATAGCCAGTGCCTCAGGTGCACCATTAATTTCTGGCATTATTGCAGGTGTTATTGGTGGAATCGTTATAGGTTATTTGAGTGGTTCTCATATCAGTGTCTCAGGTCCTGCTGCTGGACTTACTGCTATTGTTTTAACGCAATTGGATAAGCTTGAAGGCAATTATCAAGCTTTCTTATTTTGTTTGGTTTTAGCAGGTCTCCTCCAATTATTTTTTGGATTATTTCGCTTAGGAACATATTCAAATTTTATCCCAACCAATGTGATTATGGGGCTTCTTGTTGCCATCGGGTTAATATTGATCATCAATCAGCTTCCTCTGCTCTTTGGGATCAAAACTGAAATTCTTCAACAACGTTGGAACGAAGGGATAGGCCTACTACAACACCTTGATTATG
This sequence comes from Acinetobacter sp. AS167, assembly GCF_037152175.1. Classification (NCBI taxonomy): domain Bacteria; kingdom Pseudomonadati; phylum Pseudomonadota; class Gammaproteobacteria; order Moraxellales; family Moraxellaceae; genus Acinetobacter; species Acinetobacter sp. AS167. Next base: position 73,170 of record NZ_JBBCMP010000002.1, read on the forward strand.
GTGCGGCAATCATTGGTATTTCTAGTGTATTCATTATTTTATTGTGGGATAAAACACCTTTAAAAAAAATGGTGATCCCCTCTGCGCTTATTGCGGTTATTTTTGCTGGGTTATTAAATTATTTTTTTATCAATACAAATTCCAGCCTCGCAGTCAGCACTGAACATTTAGTCAATCTTCCCAATATCTTTTCAGGTGTTGAATCAATTATCAGTTTCCCTGACTTCACTCAATGGAATAATCCTATTATTTATACAGGCGCCATTACACTCGCAATCGTCGCCTCGCTTGAAACGCTATTAAATCTTGAAGCAGCGGACAAAATGGATCCGCAAAAGCGTGCCTCTCCGCCGAACAAAGAGTTGGTTGCTCAGGGTATCGGAAATACCATGTCTGGTTTAATTGGAGGTATGCCGATTACTTCAGTGATTGTTCGAAGTTCAGTCAATGCAGCAAGTGGCGCAAAGACTAAATTCTCTGCAATTTTTCACGGTATTTTATTGATTATTGCAGTTTTATTTCTAACACCATTAATCAATGTTGTTCCATTATCTTCCCTTGCCGCCATTTTAATTTTAACTGGCGTGAAATTAGCAAGTCCTTCACTTTTTAAACGGATCTATGGTCAAGGATGGAAACAATTTCTACCTTTCATTGTAACGGTTATTGCAATTATTGCGACTGATCTGCTGATCGGTATTTTGTTGGGGTTGTTGATTAGCTTTATTATTGTATTAAAAAATAATTTATTCCGTGGAGTTCGTATCATCCATGAAGCACATTTGCATGGAAATATTACCCGTATTGAACTAGCACCCAATATTAGTTTTTTAAATCGTTCGGCTTTGGTTTCTGCTCTAGAGAAAATAGTCAGTGGTGATACCGTAGTGATCGATGCATCAAATACCTACTACATCGATCCTGATGTATATCAAGTGATTAAAGACTTTAGAGATGAAACTGCTACAGAAAATGGGATTGATGTAAAACTTATTGGATTTAAAATACATTATCCTGAAATTAAAGAAGAAGAACTGGATATTGATGTCAGTACTCAGGAAATTCAACGACAACTTACGCCTTCGCAAGTATTTGAGCTACTCAAAGAAGGTAATCAAAGATTCGTTAACCATGAACGTATTTATCATAATATTGCTCGTCAAATTCAGGTCACTGCACAATCTGGACAGCATCCATTTGCAACTGTTTTAGGTTGTATGGATTCACGTGCGCCAACTGAACGGATTTTTGATGTCGGAATTGGTGACCTATTTAGTTTACGAATCGCTGGAAATATTGCGGGTGAAAAAGTATTAGGTTCTTTAGAGTTTGCCTGTAAGAGTAAGGGCTCAAAATTAATTTTAGTATTGGGACATACAGACTGTGGTGCTGTGACTGCTGCTTGTCAGATGTATGAACAAAAAAAGGATATCACTCAACTGAGCGAAACCCCACATGTACAATATTTCCTGAAACCGATTATGCAGGCAGCTGAAAACGTACATAAAGAAATGACTGATTACCAACTCACCAGTAATTTCATTCAAGCGGTGACTATTGCAAATGTACAAAATAATATTGCCTATATCTTAAGAAATAGCCCAGTACTGAAAAAGATGGTCGAAGAAGGTGAAATTGGCATTGCAGGTGGTATTTATGATGTAAAAACTGGAAAAGTAGATTTTTTATAAAGTCGATACCAGTATAATCTCATTGTGATCTGTATAAGGATATCAGCATAAAGCTGATCTTAAAGGCAAGTGTAGTGATCGACATGGATGTCATCTTCGCCCCTTTTGCAAGGATCTCTAATAAATCTTTATCAGCTTTCTATTCATAAATGAAAGAATCTAAATCTTTAGTAAAGATTAAACTGAAAGCCAATCACTATACTCTAAACAAAACATTAGAAGCCTGAATATTCAGACTCCCTTATGATGCGCTTGATATTAATTTTGAAAATATTAGGTCTATTTCTTTAAATATTTGCTTATAGCCCTTCAAGTTTAAGACGATTGACCTGTTGACGATAAAGTGACACAGGATCTGGTCCAAACCATGCTTTTAAGCCCAAAATCTGATTGATTTCGTCTAGGTGCGTTTGATTATAGTCGTCTCTAATCACTTGTCCAAAATGTGCATTGCAACGGTTAACCAAGCCATCATTGTCATTATTTTTATAAGATCTTGGTGCCATGGTGGAAATGGCAACGTCAATGACATCAAGTAGATTGGTTGCTTGAGCTTTACCTGTCCACGAGTAATGATATACCCCATTACTGGTAATCTTCTGACCGTTACCACAATCAGATGGGATTGCTGCAGTTGGGAATCTAGCATTGAATTCTGCAGAACCCTTTTCACTTAATGATTTTAATGAGCGATCTAGACTAATCGGCAAATCAGGATTACCTTGTAGGAGTAATTCCACTGGAGCAACGATATACTGTCCTAAGACGGTAAATAAAAATTTCTCAGCAGGATTATCCAACATGTCATCTCCCACTTTGGACCCTTTAAACGTTCCAGCAACAGCAGTGAGTGAAGCAACTTTTTCAGGTGCAATCGCTTCAATATAACGAATGGTCGGTCCACCATGACTATGACCAATCAGATTAACTTTTGACTTTCCCGAGAGTGCCAAAACTTCATCTACTTGTTGTAGCAACTGCTCGCCACGAACTTCGGTGGATTCTAGTGGAGAAACCTGGGTTGCATAAACCGTCGCACCATTACGTGCCAAATCAGGAAGCACCTGATAAAAATAATCCATCCCAAAAGCTGTCGGACCGAGTCGAGTAAAACCAAACATCCCATGGTTAAATACAACAGGATATTTGGTTTTTGCATAATCAGAAGCCACATAGTCGCTGCTGACGCTGTTTAAACCAGAAGCAAAAACTGGCATAGCCAATGTGGCCAAAGCCACAATATTAGCGGTGAGTAAAGTCTGTTTCATATATTTCCCTGCTATCTTGATTTCTTTTATTAAGAAATAAGCATCATTCACGTTATAAATCCTCTATAACCTTGCATTTTTTGTTTTTTGCATAGTATTCCTGTTTAAATAAGGTTGCCATCTACAATCCTTATTTACTGAATGCTATTAACCCTCCTTAATCATGGATATATTTAAAATTCTGCAGACCCATTTATTTTAGTTGATTGCATAAATGAGGTGACTGGATTTGTTTGGCTAAATCACGCAGTGTCCTAATATCTTTTAGTTTTGACTGTCACTGAGTTTCTTCTTTTCTGCCTTTCTAAAAGTACATTAAATTATTTTCCAGTTTTCAGCTTGCTCAATAGTTGAAAGATTTTTATGATCTATCACGTTTATTTACTTGACTGTTTAAATATTGTAAGTCGCCTACTGTTCTAATTAGATCACTAAGCTCGTCAGCTAGAAGGAAAAGTTTTTGTAGCTGGCTTAAATTTAAAGAAGCCCATTGATAATATTTAAAATATTCCTGAATTATATTACGGGGCGTTGATGACTTCGTTGCTTAGGATATGAACAGAACGAAAAGTAACTCATCAGTTCATTTTACTGAAAAAACTGAGATATCACTTTAGAGATGTTGTGTAAAGCCAAGAAAATCGTCCAGTTGGCTAAATACCACCTAAACAGATAGATGTGAATAGTCATCATTGTTTATTAGTATGGCATTTAATTACTTAACTATAAAAACCTTACATTTTTCAAAAATTACCACTGCATTCCCTTGCAACCTGCTTAAATACTTTTACAAAAAACAATTCCATTACTTAAATATTGATTTAACTTGTCCGTTTTAAATTCATTATTTTTAAAAATTTTTCTATAAATCAAAATTTTACTGAAAATACACCTCAAACGATACAAGGTAAAACTCAGATTTCTCTTATGATTTAAAGTACATTGGTTAAATGATAACTGCTAATTTTGTTGGCCAATTTCGATTGTAACTATCCCAAAAAGTCATTTAGTACAGAACGATAAGTTCACATTCAGCTTTTATTTTTTAAATTTCAGATGAAATGAAAACTCAACATTAGAAATGCACTTGAATGCCACTTATTGTTATATTATAACATAACATTTAAATAATCTCATTAACTGCGTTCCTTTAAGTCACAGGGCATTTTTTACATGTTTAGGTCGTTTTTTCCCAATCCAAAGTGGTTTTTTTTATCTTTAATTACTTGGTTGATTATTAATTTATTCTTGTGGAACTCTGGTGGAAGCCATTGGGGTGAGTTTTTAGGTTTACCCAAAGGTTATGCAAATTTAGAACTTCCCATAGGCGTTAGTCGCTTCTGGTCACTCTCTTTTATATGGTTTTATTTATGGTTCTTCATCTCAACATCTATTTTTGCAGGTTTTTGGCATTTAAAATCAGATAACCGTTGGCAAAGATGGTCCGTATGGGGGTCATCATTTATTCTATTTAATATCTGGTTTGGCGTTCAAGTAAGCGTCGTAATCAATGCTTGGTATCAACCATTCTATAACCTTATTCAAAACATGTTAGAAAATGGTGGAGGTGATATTAAAGAACTCTATATGGGAACAATTACTTTCTTATTGATTGCTCTAGTTGCAGTTACTTTAGCTGTAATCAATTCTTTTTTTACCAGCCATTATGTATTTCGTTGGCGCACAGCTATGAATGAATATTATACCAAGCACTGGCAAGAACTACGTCATGTAGAAGGTGCTTCCCAACGTGTTCAAGAAGATACCATGCGTTTTGCAACAATTTTAGAAGACCTTGGTGTAAATTTTATTAAGGCGATCATGGTACTAATTGCTTTCCTGCCTATTTTATTTGAACTTTCTAAACAAGTAACAGAATTACCACTGGTTGGAAATATTGATCATTCTTTAGTCTGGGCAGCAATTATATGGGCAATATTCGGTACAGTTTTACTTATGCTGGTCGGGATTAAATTACCCGGTCTACAATTTAATAATCAAAGGGTTGAAGCGGCTTATCGCAAAGAATTGGTCTATGGAGAGGATCATGAGCAACGGGCACAACCTAAAACATTAAAAGCACTATTTGGAAGTGTTCGGCAAAACTATTTCCGATTGTACTTTCATTACACCTATTTTAACCTAGCAAGCATCTGGTATATTCAATTAGATATTTTGTTTAGCTTATTCGTTTTATTTCCATCCATTGCAGCTGGAAAAATGACATTAGGACTCATTACCCAAATTACCAACGTTTTTGATCAAGTACGTCAATCTTTTCAATATTTGATTAACTCTTGGAAAACAATTATAGAGTTACTTTCCATTCACAAACGCTTAAAAGCTTTTGAATCAATTTTAGATAAATAACATTAAGACTAAATTATCTTCTCCTGTAACAGCTTTGAAATGTGTTGATCGTATTTATACTGATCTTTGTGTGATTGATGTGGCTGAAAAAAGTGTGAAAGTCATTGAAAATGTAGACGGTTTAAGCTTTGACGAATTGCAGTCGATAACTGGATGCGAAGTTGATTGATGTAACTATATAAAACCTCCCTTCGTCCCTCATGAAAGGGGGGTAACTTAAATTGCAAAACATTGGATGGAAGCTATTAGGCAACATAAGTTTTATAAGCATAATTTTGGAAAACCGTACTCACTTCCTTATAAAATCGATTTAACTCATAGCTTGGTCTACCACAAACAACCAAGCAAACACTCAAGTTAATTAAACAATTTCTCATGGATTCATCATTTTCATGCAGCATGAGGAAATTAAACAAAGAATTGATACTTCAGCACTAAAAAAATACCAGTCATAAAGACTGGTATTCATCATCTGTTAAGGCTTTTCACCATTTGCTAAACGCTGTTCAATCGCATCCAATACCGCAGGTAAGTCAGCAATACTATCAATCACATAATGTGTACCTGAAGCATTCATTTTTGCGTATGCTTTTTCTTTTAAACTTAGTTGTTCAGACGCTGAAAGTGCAGACCATTCTTCGAAGCTTAGCCCCACTTCATTCCCACTAACGGCCAAACCCACAGTCCAACAACCAGCGTTTAAACCTTCTTCGATGCCGACCACTGTGTCATCCACTTTCACCACATTTTTAACATCTAACACATCAAGTTCGATTAAGTTTTTCCACAACATTTCAGGATATGGACGACCATGTTTCACATCACTGGCTGTGATAGTACAGTCAGGCACATAGCCTTGATCAGCTGCATCTTGCATCAATTGACCAATCATCATCGAAGCATAACCAGTATTACTGCCAATTTTTGCACCACGGGCACGAATATCAGCAAATGCCTCTAATGCCCCCGGAATCAATTTTGAGCAGCTTGGGATGCTTTTCAATTGGTATGGAATAAAGTCCTGATATAAACGGTCAATATCCGCCACAGTCACTTCAGCACCATGTGCCTGTTTCCACGCATCTGCAACACGTGGCATTTTCAAAACTGCCGCAATGTGATCGCGTTTTTCCAAACCCATTGGCGCACGTGCTTCTTCAATTGAAATTTCAACTTTATTATCTGAAAATAAGGCCATAAATGCTAAAATTGGTGCACGTGAACCAAAATCTACTGTTGTACCTGCCCAATCAAAAACCACGGCTTGTAATGCTGAAGTTGAAGTGTTCATAAGTTTGTCCTATTCATTTCTCAAAGTTAAAAATAGCTATCTTGCGTAAGTTGAGTTTTGCGTAATATTTAATTTCAAATGGAAGCGCCCGCTCCTTTCAAAGGAGATAGCTAGGGAGAGGATTTATAATCTCCCCCCATCCAAACCTCCTTCCTGAGCCATAAATGGCGCAAAAATGAAGTTGTGAATTCCAATCAAATTCGATAGTGCTCAATCGCTGTTAAAAGTCGTTCAATATCATCTAAATAAATCTCTCCAATATTGCCGATACGGAAGCAATTTAAATCGGTGACTTTGCCGGGATAGATCACAAACCCTGCTTGTTTCAGATTTTCATACAAGGCTTGAAAGCTAAAATCGACTTCATTTGGATATAAAAATGTAGTGATAATTGGAGATTGTGGTGCGTCTTGATCTAAGACCATTTCAAAACCAAGCGCTCGCATACCTGCGGCTAAACGTTGTTGATTATTGAAATAACGCTGATAACGAGCGGTTACTCCACCTTCTTGTTCTAATTCTAAAAGTGCTTGATAAAAAGCACGCACCACATGAGTGGGTGAAGTAAAACGCCATTTACCATTATGCTGTTCCATGGTGTTCCATTGGTCATATAGGTCTAAACTGACTGAACAAGCCAAACCTTTGCACGCTTGTAATTGCTCACGTTTTGCCAAAATAAAACCAAAGCCTGGTACACCTTGGATGCATTTATTGGCACTTGAAATCAAGAAATCAATTTCAAGCTCTGCAATGTCCATTGGTACACCACCAAAAGAACTCATCGCATCGACAATCCACACTTTGTTTTTGGCTTTGACAATGCGTCCAATCGCTTGAATTGGATTTAATAAACCTGTGGTGGTTTCGCAATGCACACATGACACATGAGTGATATTGTCATCTTCAAGTGCTTTTTCGATATCAGCCAGTTGAGGGATTTGCATTTCAGGGTAGCGTAATTCCACCACGTCAATTTTTAAACATCGAGCCATTTGCACCATGCGTGCACCATATGCCCCGTTATTGATAATTAAAATTTTACCATCCTTTGGAATCGCCGAACCTAACACTGCTTCTACAGAGAAACTCCCACTGCCTTGCATCAACACAGCACTATATTGTTCAGGTTTTGCAGTTGCCAACGCCACCAAACGACTGCGGATCTCCTGAACCAATGCGTTATATTCTTTGTCCCAAGTACACCAATCACGTTGCATCACACGACGCACACTTTTCGAGGTAGACAATGGTCCCGGTGTCAACAGTAAGTATTTATTTTCAACATCGTTTTCAATTGTGTTTGCAAGTTCAATTTGTGCGTTCATTTCGCCTAACCTTGTTCAATTTCATACAGTATAAACAAATCTGGTTTAAACCAGATTACAAAATATAATTTTCTAACATTTCTTTCATAAATCCTGCGCCTGTGGTCATGCCTTTGCCTGCAATGGCACTGACAAGGAAAATATTGGTTTCAGCTTCTATCACACATGCCAATTCCGTAGGATGAGTCAGATAGTAACCATTCCAACGAGATTCAATTTCAGGTAGTTCTAAGCCAATATTTTCTTTGCAATATTGCAAAATGAATTGGTTAATTTCTTCACGTTGATTAAATTGTGGTATCTCTTCAATCGGATAATATTCATGGCTATCGCCCAAAATAATTTGTCCGAATTCATTTTGTTTAATCAGGATGTGAATACCGTATTTTTCAACTAAACCGATTTGTGATTCATTGCGTAAATCTTGATGACTAGGGCAAATCTCAAAAGCGGGATAACGAGAGATCGACAATCCTGAATAAATCGAAGCTTTAAGATTGACTTTTAGCGGTTTGGTTAATGCCATTTGTAAAGTACAACGTAATAAACCTTTTTGTTGTAAGAGCTCGGGATACAACGATTGTGTCTCTTCACCATGACAAATCATGACTTTATTTGCGGTAAATGTTTGACCTGATGCCAAGCGAATATGCGCCATGCCTTGATCAAAGTTCGTCAGTACCACAGAAGCATTGCAATGAATGTGTACACCAAGTTTTTCGGCATATTGCAACAAACGCAATCCCACCAAATGTGGCTCAACTGAATAATCTTCATGAAACACCATACCGCCACGTAGCGCAGTTTCTGGGTTTAAATAAGCATATTGATCAAACAGTTGCTGCTTAGACAATAGACTTACAGGAATCTGATAATCAGCTGCAGCTTGAGCAAACTCGTTTAATACTTGCCATTCAAGTTCAGTATTGGCGAGATACAAGCCGTTTCGCTGTTGAAACGAAATATCGGTTTGTGCCTGAATCCGTTGATAAAATTCACGGGTCGCCAAAGCATATTCACGCCATTTCGCATCAGGACGGCTTAGAGTCGAAGTCCCAACCATGCCAAAGTTACGGCGAGTCGCACCTATAGGTTGTGCATATTTTTCAAAGACTTGCACCTTTAAACCTTGCTCTGCCGCTTGGATTGCAGCCGATAATCCTAAAATGCCTGCACCGACAATAATTAAGTCAAATTGTGCTGTATTCATTGTCTTTTCCACCTTATCTACCTTTTTTAGGACGCAAAATCCCCAGCGCCTAAAAGAAAGCGTTCAATTCAAATGATTTAGTTAATTAAAAAGATTGACTGAAAGATCAATTTGTTATGAATGTGTTTGCTCACGCCAACGTTGTGTCGATACCATCATTTTCCGAGTGAATAACCAATGCAGCAACTTGAGTGCACATGAGGTGAGTAAAATCAAAATACTCATCGCCACAGCTGCCACGGTATCACCTGCATCATCCATATTCAGCACCGCCACCGATGCCAAATTGGTATCAGGTGAATAAAGGAAAATCGCAGCTGAAACAGTTGTCATAGCATTGACAAATAAATACACCAACACATCACACAGCGCAGGAAAGGTTAAAGGCAAATATACTTTGCGGAACATTGTCCAATGTGAAGATCCTAAACTTTGTGCAGCATGATCAAGTTGATTCGGGATCTGTTGAATCGCATGCGTTAAGGTCAAATGTGGCACGGTGTAATAATGAATAATGGTTGAAATCACCAACAGCGTCATCGTACCGTAAACGAAAGATACAGGATTTTGCGGTGCGTTAAAGAACAAGATATAAGCAATACCCAACACCAAGCCCGGCACAGCCAAAGGCAATAACACCAAGGCTTTTACATAGTTTTTTAGCAAAGGATGTGCTTTAAAACGGGTACTAAATAAGGCAATGATGAAAATTATCATCGTACCGAAAACTGTACTAAACAATGCCAATTTGATTGAGTTAAAATAACTTGACCAACCACCACCATCAACATAGTCAAAACGATAATGATTTAAGGTCATTGACAAATCATAGGGCCAATAGCGAATGAATGATGCGAGAATCGCAGTCACAATAATCAGTAAAATACCGCCTGAAATCACCCCACAAAATACAGTTAATGCTTTTTCAATTCGAGGATTGGCACGCAAACGATAAGGCTGAATTTGGAAATTTTGATAGCGTTCCTGATGGCGACTTTGGTATCGATCAAAAATGAATGCCAACACCGCAGGACAGAGTAACAGAATCGAAATGACGGCACCCATGTTCATATTTTGTTGACCAATGATCTGCTTATATACATCCAAAGCCATCATATTGAATGACCCTCCAATCACTTTGGGAATCCCGAAATCGGTAATGACATAAGTAAATGCCACTAGACAGGCACTGACTAAACCATAGCGAATCGCAGGAAAAGTCACAGCGCAATGGGTTTGTAGTGTATTTTTTCTTAAAGCATGAGAAGCCTCAATTAAATGTTGATCAATATGGCGAAATGCACCCATCATCAACATGACCATGGCAGGAAATAGCCAAAAGCAATAACTGATCAAAATGCCTAGTGGACCATAAATTTCCACCTCTCCCAGCATGCCCTTAAAAACACCTTGCTGACCAAATAAATATACCAAAGCCAATGAAGGCAGAAGTGAAGGCGCAAGAATCGGTAAAAATGCCACGGTTTTAAAGAAAGCTTTGCCTCGAATATTGCAATTGATCAATGCAAAAGCATAAACACTTGCCAAGCTCACCGTAATCAACATGGCTGTAATGGCAATCCACATCGAATTAAAAATCGATGAGATTAAGGCCGGATTGGAAAAATAAGCTGTAAAGTTATCCAACCCGACAAATTGATGCTGTTCATTTAAAAATGCGCTTTGCATCAATACGATTAAGGGTGCAATCAAACTCATGGTGAATAGAATTGCTGCGACAAACAACACTGCACTTGAACGCAATGAATAACGAAAACGATGTGCTGTTTGACTACTTAATAAAGCATCTGCGGCAGACTGATTTAACATCTCGCATGCCCTCGTGAATCAAACACATGTAAGTCACGAATCGGCACTTGCAGATACATTCCATCTTGCACCACCGCCATATGTTGATGATCCACATCAACTTGCAACATATTGTCATCTGCCTGATCTTGGTTTTGCATCACGCAAAATAGACGACGTTTAGCACCTAAAAACTCAGTATTGACAATATGTACAGCTAAATTTAAATATTCAGTAGAAGGTTCATTTCCAGCAACTAATTTGACATTTTCAGGTCGAAAAGCGATTTCATAATGTTCATCTTGGGCAAAGCTTAAATGTGGAAATTCAATAAAAGATTGCTCATTCATTTTTAAATGATGCGTATTGACCGCTACTGTCTGTATAAAATTCATCGAACCAATAAACTGTGCTACAAAACGAGTTTGCGGTTTGTAATAAATATTATGTGGCGTATCGAGTTGTTCAATCACACCTTTATTCATCACCGCCACACGGTCAGAAATACTTAACGCCTCTTCCTGATCATGCGTAACCATGATCGCAGGCAAATTTAATTGACATTGAATGGTACGAATTTTTTGGCGGAGGTTTAAACGTACCAAAGCATCCAAAGCGGACAAAGGTTCATCCAACAATAAAACATCAGGATTGGGCGCAATTGCACGGGCTAAAGCCACACGCTGTTGCTGACCACCTGACAATTGATTGGGATATTTTTCTGAGATATTGGGCAATTCAATTAAGTTTAATAATTCATTGATACGAAATTGAATCTCTTGCGCTGACCAGTGTTTTTTATGCAAACCAAATGCAATATTTTCCGCCACAGTTAAGTTTGGAAAGAGTGCATAGTTTTGGAAAACAATGCCACATTTACGTTTTGCAGTATTAAAATGGGTAATATCAATTTGTTGTTTAATCACTTTGCCATAATCAGGCTGTTCAAGCCCAGCAATGATGCGTAGCAATGTTGTTTTACCACAACCTGATGGACCTAAAAAACTAACAAATTCACCTGCTTTCAAGTCAAGGTTAATGTGTTCCAAGACACGGCTTGAACCAAAAGATTTTTGAATATCCATCACTTCAAGCACTGTTTTTGATTCTGCCATTTTAAACGTTCTTAAAGTTGAGAGCAGATGCCCTGCCGAGTTTGGCATGTCTTGCCCTGTCCTACTATTTTGTAAATGCGATGGAATTTGCATACTGCACCTAGTTTTTAATCGTTAATTTTGAATAACTGATTCTGAATAGCTTTTTGTGTGTATATGATTCAATTACTTTTCAAATTTTGCTGACCATTGTTTTAGAATTGATTCACGCTGTTCAGCTGCCCAATAAAAATCATTCTTCACCAATTGCTGCGCGAGATTTTTTGGGAAGTCTTGGTTTTTGCTATGAACATTTTGATGTGCCACCATTGAAAAGTTTTGTGCATAAGCTTCATTGGCAGCTTGGCTAACACTCCAATCAATAAACTTCTCTGCACTGCTGAGTTTTTTCGTACCTTTGACAATGGCTGAGGCTTCCATTTCCCAACCTAACCCCTCTTTCGGATAGACAATTTCTAAAGGTGCACCACGTGATTTCAGCTTAAAGCCCGGATAACCAAACGAAATTCCGATGACCGTTTCACCTTGAGCCGCCATCTTGCAAGGCTTCGAGCCTGAATGTACATACTGAGAAATGTTTTTATCGAGTGCCTGCATATATTGCCAAGCTTGTTTTTCACCAAAAATTTGCATCCATGCAGTCACATCCAAATAGCCTGTGCCACTCGATGCCGGATTTGGCATCACGATTAACCCTTTATAAATTGGTTTAGTCAGGTCTTGCCATGTTTGCGGAATCGGAAGTTTTTTCTTTTCCAATTCAACAGTATTGACACAAACAGCTGACTCCCAAGCAGTCATACCTGTCCATGTTGGAATGTCGTTTTGGCTATAAAAATCAGTTTTAAGTTGTTCGATATGCTTCGGACGATACGGTTGCAATAAGTCTTTTTTTTCCATGACCAATAAACTGGTCAAAGCAAGTCCCATCACTACATCGGCTTGTGGATTCTTTTGTTCTGCTAATAATTTTGCGGTGATCACACCTGTCGAATCACGCACCCATTTTACTTTTAATTCAGGATGTACTTTGCGTAATTCCCATTGATAACGCTTTAATTGATCCGCTTCAACCGCGGTATAGACTGTGATTTGCTCAACATCATTCGAGGTTGAAGACGTGGTGCATGCTGTGCTGACACAAGCAAAGAGAATACTTGTGCCCATGGCGAGGAGCTTTTTTTGCTGCTGTTTCAGATACGGGCTCATTATGACATTCCTAACGAATGCTGCTTCTTGATAGCCTGTATTTCAACAAAAGTTTATGACAATTTAATTAATCTGGTTTAAACCAGATTAATTATTTTAATTCTATATTATGACGCTTCAAAATGTAAATCGAGTACATCATGTAACCAATATTCTTGGTCAACATCGGTAATCACTCCATTTTGATCGCAGTTGGTACGGCAAATATATAACCCCATACTACCAACATTGACATGCAAAGCTTTGGCTTGTTGTTCTGACAATACCGTTGGATAAAGATTAATATGCGCTCGGGTCAATTGCCGTTGATAATGCTCTGCCATCAGAGTCGTAATAGAACCTTCTAATTGTTGTTCTAAGAATTGAGGAAATAAACTTGCATTGATACGTAAATGTTCAACTACCGCAGGACGACCATTGATACTACGACGTCGCCACATCGAATAAATATCATCACCCACCGAAATTTTTAAATGTGCTGCATCCCAAGAGGTCGCTTGCAGCAATTCCGCAGAAATCAATTCCGTACTTGGTACACCCCCTTGCTCAGTCACATATTGGTTAAAACTTTTAGTCGATTGCGGCCGGTAAATAATTCGTGGCGCACGAACAAACCAACCACGGCGATCTAAACGATAAATCAAACCATCCATTTCCAAAGCCAATAATGCTTCTCGAACTGCGACACGTGTAGTAGCAAATTGTTCCATCAACACACGCTCTGAAGCGAGTTTGGTATTGGCACTCCATTGCCCAGACTCAATCTCATGGGCAATAGCATCTCGAATGGCAATATATTTGGGAATACGTGGGGAAGTCGTTTCTTGAACAGGCATACACATTTATTTTGTGAAAATTTATTCTAATATACTCAAATATCGTGTCTAAGCGATGACATTTTTATAATAAGCATAGTTCATACGCAAATTTTATGTTTTAAAAAGCTCATCTTTTGATGAGCTTTTGGAGATCACAATGAAATGTGTTGAGTCTAAAAGACTCATCATTTTTCTCAAAGATTTACTTATTTGTTTTGTTTGGCATCTCCATATTTGAATGATCCATATCCTTCATTGAAGATGGCATATTGGTCATTTTTGAATGATCCATTTGTGACATTTCTGAAGCGTTTCCATGCTGATGTTGCGTTGAGTTATTTGTTTTACAATTTTTTTCACATTTCTTTTGTTTTTTGTCTATTGGCTGTTCATCGACTGTTCTAGTCAATACTTTGTCTTCATCCTCATGTGCCCATGTTTGAACTGTGGTCATTAAAGCACCCATACAGATTAAAGCTTTTACACTTCGACTAAGTACATTTTTCATGAGTTTCTCTCAGATTAAGTTTGTTCACTTTTACAATAAAATAATTTGCCAAACTTTAAAGTGACATGAAAATGATATTCTAGTCAGCCAAAACTATATGAGCTTTTATAAAACAATCTGCAGCATATGATCACAGTATAAGTACTTTGGTGTTCTACTCATTCAATCAACTCAAAATGGGGGTTTTCCGAACGATTTGTTTTTTCTATAAAAAAGAAAGCCAATGTTCATTTTAATGCCACATCAATTCGCTAAATTATTGCATTAAAAGACGGAACTAAAAATTTTAGGTGCTATCCTTTCTACCGAGAATACACTGACATTTAAAAACACAAGAGAACCTAGTATTATTTTAAAATATAAAACTCATACAAAAAAATTCATAGTATTTTTATCATTAATTTCTGATTTTAAAAGGGCTTAAAGAATGATATTGACAAATAATCAGTTTTTTTATTTATCCATTTTCTTTATTCTTATCATTTATTTAACTATTGAGAATGCACATGCTGAAGGGAATTGTCCTTCAGGCTATTATCCTATAGGTGGACAAGGTGTTCAAGGTTGCGCACCTATTTCAGGCGGAGGAAGTGGTGGATATACAAATCAAAATCCAACGTTGTATCCTCAGATTGAAACATTATGGGGTGCGATTGCAGAGGATAAAAGTAAAGGCTTAAAAGGGCGTCCAATTGGTTTTACAAGAAATTTTAAATCTAAAGATGAGGCACAAGCAAAAGCATTAAAAGCGTGTCAACAGGATGGCGGACAAAAATGTGAAGTATCTAAAACTTATTCTAATCGCTGTGTTGCTATAGCTGATCCAATTAATGATGGTCAAAAATCAAAAATTTTACTTGATTTTTCAGAGGATGGTGCTAAAAAAGGTGCATTAGTATTTTGTTTAAGTGAAAATTTACAGCCTTGTCGTATTGTATATTCTGGTTGTAGTATTGGAGATTAGATAATAAATAATGAACGTATTCAAAATACAAATTATGAAATAGATTTAGAAATTGCCAGATTAAAACGATCTCGATGAATCACACAATTACCTCATCTCTTTTAGACAAATTTCTGAATAAATTAAAAAAATCCCTTGTATCAACAAGGGATTTTTAAATATTTGGCGGAAGCGCTTCATACTGTCTAAAACTGTCTGACATAAAATTATTTTTTAATAACTTAAAATAAAAACCAATCCAACCGATCAGTTTTAAAACTTAAAAAATTTAAATCTCGCTCATCTAACTTGTTATACACATTTCTAAAATCAAAAATATTATTTTCTAATCTTACAGCATCATGTTCTTTTATTAAATCTATATAACTTCTAGGGAAAGTGTATCCTATTTTACGTCCAACTTCATTAATTCTATCTAATGAGTTCTTACCATTATCTCTACGGATTTTCATATGTTCTCTTCCAATTATTTGCCATCTTTTAATGCATTTTGACCTGTATGAGGAACTGCTCTATTTGAGTGAAATTTATCTGGAACTAATTGCATATTATTTGGTGATGATTGAGCATTGTGGTGCCATGTATAACCATCAATTTGAGATTCTCCTAAACGCAATTGGTCTAATTGACTATATGAAAATTCAGAATTTTAACAATCCATTAAAAAAAATAGTATTTTAAGGGAGTTCATAACCAGAATTCTTCATATTTTCAATAATTAGCTCATCAAACTGTTCATCACTTATTCCTCTTATTGATTTTATACTTCTCCAATTCCATATTAATGGTAAAACTTTGCTGTCTAACATTGTAAAATGAGCTAAAAACATATCTGCTAAGTCATATTTATCTAAAATATTATTCTCTAAAAGAAATGAATTGAATACTTCACTTGGCCTTTTACCACTTAATATTTCATTAAAAGATTCACTATTTTCCGAATATGACATATGTTACTCCTCCACTGCTTTCAATTTCTTCAACTTTTGTATAACCATGTCTTTGAGCAATTTTTCCTGTCCAAGTATTTAGTGCAGCATCATTCAAATGAGTGCCTTTCATTCCAATAACATCTGAGCCAATGATATTAATATTGGATTTGTCTCCTGCACCTGTGACAACAATATTGGTTTTTCCACCTGCATAAACTTGGCTTTGGTTCGCGGTTGAATAAACCCAACCTTACTCTATTAACAATTATGAATTTTATAAAAAATCACATATAATCAACCATATAATTTCCAAAAATTCATTCCATTAACAATCCAATATTGATATTTATCTGGAATTAATGACCAAAATTGATTAGAAGCTTTACCACTCCAATCCTCAGGTAGATTTTCTTCAAAATTACGCTGCCAATCTGTGTGAAAAAATAATTTACGATCAAGATTCAAATAAAATTTTGGCAGCCTACATTCTAACAAAGACCACTTATCATTATTTATATCCCCCCTACTAGACATAAGGTAACTTTCCACATATTTATATAAATTTTCCAAGTCACTTTCATCTATTTCATGAATAAAAAAACCAATCATCCAATCTAATGATTTAATATTATTTCTAGGCAAGCTAGACAAATATAAAGGCAAATTTTCACTATTTAGTTTAGAGGCGCCCCCTCTAAAATTTTTCAAAGCGCACAAGTAACTTTCCTTATTAAATATCCCCTTCTCCAAATATAAGTCGTAAAACGGCTTAATATCTATTACAAAATTCTCTTTATCATCAACTATAAAATAATGACTCCCTTCCGAAACAATAATTGCTATTTCAACATATCCTTCAAATATAGAGTTCATCAAACTCTGATATTTATTGTTATTTTCTATACTCATTTTCAAACTCCTTCTGTGTCATTACTCTTGCTTTTAAAGATTTCTCTTCTTACAATCGCTCCATATTTTGTTTCTATCGCAACAATTAATACTTCTGTTAATTTAATTGGTTTAGATAAAGTTTTGGAAAAACCTCAACCTAACATTGCTGCTTTAGTTTCTTTTATTTCTCTAGGTGAAAAATACTCCTTTGCAAGTGGATCATATTCAGCACCTAAAGCTGCTGCTAATTGACGAACTGTCAAATCGTTTATGATTCCAATAGCCTTCTCACCCATACTTTTTTCAGGAATTGGAAAAATACAATCTTGACCTTTTGGACAGCTAAATTTAGGCTGAGCTTCATCTTTCTTTTTATTTTCAGTTAATTTCTTTTCAGTACCCTGACTAATTATTGAAAACTCATTATTTTCAACAGCATTCTGCCCAACAACACCAGCAAGCTGCGCATTAAATGCTGAATCTCCAACTGTTCCACCAACCCCTGCTCCTATCGCTGCAGTCAGATCTCGAATTTGAGTCTTTACATCTTCTGGTAAAAGATAGGGTATTGGCTGCAACTTGTAAATCTGTTTGACCGCCCAATGCTCCTGTAACTGCCATAGCTACCGCATTGACTGCTCGACTCTTATCTCCACCCATACCCCAATCTTGGGCTGTTTCTGAAGCTTGTTTGTAACTTGGTGAATTATTTTTCAGAAGTTCTTGTTTTTCAGCTTCATTGTTTGAGTTTTGATACTTATTCCAATCTTCTCCACCTTTGGCTTGTAGTTCTGCTATCGCTGTTTGTTCAGTGTTTTTCTTCTCTTCTTCCGCTTGTTTTTGCTGATTTTGACTATAGGTTCTTGTTGCTGCCACAATGGTTGAAGTCACTTATTTACGTCGGACTTATCTTGAAAAATGTAAAGCTCTGATGTCTGACTGGGCTAATTTTTTATGCATAAAAAATACTTCTGCCAATTAAAGCAGAAACATTAATAGACGTATTTAGTGAATGATGGACATACCATTTAGAAATATGGAACTTACACAAAATAATTTCCAATCTTATAAAAAAGCCTTGAGTACAATTTCAAGGCTTCATATAAAAATTAATTTTTACTTACTCTGATTTCTCAGCTTTACTCGCTTTTCCCACTCTTCTAATGGAATATAGTATTCGTCTATCTCTTCTTCTTTAAGATCACTAACTCTTTTCATATATAATGTGGGCCAATGGTCTTCTTCAGGTACGTAAGCAAATTCTGCATTAAATCCCCCCCCTTCTGTTAATGTTATTCTGTAATTGGTCCATTTCTCAGAGAAAGAATCTAGCGATCTTAATTTTGCCATTAACTGGCATATTTCATCTTCAACCTCAGACGCTCGTTGTTTAAAAGGAAAAGTTTCTATATTTCCATTTTTCAATAACCACTCTGCTCCCCCTGAATAATTATTTGGGTAAATATCTCCTGTAAAATAAATTTCGGTAGCTTCTTCTGGCATAATCGACCAAAGTAACTTTCCAATTTTCTGATAAAGTTCTTGTTCACTCATAACTATTTTCCTGATGCTGTATTCTGTAATCTTCGTGCTGGAAGGCTAACACCATTAATCTGTTGTTCCACTACAAATGAAGTTGGTCGTTTACTGGTACCTGAATAAACTGGCTGAATAGAAACTTTTACCTCTTTATTTTGCTTCAATGCATTTTGCCATGTTTTTTCAAGCAGCCCCCAGTCACCACCACCACCATTAAAAGTCTTATCCATAGGTACAATATTTATACCTTCACCAGGTCCTTTAAACATGGATGCAATTAAGTGACCACCATGATCATCTTGAAGTCTTCCATTATTTTTACCTGAATTGCTTTGCTGATATTTGTTACGGTCATTAGCTTCAAGTTTTAAATTTGCTTCAACATTACTTACACGACCATTTGCATCTGTTTTGTAAGTATAACCATTGTCAAACTTATAGATTGAATTCGCTTCAGGTTTATTTGCAAGTTTATTCCATGCACCTTTTTGCCCTGCTTTCAAATCAAAATATTTGCCATCTATCTTTGTAATCGTAGATGGTGTTTGTGTAGGAGGTTTAATTGCACTATTAGGTGCTTTGATTTCACAACAATTCGCATTATGAACCCATATACCCAGCTCACCAACATGATACGTATGGAATCCATCAACTTCAATATTGTAAACAGTTTCAACTTTATTTGGGATCAGTAACTGATTAACAATTGTTAACTCTTCATTATTTCGATCTAGTAAAATCATCCCCCTTTGAAGTAATGAAGCCTTTAACCAACCAAAATTCTTAATCCAGAACGGATGTTCAGCTGTCGTTTCAATTGTTTCTTCTTTACCTTGTTGATTTTTAATAACAACTTCAAATATCGCTTGTTCAGCAGTCACTTTTGTCGCTATAACAGGACGATAGCCATATTCTAAAGTAGTATCATTCCTTGACCAAACAAGCTCACCACCTTCGAATTTCTCTACAGCTTTTAATCCTTCACTCGTTTCAATGAGTGTTCCAGCTGTAAAACATGCTCCTCCCGAACAAGCCTGTACAGCATCATTCATCGCTGCTTTCATCTTGGCGACATCACGAACATTACTGGCTTCTTCAAACATTTTTTGTGCTTGGTAATATTTTTTTGCAGCATCGCCAGCTAAAGGCACAATACCTGCTGTAGCAAAAACATACTCTCCAACGGTGGTAGCTTCAGCAAATCCTTTAATATCACCAATAAAGGGAAGAAAATCTAAGGTTAAATTCCCTGCACTTTTAAGTACAACTAGAGTTTCCTTACGAATATACTGATTACATGCAGCAGAACCTGCCGCCAATCCAGCTGATGCACACGCCGATTTATATAGTTGGTTTGCATTTGCTTTAGTATCTTTTCGGTCAGCTGGTGAATCAATATTATTCTCCACCGCATTCTGCCCAACAACGCCAGCAAGCTGCGCATTAAATGCTGAATCTCCAACAGTTCCACCAACCACAGCTCCTATCGCTGCTGTCAGATCTCGAATTTGAGTCTTCACATCTTCTGGTAAAAGATTTGCTTGGAACTCTCCATTGACATCTTGATATTCTTTTTTGTCTTTGTATTGATTGGTGAGATAATCCGCTGCTGCTTCACTTGCAACTGCTGCACTGCCTCCTGCTGCTGGATTACCTCCATTTACATAGGCAAGTGCTGCTCCCAATATCGCATGGGCAGCTAACTGAGCAGCTTTATTTTTGTCCTCTCCATGACCTAACTCTTTTCCAATAATATTTGCTGCATAAGGTGCAAGAGCATTGGCTGCAACTTGTAAATCTGTTTGACCGCCCAATGCACCTGTAACAGCCATCGTGACTGCATTGACTGCTCGGCTCTTATCTCCACCCATACCCCAGTCTTGATTTAATTGACTTGCTTTATCGTAGTCAGGTGAATATTGGCGTAAATATTCCTCTTGTTTTGCAGGGTCAAGACTTTGATAGTAATTAAGCGCATCGCTATTTTGATTGAGTTGTTCAAGTACATTTTGCTTTGCAGTTTGTTTTTCTGTTTCCGCTTGTTTTTGCTGATTTTGACTATAGGTTCTTGTTGCTGCCACAATAGTTGAAGTCGCATCTGCTACAGTTTTTTGCTTGTCGATAATCTCTTGTAGATTTGGTAATGTGTCTACACTTCGATGTGCTGTACTGGCATCACTATGGATTCCTAACGCTGTAGTCGTTGTTGCTTGACCACCAATCGTAATATTACCTTCGCTTAAGGTTGAACGAGTGACACTACTGTCTTTGTCAGATTCATGCTGTGGTAGGCTTGGGCTAAAGGTCGTGCTATCTCGCCAATTGACGTTATTGGTATATTTATTTCCCTGATTATCTGTTTTGGTTTCTTCTCCAAAGCGTGTTCCACCAGATAAACTCACCGAAGTCGCATCATAACTGCTCTTATTGTTGATATCGCTAAATGTCAAACTATTCGCAGTCAAATCATTATTTTCTTTCTTCGCGGTAGAAACAATTGCACCACCTTTGAGATCAACTTGATCGGCTTTGACATGGTAACCACCATCACCAGCAAATAAGCCTGCTTGCTGATTCACGCTATTGGATGAACCGTTTGCACTACTGTTGGATAGATTTCCAGACGCTTGCCATGCTGTACCCAATGAAGCTTGGAGACGTGCTCCTGCACCACTTTGTTCTATCTTTTGTTCAACTTGGTCTTGTTGACTGATGATACTGAGCTTGCCACCGACATCCGCATCAATACGATTTGCTGTGGCTTTAGCGCCAGCCAAAGTTGTATCACCCTTACTCGTCAAACTCACTTTATTGGCTTCTAATGTTGTTTGACTATGCGTATTACGATCAAGCTGATTACTGCCTTTACCATAGCCTGCCTCGCCATAGATATAAACACCCGTCTGCGCCCCTACCGATGCACCGACACCGACACTTAAACCAGCATTACTATTTTTACCCTGAGCCTTTTCTTGGCTTTGTCCTGATTCTAAAAGAATATTTTTAGCCGAATCTAAGCTTATTGTTTCTTTCGCTTTGACTTGAGTATTCTGTAAATGAATATCACCTGCTGTACTGGTGAGATTAACATTACCACCCGCGCTGATCTGGTTTGGTTGTGAAGTCGCATAACTAGTGCTTTGTTGATTTTTACTGGTACTAAAACCTATACCAGCCTCAGCTTTAGCAACTGAACCGCCTTTGATGTCACTATAACTTTGATAAGCTTGCGCACCCGCTGCCAATCCCTGTAAAGCTTGGGTACGATCATCTGCGGCATTGCCTTTAGCGGCTTTGTCTGCCGAACCCAGCAAATCTAAAATTGGTGAACTTATCCGTTTAAATACACCGACTTTTAAATCTTTCGATGAACTGTCTGAGCTTCCAGTATTGTAATCATCCAATACACTGATTTGTTTTGCAGTAATATTGATATCTTTATTGGCAACAATATCTGCAACTTGCTGATTATAGTGATTCCCTGCCTGAATATTGACATTACCCTCTAAACTTCCGACTTGGCTACGTTGCTGTTCAATACTTTGACTATTGCTTTGGTTGTTACCCTTCATATAGCCATAAAATTGTTCAGTATCTGAAATCTGAGCACTACCAATGCCTTTATTTGAACTGCTTTGACTTTGGCTTTGACTACTCTGTGCTGATTTAATATTGACATCATTCGCAGCATTGATCTTCACATCACCTTGTGAAGCGACTGAACTGCCGAGGATATTGATGTCACCTTTTTCTGTTTGTAATGTGGTTTTTCCACCCACAGAAAGTTGTGTACCTGTAACCTTATCTACATTTCCTTGACCTTTGTCTTTATTATTATAAACACCTGCAGGCGCGGCCCAATTTCGTGTGTCAACACTAAACCCACTTTGTTTTCTATTTGCATTCTGATCTTGACGATCAGTCACATAGTTCAAGTTAATGTTATCTTTTGCATGTAACAGTGCATCACCTTCAACAGCGAGTTGTGCACCTTGGCTATTAATATTTCCGCCTGTTGCAATGATATTTAAATTACCTTTCGCTTCTGCTTGAGTCACAACGGCTTGAGTATTTGTATAGTTACTACTTTGATTGGATTTTTGATTTCCTGCAGTCAGCACAATAGGTGTTTGTGCGGCCATCAATGCTTTATTAACAGCATCCGCTCGTGACATCACCTGACCTACAGCACTATCACTAAATTGACCATTATCGGCATTTTTCTTATATGTTGAAGCCGCTGCTGTACCAGGTGAATAAGTCAACCCAACTGAAAAACCTGAGTTTTTACTCTGTACCTTTGTATATTGCTTACTACTTTCATATCCTGCATTTAGACTAACATTAGCAGCTTGTAGATTCAGGTCTTTGCCTGCACCCAAAATAGCGGCTTCCGCTGTCAAATCCTTGCCTACTAGAATATTGGTATTTCCTTGCGTACTTATAATTTTACTTTGCAGTAACTCAGTTGATTGATTATCCTGCTGAGCTTTTACATTTGATTTACCATAACCAATACTGGCTACACCACCTGAGAGGCTTGCAGTAAAACCAGATTTTTTAACACGCTTTTCTGACTCATTTAGGTATTGGTTTTCAGCACCTACAATACTGACATTTTCTTTGGCCTGAATTTGCGTTAATTCATCTGAAATTATTTCACTGCCTTGTATCTTGATATTTTTAGCATCTAAAATGACTTGCTTACCATCAACAGTACTGGCTATGCCCTCATCTGACTTATCTTTTCGGTAAGTTTGGGTTGTTTTACTACTTAAAAAGCTCTTTTTCTTCACTTCATCTGCATGTTCAACTGTACTACGAGCACGCCCTTCTTGAATATTGAGTTGTTCATCAGCACTTAAAGTCGTCCGACCTAGCACACTACTGACCTGAGAAGCTGTAATATCAATATTTTTCCCAGTCAGGGTTAAGTCGCCTTTTGCAACGATTTGATTACCTATATCTTGTTGCGTTGTACTAAAGTCATAATTTTTATTATTTTTATAACTATTGTTAATCCGCTCTGTTTGTAATGTCGCTAAATTTACATCCCCTTGCGTTTGTAGAATGGTTGAACCATTGCTATTTAAAATTTCTGCGCCTTTCAATGTGGTATTACCAGCCACTTTGATATTTAAAGTCTTCTTTAAATTATCACTACCTTCCACTAAGCTAGTCTGGTTATTACCCACATAGATCCCTGCTTTGCGATCTATAGCGGTAAAACCATAATTACTCTGGCCTTTTTGTTTATTATTACTGGTCAATGTACTATTTACATTTAAATTTCCGCCAATATCAAAAGATGCTGCTTCTTTTGCAACAATCTGACTGCCAATATTGTTTAAATCATTTTGCGTTTTAATCCCAACACGATTGGCTTCCATTCGTCCAGCCAATTGGTTGACATTATTTGCATTGATGATGAGTGCTTCACGTCCAGCGATCGTCGCTTGATTAAGCACATCACCGTTCATATTCAGTTGCACTTGATCAGCACTGATCAAAGTACCATCACCTTTTAAATCACCAGGTCTTGCTCGAACATAAACTTGTGGAACCAATACTTTACTACTTGTCCCATCTGCCAATGTGATGGTTTTTTCTTCTAACCACACAATATCACTGGTGAGCTGTGCAATCTGGGCAGCAGTTAAAGCAATTCCAGGACGTAAATTATAACTTTTAGCAAAGGTTAAGCCGTTGTTCATTAAAGCTTTATATTGCTCTTCATCACTACCATAACCAGATAAAAAACGATGCCCTGTCAATTGTGCAATTTGATCTTGCACCAAACGTTGCTCATAAAAACCATCACCTAGTCGTTTTTGTTGATTTGCTGGATCTAAACCAAGTGCACTCAGCATGTAATCGGATGATAGCCATTTTTTATA
The DNA here is from genome assembly GCF_037152175.1 of Acinetobacter sp. AS167. NCBI lineage: Bacteria > Pseudomonadati > Pseudomonadota > Gammaproteobacteria > Moraxellales > Moraxellaceae > Acinetobacter > Acinetobacter sp. AS167. The sequence goes on from NZ_JBBCMP010000002.1 coordinate 98,010, forward strand.
TTGGCTAAATGCTGGATCAGTTTCTACCAAATACTGCGCTTGGCTATCTTTGGTTGTGCTATACAACGCATTACTTGGCAAGGTAATTGTCTTTTGTTCTACACTACGCACTTCATAGTCAGATGCTTTGTCTACCCCAGACACCTGCTTGTCTAAAGCATTTAGCTGTTGAGCTGAATCAACTTTTTGATTTTCAGTTGGTTGGACTTGCTGTTGTGAACCATTCGGATCAAGCTCACCAATCTGCTGATTTTGTGCATTTTCTGATTGTTTAACGTTGACCTGTTGTCCAGCATCCACTGCAACTTGCTTTTGTTGAGCCTGTTGTTTTTCATATTCAAGTGCTTGCGCTTGTTTGGAACCTGTTACATCCACTTGAACAGTGTCATTGGTCTTGTCTTTAATCTCTGTCGTTGGAACAGCAATAACTTTATTGCCACCATAAAGGCCACTTAACTGATATGGCTCTGTCTCATCAGCAGGCGTATAGGCCATTGAACTCTTTCGACCAGAATCATAAAACCATTTTTTTGGATTTTTAAATTGAATGAGTTTATTTGCTAAATAGGCTTTGTTATCAATATCAGTTCCTTCTACCTTTAATACGCCTGCTGCAAGTATTTGGCTCTGATCATTTACGATATGATCAGATTGAAGCAACATATTGCCCCCACTCAATATTTGCCCAGGTGTACTGGTTAATACTTCGGGAACATAGGTTTCTTTATCATATTCAAAAATATTATAGGTACGTAAACGTCGCCCATCACTTAACACAAGCCAGTAAAAACCACCGTCTCTCTCCAGCTCAACAAGCAAATCTGCAACATCAATCCCAGGATGTCGATTATCCTCATAACTATGTACAAATTTGGAAGACTCTAATACTTGATGTACTGAAAAATTATCATTTAAATTTTGAATTTCTTTTGCAGTGAGTCGCATATTGCCTTGAGACTCAATGGTTGCACTACGATTATTAATCAGTTGGGCTTGACCTTGTGCTTGATAATTACCATCCAGTGAGCCCCCAACATTTAATTGCCCCATACTCAATATCCAAGCATTGTCTTTTGAGTCACTATTGATCAAACCTCCTGCTTGGTTATTTAAAATATCAATCCCTAAATCAATATCTCCACGTGAAGCAATAACTGCGCCTGAGGAAGGACTAGCAGAGCACTGCTCTGTCCCGACGCAAGAGCCGTTCGATTTGTTATTTAAGGTCTGTGCTTGTATAGCAATATGATCACCATAAATTTTAGCACCATCATTCCAGACTAAGTTTGCTTTTAAGTGGGTTAACTCACCATTAATTAAACCTTGATTATGTAGCACATCGTTGGCGATTAAATGCGTTTCAATACTGCTAATACTCGCCCCAGTTTGATTTAAAATATTCTGAGCATTTACAGTAAGGCCTTTGCCTGCACTTAGGACAGATTGATTGATGAAATCGTGTTCGCTATCGATCTTGAGTAAACCATTGGCACTCAGCTCATCACCTTGCTGATGTGTATAACTTTGCTTTAAATTCAATTCAGCATCACCAAGGCTAATGATTTTACCTTGATTGATTAAATTGTTCGCACTGATTCCTAACCGATTTTGCGCGATGAGTTCCCCTTGAGTATTCTTAATATTTAAGGTTTTTTGAGAATCGCCAATCAATAATGTCCCTAGGCTGGTCACACTGCCTTGTTGATTATCAAAGTTCTGCTGAATCAAAAGTGATGCATCTTTGCTTGCTCTAATTCCACCAGATTGGTTATTTAACTCACGTGCATTTAATTGGATATTTTGAGCATCTAAACCACCCAAAATCGTATCATCTAAATTTTGTCGATTGTCGATCACTTGCGCTTGGATTGATAAATCCTCAGCAGCAACAATATGACTGCCTTGACCACTGTTGTTCAATTGGTCGGTATGAATTTGAATATTTTTTAATGCTTGAATTTGACCTTGGTTATTCAGCACCCCACCTGACTGTTGTTGAGCAATTGTTAGATTGCCTTGACTATTGATTTGTCCTTTTTGATTGGATAATTGCTTTGCGCTGATTTCTACATCATCTGCTGAAGCAAGAATGCCGTTATCATTTAATAACTGTTGGACATGGGTTAAATTAAGTTTTCCTTGGCTGAGTATTCCACCACGAGCACCAGAATTTTGATTCATCAAATCATGCTGATTGGTATCGATGCTTAATTCAGAATTAGATTGGATCAAACCTGAATTATTATTAAGCAAGCCAGTTTTTAGCAAAATTTGATCTGCTAAAATTTTACCTGATTCATTATTCAATGTTTGTAATTGACTGTCTAAATTCAATTTTTCTAACGATGAGATTTGCCCTAAGCGATTATCAATCCCTTGAGCAACAACATTTAATCCTTTACTTGCAAATAATTCGCCCTGATGATTATTCAATGCACCTTGTACAGTTAAATCTGCGCGTCCCTGTTCTGATTGAATAATGCCTTGCTCATTATTTAAATCTGTACTGTTTATCTGTAGATCTTTTTGTGCAGCGATTGTACCTTGCTGATTTTGAATTGCTGACTGTGCCAACAGTTGTAGTTGATCTTGGCTATAAATTTTTCCAGATTGATTATCTAAAGTGTTTGTTTGAATCTTGGTTTTTAAAATACTCTGTATTTTACCTTTTTGATTGTTGATTTGCTGCACTTTTAAATTCGCTTCTTGTTGTGCAAATATTTCACCTGACAGATTACTCAGCTCATTGTCTACAGATAAATTTAACGAACCTTGTTCTGCTCTGATTTTACCCAAATCATTAAGCAATGACTGTGAGGTTAAATCAATCTGTTTAGACGCAACAACCCCTGAAGTATTATTCACTTGACCAGTGGCTACAATCTTAGACTGGTCTTGTGCATAAATCACACCAAGATGATTGTCTAATGTAGAGGTATTTAGGTGTAATTTTTGACCCGCTACAGCTTTACCTTCAACATTATTCCAATGACCACTATTCATTGTTAAGTCTTGCGCGGCTGAAATCTCGCCTTTGATATTGCTTAATTCGTTGGCAATATCGAGCTGCATTGCAGATTGCTGTGCAATTAATTTACCAGCATTATTTGATAATGAAGCTGCATTTAAATTAAATCCTTGGTTAGCCGCGATCACACCATCTTGATTGTTAATATGCGCTAAAGCATTTAATTTTAATTGACCACCTGCATAGAGTGTACCAGCAGTATTATCCAAAGATTGAACGGTTAAATCAGCATGTTGACCTGCTTGAATTTGTCCATTTTGAGAAGATAGATCCTGTGCAGTGATCGCAACATTTTTTGCTGCCACAATAATGCCTGAATCATTGTTTAAATTTTGCTGAGTAATAATATTTAAATGTTGTTTTTCAGAGCGTATTTGCCCTGAAGTATTATCTAATGATTGAGCATTAACTGAGATATTGTTATTGGCAGCAATTGTACCAGACTGATTTTCAATTTCCCCGTCTACATCTAAGTTTAAGCCTTGATTAGAAAAAATTGTTCCAGATGCATTGTTTAAACTTAGACTTTGAATACTGATATCTTGATTAGACAGCAGTTTTCCACGTTGATTATCCAGCGCTCCACTGATACTGAGATCAAGATTTGACTGTTCGGATTGAACTGTACCCTCTGTATTATTTAATGATTGTGCCTTTACGTATACCGCTTGTTTGGCTGCTAAGATACCTTGCTGATTATTAATGCCATGTTTTGCAATGATACTAAGCGAATCGTCTGTATATACAGTACCTTGTGTATTGTTGATATCATCAGCTTTTATCCCAAGTTGTTTATCTACAAGAAGCTTAGCTGCACTGTTATTCAGTTGAGTAACATTCAGCTGAGCGCTACCAGTAGCACTGATCACACCTGAGGTATTATTCAATGATTGTGCAACATTCACCTTCAACTGCCCATTGGCATCACTTTGAAGCAATTGCCCTTGTTGATGGCTCAGTTCAGTTGCATTCAAATCAATATTTTGTGCAGATGTAAGCGCTTGATCTAAATTGGTAATGCCTAGATCGAGTTGTAGATGGCTGTTACTTTGGATTTTGCCTTGTTGCCCTTGCAGATTTTGTGCTGTGATTTTTAGCTGTTGATCACCCGCATGTAAAATCTCACCTGCAACAGAGTTCAATGCATTGGTCTTGATTTCTGTACCTGTAGCATTACTGATGATCTGTCCAGCATTGTTATCAATCTGATTTGCGACATCCAGAATAAAGTCATTTTTACCTGTGTGTTGAATTAAACCTTGGTTGTTATTGAGTTGTACTGTATTGAGATTAACTTGCCCCGCACTGTATTGCCCTTTTTCATTCTGAATGCTTTGTGTTGCAGTTAAATCCAGTTGCTCATCTGCAATAATTTTTGCATTGTTGGTATTCAGTTGGGTTGTAGCAATGTTTATATTTTTGGCTTGGCTTTCACTTTGACTTAAGTCTGCTGTTTGAGCTGCTTTAATTTGCAACTCAGCACCTGCCAAAATTTTCCCTGCCAGCTGAACCTGTTGCGCATCAATATTCAGTGTGGCATCTGTATTGCTTAGTTTCCCGTCTTGATCAAGACCTGCGACCCATACTGCATTTTTATCACTGACAATGGCATTTGCTTGAACCTTGATTTTGTTCTGTGCTGCCAATTGACCATGCTGTTGTAACTGATTCACTGTTAAATCAGCCGTATTGCCTGCATAGATTTGCCCAGTACTTTGTAATTGCTGGGCATTCAATTTTAGATTTTGCCCAGCAATCAGATTCCCTGCTGAAGCTTGCGTCGTACCATTATCAATTTGATCAATATTGATGTTTAGATCTGCTGTTTTGGATTGAATGGTACCCTGTTGATTGTTTAAACTCTGACCCGTCAGGTGTACATTCTGTGCTGAAATCTCCCCTTTACGATTGTCTAAAGTTTGAATAGACAGCTTGGCATCCGCATTGACTGAACCAATGATGCCTCGGGTATTATTGGTATTTGCAGAATTTAGAGTTAATGCATCCGCAGCAAGTATTTGACCTTGGCGATTATCAATCTCAGCTGAATTTAAATTGAATGTCTTGGCGCTTTGTAAACGGCCTTGATCGTTATTTAATTGTTGTGCGGTTAAATCAAAGCTTTGATTGGCATTAATTACACCTTTTTGATTATCCACCTGTTGTGCAGTGATATTCACCACATTCGCAGTGAGTTTACCTTGTTGGTTGTCAAAGTATTGCCCATTAAATTGCAATTCAGGCAGTTGAATTTCACCACCATTGTTTTTAATACTGCCTTCAACTCTAAGATTGATTTCAGCATTGTTGACAATTGCACCTTCTACATTGGCAATATCTTGAGCAATCTGAATATTTCCTGCTTCAAAAGTTTTTGGTGTCAGGTCTGTGGGTGCAACTTCAACCGTACTTGAGTCTTGCGCTGAAGACTGTTGCTCAGGATCAGTCATACTTGGCGATGTGGTTCCACCTGGTGTTTGCCCTGTCCCGCTAGGATCGACGGTTGCCTGACCAATTAAGCCCTGAGTATTGTCTAAGTTTTTTGCAGCAATGTTGAGTTGTTGCTGACCTGTTTGCTCGATTTTACCTTTATTATTGGTTAAGTTTTGTGCAGTAAAATCAATTCGTCCCGCGTTGATCACTCCCTCATTATTATCAATCTTGCCTTGAGCATTGAGTTTAATTTCATCACGAGTCGCAATCAGCCCAGTGTTTTGAATATTGTCGGCTTGAATCTGTATTTGTTGTTGTGTACTACTGATATTACCGCTGTTTTTTACATTGCTTGCCTGAATTAGAATTTGATCTTTATTGGCAATCATATTGCCTGTATTGGTTAAATCACCATTGGCATTTAAATGCATTTGACCGCTCAAAGCATTGAGTGACCCTGCATTACGTACCCCTAAACCTTTTTCAGTACCGACCAAATAGATTTTTCCAGCATACATCCCACCTAATTTTCCAACATCAAGGGCAAAGCTCGGTGTAGGTGAAGATGGGGTACTTGTTGTTGCACTAATTTTTGCTGAGTTTGGATCTTGAACATTGATGTCGTTTTGACCCAACACGGTTTTTAGCTCATTGGCATATAGACCCGCATTGACATTTAAAGCACGTGTATAAATATCGGTATAAGGGGTTAAGCTTCCATTTAAGCCTTTCCCTTCAATCGTAACTTGCCCTTCACGTACTCGGAATGAATCAAGATAACCTTGATGCATTACTGCTTGACCTGTGGTTAAGGTAAAACGATCTGCGTTAATCACCCCACAGCCATCACAGACTAAACCAGATGGATTGGCAATCACCACTTGCGCTTGTTTACCCGCAACCTCCAAATAGCCCTTTAATTGACTCGGATTACTGCTGTTCACTTCATTCAGGATGACCTTGGCTTCACCTTTGGCGAGCCATGGATTGCCTTGTACCCATCCACCCAATTGGGTTTGGGTATTATTTCGTGCGTTATTTAGAATCGCACCTTCCTGCCCCACATCAAACTGGGTATAGGTATTGCGTGATACACCACCAGCACTTGGGGTTTGAATATTAACTTGGGTCAAACCATTGCTGCTGTTGAGAATGGTGGCTTGTTGTGAGTTTGGTGCTGATCGATCTGCCACAATTTGACTTTCAGCAATCGTCGCCATCGGCAAGGTGTAAATTGCTGCACCTAATAGGCTCACCACAGCAAAATTAACAGGATTGAGTTTTTTATAAGTGATTGAAGATGCTCCCGTGACATCCACTATTTCGATTTCACCAACAGCATGTGATTGCCCCGCTGTTTTGGTACGGCTTTTTACAATCTCAGCAACCGCAATAAACATGCCACGTGCTTGGCTAAAAATAACGCGATAACGATTCTTATTCATAATGTTTTACCTTAATGTTTTAATATTTTTTCAAGATTGAATGTTGCATATGGACATTGAATGTAATGGATTAATACATCCAGTTCAGGCTAAATCCTGTCGTCACATTGTCTGTTTTAAAGTGGTCTGGTTTTTTTAACGGCGTCCCAACAAAAACGTCATAATTGACCGATTTTAAGACTTGCCCGCGTAATCCAAAGGCAGCCCCCATTAAACTTGTTCCCAGCAATGGATTTGGTTCATGTGCGGTTTTACCCCCCACTTCACCATAGTCAATTCCGGTGTACCATTGCATCGGAAGCTTAAACATCGAGCCACTGATTTCATTACGCACTAAAAATCCATTATCTGCCAATAAGGTCTGTTCACCATCAAACCCTCTTACGGTATAGCGATTCCCAATCGAGAATCGATCTTGTGGGGTCAGGGGTTTTTTACTATATTGTGTTCGCCATTCAGCGAGATACTGTAGCGATTGATTACCGACTTTAAATGGCACTTGCAGACCGGCATTGGCTTGTAAAATACCGACATGAGTATAAGCTTCGCCAAACTCTTCTTCAGGTGCATGCATTGCATTAAATGCACCTGTACCTCGTTTATAGGTTAAATTGCCTGTTAATGTCGCATTGGCTAAATATTCTATATGATCCAGACTGGCTTTCCAGCCACCAGTTTTTCGACGTTGTACTTCAATTTCTACATCATTGATAAAGTTTTGTGATTCCCGATACCAGCCTCCTACACTGGCTGTAGTTTTTCGTTTGGCATCACGATAAAGTACCCGAGATAAATCAGCCCCGATCAGTTTGCTTTTGCCGCTATAGTTATAGCTTTGGCTATCACCTGCAACCGTTTGGTTATAATCAGACTGACTATAACTGGTGCTAAGTAACCAATATTTGAGTGGAATGCTATAACTTAAGTAATAGCCATCTGTACCTCGTTTACCTTGATCTCCTCCGCCCAAATCATGGTTATAACTACCATAAAACAGGTCATTTGCAGTAAACAGATGGTCTAAAGATAAGGTTGCTGTACCTTGATACTTCCCAGTTGAATCTGAGCCTGCATCATCAACACCTAAATGAATCCGGTAGGGTTTTGTTTGTTGCCATGCCAGTTCTAAATCACTATAGCCAGGTTGATTACGTTGTTCTGAGGGCTTGATTTTAAAGTCTGCCTCAACAGTCGGCACACGTTTAAAGTTTTCTAAGCCTTGTTCAATATCCCGAATATTTAAAATATCCCCAGAGCGAACAGGCAAGGCATTAAATTTATGAGCACGCTTAGACGTCCCTTGAACAAATTGAATTTGATCTACTTTCCCAGCAATCACTTGTAGTTTAATCTCACCCGAAGCAATATTTTGTTGAGGGAGCAGCATGCGGGTGGTGACATAACCATGACTAATAATACTGTTTTGAATCAGATCTAAGGCTTGGTTTAAGCCTTGTACCCCAATACATCGGCCAATGAGATTATGTTCACCTTGCGTGACGGAGCGCATAGCAAAAGTAAATTGATGCGCATCCTCTCCCATCAACACAAATTTTTTAATTTCAAAACATACATCTTCACTGTTTGATTTTAGATAGTGCAGTTGTGTTTGGGTTTGAAGTTGTTTTTCTAATCCCGTTTGCACTATAGCTTCGGGCTGTAATTGCTTTTGTAATGCTTCATCACGTTGTTGCTGGCGCTGAACAGCATCTAATTCTAAATCTGGACGCGGCTGTGGTTCTGCAGCTTGTATTGTTGTTGCTAAAATCGTAAAAAAAACACACAAAGTAAGTTTATTAAATTTAAAATTATTCATGTCAATAGTGATTGTGATGAGTTTCACATTTAATTATGTTTAAATTATTACGTTTTGTAAATAGGACGCCGTGTATAATTCTAATCAATTTCAATAATAAAAATTAAGAATATAATTTCTAAATAAAAATATATATAAATTCAATATTTTAAATAAAATAAAGAGTGCTCTTTTTGGATTTTAAATTAATCCAACACTTGTCCAATCGAATAATAGGCTTGAGCAATAGGAGTTAACATATCATCAACCTGATACTACTGAATCGCATAATCACCCGTTTTCTAACCATCAAATAGAACATAACTCACCCAGTTTTGATCACTTTGAGGATTTACAGGCTGAAGCGTAAATAATTATACTTATTCACTCATTTCACAAAACCTGATCAATTTTCGATAGTTTCCCTAATGTATCGAAGTAAGCAATGATTAGTTGATTCTTATAAACTTCCGACATGTGCACAGACTGTGAGTTATTACTTTGATTTCTAGATAAAATGAGTTTACCTTATATATCTTCTTTAGAAACACTAGCTTCACTCGTGAGTACTTCTAATAGCCTTTCTGAAAACTGTTTTTTATTTTGAATAGAACTAAAATTGTTTAAAGGAAATGCTTTCGACAAATAGTGTGCAACCTCCTGATTAGGCATTTGCTTGAGTACCATTTTTATTTTATCTATTGTTGCTTGGGATAAAATATGCCCATTCGGTTGTGATATCAATGCATTAAATTAATCATCATGACTGTTTGGAATTGGTTTATTTATATTTTCACTTAATATTTTAGAATCAATTTCATTGTATGGCTGAGACGGATTATTTAATCCTTTATCAAAGTTCTTCAAAGCGATTCCATAGCATGAAACAAAATAGAATTGGCCAACAAGAATTACCTTAAAATTCATTTTATAAAGCACACAGATAATTTATGTTATTAATAAGAAAATTAGAAATAGAAAAATTGCTTCCACTATCAATCACATACTATTTAGTAAAGCCTGTACTAGTGAATGATTTAAAACTTGATGTGGATGCACAAACAGCTGTTTTTGCATCAGCAGAGATTTTCACCAAACACCGACCTATTGTAATTTAAATAAGTTTTCAAATTGTCTAATGTTAAATAGCTTCCCCCTGATTTCTGGCCGATTGCAACTACAGACACATATAAATTCGAAAGCGCATAATCTATTGCTTAGTGTTTAACTTCACGACTAAAGCATTTAGCCATTTTTACATCTCCAAAGTTAATATTGCATTAGCTTTAAAGCGACTATATGTCCATTTTTTCGTTTAGGATCAATCCACAGCCCCTGAGTCACTAATTGGGATTTTTTATTTGATGAACGTCATTTTATGAGCTTGTAGAAATTTAAACTAAATGAGTGACTATTCCTACAATGCCCTAAATACACCCAATTAATGTCATCTAATCTAAAATTTTATGTGAGTTACAGTGTGAGAAAAAAATACACATAAAAAAAAGGCCCTTGTAAAAACAAGGGCCTTTTAAAATATTTGGCGGAAGTGGTGTCCGTATAACACTTGTTTTATGCAGTCCAAACCAATCCAATATAAATTTATTTTTCAACAATTTAAAATAAAACCATTCCAACTACGTCTTGCCTAATCCGACCATTTCCAATATTCTATGTGGGTTATTATGTGGGACAGGAATAACCCTATGCCTAAGAAAGCCAAAGAACTCTCTGCACTCAGTGTAGCAAAAATCAAAGAAAATGGTAGGCATGCTGTCGGCGGTGTAGATGGCTTGCATCTACGTATTGTGAATGATTCTCGCGCTTGGGTTTTACGTGTTGTTGTTGGGCAACGCTTTGATGAAAATGGTAAACAACGAGTCCATCGCCGTGATATTGGTTTAGGTTCTTATCCAGAAGTGTCACTCGCTGAAGCAAGAACTAAAGCTCAAGAAATGAAAGCTCAAATCCGAAAAGGAATTGATCCTATTCAGCAAAAGCAAGATCAGCTTCAAGCTTTACGTATTCAAAAACTTCGAGATCGTACTTTTCGTAAATGTGCTCAGATTGTGATTGCTAATAAATCACGTGAGTTAAAAAACCAAAAACATATTGCTCAATGGTCAACTACATTAGAAACTTATATTTATCCAATTTTAGGTGACCGTGTAATTAGTTCTATTAGTAAAGTTGATATTGCCAAGGCATTAGAACCGATCTGGGCTGAGAAGAACGAAACAGCTAAACGTATTCGTGGTCGTATTGAAACCATTTTTGATTATGCCAAAGCCATGGAATATTTTGAAGGTGATAACCCCGCTGAATGGAAAGGTAACTTAGAACCTATTCTAGGTAATTTAAAACAGATATCACGCCCTCACCCTTCTTTACCTTATGATCAGGTAGCAGAATTTGTTCAGCACCTTCGTCAGAAAGATGGCATTTCACCCAAAGCTTTAGAATTTGCAATTTTAACGGCATGTCGATCTGGTGAAATTTTTGGAGCCAAATGGCAAGAAATTGATTTTGGATCTAAAGTTTGGACTATTCCAAAAGAGCGGATGAAAGCAGACAAAGAACATCGTGTTCCACTTTCAGAACCAGCAATTGAGTTATTGAAATCTATTCAGACTAATACAAAATCACAAGGCTATATTTTCCCTGCACCTCGTGGTGGTGAAATGCTATCTGATATGTCTTTAACGACATTAATCAAAAGAATGCATGTCCAAAAGTTAGAAGAAAATGGCTTAGGCTATATAGACCCTAAACAAAATCGAGTAATCACTACACACGGCTTCCGTTCTACTTTCCGCGACTGGTCAGCTGACAAAACCAACTACCCACGTGAAGTTTGTGAGCATGTACTCGCACATAAGCTACCTGATGAAGTAGAAGCTGCTTATTTACGCGGAGCTTATTTGGAAAAGCGTAAAAGTCTAATGGCTGATTGGGCTGAGCTCTGTAGTACACACTTTAACTAGACAGCAAAAAAGAATACTTCTGCCATCTAAGGCAGAAGCATCAATTTTATTAATAATCATCTAACTTAAAAATTAGCTTAAACAAAATAATTTACAAGCCCCAATTCATATTTGACATTTATCTTTATTTCAACAGCTATTTTCTGTGATTTTTTATCTTTTTCAACACTACGACTGATATAGTTTTGAGACCATAAAAATGAAATGATGATCATCAAAAGACAAGTCAAAACATAAATTAAATTATTTTTAGTTCGCCATTTTTTTAAATACCAATATAAAAATAGCAGAATATGCAATACAGGGATAAAGCTTAATATAAATGCAGCTGCTACCCATACAACCGCCCTACCGACTGTTACATCAGCAAATGTAATGGTTGAGTTGAGCACTTTGATTAAAAAAATCAACCATATGATTGCTAGTAAAGACCAAGAACCAAGATAAAGGATGAGAAAAAAATTCTTCTTCACTAATTGACTACTCCAAACCTTCATTTTTGATCCTTTTAGCGAGTTCAGCCCAGCGCCGTGGAGAATCTGGAATCACATGCGCGTAATAAAAATGCCCTTCCGCCTTACCGTTATTCATTTGAACTCCAAGTTTAAACGAGTTTTCAGCAAGTTCATAAAAACTCATCCCAGCATAAATAGGATCGCCATATTGGGTTAAATCAATAATGGTCAGTTTTTTGATATTTTTATGCTTTCTTAACATGGCTAAAAAGTCAGCATCTATAGGAGAGCCGATTAACACCAAATGGTCAACCACATAGCCAAGGTTTGCATAAGACTTGGCAGTTTGTGCTGCAAGCATTGAACCGTAAGAATAGCCAATTAAATTAAACTGTTTGGCAGATTGGGTTGAAGCTGGTGGATAAACACGCCAGTTGTCAGTACCATCATCATTTTTGATCATTACACCTGTACGTGCAGCATCTATTAGTGTGCCTATAGTACCCGGCAGATTTTTCGTTGCAGTATTACTCAACCCCGACCATATATAGTGGATTCCTGCATCTATAAATGCTTGAGTCATTGGCTTTAAATATGGTCCATCTAAACCCGCACCTCCCCAAAATACTGTACCACGTGGCTTATTTATAGGGATTATAGTTTTAGTGCCTGAGTCTGACTTTAATACCAGTGTACTGCTACCAGTGCCTACAATAATCGGTATCATTTGGGTTGTTCCTCGTAATTTTCAGGATAAACCTCTATCAATACCTCTAACATTTCAGATGCTGTCATTAATTGGGTTTGCCCTTGGCTATCGGTTTTCCCTGTAATTGTTACACCATCCATGATTATTTTATAAAATCGATCTGCAAGCGGAATCTGGGTAAACTCATCGACCAATACAAATTGATGTTCATAGGTCTTGTCGGAAACACGACTTTGCGCAATGACATGATTGGTATTTGATTTGGTTAATTTTCCACTTGAACCTTTATCAACAAGATCAACTGATTGGGTTGCCATCACAATATGGTTACCAGGGCAACCACATTTCACTTTGCACCCATGATAAGCAACGCCGACACTGCTACAAAATTGAAGATCACTTGCTTGTATAACAGTCCCCATAGCTTTACACGCTGGGCAAAAAAACTTATCTCCCAATACAATGATATTTTTACCATTTGATTTACGTGCCGTTTGAGAAGCAATCATACGTCCCCCTGTCGTGGTCAAATCACCTTCTAAAATAATCGGTTGTGACATTTAAGTTGACTCTCCTTGGCTGGTAGACCCATCAATACAGTGTTTTGGAGATGTAACCATCCAACAGTATCCAAATTGACTTTCTGTATTATGGATCAACAAAGTATTTTTTTTGTTTTCAGCCGAATTCATAATTGCAAGGCTTAATGATAGGCCTGAAACCATTGCAGCAGTATCGTTGAGGATTGGGCTGATAGAGACAAATTGATCATCTTCAATCTGAAAATGATCAGATACGGACATCAAGTCAGCCAAAGATTTGCTATGTGTTACAGCATGATCCGTAAATACGATTTCATCATCACCCAAAACTTTATCATTTTTTTGAAAATTATATGCTTGCTGAAGTTGCTCAATCGCTTGAATGAGATTTAAAGTCTCAGCACTTTGATGCGGTTTATACATCAACGGTATCGTAATATTAGCAATCGGTTCTATATCCGTGGTACCTTGCTGATCCGAGAACAGCACTGCAAAACCACCCTCTGAGGGTTGTACCGCTTTTTGTTGTTGATTGAATTTAACATCAAGATGAAGTTGATCAATCCATGAGTCTGCCCCCATGATTAAAAGGAGTTGTGGGCTACTTACATGATCAATATCCAAATGCTCCATTACAGCATTATGGATAATGAGCTGAGTTCCTTCACTGCTTTCGACATGAGTCATAAAATAATCAACATCATGTTGTTCATTAATACCCATCAAATTTAAATGGTGTTTTAAAAGATCAAATAATGTATCTCTTTCAACTCCTGAGATATGAGTAGGTAATATATACACCACTTTTAAGCTCGGATGAGGACGATATACAGTATGAAGTTCTTCTGACACTGTCTTTTTAGTTTGTGAGACCCATTCAGGATGCAGTCTGGCTTGCTGATTCTTCGCCTTATCACGTTCCTCTTGATTGGAATTCAAATTTTTAATCTGAATACTTTGTAAAACCAAAGCCAATTGTTTAAACAAATGCGTGGTCATCTGCTCTACGCGTTTCGCGCGATCTGTAAATAGTGGTCGAGCGTGTGATGCTGAGTTTTCTTGATCATTCAATGATGAGAGAGATTCAATACGGCGACTCAAATAAGGATAACTTATCTGAAATTTTAACAATGGATCAGGCTCTGGCAATTTTTTATCATCGAGTTGCATCATAATTTGTGTCAAATTTTCACCAAAAGGTGTGCTGACTGCTGTTGCCAAAACAGATATTTTTTGCCCGATATGCTTTATTTTTATTTCATCTTCAATGCTGGGAGGAGATTCTTCAGTAATCTCTGAAACAACGGGGCCGTCTGGTTTTCGTTTAGCAAATGCAAACAACCGAGTAATCGCAAAAACACAAAATACAATAGCCAAAGGTAAACCAATAAGCTTATTGATGAGTATCGTTGAGGATACCTCGATTTCATTATTGTCTCGCCAGTAACTGATGATCACCCAATCACAAATGACCAAGACAATAATTGTAAAAATAATCCATCGTACACTTTTTGACATAATGCACCTTAGTTTTTACTTACCAATGCAGGGTCTTGATAACTTTCATCAATCGTGATTCCTTGCGCCTTAAGTTCAGCCTCGGTTTTTGCTCGTATTTGATTCATCTGTTTTTTGATACCAGGATATAACGATACCCAACGCGCCGCATTGATTGCCGATTTCTTTAAATCATCATCCTTAAAGTATGGTGCATAATATTCTTTTTCTGATTGGAATTTATAACTTACGTAATACGCCCCTGGTTGTTGCTGATCCATCTTAGTTTGATCACGCCGAACTGTAATCGACAAATAAATCCCATTGGCTTGCAACATCCAACGTGAACCATCTTTTAATTGCATCCATTCATCCAAGCTATATACATAATTTGGATCAAGCTCATAAAATTCCTTACTTGCATAAGCCAATGCATCTTTATCGTTCAATCTTGGATCAGATAAACTGATATAACGTTGCCAACCTGCTTGTTTTAAATCTTTAAAAATTGCCAACATGGCTAAACGTGCTTGGTCATGACTCATCGTACTGTCATTGCTTAAACCAGCATAAACACTATAACCTGTAATTAAATCATTACTATTTGCAACTGATGTTTGTACTCCAATCACATGATGTAAGGTAATGCTGTTTGGTCCATGCTCAATCACTACATCAATCGGATTTTTATCCCAATGCTGATTATAAAAAGTAGTCGTAGAGGTTGGTAAAGGATTATCTATATTTGCCTGTATACGAGCAGCAAATTGCGCTCCTGTTTCTTTGTTAAAGTACAAAGTTAAAGGATTTATATGGTTATTATTTCCGTTATTGGAGGGTGCGTACTGATTACTACACGCGATCAAGACAAGCACACCCAATAATAAACATTGTCGAAGCCAATACCTTAGCACTTGCATTCCTCCTTTTTCTTTAACAAAACCCCAGATCATAACGAATACCTTATTTTTTACTCACCAATGCTGGGTCTTGATAGCTTTCATCAATCGTGATTCCTTGCGCCTTAAGCTCAGCTTCGCGTTGCTCACGTATTTGATTCATTTGTTTTTTGATACCAGGATATAACGATACCCAGCGTGCAGCATTGATTGCCGATTTTTTTAAATCATCATCCTTAAAGTGTGGTGCATAGTATTCTTTTTCTGATTGAAATTTATAACTTACGTAATATGCCCCTGGTTGTTGCGGGTCCATTTTGCTTTGTTCTCTATACATTTGGATGGTTAAATAAATCCCATTGGCTTGTAACATCCAACGTGAACCATCTTCTAATTGCATCCATTCATCCAAGCTATATGCATAATCTGGATCAAGTTCATAAGTATGTGTACTTGCATACTTCAATGCATCTTTGCCAGTCAACCGTGGACCAGATAAGCTGATATAACGTTGCCAACCCGCTTGTTTTAAATCTTTAAAAATTGCCAACATGACCAAACGTGCTTGGTCATGACTCATCGTATCATCATTACTTAAACCAGCCGAAATATCATATTCTGAAATTAACTCACTAGGATTAGCAACTCCAGATAGCACCCCAATCACA
The DNA here is from genome assembly GCF_037152175.1 of Acinetobacter sp. AS167. Taxonomy (NCBI): domain Bacteria; kingdom Pseudomonadati; phylum Pseudomonadota; class Gammaproteobacteria; order Moraxellales; family Moraxellaceae; genus Acinetobacter; species Acinetobacter sp. AS167. Next base: position 114,465 of record NZ_JBBCMP010000002.1, read on the forward strand.
TAGTCTACGGCAATACTATTTGCACCATGCTCAATTTGAATCTTAATAGGGTTCTTATGCCAACGTAATTTATAAAATGTGGTACTAGATGTTGGTAAAGGATTCGATGATTCTGGTTGCGTACGCGCAACAAACTGTTCCCCCGTTTCTTTGTTAAAATATAAAGTTAAATCATTCATGCTTTTTTTATTTCCTTTATCATCTGATGAGAGCTGCTGGCTACATGCTATGCTCATTAGGCTACATAACAATAAACATAGCTTTATCACATTTCGTATGGTTTTCATTATGCTCTCTCTTTTACTCGTTCACAGTACATCACGACTGTCTTTATAGTCGACCCAAGCTGCGATGGTTCTTAACTCTTGCTCCATATAGACTTTATCACTGTCTTGTTTAGTACCTTGCATTAAACCATGGAATTGTTTAGCAGCATCACCAATCCAATCCATCCTACTCTTAAAGTTTTCCAGTATGGTGTCATCTGGAGCAATCGACTCCAACCGAGATTGATTGGTGTCACATGTATGTGAAAATACAACTTTTAAAGTTGGTGTCATCCACTTTATATATCGCGAACGTTGTGCGGCTACCCATTTAGAAAAATCAGGATCATCATAAATCAATGGCTGCAATATGTTGCCTTGTTCATGATTGGCAACTGCCATCAGATGATCAAATTGAATTGTCGGGCGTTCGGTTCGGCTCACTGTCTGTTCAAATTCTTGAACTTTCAACATACCTTTTTTAATATTATCGTTATATTTAAATCGTTTAACTGCTGATAATGCTTTATCCGCCCAAGGCAGTTTGTCCAACACTGCCTTGACCTGCGGCACGCATTGTTCAGAATCCCGTTTTGTTGCACAAACATTAAAACTCCGTGGGTAATTACTCCAATACCAATGCCAACATGCCACATCCATAAATAACCAAAAGTTTCCTTTAGCAAGCCCAGTATGCACCATACTGATCGAACTTATACCTATAACTCTTAAATCCTCTAATGAGCAGGCAACTGTTTTACTGGCAAAAGCTCCCAATGCCATCCAGTAGTAACGACCTTTGAGTTTAGGATTACCGCCAACCTCTGTTTCTAAATAAAAGCGTGCATAGGTCGCCGCAATTCTTCTTGCACGCGAACTATACATAGCAGTAAGAGCTATGTTATTACCTTTCTTGTCACACAATCGAGCATAAGCAAATTGTTGCGCCATCGACCATAAATGATCACAACTCAGAGAAACCTCTGTGCAGGAATCCTGCTTTTGATTGGTGATACTTGTATTACCCATATATTTTTTCTCAAGTCAAAATCAAATATTTATTCGGATGTTTCGTCATCTACCAGTTCATACCAAACTGGATCAAATTGAATTTGTTGTTCCGTTAGAGAAAATACTTTGTCAGAAAGACCTGTATCGGAAGTCTCTCCCAAAACATCTGTATCCATACCGGTAATTTTATAAGCCAAACCATGAATCACAGTGCCTGATGGATCGAGCAATTTAAAACTTTCATTGTAACTCAACACACTTTCGAAGCTGGGTAGAGGTAATTTTAATGTTGCTGCACCCAATGTATTAAACATTTGAGACTTCACTTCTACCAGTGCAGGACTACCGATCTCAATCGAGCCATCGGTCTTGATTTTGATATACCCACCACTCTTATTACCAAGTGTTATTTCATTTTGAACCGCTATGGTGACTGAACCTTGACTACTTGTAATGGAAATATCTTTCAAGGCAGCTACTTGTAATGCATCATTTTGCGCCTGTATCTGCACCTCACCTTGGTTGGCTAGAACCTTCATTCCGCCTTGCTGCGCATATAGGCTCATACCACTCAGACTATTGGCTGTGAATTGCCCCATGCTACTCAAATCAATTTGCTTATTCGCAACTATTGTTATGCTTTCACCTGCTTGGTAAGTATGACTTTTCGGCGTAGTCACAGCTATCCCCGTAGGTGTACTAATCAAAATGTTCGGTTTTGCCATAGTCTTAAGTTGGTCATCCAGTTGCTGTTGTAAACTCGGATAACGTGTATAACCCTCTTTTGGGTCAGCCTTTGCTTGTGTAGCTCCTTTTTGTAATATTTTGACTTGTTCCAAAGCTTGTTCAAGCCGTTGGATCGCAACCTCTATATCAAGCTGTTTATCAGCGGCATTCATTTGTGCATCTGTACCGACAAATAACCCTTTGGCTGCTCGAATCGCCCCCCACTCATCCGTCCTTAACTCAAAACCTTCTCCACGATCATCACTTTCCGCTTGATGTTTAGGATGACTAAGCTTTCCAAGATTCAGTTGGCTGGCTCCATGACTACTTTGTAGCTGAGCGCTGATCTGGTCTGTAGTATCATCAAATCTGAGTTGGTTAAAGCCACCGCCTTTATATTCCTTGCTCTTAATTCCTGACAATTTTTTTGTATCAGGCAATTTGCCTTTATCATCAAACTTAGTGGGATGGCGATGTCCTTCATGAATTCGTCCCAGGACAAATGGTCTGTCGATATCACCATCAAAAAACTCAATAACGACAATCTCTCCAATACGGGGTAAAAATCTCGCCCCATAGCCTTCGCCTGCCCATGGAGTCAGTACATCCACCCAAGCTGAGTCTGTATCATTGTCGTTAGAGCCTGCACCACCATCATGACGATGATCTTCATTTCGAGTAAACAGAAAACGAACTTTGATTCGTCCCCATTCATCCACATGGATTTCCTCTCCACTTGGTCCAACTACTTTGGCGCGCATTGGGTGAGCAGCTGATCTTTGGGTTAAGGGATTATATTGAGGGACAATCGTAATATTACGTCGTTGTAGGACTAATTCATTGGCTTGACGTTCATCATTGTTGTTTGCTGTGATAGTCGCTGCTTGCCAATGGCTTTGTTTCAGTAAAGTTTCAACTTGATTGGTCAAGTCTTTAGGTAAATTGTTTTGGTTATAAAAACGTTTAGATATGATCAGAAACTGCTTATCATGAGACTCTAGTTGAGATATTGTCGGATGTTCATCTAGTTCAAAAAAATAACCTACATGTGCATCACGCACAGTCGAGGTAGCTGTAAACTGTTTGGCTTGTGAATCGTAATAATTGCTTAGATTTTGGTTAAACTTTTCAATCTGACTGTTGCCTGATTTGGTTACACCATCTTCACCGTTTAAGTCTTGTATCCATGCTGGGCTAAAATGCCATGCTTGTTCTAACCCTAAACTCGCTGAATCTTGATTGTCTGAATGTCGATGCTTAGTTAAAACTGAGCCCGCACCTTCTTCTATTTCCAGTGCATCAGCTTGCCAACGTTGTATATGCACTGCGGTGGGTTGAATGGAACGTAATCCAGTAAAGGCTGTTATGCTGTCTGTGAGCTCTGTAGCGCTGCTACGGTGGAAACGAATGCTACGTCGATCAAGTGATTTAAATTGATTATTGTCATCGATTAAACGTAGTTTTTGTGGTTGGATTTGTTCATTAAAATTAGAAACTGTACTTTGTGCCTCATCAATTAAAGTGTTAACGCCTTCTGAGGAAAGAAGCCGTTGTACAAAATCTATATCCCGTTCATTCTGTTGCATAATGAATGGCCTTACATCATAGTCTTTGCTTAAGCCACTTTTATCCAGTGTCAGGCTTGAAGCAAACAAAGGGCTTTTTTCTCTCCATTCCTGAAAGATAATATCCATAATTTGCACGACAGACTTTGCCATAAACACACGGCTGTTTCTACGATGTTTCCACAATGCGGTTGGGTCTTCTACCGTGAGGCGATAGATTGTAAGAGAACCATCACTCGCGCCTGCATCAGCCTTTGTCACAATCCCAGAAATTCGATTGAGTTCTGATTTATCGTTGACGATATCAACGGCTACTTGAGAACCAATAAAGTTTTTCAAAGGTATATTTGCTGATGTAGACAGGCAGATCAGCTGTAAATTTATACCCTCATTGATCGTATGTTTTCCATCAATGCGCTGAAGGAGGACTTGATTATTCAGTGAATTATTGCTGAATTGAATATGCAAAGCACGTTTTTGAGCAGAAAGACCAAGCTGCTCTAGGGCAGTATAAATATTGTTAGACATGGTTTATTATTTGGTTTTAGATTGTAATCAATTCTACTAAAAAACAGACAATTTGTCTAGACAGGTTTGTCTACTGCCATAATTTTAAACAACTGTTTCCACCTCATTTTGTTGCAATTCTCTCAACAAGCTACGTCTGAAATAAATTTGCTTTCGCGACAGTTGATATTTGTGTAGTAACTCTTCATTGTTCAAATGCATTAATTCATATTGATGGCTTTTGACCCAATCAATGGCTAATGGTCTTTTGGAAATGTTGAGTAACTTTTTTAATTGTGCTCTTGCTGACATGAGTTGATGTTTTGTAAGATTAAATTTTTGCGCAACATCTTTAACAGGAAGTTCATTACTTAAAAGCGCGTGCTGATTTTCCAATAACCATTGTTTTTTCTCAGCTCTTTTTTGTTTTAACCTTTCTGCTGTTGTAGACAGGTTTTGTTTCTTACACATTTGTTTATGTATTCTTGCAGCAACTGGAATACAAATATCCATCGCCTCAACCAAATCATCAATTTTGTTGCATGACAAAATAAGGTCTTGGTGGGTTAAAATTTTTTCATCAATTTCGGCTAACACTTTTCTTTTGTCTCGTTTTCTGATTGGTGTAATTCCAACTTTTTCAATTAAATAACGAGTATAGCGACTCACTCGACCTGTATCTAACTGATATTTTTCGAATAACACATGATGTGTTGCGTACAGTATTTCGTCTTGATGAGCGATTACCCATTCATAATCGGGTTTCTGGACTTTCTTTTGTATATCAAGACGTTTTCTAAAACGAATTAACACATCTTTAGAAAATCCAAGCTGTTTAGCTAAAACTGGCAATTTAATGGAATGATTTTGCTTAATAAATTCAGCCAATTCTTGTGTCAGGATAGTTGCATTATGTCCATAAACTTGTTCATGCATTCGACCTCTAAATAATGTTAATCCATTCAGTAGGCGTTTTTCCTCATAAACATCCCAGTCTTCACCCTCCCAATCTTTGATGGTTTTTATTGGGTAAAGTTTATATTGTTTAGCCATAACAACTGAAATTTATTGTGTTGATCAATAGTGCTTCTTTTATCAAGTTTAGCGTAAAATTTGAAGTACCTTTAAAAAATATTTATGGTTTTTTTGAACCCTTTTGACTATATTTAAACGATGTTAATAATATTCAATACTGTAAACCCTGTAGAATAAGCCGAGCTTGCTTAGCTCAATGTGATGGATGAAAAAGTAGTTTCTCTTATGAATAAAAGTTCGACTGGCGATGTTTTATTTGAACGGCTTTGTTGCATAAAGATTTAAAAGTTAGTACTTCTCCAAGTAATTCAAATTTAAGGCATAACTTGGGTATGTGGTCGACCTAATTCCATAAATCTGTTGAGGACTGCTAAACGTGCATGAATCTCATTGACTTGGCTTTGAAAGTTTCTCGAACTGAGTTTAAGCCACTTCACAGCTATTCTCTGATCGGGCACTATATTACTTTTATAACAGTTGTACTTCGAAGGTTTGGTAACACTGGCAATCGGATTAATACCTGTCGTAATTTCTTGATCAGAAAATAAAATAGCAAAACCACCTTCTGATGGTTGCACAGACTTCTTTTCTTTATCAAATTTAATATTAATAAGTAACTGATGTATCCATGAATCAACACCCATGATTAAAAGTAATTGAGGATTTTCTGTATGATCTAAATTTAAATGTTTAGTCAACATTTCATCAATAACCATTTGAGTTTCATCACTGCTGTTTACATAACTAATATGATATTGAACATCATGTTGCTCATTTATATCTAATCATTTTAAATACTGTTTTGGTAGTTCTGACAGTATTTCCTTTTCTACATCAGATATATGACTAGGTAAAATGTACAAAACTTGCAGATTTGGTCGCGGACGATATGCTATTTCAGTAGATTCTTGCAGAGGTTGCTTGCATATTTGTGATAGCCAATCAGGATGTAATCGTGCTTGATTTTTAGACTTAATGATCTCTTCTTGTTGCAGATATAGCTGTTTGATATCTAAACTCTGTAAAACTAAAGCAATTTTTTCAAACAATTGAATCGTTATTTGCTCAATACGTTTTGCACGATCAGTATAAAGTAGGCGTGAGATAATACAAACAAAGCTGAAACTTGTTGTTTAAAGAGTTTTTTTCCTCATCGTTAAGTACGGGCATAGATAAAATCCGCTGGCTTAAATAAGGATAAGTTTTTTCATATTTTAAAATAGGATCAGGTTCAGCGGGTTTCTTTTTCTGGAGTTCAACAATTATCTGTTTTACATCATTTCCAAAAGGTGTTATTAATGCAGTTTCTAAAATATGTAAATATTGTACTGGTAAAAGTGTATTTCCGTCTAGGTCGATAGATGTATTATCTTCTTGATCATTTGGGGTGTTACTTTCATCTACAGAAGGGAGAGTCTTTGTACTAGTTAATTTATTTTTTATAAACTTGAAAAGAAGAAAAAATATATAAAAAGCAAATAAAATAGATAAAGGTAAACCAATCAACATAATCATGAGGGTTGATGCTGATATATCTATGTTTGTATTATCTCGCCAGTAACTAATCACGATATAATCAAAAACAATCAAGAACGTGAAAGCTAATAAAAGCCAACGTAAACCTTTCGACATACCTTATATCACTGTTTACTTACTAACGCAGGGTCTGGATAACTCTCATCTATATGAATTCCTTGAGCCTTTCCTAAAACTGAGTAGTCTTTAATCGCGTGGATATCGATCTCGAACTTAGCTATGATTGCTGCTTCATTGGTTTTGTCGTACTCTGATTCACTTGCATTTGCAACTGTTACCATACTAGTAAATACCATCAATAATATTTTATTCATAATAGCCAGCTCATTTTCCTCATATGAAACAACTAACAATTGGCAGCCAAGCCCAAAGGACATCCATCTATATCTACATGAATAAAATAGTTTTTTAGATAATCATTTTCCATTTGCTGTATATCCTCTAAAGTATAATTATCATCAGGCTGTATATAGTTTTTATCGTTGTTTATCAGTGTTAAATAAGTTTTGCGTAACTGTTTGTTTTTGGTGTCAAACATTGTTTCACAACTTTGTGCTGACCTGTAGTAGTACGATTGAGTGGTCGATTTTTTATCAGAGTGTGTGAGTTCTGTGAGTTTTGCTCTGATATAATTTACAAGGCTATTCTGAATCGAAGTACCATTGATAAGCCGAAGTAACGGCACTCGTTCATTATACATTGTAATGGAGGCATTACTAAATAACTCACTTGTATGATCATACTTTTCTTCTAAATTAAACAACTTGGTATAACACTGTGCCTTTCCTAATGTTGCATACTCCTCAAAAGCTCGATTGTCATTTGCAAATTTAGTCATCACTGCTTTTTGTATGCCATGATTTTCTGTAGAAAAATCCTTTGCAACAGCGATGTTTGCAACACTAGCGATGACTAAATAAAATAGTATTTTGTTCATAGAGTATTTTTTCATTTTAACTCCCAAAGGCAAACAGTACCAAGGTTTCCATCCGCATAAGCTTGATTAGGATATTTGCTTGTACCGTGTATGACATCTGTTCCATCCCAAATTGTAATATGACCAGATGCTCCGAAACTCCTTTGATCGCTAGAAACAAAGGAAAACACGCCTTTTCTACCTCCTATCTCACGTTGTAGATCAGCGAGCGTGGTCGTAGCCTCAGTTTTAAAACTGGGAACCTCAGGAGAGTTCCATTTTTTTTGGAGCAGCTTTCTCATATTCACCGCAGAGACAGTAATTCCTTTACTCTTGAATTCACCATATTGTACGTTATATTCACGACCAACATCTTTTACTCCAGCGTGTAGTAACGCAACCGAAACTCGAGTAGCGCAAGAGTTATTAAAAACACCTCGATTATAGTCGGGACCAAAAAGCTCAATAAATAGCTCATCTGTACTCATAGTGTTAGCCAAATCTTGATAAAAACTGCTTACGGCAGCCCAGCTTGGTCGATTAGCAATACAATGTACGGTTTTATCTTGAGCAATAGCAGTGATGGTGCATGTCATTTTTTACCCTCTAGTTAAAAGCTAACTGTTTATCTTTAAGTACATTTTTAATTATAGCAACGCCATTCTGATTAACTTTACCTGAAACGGAAAAAGTTTGAGTTTCTCCATTAACACTATCGTGTTTGATTTTAGCAGACACTTCTTCACCCTCAGTATAGTTTATTGTCTCAATATGTAGATTCATGTCTACATAATGCCTAGAGGAATCGGAAATTGGCTTGCAATCTTCCCCATAAGACCAAAACAGATGGGTAATTTTTTTATCTTTTGAGTTTGCTATTATGGGCATATTAGGCAAAGTTGCATTAAAATGTACTGCTCCTAATGTATTGAAAATTTGAGATTTAATATCTACAACAGCAGGGCTACCTATTTCAATTGAGCCATTTTTCCTGATCTTAATATAGCCACCACTTTTATTTCCTAGCGTTATTTCCTTATCAGCTACAATATTAATCGAACCTTGGCTACTTGTAATAGATACATCTTTTAAAGCAGCAACTTGCAATACATCATTCTGTGCCTGAATTTGCACTGCCCCTTGATTGGCAAAAGCTTTTAGTCCTCCTTGTTGAGCATATAAACTCATTCCACTAAGACTATTGGCTGTCAATTGCCCCATACTGCTGATGTCGATTTGCTTATTTGCAATCATTGTTATATTTTCACCAGCTTGATAACTATGACTTTTTGGTGTAGTCACAGCTATACCTGTAGGTGTACTAATCAGGATATTAGGCTTTGCCATGGTTTTAAATTGATCATCGAGTTGCTGTTTTAAGCTCGGATAACGTGTATAAACATCTTTAGGGTCAGCTTTTGCCTGTGTTGCACCTTTTTGTAATACTTTAACATCAGCTAAAGCCTTTTCTAGTCTTTGTATCGCATCTTCTATATCAAGCTGTTCTCTTTCAGCATTTGGTTGTGCATCTGTTCCAACAAATAGCCCCTTTGCTGCCCTAATCGCTCCCCATTGGTCAGTTCTGAGTTCAAAACCCTCTCCACGATCATCACTTTCTGCTTTGTCTTTGGGATGACTCAGTTTGCCCAAGTTGAGTTGGCTGGCGCCATGACTACTCTGTAACTGACTGCTGATTTGGTTAGTTGTATCATCAAATCTCAGCTGGTTGTAGCCACTACCTTGATATTCCTTGCTTTTGATTCCTGACAACTTTTTAGTATCAGGCAGTTTACCTTTGTCATCAAACTTGGTCGGATGGCGGTGACCCTCATGAATACGCCCCATCACGAACGGTCTATCAAGATCGCCCCCAAAGAAGTCAATGGCGACCAGCTCTCCAACTCTTGGTAAAAATCTTGCGCCATAGCCTTCGCCTGCCCATGGCGTCAGCACATCCACCCAAGCCGAGTCGGTATCATTGTCGTTTGAGCCTGCACCACCATCATGAGTGTTGTCTTCACTACGGGTAAACAGGAAGCGAACTTTAATCCGTCCACATTCATCAACATAAATTTCTTCTCCACTTAAACCAACGACTCTAGCACGCATCGGATGGGCTATTGGTCTTTGGACTAAGGGGTTATATTCTGGAACAATGGTAATATTACGTCGTTGTAGTACCAACTCATTGGCTTGGCGTTCTTCACTGTTGTTTGTGATGATATCGGTGGTTTGCCAATCATTTTGTTTCAGTAAAGTTTCAACTTGATAGCTTAAGTCTTTGGGTAAATTATTTTGATTATAAAAACGCTTCGATATGATCAAGAACTGCTTATTTTGAGACTCGAGTTGAGATATGGTCGGATGTTCATCTAGCTCAAAAAAGTAACCAACATGTGCATCTCGTACAGTTGAGGTTGCTGTAAATTGTTTGGCTTGTGAGTCGTAGTAGTTGCCCAAGTTTTCATTGAACTTTTCAATCTGACTGTTACCTGATTTGGTTACACCATCTTCCCCATTCAGGTCTTGTATCCATGCTGGGCTAAAATGCCATGCCTGTTCTAGACCTAAACTGGCATTGTCATAATTTTTACTATGTTGGTGTTTACTTTGAACTGAGCCTGCACCCTCTTCTGTTTCCAATGCATCTGCTTGCCATCGTTGGATATGCACTGAAGTAGGTTGGATTGAGCGTTGTCCGATAAACGCCGTGATACTGTCTGTGAGTTCTGTCGCGGAACTGCGATGAAAGCGAATGTTCTTACGATCTAAACTTTTATATTGGGAGTTATCATCGATTAAACGTAGCTTTTGAGGCTGGATTTGTTCACTTGAACTGGAAACTTTAAGCTGTGCTTCATCGATTAAAGTTGTAATGCCTTCCTCAGAAAGAAGTCTTTGAATGAATTCGCCATCCAATTCATTATTCTGCATAATGAATGGTCTGACATCATAGTCCTTGGTTAAGCCACTTTTATCCAATGTCAGACTGGATGCAAACAAGGAACTTCGTTGTTGCCACTCAGAAAAAATGCATTGCACAATATCCACAATAGATTTCGCCATGAAAACTCTCGAATTTCTACGATATTTCCACAGTGCTGTTGGGTCTTCTACGGTTAAACGATAAACTGTAAGGGAGCCATCAGAGGCACCCACATCTGCTTTGGTTACAATGCCTGAAATTCGATTGAGTTCGGATTGATCGTTGACGATATCAATGGCGACTTGAGAACCAATGAACGTCTTTAAAGGCAATTGCGCATTGGTTGAAAGGCAGATCAGTTGTAAGTGAATTCCTTCATTGAGAGCATGCGTGCCATTAATACGCTGAAGAAAGACTTGATCGTTAAGGCTTTTATTACTGAACTGTGCATGTATCGCACGTTTTTTGGCAGTAAGACCTAATTGCTCCAAAGCAGCATAAATATTGTTAGACATAGTTTATTATTGGATTTTAGATTGTGATCCATTCTACTCAATTACTTAATAATCTGTCTATACAGAACTGTCTATGATCATGTGGAGTACGACAATTTATGTCTCATTTTGTTTCAGTTGTTTAAGCAAGTAACGTCTATAACTGATCTGATCTCTAGTCATGTCATATTTTTTGGCGAGTTCGTGCCGTGTTGACCTAAATAATTCATCTCGATGTTGTAATACCCATGTCATCACATCCTTCTTTTTCCCTAATTCTGGAAATAGAGCTTGAAGTCTTTTACGGGCATAAATCAGTTGAAGTTTGGTTAAATTAAAATTTCGTGCAATGTCTTCAAGTTTAATATCTGTTCTAAAAAACTCTTGTTTATGATCCAGTAACCATTTCTGATACTGTGCTTGATGAATTTTACGATTGTCTGCTGTATTCGATAAATGAAATTCTTCGCAAACCTGTTGATGCATCCAATAGGCAGTCGCATATGAAATTTGAAGATAATCACTAATTTCTGGAACAGTCATTTGTGAAATTTCATGTTTATGTGACTGATAGCGTAGTTCTTTTTTTAGACTGGTTAAACTTTGTCTTTTTGAGTCTATAGGAGCTACTGCCAAAGTCTGCTTTAGGTATTTTGTATAGAGATTGACTTGTGGCTTCGTTAAACCGTATTTCTCGTTGAGAATCTGAAAGGTATTGCTTAGTAATTCTTCTTTATGCTGGTGCATCCATTGATGATCTAGTTTAAAGTATTTTTTTTGTAAATTTAGCTCGCGTCTAAAACAAATGACCTTATCTCGTGAAATACCCAATTGCTTCACAACCTCATCAATTCTGTGTTGTTTGAGAAATTGGACAATTTCATCCGTAAGAATATATGCTAAAAATCCACCAGTTGAACCATATAGCCACCCCTTATAAATCATAACTCCAGTTGGCGTTTTTCGTTCTTCATAAACATCCCAATCTTCACCTTGCCAACCCTTGATGGTCTTGATTGGATATAAATTATACTTTTTAGCCATAACCACTGAATTTCATTATGTTGATGAATAAATCTTTTTATCAAGTTCAGCTTAAAAATTAAAGTGATTTTAAACAAATATTTGAATAGAGTTATAAATATTCTTTGATTTTTCATCAAAAAAATTTCCATCCAAATGATTGATCCGCTTAGAATAGGCAATTTTTAAGTCATTGTTTAATTCGCTGTTACTGCGGTAAACGTCCGCTGCTCCACTACTAAAATTAATTACAGACGCTTATTTTCGTACCCACTTATTTTTTAATGAGTGCTTAATTGATAAGCCAAAATTTAACCATCATTTATACTGAAGGCGTAAGAAGAAAACGTCGTACTTATATCAACAAATTCAAACTAGAGCTTGTTCAAAAATGCCATCACCCCCATGTTCTATTGCCAGTGTTGCATTAGAACATGGCAGCAATACCAATTTACTGAATCGTTGGGTGAAAAAACTATCTAATGAAAATGGCATTGTAAACAGGATAACCTTTAACTGCCCATTGTAATCCAAGTATAGAAGCAATTTTTCTAGCTGAAAAATAATATCAAGATAAGCAACAGACATAAGATACTCATCATGCTGAGGCCCTGCCTTTCCTTTAAAAGGCTCAATCTGAATTTTATAAAAATCCAATAAACATTTAAGCTCTTTAATCCGTTGTGTATATTCTATCTCAGATAATTTCATATTCAATTCTCGACAAGAAATCTAGTAACTACGCGGGATATAGTTGAACAAATTAAAAATAGCATGTTTTTTCACTAAGTATAAAATTAAAAATTACCTCACAGAGCACATTTTATTCGTCTTTAAGCTAAAAGTTGAATCACTTTATCAGTATAATCACTCAACACAGAAACTTATTTTAAACAAAATTAAACATGGAAAAATTAACAGTACTTCAGCTAAGCAAACGAACTGGTCTTTCAAGAACACAAATTTACTATTTAAAAAGACATAAAAAAATTAATATAATCAATGGAAAAATAGATCTAAATAAAGCTATGCCAGCTATTGTTGAGTTAGTCGATAAAAAATCAAATAAAGACAATGAAGTAAATTTTAAACAGATTTTAAACCTTCTCATTTCGCAAAATATCTCGCTACAAACACAGTTAAACTTTGCGCTTGAGCGCGAAAAAGAATATCTTGCTGAGCTTATAATTTATAGGCAGCACTATGCCCAAAAAACAGTCCAAAACCCACCAAAATTTGAAGGTAATACTCAAATTGAGCTAGAAAATAATGTAGTTGATACAAACGAAAATTATCAAAATCAAATGCAATCTAAGATAGAAAATCAAGCTTCTTTAGAGTCTTGCCAAAGCATCAATAAAGAAACGAAATTGGCAAGTGAGGCTGGTCCCTCCCCCCTTCCCACAAAGTCTCTTCAAAATGAAATGATCTTATCCGAATCGAAAAGTTGGGATACTAGACCCAAAAATGAAAGTACTGAGCAAAATGCTGGTGCTCTGATTGACACACATATTCCAACCCAAAATGAAACAAAACTACGGCTAAATAAAAATACAAAGAAAACATCTACAGCCCAAGTAGTAAAACGAACAGCTAAGAATATTTCTATAATACCCACTCCTTGCAAATCTGACAGGACGCCCATAAACAAATCAATTGAAGATCAAGATAAAATCGATAAAAAGGATCATCACAACTACGAGCAATAAGAATAAGATCAAAAATTAGGCATACAGTATATTTATATACGAATCTATTCTGCAAGAGTTCAGATTAAACTCAATTTACCTATTTTCCAAAGCTGTCTGAATAATTCTTATTTTGATTTTTCCAATCCAAAATTTTATGTGGGTTACAGTGTGAGAAAAAAATACACATAAAAAAAAGCCCTTGCAATAACAAGGGCTTAAATCAATATTTGGCGGAAGCGGTGAGATTCGAACTCACGGAGGACTCACACCCTCGTCGGTTTTCAAGACCGGTGCATTAAACCGCTCTGCCACGCTTCCATGTGCGCAAGAATACTAAGCTTTTCCAATTCTGACAAGAAAAAAATAGACTTAAACCATTCAAATGCATATTGTTTCATCAAAATAGATGATTTTGATTAAAGTTTAGCTGCTATTTCAGCACCTTCACGAATCGCACGCTTGGCATCAAGCTCACCAGCCAATTTTGCACCACCGATAATATGGTAATTTGCTAAAGTTGACTCCCCCTCTAGAGGCATTAAATCCTTAACGGATTCCTGACCTGCACACACCACAATCGTATCGACTCGTAACAATTGATCATGACCATTGCTTTCAATCCATAATCCTTCATTGGTTACAGACTTATATTGCACACCACGCATCATTCTTACTGCATGTTTTTTCAATTGTGCACGGTGTACCCAACCAGAGGTTTTACCTAAACCAATACCAAGAGGTGTGGTTTTACGTTGCATCAAATATATTTGACGAACCGGTTGCTCTACTTCAGCAGGAACAAAGCCACCTTCAGTCATATAGTTCGGATTTGGGTCTACGCCCCACTCACGTTGCCAATCTGCCAAAGGTTGTGGTTGCGGCTGATGCTCAGGTTTTAACAAATATTCAGATACATCAAATCCAATACCACCTGCACCGACAACAGCAACTCTATTGCCGACAGGTGCGCCACGTAATACTTGAGCATAAGACAACACTTGCGGTGCGTTACTGCCCTCAATATTTAAACCACGTGGAATCACACCTGTTGCGATCACCACATCGTCAAAACCTTCACGCTCTAATTGCTCACGATTCACTTTGGTATTTAAACGTAAATCTACACCAGTTTTTTCGATCTGAACTTTAAAATAACGTATGGTTTCATGGAACTCTTCTTTACCGGGCACAACTTTAGCGAGGTTAAACTGTCCACCGACCTCAGTAGAGGCTTCAAACAAAGTTACTTGATGTCCACGACTTGCAGCTATAGTGGCTGCAGACATTCCTGCAACACCACCACCTACAACTGCAATTTTCTTCGGCTTTTTTGTTTTGAGATAAACCAGTTCAGTTTCATGTGCTGCTCGTGGGTTCACCAAGCAACTTGCACGCTTATTTTGAAAACTATGATCTAAACAGGCTTGATTACACGCAATACAAGTATTGATTTCATCAACACGATTGGTTGCGGTTTTACTTACCCAAAAAGCATCTGCCAATAATGGGCGCGCCATTTGCACCATATCAGCTTTACCTGTTGCCAAAATTTCTTCAGCAGTATCAGGCATATTAATTCGATTAGAAGCAATGACAGGCACAGCCACATGCTTTTTCACTTCTGCTGTGTAATCTACAAATGCAGCGCGTGGAACAGAAGTGACAATGGTGGGTACACGTGCCTCATGCCAACCAATCCCTGTATTGAGCAAAGTAATACCTGCTTTTTCCAATGCCTGTGCAACAGTGATCACCTCGTCCATGGTATTACCATCATGAACTAAATCGAGCATCGACAAACGGAAACAAATAATAAACTTTTCACCAACTTTAGCACGAATCGCTTTTACAATTTCTACCGCTAAGCGCATACGATTTTCAATTGGCCCACCCCAACGGTCTTCACGTTGGTTAACATGACGACTTAAAAATTGATTCAGCAAATAGCCTTCTGAACCCATAATCTCTACGCCATCATAACCGGCCTTTTTTGCCAGACTAGCTGTTTCAGCATAATCTTGAATGGTTTCAAGTATCAGTTTGTCACTCATCTGACGTGGTTTAAACATCGAAATCGGCGATTTAATTGGGCTTGAAGACACAACAAATGGCTGATAACCATAACGCCCTGCATGCAGAATTTGCATCAGAATTTTTGCACCATGCTTATGTACCGCATGTGTGACTAAACGATGTGGTGCAATATCACCTAAAGTATTCATCGTACCACCAGCGGGGAGTAACCAACCTTGGCGGTTTGGGGAAATCCCCCCTGTAATAATTAGCCCAACACCACCTTTGGCACGTTCTCCAAAATATGCAGCAAGTTTTGGATAGTTATAAAAACGATCTTCTAAACCCGTGTGCATTGAGCCCATCACGACACGATTTTTAATGGTCGTAAATCCCAGATGGAGTGGTTTTAAGATATTTGCATAGCTATTTGACATGATGAATCCTTTAAGTTTGGCTTTGCAACTTGTTGCATACTACTTTATCGAGTTTTAATTTTTTTTTGATGGCAATTTTTGATATTTTCATCGTATATAGTGTCAATTCTAACTGTCTTACGCATAGAGAGAAGTAACACATCTTGATATGATTCATAAAAGAAAAGTGTTATACAGTTTTATAACAATCTTCTGTGTCAATTTTCGTTATTTTGCAATATAACTGCTGAATAAAAGTAAATAAGAAAAGGCATCAACGTTATGAGCCACCCAGTATTTTTAACCAGTTCTACCTTTAGCCGTATGCCAAGAGGTAGTCAAAATCAATGGGCTGAGTTTTTTCAAAGCGCATCTTTTGAACTTGAAGCAAATGCATTTATTCCAATTTTATGGTTTATGCTGTTTAAGCAAGAGAATATTTTCTGGACTAGATATATAGATGAACTTGATATCAACGATGATCGCAATCAAGTTGATCTTGAAGAACGCCAAGAAGATTTTGGGGAGAGTCAGTATGCTTATTTAGTCATTGACCAACAACAAGCACTTCTCAATTTAGCAGCTCGAAAACCCTTATTTATAGAAATTTTTGGTACAGAAAATATCTACCATTTTGATGATTTTAAATCTTTAATCGAACAACATTATCCTGAGTACATTTTATTGCGGACCAGTGGTTTACCTTTGGATTTAAATGATGCTTATTTCTTAACCCAATTGCTACAACACATCGAAAACAAAGCACAAGATGATTCACAGCAGCACTCTTTTATCGAAATGCAACGTATTGAACTTGCGCGTTTTGATGATCATCCTTATTTCTTTTATGGTGTCAATCTGCATCCCCCTATTCTCAATTTAACCACCACAGAAAACCAATCGACAGTTGAACAAAGCAACCATGCTCAATCTCAACAACACTCTTTAGAAACTTCTGGTTTGGCGATTTGGATTTGCACAGCTATCGTTGCAATCTTAACCATTGCAGTATGGTTTACGACACAATCCGCACTCTATGCTGGTATTACCTTCTTGATTAGTGCTTTTGTTCTTGGGTTTATTTCTTCCAAATTTGGCGAACCGAAATAAAAAATAGCCATGTTTTTTAGCATGGCTATGTTAATCAAATAAATCAGTTCTTCATTTATTACTTTTTTTAAAGACTGCTGATTTGATCAATCAGCATGAGCAAGTTAAATTAAAACGGCTCAACATCATCATTTCCAGTACTTTAATTTACTGGTCTGCCCAATCCCAACATTAAAACTATTGGTTGGATCAAGTTTTTGATAATGATTTTTTAAAGTAGGCTTTGCAATATATAAATGCCCGACATTGTGCTCCGCTGGATATTCTGCACCACGACTATCTAGCAAATGCCACATTTGATGTTCCATCGCCAAAGGATCGACACCTTTTTTGACAATATAATCTTGATGAAACACATGACAGAGGAAATGCCCGTAATACAATTTATGGGTAATCAAATCATCCATCTCTTTAGGTAAAGTTTCGACCCATTCACGATCGTTACGACGTAAAGCAATATCCAGCGCAACAATGTCCTCAACTTCCGAACGATGTGTATCACGATAACGAATGGCAGCACCTGCCACTGCGAAACGGTGTAAAAATGCCTTTCGGCCTTCTTCATCTGTACAACGGAAAAAATGGCCTGATGTTTTATGTTGGAAATACTCATTTAAAAAGAGTTCAACTTGTTCAACATCCTGATTTTCGATACGAATCATCAAATGATGTTCATATAAATCACGAAATGTATTCATTCGTTTTGGCAAATGATTTGGCAACAACTTCGTCACCATCTGCAAAACTTTATCAGACAAACTGCGAAGACCAATTTTTTCAAGATATCCGTCTACCTTATCTTTTAACGCAAATGCAGCAGGTACTTTTGCCGTACCAAATTTTTCGATAAACATAAAGGTATCTTTGCCAAATTCAGCACCAATATCATATGCAACACGATGAATATATTCACCAGCAATCGGCAATCTCGGCAAATCTTTCAATAAGAAACGGCGGATTTCAGTCAAATCGGCATGTGAGTTGGTTCCCACATAAAATACCTGACTTGGAATTTTTTCAAAGGTGTCTAAACGCACTGCAAAGACACAGACTTTACCCGCAGAACCTGAAGCTTCAAATAAACGTGATGGATCAGCATTAAAGCGTGCAGGCGTATTTTCATCGACCTGTTTAACATCATGCGCATAACGATGGTCAGAAGCACAACAACTAGAATTATTAATAATATCATTGAGTTGATATTTTTTATTTTCAAGTTTTGTCAAAATTTCTTCAGGTGTTTTACCCAGATTCACACCCAAATGATTGACCAACTCTAATTCACCAGACTCATTTATCCGTGCATAAAGCGCTAACTCCGTATAAGCAGGCCCTCGACGAACCAATGCCCCACCAGAGTTATTACATATTCCACCTAAAACCGATGCACCAATACAAGATGAACCAATTACTGAATGCGGCTCACGATTATAGTGTGCCAACTCTTTTTCAAGACGATCTAAGGTTGCACCAGGTAGGCAAATCACTTGCTGACCTTGATTAATCACTTGAATACCAGTCAAACGACGTGTACTCATTAAAATAACTGGTCGGTCGTAATCATCACCAAAAGGTGTTGAACCACCCGTGAGGCCAGTATTTGCAGCTTGCATAATCACAATACAGTCTGCATTTACAGCAGCTTGTAACACTTGCCATTGTTCAAACAAAGTTCCAGGAACCACAACAGCCAAGACTTGCCCTGAGCCATAACGACGACCCTGACGATAAAGGCGGGTATCATTATCATGAGTTAAAACGTGTTGCTGACCGACGATGTTGATTAATTGCTGAATGGTTTGTTGTGAATCAATATTAGATTGCATTTTCCCTATCCTATTGATGAACCCTTATTTAATCTCAGTCAATAAGGCATTCATTCCGACAGCATTTTTTTCAATATTATTTGTATTGAGGGATTAATGATCAGTTCAAGCTACTGTTTTGATGAAAAGTAGCTTAAACCTCGCTTATCCACAAAACTTGTTAAATCACATCTTTTCATTTGATGCTTTGCAAAAACAACATGTTATAAGGTCGTTCTACCTGAAAGCTTTTCAGATGACATTTGCACCTATCAAATTTAAAAATGTCATTTATCTTGATGAATTATCAAAAATACATCATTCATCCAATCCTTTGTCTAACTTCACTAAACAATCGGCGCTTATGTCTGCAATTGTTTTGGCGCCCGTCAAAGTCATTGCGACACGCATTTCTTTATCAATTAACTCAAGCAGATTTGAAACGCCTGCACCACCCGCTGCCCCTAATGCATAAACAAAGGCACGTCCCAGCATGCAGGTATCTGCACCCAATGCGAGCATACGTACAACGTCCAAACCATTACGAATACCAGAGTCAGCAAGGATTTTAATATCGCCTTTGACGGCATCTGCAATTGGCGGAAGTGCGCGCGCAGATGACAAGACGCCATCTAACTGACGACCACCATGATTTGATACAACAATACCATCGGCACCGAAACGAACTGCATCTTTGGCATCTTCAGGGTCAAGAATTCCTTTAATTACCATTGGGCCATCCCAAAATTCACGAATCCACTCAAGGTCTTTCCATGAAATAGACGGGTCAAAGTTATTGCCCAACCAACCAATATAATCTTCAAGTCCAGTCGGCTTTCCTAAGTATTTTGAAATATTTCCTAAATCATGTGGACGACCCAGTAAACCGACATTCCAAGCCCAATGTGGATGAAAACATGACTGCATATAACGACGCATCGCTGCATTTGAACCACTCATGCCAGAATGTGCATCACGGTAACGCGCCCCTGGTACAGGCATATCAACAGTAAACACCAAGGTTGAGCAACCTGCAGCTTTCGCTCGCTCTAAAGCATTTTTCATAAAGCCACGATCACGCAGCACATATAACTGAAACCACATTGGGCGGTTAATTGCTGGTGCAACTTCTTCAATCGGACATACTGACACTGTAGATAATGTAAAAGGAATGCCCTTTTTATCTGCCGCTATAGCAGCTTGAACCTCACCACGACGTGCATACATACCTGTTAATCCAACAGGAGATAAAGCAACAGGCATTGATAAAGTTTCATCAAACAATTTTGTTTCTAGACTTAGCTGAGACATGTCATTTAAAACACGTTGCCTTAACGCAATTTTTGATAAATCTTCTACATTTCGTTTCAGTGTATATTCCGCATATGCACCACCATCAATGTAATGAAAAAGAAATGGTGGTAAACGACGTCGCGCGGCTTCACGATAGTCATTTGCAGAAGAAATAATCATGCTCATATCCTGTTTAATCGACTCGCACGCTGACGACGGGCTTCTTCCTCATCAATCATACGTACTTGCTGTACTACAAATTCTATATGTCCACATACTGCATCTCTTGCTGCATCTGGATCATGACGTTCAATTGCATCCATCACTTTAAAATGTTGATCATGCAATTGATCAAAACGATGTGTTTCTGAATACACTTTACGTCTACCCAGTAGCACGTTAAATTGCAACAGATCAAAAACGCCCCGCATCATCTGAATCAATACTAAATTGTGTGATGCTTCAGCAATCGCTAAATGGAATTTAGCATCTGCTAGAGAAGCCTGCTCATCATCGCCAATCGACTGAAAATATGAAATCTGATCATAATATTCGCGAATCTGAGCTAGATCTTTAGGCGTTGCACGTTGCGCAGCATACCAAGCTGAACCACCCTCAAGTATTGTTCGAGCCTCTTGCACATCAAAACGATATGCAGGGTCTTCATCAATCAAATTACTTAAAGGTTCAACAATCTGAAATTTTGACCAGTTCACAGGGAATTGTTGTAAATACGTCCCTGCTCCAACTTTACTGACCAGCATACCCGTACTGGTCAGTTGTGAAATCGCTTCTCTTAAAGAGGAACGGGATACACCGAGTTGTTCACACAATTTTCGTTCAGCAGGTAGACGTTCTCCGACTTGCATGTTTTTTTCTTCAATTAACATACGAAGGCTTTGTACCACTTTGTCAGAGACTTTCATCTGCTTTCCTCAGTTTTGTGTTGGTTCAACGATGCTTCATTCTCATGGAATCATCCAAGGGAACACATAAGCTTGTAGTGTAACGATAATACCGATCATTATAGTAAACGTTATACTGTGTTTAACCGTAAAACGGAACAAATCAGATTCTTTACCTACAAGCCCCACTGCCGCACATGCTATTGCAATCGATTGAGGCGAAATCATTTTTCCTGTCACACCACCACTGGTATTTGCAGCCACCAATAATACTTCTGGAACTCCAATTTGCTGTGCAGTCGTGGCTTGTAATGCGCCAAATAAAGCATTTGCAGAGGTATCAGAACCTGTGAGGAATACCCCCAACCATCCTAAGAATGGAGAGAAGAATGTAAATGCCTGACCCGTATGTGCAAGTGCCAAAGCAAGCGTGGCAGACATACCTGAATAATTTGCAATAAAGGCGAAAGCCAAGACCATACCAATTGAATAAATTGGAATTTTTAACTCATTAATCGTTTCACCAAAAGTTACAACAGCTTCTTTTGGCTTCATTTTTAAGAAAATAATGGTAATGATCGCTGCAATAAAAATTGCGGTACCTGTGGCTGAGAACCAATCAAACTTATAAATTGCATCATAATCTTTCATTTCAGAAACAACAGGTGGCATCTTTTGAATCATTTGATGCAAATAAGGCACTTGGATTGAAATCACTAAATCATGTAGCGCACCATCTTTGGTAAATAAATCCTTAAACGGTTTTACACTCCATATCGTGACCATCACAGTTAAAATTGCAAATGGAGACCACGCTTTAGCTATTTGAGCAAGGCTATATTTCTGTTGTTTTTGTGCAGCAAGATTCTCATCCATGCTGGCATCTTCATTTGCAAAACGGAAAATATGCTTTGGCTGCCAATATTTCAATAAAATTGTTAATGAAACCAAAGAAGCAATTGAGGCAGTAATATCTGGTAATTCTGGCCCCACAAAGTTTGAAGTCAAATATTGTGCAAGTGCGAAGGAGCCACCACCAACAATGACAGCAGGCCAAGTTTCTTTCACACCACGCCAACCGTCCATAATCGCCATGATCCAGAACAGCACAATTGGCACCATAAATGGTAATTGACGACCAACCATCTGACTGATTTCCATCGTTTCCACACCAGAAACCTGACCAGCAACAATAATTGGAATACCCATTGCGCCAAATGCCACAGGTGCTGTATTTACAATTAAACATAGACCTGCTGCGTAAAGTGGTTTAAAACCAAGTCCCACCAACAATGCAGCGGTAATTGCGACAGGTGCACCAAAACCAGCAGCACCTTCCAAGAACGTACCAAAAGCAAATCCCACAAATAGCATTTGCAAACGTTGATCTTCAGTAATCGACAAGATCGAAGAACGAATAATATCAAATTGCCCTGTTTTTACTGAAATTTTATATAGAAATACTGCACCGATAATGATCCATGCAATTGGCCATAAACCATAAAGGAAACCATAAACCAATGATGCCAATGCCATCATCGTTGGCATTTGATAAGCAAATAATGAAACCAGTAAAGCCAATACAACCGTAATTGTCCCCGCAACACTTCCTTTCATGCGGAATACAGCAAGGGCTAAAAAGAAAAATATAATTGGTATAAGCGCAATAGCACTAGATACCCAGATATTGCCCATCGGATCATAAATCTGTTGCCAATGTTGAAGCATTGTCATCTCCTTGAAATGCTTGCTAGAACGTGGAATGTCATTGAATCATCCATTTATTTCTCAATAATTGGTATGACCAATTTAGTTTTAAATTAAAAAATTTTGCACTAACTGCCACTTAATATTAATTTTTGCTGATTTAAAGATCAATAGTTGACACTCAATTAATTATTTTGGTATGACCAATATTGCAAGTATTTCAGTCAATTCACAAATCAATCCTTCAGATTTCAGGGTTTCAAATCGAATAACTCATTTGTTTTATATTATATTTTTTTAAATTAAACTAATTTTCTACAACTTTAGTCGCATGCTATTCTTAATGCACTTTTTAGTAACACTGATTTAAGTTTATTATCGGGTTTGGAAATACCTCAAAACCAAAATTAGTCAGACCAATTTAACAATCAGTTAAAATAAGCGTTAAGGCATCGCCTTAAACAAACAAATATCAAGTAAAAATAGAAAGAAAAAGCAGAAAGAAAAAAAGCAAAACCAATAAATTTTCACTGATTTTGCTTTTCACTTTAATTAAAAAATTATATAAATTTAATCAACTATAAATTAATTCATCAATACGCATTTATTGATTTAACGATGCTCACAACTCAATAAGGTTTCAGGTTTTTTCTTGATTTTAAGGTTTAAAGAACTTGAAATAATTCCTGAACAGATCAATGCCGCGCCGATAATAATGTTGATTGTAATCGGCTCATGCCAAAGCACATAACCAAAAAATAAACTTAGAATAGGAATACACATGATTGAAATAGACGCAACAAAGGTATCTACCTGACTCACAATCCAATTCCACAAGGCAAAGGCAAAACCAGTACCAATTACAGCAATATAGAACAGGATTGAATCATTCAGTGGATTCATCCAAACTTTAACATCTACAGGTTCAAAAATTAAAGCACCGATCAAAATCACCACTCCACCCATCAACAACTGCCAAAAGGTCAATTTGATTTTGTCATAAGTTGCAAAATTCTGTTTGATATACACTGTGGTTAAAGCCCAAAAGAAGCCAGACAAGATTAAGAAAGCTTGACCAATTAACGATAAATTCAAATGAATATGATTTAATTGTGGCCAAAGAATCGCAACCAAGCCCAATGTGCCAAGAACCAACCCAATCATTTTTTGGCTATTTAAACGCTCATTTAAAATATAATGCGCCAATACACCAATAAAAATAGGCATAGTAAACACTAAAACTGCAGACAATCCTGAATCAACAAATTGCATGGCAAAGGTTTGTGTTGCATAAAAACCAATACAAATCATCAAACTTGAGATTATCAGTTTTTGCCATTCACCTTTTGCGGGTAAAACAGATTTTCTTAACAGTACTTGAACCAACATAAGGGTAAGCGCAGCTAAGATTAAACGCGTAGAAATAAATAAGAATGGCGGAAATATTTGCAAACTATGTTTGACCAATCCCCACAAAGATCCCCAGACGAGACACAATAATACAATTGCACCAATCACTCGAAGATTCATTTGCTGTACTCAACAGATTGAAAGTGCTTAGAGTATAGAAAATAAATGACATCATGAATAATGCTGTGTTTTAATGTACACATCATTTTTTTTGATGCCAAAGTGGATACTTTAGTGTCAGCGCTTATTCAATGCATTTTTGAGGAATTGAAATGAATATCGATATGGGTGATATCAAATCATTTGTGACTGTTGCTGAACTAAAAAGCATTACAGCAGCAGCAAATAAACTCAATTATTTACAATCAAATATGACTGCAAAAATAAAAAAGATTGAAAATCACTATAAACGTCAACTATTCATCCGAAAACCTAAAGGTGTTGAGCTCACTGAATCTGGCATGAATTTATACCAGCAATATAAAAAAATGATTTTCACATGGGAGGAAACTGAAAATAAAATCTATCAGCAGGAAAAAAATTTACGCTTTGGTACCAACACCAGTTTAGGCGGAATGCGTTTCTACCCTTCTTTTAGCCAGCTATATGAAACTTACCCTGAACTTTCGATCACCATGAAAACAGGTGCGACAGGTTATATTGAAGATGAAATATTACTTGGAAATCTAGATATCGCCTATGTTTTAGGTCATCCCAAGCAGAAAAATATTCAGTATATTCAAAAAGCAGATGACCAGCTTGTGATTATTGGGAAAAATGTCATCAACCATGACAACCTTGAAGATTGTCTCAATCATCAAAATATTTTACTTGCTTCTGAAGAATGCTGTTACGCAACCACTTTAGATCACATTTACACAGACTATAATTTAACCAAAGGCGAGTTAACCCATATTTATGATCATGAGGCCTTAGTCAATTTCACTCAATTGGGTATGGGAATATCAATGATTGCAAAATCACTGATTAAAAAATTTAATATTCAATATTATCGAGAAACACCTGAACAATATCGAGATATTGGATTCTATCTGATTGCACGAAGTGAGCATGTATTTACGCCGATTGAAAAGCAGTTTATCGGATTGAATGATCAGCTTTAACCACACCAATATTTTGCTTTTAAACATTAGCTTTCATAATTTATATTGGGTTATTTTATTTGGTGCGCGTTTTCCGATTTAAACACTGAGAAAAACAGCATAACCGTGGCAACAAAGTACCAACAGGAAATATTTTGAGCATAAAAAGAGGGAAGAAAATTGAGCCTAAACGATTGCACAAGCTTCCAGATTTCACTCCATTTGCGCATGAGAAGTGAATAAGAATTAACACTAATTTCTCTAATATAGCACCAACAAAATAGCTGCCTTGATTTGTAAACACATAATACAGCATGTTTATTAAATCAAAAATCAAGGCAAATGCTACAATTTTATGCAATGTTGATGAAGTTTGATTTTTCTGTATTCGTCACACTTTTTTATCTTTGTTATTTGATTCCATTTCAGTTTTTTACTCAATGTAAAACCATCGTTTTTGCTATATTAATCTATTTTTCAAATTAAAAAAAAATGATTTCCACTGACAACAGCCCAAAATTTGTATTGAAGGGTGTTATAATACTGCGTTTATAAAATTCTCTTTGGCCACCCATATATGTGGTGCCTCTTTCGAAATAGTTAGGACGAGCAATGACTGATAATGCAACGATCTTGCAGAATGTACCAGTAGGCAAAAAAGTGGGTATCGCCTTTTCTGGTGGTCTAGATACTTCAGCAGCTTTATTGTGGATGAAACAAAAAGGCGCAGAACCTTATGCTTATACAGCAAACTTAGGTCAACCTGATGAAGATGACTACGATGCAATTCCGCGTAAAGCTGAAAACTATGGTGCTGTAAAAGCCCGATTGGTTGACTGCCGCTTACAACTTGCATTGGAAGGTATTGCTGCAATTCAATGTGGTGCATTCCATATCAGCACTGGGGGTGTTCCTTATTTCAACACAACACCATTAGGTCGTGCAGTAACAGGTACAATGCTTGTTACAGCTATGAAAGAAGATGATGTTAATATTTGGGGCGATGGTTCAACTTATAAAGGGAACGATATTGAACGTTTCTATCGTTATGGTTTATTAACCAACCCAGCACTTAAAATTTACAAACCTTGGTTAGATCAGCAATTTATTGATGAATTAGGCGGTCGCGCTGAAATGTCACAGTTCTTGATCGACAATGGTTTTGATTACAAAATGTCGAAAGAGAAAGCTTATTCAACAGATTCAAATATGTTGGGTGCAACTCACGAAGCAAAAGATCTTGAATATCTCAATGCAGGCATCAAAATCGTTGAACCAATCATGGGCGTTGCATTCTGGAAAGAAGATGTAAAAGTTGAAGCTGAAGAAGTTTCTGTAACGTTTGAAGAAGGTTTCCCAGTTGCATTAAATGGCAAGCGTATTGAAGACCCTGTTGAATTCATTCTTGAAGCCAACCGTATTGGTGGTCGTCATGGTCTTGGGATGTCTGACCAAATCGAAAACCGTATTATTGAAGCAAAATCTCGCGGTATCTATGAAGCTCCGGGAATGGCGCTTCTTCATATTGCTTATGAACGTCTTGTAACCGGTATTCATAATGAAGACACTATTGAACAATATCGCATCAATGGTTTACGTCTAGGTCGTTTATTGTACCAAGGGCGTTGGTTCGATTCACAAGCATTGATGCTACGTGAAACAGCACAACGCTGGGTTGCTAAAGCAATCTCAGGCACCGTGACTTTAGAACTTCGTCGTGGTAATGACTACACGATTATGAACACTGAATCAGAGAACCTCACTTATGAAGCTGAGCGTTTAACCATGGAAAAAGGTGATTCAATGTTTAGTCCTGCTGACCGTATCGGCCAATTGACTATGCGTAATCTTGATATCACTGATACCCGTGCAAAACTTGGTATTTATACCAATACTGGTTTATTGGCTGTTGGTACAGGATCTGCGATCCCTCAATTGAAAGACAAAAATAAATAATTTTTGATGAAAAAAAACCGCCAAATCAGGCGGTTTTTTTAGCTTTAGTCTTTGTGATTTTTCATTAAAGATCGCTTATCAAGACACTGCATTCTTAGTTTCAGGCTGCGATAAGTTTTGTTGCCCTAATTTTTGCTGTTGTTTTTGCAACTCAATCTTTTCAGCATGTTCTTGGCGAATTTGATCATATTGTCGTTTGGTTTCAGCATCACTTTTAGCCGCAAGAAAAGCCATTCCCACTAAAAATACTGGAAATAACAACGCTAATGTCGCAAAGATATAAAATTTTTTCGAACTTGTCTGTGACATAAATTCAAGGCTTTCAATAAATTTAATTAGGCTAATTAATATAACAGAATAATCCCATCCAATACATTACTCACCTACAGCCATAGGACGACAATCTCCTATATATTTAAAGCGAAAAACTTAAGTAAAAATCACACCACCCTGTGACCTAGAAGCTTTATAAATCACTTTCAGCAATACTCTTCATCAATCAAACTATTGTTATATGGAGCTTATCCCGCAAACTTCTTTAATAAATGTAACTTTAATAAAAACCAGATGCCCATAAAACAAAATGGTCTAAGCCAATTTAAAAAATAATTAACGATTCTTTGTTTGTTTATAAGCTTCTTGCGCTATAGCCAAACTTTTCTTTTTACCTTCAACTGTATCTGAAATCTCATTAGAAGTTCCATTTCCTGAATGACGTTGCAGATGTTGCTGTTGAGAATATTGATGCATTTCAGACTGAGTTTTTTGTTGCTGTATCGAAGTTTGGTTTGCAGTTCGTTGGGTTAATTTTTGTTGAAGTTGTTGCTGTGGATTTACAGTGGCAGTTCCTGCACAAGGTCTAGATTGGTAAGTTACCGAACCTTTTACCACACATTTGTGTACGTCTTTAGCAAATACATGATGCGAAATCCCTAAAGCTAAGATAACCAACAATACTTTTTTCACAACCAACACTCCATTTAAGTTTCAACAAAATATCAATAATTGATTTAAATTGCTATTTACACAGGAGTTTTCTTATTCACAGGATTTTTCATTTACAATTAAGGTATAAATATGACTTTTTTTGCCAAGTTTTACAGCATTTTGTCATAGTTCAAATCCTTCAGTTTCAAGATTTAATTTGAAGGTTTTTAAGTGATTGCTGAACAATAAAACCATGAACTAAAGACACAGGCAGCATATAAATTTTCCCGAAAAGATTATAGGTGACTACACTGGTACACACCTTCAGTTCATTTCTAAGTTCATCATATTCCTCGATTTGTAAAACCAGCAATACACTCAAATGTTTATCGGTTGACTGTAAAAAAAGCTCACGATCGGAGACTTTAATCACATCAAAAAAATCTGCTTTCCTACCTACTTGAAGTGGTTTAGTTGATTCACCAAAGCCTTGAATAGGTTGCACACCACCTAAACGCTGGCTTAAAAAATCCCTCAGCTTAAACGCAGCCTTCAACCAAACTGGCGGCTTGCTAGTCATTAGATAATAGGCTTGAGTACTGGTGAGATTTTTATCAATATATTGCTTGGCTTCGTGTAAAAAATTTAATTGATCAAGTGGAGCAACTAAAGTTTGTGGGTCTCTTTCTATATTCAATTAACCACCCCTATAAATATAATTAATATTTTTTCAAACAACCGCTAAAAACAGTCTACAGTAATCAGTTATTGGTGCAATTACTCACAGCCTAAAGTTTAAGAAATATATAATCGACCTGTCAAAAAAGCTTAGACACAAGAACATAATTCCCCTTAATCAATATTTTCAATTAAATCAATCGCATGGACAAACAAATTATTTAATTATAAAAAGCTTGTACTGCCACACCTTACATTCAAAGTTTAAATACCTTTGCGTAGGCGATGCCAAACCTTGCGCTGCAAACAAAGCAGTGCTTTGTTTTTGCTCATGGGCGAGGGGTACGACCTGTACCCCCTCCCAACGGCGACATCCATGTCGCCACACAGTAGGATCACCATCTAGGATTCAAAAATCTAAAAAATGAATTGATAACTAAAATTTTATAAAAATTATTAAAAAACATAAGCTTAATTTATACTCAATGACTTAATAAAAGTCACTGGTATGAATAATTAAGTAGTTTGAATACAACAAAAAGGTCTGCACTTGACAGACCTTTGATTATACTGACTTTAGTGCGTTTATCTTTTAATTAACTATCCATATTTTCAATAATCGCTTGACCGAATTCAGAACAGCGAAGCAAAGTTGCACCTGGCATCAATCGCTCAAAGTCATAGGTGACAGTTTTCGCAGCAATCGCTCCCGATACGCCCTGAATAATCAAATCAGCAGCTTCAATCCACCCCATATCACGAAGCATCATTTCCGCAGAAAGAATAATAGAGCCTGGATTGACTTTATCTTGGCCTGCATATTTTGGTGCTGTACCGTGAGTTGCTTCATATACAGAAATTGCGCCACCAATATTTGCACCCGGTGCAATACCAATACCACCCACTTCAGCTGCCAATGCATCAGAAATATAGTCACCATTTAAATTAAGTGTCGCAATCACAGAGTATTCAGAAGGACGCATTAATATTTGCTGTAGGAATGCATCTGCAATCACATCTTTAATAATGATCTCTTTACCCGTTCTTGGATTTTTAATTTTTACCCACGGGCCACCATCAATCAGCTCTCCACCGAAACGATCAATTGCCAGTTCGTAACCCCATTCTTTGAACGCACCTTCGGTATATTTCATAATGTTGCCTTTATGCACTAAAGTTACACTTGGCTTATCATTATCAATCGCAAACTGAATCGCCTTACGCACCAAACGCTGAGTACCTTCTTTTGATACCGGTTTAATACCAATCCCACAATTATCTTCAAAACGAATCTTAGTTACACCCATTTCTTCTTTTAAAAATTTAATGACTTTTTTCGCTTCAGGAGAATCTGCTTTCCATTCGATACCCGCATAAATATCTTCGGAATTTTCCCGAAAAATCACCATATCGGTCAGTTCAGGGTGTTGAACAGGTGACGGCACTCCTTCAAACCAACGTACAGGGCGTACACAAACATAGAGGTCGAGCTCTTGGCGTAAAGCCACATTCAATGAACGAATACCGCCACCCACAGGTGTGGTTAATGGCCCCTTAATCGAAACAACAAATTCCCGCAGCGCCTCAAAAGTTTCTTCAGGCATATATGTTCCGTAGATTTTATCTGCCTTTTCACCACAGTAAACTTCCATCCATTCGATCGAACGTTTGCCACCATATGCTTTTTGAATTGCTGCATCCACAACAGCTTTCATGGCTGGTGTAATATCAACACCAATACCATCCCCTTCTATAAAAGGAATGATTGGATGATTTGGAACATTCAGTGACAAGTCCGCATTTACAGTAATTTTGCTACCATCAGCAGGCACTACGATCTTCTGATAACCCATTGTTGAGGTTCTCCCTTTTATTATAGTTGGCAAATCCAAAATAATTGCCAAATCGACAATATTTCTAACCATTCTTAACGCATATCAGTCTAGTCTAATTTGTACATTTTTTGAGATTTATACGAGGAATAACAACATTTCTCTACTGAATAAAGCACATTGTTCCATTATTTAATGTCATTTAATTCATCATTTTTTATATAACTCAATATTCTCAATCACCTCGAATATTGAAAAATAAAAGTATTAGCTATGTTTTTCCACACAAAGAAATTTTCCAAGAGTCGGATCTTCTCCATGTTTCACACTGTAAACACAAGTAGTTAATTCTTATTTTTTTAAATGATAACCACTCTATCCAACATATCAGCCGCCAAAATAACTACAAAACCACCCAATCGGATCTTTAAAAGTGAGAGCTAATATACCTTTTCACTATAAGCTTTATTTTCAATTTTTTGATTTGATATTCGTTATTTAATTTAAAAATTTATAACATTTTGACAATAGATTAATGACCAAACTGGCCACCTTAAAACCACAATATATTCATATATTTCATTGTATTAAAATACGCACCACAATAGAACACAAACAAAAACCCGTAAATTTATTTTGATTACTGGTATTTTTTGCCATTGCTTTTAATTTAAAAATCAAATTATTAAAAACAACATCATCGACTTAAGATTAATTACAAAAATATTTCACTTTTACTATATGTTTTCACATGAATTTTAATGAAAGAATAAATCGAAATTCATTTTTTGATTCCTTCTGTCTATCCTATAGCCTCCAATCAAATTAACCATCTTTGCAATTATTATTTAGTCTTAAAATCTTTAACATTATTCCTGTTTTTTTAAATCGCAATGAATTTTGAATTAATTACGATTCAACCTAACTCATGGATGTAAATAATGGATCAAACTTACAGTAAAGAAGAGAAACGAGGCCGTATACGCGGTATCGTCGGCGCAGCTTCAGGAAACTTAGTAGAATGGTTTGATTTTTATATTTATGCTGTATTTGCGGCATATTTCACTAAAGCATTAACTGCACCAGATATGGACTCCGGTACTCAAGCCATTTATGTATGGGGTGTCTTTGCAGCCAGCTTTTTTATGCGACCAATTGGTAGCTGGGTTTTCGGACGAATTGCTGATAAACATGGCCGCAAAAAATCAATGGTCATTTCAATCTGTCTTATGGCAGTAAGCTCTTTCTTATTTGCCGCACTCCCAACCTATGAACAAGTTGGGATGGCAGCACCTTTCCTACTTTTACTTGTTCGCCTGCTACAGGGTTTATCTGTAGGTGGTGAATATGGTGCTGTCGCAACCTATATGAGTGAACTTGGCTTAAAGGGTCAACGAGGCTTTTTTGCTTCTTTCCAATATGTCACCTTGTCAGGTGGTCAGTTATTAGCAAGTTTGCTCGGTGTTATTATGCTGGCATTCCTATCAGAGCAGCAATTGCTTGATGGCGGCTGGCGTATTCCTTTTGTCATTGGTGGTATTGCTGCAATTATCTCCCTACTTGCACGTAGTCGTTTGGAAGAAACATTATCTAGCGAAGACAGTGATAAAGAAGAATCAGGAAGCTTAAGTGAACTGTTTAAAAATCACTGGAAAACCTTCTTATTGGTCGTAGGTTATACCTCTGCGGGTTCCCTCACCTTCTATGTGATTACAGTATATTCAAAGACCTACCTCACCAATATGGGTGTGGATAGTAAGACTGTCGGATTCATTATGACAGCTTCACTATTTATCTTTATGCTTGCACAACCGGTGTTTGGTGCTATTTCTGACCGCATTGGTCGTCGTGCTGCAATGCTTGCGTTCAGTGGAACTATGGCAATTTTCATCTATCCAGTTATGGTGATCTGGATGCCACATTTCAGTTACTCACCATTGATGGTTGCACTGCTACTTATTTTCCTGATGATGTTACTCAGCTTCTATACCTCTATCAGTGGATTGGTTAAGGCAGAAATGTTCCCGCCTCATGTTCGTGCATTGGGTGTTGGTTTCTCTTATGCTGTGGGGAATGCAATCTTTGGCGGTTCTGCACCATCTGTAGCACTACAGTTCAAAGCAGCCGGTATTGAAAGCACCTTCTTCTTCTATGTGATTTTCATGTTAGTGATCTGTTTCTTGTGTAGTTTTAAATTACCGAAAGAGCCAGAATATCTAAAACATGACCACTAAATAACATGGTTAAGTCATAAATAGCTTGTGATCACTGATTAAAATTTGAGATCTACACTATTCAAAAAAGCTGTACTATCCAAAGGTGGTACAGCTTTTTTATTATATGGTTTTACTTCAATAGACGCTGTTTTTTCCAGTTGTTTAGCTTAATTTTATGCAATGGTAAATTGCAAAAAGATAAAACCTCCCACCCAACTCTAAAAACCTCGTACCTTAAGATCGCCCATCTAAGAAAAATGTATTTACAACTCAAGCTTGGTAAATAAATAAAGTTGAAGAATACAAAGCGTAATCTGATATAGTAGCGCACATATCGTAGTCTTTATTTTTACCCAACTCTCTTCAAACGGGTAACTTTATCAAACTCAAAAATTTTATTGATATTTATTAGTGGTCTAAAGTGAAAATTGTCATTCTTAATAAACCTTATGACGTCCTCTCCCAGTTTCGTAAAGACGAAGCACATATGACGATGTCAGACTTCGTAGATGACTCGACTTTGCGTTTGGCGGGTCGTCTCGATATGGACTCTGAAGGTTTAGTTTTTTTAACTGATCATGGTGGTTTAAATCAGTACATTACCAATCCTGCCAATAAGAAATTTAAAACTTATGTGGTGCAAGTTGATGGTGATGTGACTGAAGAAGCCCTTGAACAGTTGCGCAAAGGTGTTGAGCTAAAAGATGGTATGACTTTACCTGCTCAAGCGAATAAAATAGAACAGCCTGGATGGTTGTGGGATCGTGATCCACCTGTACGCTTTCGTGCGAACATTCCAACATCTTGGATTGAAATTTCGATTTGCGAAGGCCGTAACCGCCAAGTACGTCGTATGACTTCAGCTGTCGGTTTCCCTACTTTACGTTTAATCCGTACCAAAATTGGTGCAATTGACTTGGTACAAATGGGTTTACAGCCTGGTGAAACCAAAGAAATTGAACCATTGCTTTATCCTGACTTCCAAAATATTCCTGCGGACGAACCTTATCGTTCACGATCTTATGTGAAGAAACCTGGTGGTACAGGTGGAAAACCAATTGTTCGCAAGAATAAAGATGGTTCAACAAAAAAGTCAGGTACTAAACGTATCTGGCAAATGGAAGATGGTGAAAAACCACGTCGTAAGACCAATGGTACCACTCGTCCAAATACCAAAACCCCACGTGGTCGTGGACGTAATGGTCGATAGGATTTAGTTATTCGAAGCCATTAATCGATTGTCGCATATTATAAAAATGCCTAATGAAATTCATTGGGCATTTTTATTTTTATAATTTAAAAAAACTCAAGACCAATTAAAACCAATCTCCCCCTCATCATTTAAATTGATTCATACAAAACTTGCACATAAATTACTTAAACAAAGATTTATTCCCTCAATAAAAAAGCCGATGCTTATGCATCGGCTTTTCTCACCAACAAGATCGCTGGTTTATAGCATTTAAAACTTAAACATTAGCAAGTGTAGCGTTAAGCGTAGCACTTGGACGCATTACAGCTTCAACTTTAGCCGTATCAACTGCATAGTACCCACCGATATCCGCTGGCTTACCTTGAACAGCAGCAAGTTCAGCAAGAATTTTGTCTTCGTTCTCAGCTAAAGCTTTTGCAAGTGGTTCAAACTTGGCTTTTAATTCAGCATCGTCATTTTGAGCAGCAAGTGCTTCAGCCCAGAATTTCGCAAGGTAGAAATGGCTACCACGGTTGTCTAGCTCACCCGTACGGCGAGATGGAGACTTATCATTATCTAACAATTGACCTGTCGCTTGATCCAATGTCTTCGCCAACAACTTAGCACGCGCATTGTCTTCTTTAATACCTAACTCTTCTAAAGAAACTGCTAATGCCAAGAATTCACCAAGAGAATCCCAACGCAAGTGGTTTTCTTCTACAAGCTGTTGTACGTGTTTAGGCGCTGAACCACCCGCACCTGTTTCGTACATCCCACCGCCCGCCATTAACGGAACGATAGATAACATTTTCGCAGAAGTACCCAGTTCCATGATTGGGAACAAGTCAGTTAAGTAATCACGTAAAATGTTACCTGTCACTGAAATTGTATCTAAACCACGAGCAACACGTTCAAGCGTATAACGCATTGCACGTACTTGTGACATGATTTGGATATCAAGACCCGCTGTATCATGATCTTTCAAGTATTTTTGTACTTTCTTGATCAATTCATTTTCATGCGGGCGGTATGGGTCAAGCCAGAAGATTGCAGGCATACCTGAGTTACGCGCACGCGTTACTGCAAGTTTTACCCAGTCACGAATCGGTGCGTCTTTCACCTGACACATACGCCAGATATCGCCTTCCTCAACGTTTTGTGACATCAACACTTCACCAGTCTCAAGATCTGTGATGTTTGCAACACCTGCTTCAGTGATCTCAAAAGTTTTGTCATGTGAGCCGTATTCTTCAGCTTTTTGCGCCATCAAACCAACGTTTGGCACAGTACCCATAGTACGTGGGTCAAAATTGCCATTCCACTTACAGAAATTGATCATTTCTTGGTAAATACGTGCGAATGTTGACTCTGGCATAACAGCTTTACAATCATACTGCTTACCATCAGCTCCCCACATCTTACCACCGCCACGAATCATCGCTGGCATAGATGCATCTACAATCACATCATTTGGTGAATGGAAGTTGGTAATACCTTTCGCTGAATCGACCATTGCAAGTGCAGGACGGTGTTCTTGACAAGCATGAAGATCTTCGATGATCTCTTCACGCAATGATGTTGGTAAAGTTGCAATCTTCTCATAAAGACCAGCCATACCGTTATTGACGTTAATACCTAACTCGTCAAATAACTTGGCATGCTTTTCAAATGCTTCTTTATAGTAAATTTTTACACAGTGACCGAATACAATCGGGTGTGAAACTTTCATCATCGTTGCTTTTACATGCAACGAAAATAAAATGCCCGCTTCACGGCAATCATCAAGTTCTTTTTCATAGAAATCGCAAAGCGCTTTTTTGCTCATAAACATTGAGTCGATGATTTCGCCATCAAGTAATGCAACTTTTGGCTTCAGCACAATGCTCTCACCATTTTTGGTGATAAGTTCCATTTTGACGTTACGCGCACGGTCAAGTGTCATTGACTTTTCACCGTGGTAGAAATCACCCTCATCCATATGAGAAACATGTGTTTGTGACCACTGTTTCCATTCGTTCATTGAATGTGGATGTTTCTTGGCATAGTTTTTCACTGCAGCAGGTGCGCGACGGTCAGAGTTACCTTCACGTAACACTGGATTCACCGCTGAACCAAGGCATTTGCTATAACGTACCTTAATTGCTTTTTCTTCTTCAGTTGTTGGATTTTCAGGATAGTCAGGGATTGCATAACCCTTTGACTGAAGTTCCTTAATACATGCGCTCAACTGAGCAACAGATGCACTGATATTTGGGAGTTTGATAATGTTAGTGTCTGGATCTTGAGTAAGACGCCCTAGCTGTGCAAGGTTGTCAGATACTTTCTGTTCATCGCTTAAGTATTCCGCGAATTCTGCAAGAACACGAGCAGCTACAGAAATATCAGTTTTGACAATCTCTACGCCAGCTGGCTTAGTAAAGGTCTCAATGATCGGCAGTAGCGAATAAGTCGCCAACAATGGCGCCTCGTCAGTCAGTGTGTAAATGATTGTTGACTTTCCACCAGCCATATATAGCCCCTTGCTTTAGATTGTGTTTTGAGAACCGAGCTTGTGACCCAGCTCTTACGAACCGACTTGCTTAAATTTAACCCCAAGAGTATCAGCCTTCCTGATATTACAGTCAACGTAAGATCTGTGATAACGACATTTCGTAAAAAAATGGTACATCACAAATATTGCATTAACATCAACATTTGCACAAAAATTAATCACTTTTTTGTAAAAATAGCCATTCCGACTAAGAGCAACAAAAATCCATACCATCTTCTTCTTTATTGTTTTAAACATTAAAAATTTTATCTTGCTGATTCTTACAAATAGAGCAACCAATTAAAAACCATTGAAAACACATCGACGCGCTTCAGCGACATAAAACAAGCCGAACAGCACAAAAAAAAATCAGCTAGATACTGTTTAAATTTTAAATCAATCAAGTCTGTCTAAAAAGTGAATGAGCAAATGAATGGAAAATTTATTTATTCCCCAATACTCTGGTCACGATATGACAATAAATATGCTTTGGTTAACTTATACTCACAAAACAACAATACTTTTACCTTGAATAGTAAGTCAAAAAATCGTTATTAATAAATTACATGTTTAATTTTTCATCACATCATTAATGAAAAAATAAGCTTCAATGATGTATTTCCGATCCCCAAATTAATATTAAAACTGTAGAGGTAATATGTTAATGCTATTACTCATCGCAATACTTATTCAAATCATCTCACTCTGGGCCGTTTTCTTTTTTGCACTTGATCGGACAATCGGTAGTATCACCACGATTGTCATTGCGATTCTGAGTGCAGTGATCAGCCCATGGTCTCTCATCCTTGGTCTCCCGCTTATTCTTATCAGTTTAGTTTTACTGATTGAGCCACTGCGAATGCAAGTTTTGACTAAACCAGCTTATAAAACATTAGCCAATGCAATGCCAAGCATGAGTAGCACTGAACGTGAAGCATTGGATGCGGGTACCAGTTGGTGGGAAAAAGAATTATTTATGGGGGCGCCAGATTGGGAAAAATTTAACAATTACCCCTACCCGACGCTTAGTAATGAAGAGCAATCTTTTTTAGATCATGAGGTTGAACAACTCTGTCAGTTGCTAGATGAATGGGAAATTCATCAAAATAAAGACCTGAACGCAGAGACATGGCAATTTATTAAAGACAATGGCTTTTTTGGACTTATCATCCCTAAAACTTATGGTGGTCGTGAATTTAGCTCTTTTGCACAAAGTCGTATTATGAGCAAAATCGCTTCACGCTCATTAACCACTGCCGTAACCTGTATGGTGCCTAACTCATTAGGGCCGGGTGAACTTTTACTGAATTATGGTACAGATGAACAAAAAAATCGTTATTTGCCCGGCTTAGCCAAGGGTGAAGAAATTCCTTGTTTTGGACTAACCAGTCCTGAAGCGGGTTCTGATGCTGGAGCGATTCCTGACACTGGGGTAGTTTGTTATGGGGAGTTCGAAGGTCAACAAGTGCTTGGCTTAATTATGAATTTCTCAAAACGCTGGATTACCTTAGCACCCGTTGCAACCGTAGTCGGTCTGGCCTTCAAACTGTATGACCCAGATGGCTTATTGGGAGATAAAACTAAAACTGAGTATGGTATTACATGTGCACTTATACCCGCCTCTCATGCAGGCGTAGAAGTTGGACCTAGGCACCATCCGGGTGGTTCTCCATTTATGAATGGCACAGTTGAAGGTAAGGACGTCTTTATTCCGATTGACTGGATTATTGGGGGCGCAAAAAATGCTGGGAATGGCTGGCGTATGCTGATGGAATGTCTGGCTGTTGGACGCGGTATTTCCCTTCCTGCATTGTCTACAGCCGCAGGTGAAATGACGTATTTATCTGTAGGTGCATTCGCTAAAATTCGTCAACAATTTAAATTATCAGTCGGTAAATTTGAAGGGGTCCAAGAAGTTAGCAGTGACATCGTCAGCCATACCTATATGCTTGAAGCTTTCCGCTATTTAGTCACTT
The DNA here is from genome assembly GCF_037152175.1 of Acinetobacter sp. AS167. Lineage (NCBI taxonomy): Bacteria > Pseudomonadati > Pseudomonadota > Gammaproteobacteria > Moraxellales > Moraxellaceae > Acinetobacter > Acinetobacter sp. AS167. Next base: position 153,230 of record NZ_JBBCMP010000002.1, read on the forward strand.
GCGGTTTAAATCAAGGTGGCAAACCCGCTGTTATGACCGCAATGGCAAAATACTACGCCACTGAAACGATGCGAAAAATCGTCAATCATGGTATGGACATCACAGGTGGTCGTGGTATTCAACAAGGTCCGCGTAACTTTCTTGCCAATATGTATCAAGCTATTCCGATCTCGATAACGGTTGAAGGAGCAAATATCTTAAGCCGTTCGTTGATGATCTTTGGTCAAGGTTCAATGCGTTGCCATCCTTATTTATTTGAGGAATTACAATTGTTACAGGCTGCAGATAAAGCTTCTGCCTTAAACACATTTAACACCATGTTATATCAACATTTAGGCTACACTTTAAACCGTGGAGCTCGTGCATTCACTTATGGATGGTTTGGGGCAAGTAATCAACGACCTGACTCATCAGATGCTTTTACTCAACCTTATTATAAAATCATCAATCGCTTCAGTACTGATTTTGCCCTAACCGCAGATATGTGTCTTGGACTATTAGCTGGTGATATTAAACGTAAAGAAATGCTCTCAGGGCGATTAGCTGACATTCACTCCAAAATGTTTATTGCGACAGCCATACTCAAATTTTATGAAAATGGTCAAAGATCCACGCAAGAACAGGTACATGCCAAACTTGCATTAGATGAAACGCTTTATGATGCCCAAGAAGCATTTTATGGCTTATTTGGTAATTTTCCGATTCAAATTGCATCAAGTCTGGTTAAATTTGTTTGTTTCCCATTTGGTCGACCGATCAAGAAACCGAGTGATCGTCAAAAGAGTGAAGCAGCAGAACTGCTCATGCAAGATAACCCATTCCGAGATTATTTAAAAACGCAGGTTTATTATACTGTTGATCCGAATGATGCTTTTGGCCGAATGGAAGCCACCTTCAATCTACTCTCAACCGTTGAAGACGATTGGAACAGCTTTAAAAAAGCGGAATCTAAAGGTGAATATCAGGGGCTAACATTTGAAGAGCGCATACAGGATGCAATCACTCGTGGCTTAATCAGCGATGATTTAGCCACAAAATTAACCCAATATAATGCCCTGCGTTATGACAGTATGCTCACAGATATTTTTGATGAAAAATTAGAGCAGGTATTGGTATTAGAAAATCCTCATCTTCACTCAACTTAAATCTATTTGGCAAATGCCATTTAAGAGATAAGGGGATATAAAACGTTGACCATAAACAGCGATTCACCATCGCTGTTTTTAACATAGACATATTGCCAATGGGTTATTTTGTTATTTCGGTATAGTGTTAAAAATATAACAGCTGAGGAAAAAAGCAATGTCTCAACAAGATTATGAAAATGGCTTAAAAGTCCGTACAGAAGTGATGGGAGAAAGTTTTGTAAAACGCGCTCAAGATAACACTGTTCCTTTTACAAGACCTTTGCAAGACTGGATCAATGAGCATGCATGGGGTTCAACTTGGCAACGTGAGGGTGTTTTACCACGTAAATACCGCTCTTTGATTACCATTGCATTTTTAGTTGCGCAAAAAAGCCCAACCGAACTTAAAGGTCATATTCGTGGCGCATTAAATAATGGCGCGACAGTTGAAGAAATTCAGGAAGTATTATTACACAGCCTACCTTACTGTGGCGCACCAGCGACACAAGAAGCATTTCGTGCTGCACTCGAAGTCATCAATGAATACCAAAAGGTAGATTCATAAACAATTAATGCGATCAAATTCTTCAATATAGGCCATGCTCCAACATGTTGCCTGTATTGCTGAGTTAATTCCAAAACACATTAAAACTATAAAAAAACTCATCTACTTCAAAGCGAACATGGTATCCCAACTGAGTTAACTCAGAAGAAAGCCCCCGAATATCCTCTAAAGCTAGATGTTTAGGTAAAACTGTAAAAACAGCAGTATTGCCCTGCTTGGCATTTTCTTCAATCATTTGAGCTAAACGAAATTTATATAGCTCTATATTTAAGTTAGAATTGGCTGCCAATTGTTTGGCGTCTTCAGCATGAATAAACATGATTAAATTTCCATATTATTGTTTTCCACGATATCACTACAAGATATAAATAAATATCGGAATACGCTGTATGCTTTATGTTCGAAAGCACATGCACAAAAATATACTCACGAAAAAATTTTTATAGCCATAAAAAGCTTATAAAATTCTCACACATATCTTCAGAATTAACTTGTATAAAAGTGTGAACATAAAAATTAAATTAAATCCAGTGCTTTATTTTGGTGGAAGTTAATTTTTTGTATTTAAAAAGTAAATGATAATTGTTATTATTTACTTAATTTTTAACCTTTCTTATTTGATTGCCTATGAATAGCCAGACTGAACTCGATGTCCTAAACGCATCTGTTTCAACTCCGACTGTATCAACACGAGCTAAATCCGCACACTCTCTCATACAATATCGCGTCATGATTGCCTACCGTTTTGCTCTGGCAATTCTTGGTGGTTACCTGCTTGCATCCATGTCCGCTATAGTGATTGCAAAAACATTTGCCGATTATCGTGCTGCCGCTGCAATGAGCGCCACACTTCTTGCTTTCTGTATTCACTGTGCCGCATTCATTTGGGTTTTTATGGTCAATAAGACATTAAAAGCCAGCTTAGGCATACTTGTTCCAAGTATCATTTTATTTGTCATTTATAAAATGATGGGGAATTAAGATGCGCGTAGATGCAAAAGTTGAAGGTCCACGCCAATCCATGTCATGGTTACATACATGGGCAAGCTTAATTCTTGGTTGGTTACTTTATGCAATTTTTTTGACAGGAACATTGAGTTTCTTTCAGTCTGAAATAACTGCTTGGATGAAACCTGAAATTCATCAATCTGTTCCAAGTGATTCTCAAGTACAGCAAACGCAGGTTGCTTTAAATTATTTACAAAAAAATTATCCTGATGCAGGTAGTTGGTCAATTCAATTACCCAACTCCAGACAAACCACAACTGAATTAAATATCCGCAAAAAAGGTGAAGATCTACAAGCACGTCGTGGTGGAGAAAGAATCACCCTAGACAGTGCAACTGGACGAGTCATTGAGGCTCGAGATACGCGCGGTGGTGGCTTTCTCTATCGCTTTCACTTTGAATTGTATGGATTTGATCGTATTTGGGCCCGTTGGATCGTCGGTGTGGCTACTATGCTGATGTTTGTGGCAATTATTAGTGGCATTATCACCCATAAAAAAATTTTTAAAGATTTCTTTACTTTCCGTTCCGGTAAAGGGCAACGATCTTGGTTAGATGCACACAATGCCACAGCTGTTTTTGCCCTACCCTTTCACATTATGATTACATTCAGTGGTTTGTTATTGCTGATGTTTATGTTTATGCCTTGGGGAATCAACCAAGTTTATAAAGATCGACAAGAGTTTTTTCAAGAAATGCGCGGAGGCGCAGTTCAGCAAAATAATTCTCGCAATAGAAATGTTGAAAATCGCTCAGTATCTGCAAATACATCCCAAGCTCGAGGCATCACTGAACAACGCTCACGAGGAGAAAGAGGCAAACAACATGAACAAGAAGCAGGATATCCTGCACCACTTACGAACTTAACACCACTTATTATAGCAGCTCAGGCACAATGGAAAGAAAATCCAATTGCCTCTATTCAAATCCTTGCGCCAAATACATCCAATGCCACCATTGAACTTCGTGCTTTATATGCAAAAAGTGTGGTAGAACGTGGTGTTTACCCAATTTTGAAATTCGATGGTGTAACTGGTAAAGACATCAATGAAACTGTTCAAACAAAGAATGCATCTATCCCGATGGGAATTTACAATGTTGTGACTGTATTGCATGAAGCTCGAGGTCTTGATTTAACCTTCCGCTGGTTATTGTTCTTCTCTGGCGTAATTGGTACCTTAATGATTGCAACTGGACTTATTTTATGGTGTGTCAAACGTGCACCTCAACAACAAAAGCAAGGCTATAAATCATTTGGTTATCGTTTTGTTGAAGTGATGAATATTGCTGCTGTGATTGGACTACCTATCGCATGTGCAAGTTATTTCTATGCCAATCGTTTCATCCCATTTGAGATAGAAACACGTTTAAATTGGGAAATTCGTGCTTTCTTTATCGCATGGTTAGCTACGTTAATTTATGCAGCGATTCGTCCACACCGTCAGGCTTGGCTTGAGCTTCTAGCTTTTGCTAGTGTTGCTTTTGCACTACTGCCTATTGTCAACTTTACCACGGGTGGTCAAGCATTTTGGAACAGCATTGCCAATGACCAATGGATGATTGCCTCTTTTGATTTAATGACATGGGTACTCGCCATTTTATTTTTCTTGTCATTTTATAAAGTTAAAAAGCACAAAGGACTTCCTGTCAAAAAATCTAGAAATGCACCATCAAATAAGGAGATTTCAGCGTGATTTTCTTCTTACTGGTTTGGTCTTTGTCTAGCTTGGCTTTTATTGCACTTGCCAGTGCAATGTCAAAGCATCAAAAACAGATGTATGGACAGGAGTTAACAGCTCAACAAACACGACTCGCTTCTATTTTAGGTTGGACTTTACTGCTTATTTCACTGATCATTTGCGTAATATCAGGGCCGCTTAGTAGTATGCTCAGTTTTTGGATTGGCATTCTGACATTTTCAGCATTATTTGTGGGTGCCTTATTAACCTATTACAGTTTAAAAGTGAAATTTGTTGCCTGCTTTTGTGCGGGAATGAGCTTTGTCACCAGCGTGATCCTACTCATTTAAACTGTTTCAAAAAATCAGTTATACTCATAAGCCAATCTCTAGATTGGCTTTTTTTATCAAATTTATTGCTTAGTGTTGGTATTTTTATGTCTAAACCACTTTCAATCCCTTCAGAACTACTCAATCGTGCTGCAATGGGTAATCCAGCAGCACAATTTGAACTTGCTGAAATATATATGCAAAGTGAAGATGAAGATAACAATCAACTTGCAGAAGAATGGGCTCTTAAAGCAGCACAATTAGGCCATGTTGAAGCCATGTATTGGTTAGGTGAAGGCTATGCTTATTATGCAAAAGATATCCTTGAAGAAGATCCTAAAGAAGCCAAGGCTTATTTTGAACATGCCCACCGCTGGTTAGAGCAAGCGGTCAAACATCAACATCCTGCTGCGATTTTAGAGTTATCCAATTTCTATCGCCGTGGGGATGTGGTTGAAAAGGATCTGGTGAAATCAGTCGAATTGGTTGAGCAAGCAGCAAAACTGGGTGAAGTTCAAGCCATGCGTGATCTTGTTTGTATTTACGAACACGGGATGGGGGTTGATGTTGATGAAGAAAAAGCTGATTTTTGGGCTGAAAAAGCCAAGTCAGCTGAAGACACTTCGGTATAATTGATAAATTTCAGCCCACATTAGTCAAACCACCTAATTATTCATACAAATGATTGCTATCAAGTCATTGATCATAAATAAAGCTTATATTTTTGTATGAACTTTTAGAACTGTTGGTTATCAATTCATTTTTACTTTTGAATCCTAGATGGTGATCCTACCGTGGGGCGACATGGATGTCGCCGTTGGGCGGGGGTATATGAGCAAAAATAAAGCACTGCTTTGTTTGCAGCGCAAGAGCCCTGTTAAACAAAAGATTTTTGTCATCTTTTGATCTCTGAAAAGTGAGGCATCGCCTACGCAAAGCTATTTAAACTTTGAATGTAAGGTGTGGCATTGCAAACTTTTTTATAATCAAATAATTTATTTTTCCATGCAATTGATTTAATTAAAAATATTTATTAAAAGAAACTATATTCTTGTGTCTAAGTTTTTTGACATGTTGACTATAGAATGAGCTTAAATTTGATTCACTAATTTAATTACCTAAATGCACAAAAATTACATCTAAATCTTGTTTAGGTACAAAGTTTTTCTCAACCATTTGGAACTGTGTCGGACTAATTTTATTGACTTTACCTTTCCAGCAAAACGATACCAACTCTCCCGGATCACGTTCAATGATCAATTTAAAATTTTCGATCGGTTTTGCCCAATTTGCCCCAGTAGTCAAAATATAACTCAGTGCATTAAAAGGCGAATGTTCCGACTGTGCTTTTTTCAAGCCTTTCTTAAAATTACTGTCCATACAAAATTGTTGATTATATTCATCTGGATATAGTGCAACCGAACCACCCACTAAAGGTTTATATTGATGTTTGACCTGTGTAATTGAATTGGCTTTAAAAGTTTGCTTCCAGCTATAAACCACTTGTGAAGACCAGTTGATGACTTCGTCTGGATTTTTAGGCAAAATACTTTTTACTTTAGGGTTTGAACAGCCTTTTAGTTTCTTTTCAAATATCCCATATTCATCAGTTTTGCGATTCCAAGGATTTAACATTTCAGTTTGTGAAAAGCCACATTGCTTAAATAACTCAGTGACATCAATTGCTTTAGACTTTTCATCTCTTTGTATAAATGTCTGCACATGCATTGTCGGTTGAACCGCTTTTCCATTAACCTGAATTTTAAAACTTTTTAATAATTCCTCAGTATGGGCAAAATCGGATTCAAAAGTATTATCAACGCGTGGTAAAGGGAATAAAACAGTTTCAGTAATATCTTGATTACTGAGGTTTTTAAATTGATAATCAACCTTAATTAATTTTTTACTAATGAATAAGTCTTCACGTTGCATTGCAATATTTTTATTTTTAAGGTACTCAATTCCCCCTGTTCCCACATAGCCCGTAGAGTCATTAGCAAAAGCAGATGTCGCTGTCAGAATCGATGTGATCAATACGATTTTTTTCATTCTATTTCATCCAAATCAGTTAATCTAAATCAGGAAATTCTATTGTTTGATAATGCACACAATAAATGGATTCATCAAAAATAATATTTGTAGCAATCTGTTTGATAATTTGTTCTTGCAAAAGAATTTCTTTTTCTAAAACTTCATTCCAATAGATTGAGTTTTCTGAAAAATTCTCATAATAATCCAGTACTTCAATCATAGCATTAAACAAAGCCACTAAATACTGGCTTTTGTTTTGATTTGATACCATCAAGAAAAACGCATCCAAAGAAATCACTTCAATGGCCTCTAATTCCTCATAATCATCGGCATATTCATCTACAGAATCATTTGATTGTCGAATTCTCTTTTGATAACCAATTAAATTTTCTTGATCAATATCATGAAACAATTGTTTTTTATCAATTTTTATTTGATAATTTTGTTCAATAGAAGATTGAAAGTTTGGTAATTTTTCATAAAAAGCAAAAATAGCTTTCACTAAACTTTTCCGCTGTTCAAGAGAAGCCTGCTCAATGGCTTGCCTCAATGCAAAACTATGCTGATCAATTACTTTTAAAATATCCATAAACTCACTGTCCCAATATTTACTTTTCAAAACCGAAACCACCTCACAGAAAAAGCAAAGTACTTTTGATCGTTAAAAATACTGCAATCCCAGATACATGCCTCAGTGACTTAGCAACCATTAAAAAGCATCATCTTGATTTTATTTTTGTTTATAGATCAATAAATACGGATCTTATTTTTGCATAGATTCTCTATTTAAAAACAATTCTATCTTTTAGTTGAATATTAACCAACTACATTTGAACTCTATTAAAATCTAGGTACAATAGTCGCCAGTCGAGGGATGCTGCGACTTTTTCACAGGCACATAAATGTGAAATCGCTAGGCTCGACGATTCGGTCAGACTTTCGTGCTGGTCAACAACGGCATCCGCGAACTGAATGATCAATATTTTTTTAATATAAAGGAGATCGTGATGAACGCGGTTAATGCTTCATTTACAGATTATAAAGTTGCAGATATTTCCCTAGCTGACTACGGTCGTAAAGAAATCAAACTAGCTGAAGCAGAAATGCCAGCATTGATGGGCTTACGTAAACGCTATTCAGCAGCAAAACCACTTGCTGGTGCAAAAATTCTTGGTTGTATTCATATGACCATTCAAACTGCTGTTTTAATTGAAACACTGGTTGAATTAGGCGCGGAAGTACGTTGGACTTCATGTAACATCTTCTCAACTCAAGACCATGCAGCAGCAGCAATTGCAGCATCTGGTGTTCCAGTATTCGCCTGGAAAGGTGAAACTGAAGAAGAATACATGTGGTGTCTTGAACAACAAATCAATGTTAATGGCACGCCTTGGGATGCCAACATGATTCTTGATGATGGTGGTGATTTAACTGCTGTTGTTCATGAAAAATACCCTGAACTTATTGCTAAAATCCACGGTATTACAGAAGAAACCACAACAGGTGTTCAACGCTTAAACGAAATGTTTCGTGATGGTACTTTAAAAGTTCCTGCAATTAACGTGAATGATTCGATCACGAAATCTAAAAATGACAATAAATATGGTTGCCGTCATTCATTAAATGACGCAATCAAACGTGGTACAGATATGTTGTTATCTGGTCGCCGTGCGCTTGTGATTGGTTATGGTGATGTCGGTAAAGGTTCTGCTCAATCACTTCGCCAAGAAGGTATGATTGTCCGTGTAACTGAAATTGATCCAATCTGTGCAATGCAAGCATGTATGGACGGTTATGAAGTTGTTTCTCCATATAAAAATGGTGTACAAACAGGTAAAAAAGAAGATATCAATCTAGACCTTCTTCAAAATACTGACTTGATCGTGACGACTACGGGTAACTATCACGTATGTGATTCTGCAATGTTAGATACATTAAAAGCTGGTTCAGTTGTATGTAATATCGGACACTTTGATACTGAAATCGATACAAACTATTTACGTGGTTATAAGTGGGTTGAAGTTAAGCCTCAAGTACACCAAGTGTATCGTACAGAAAATGAAAATGATTATCTGATTCTTCTTTCAGAAGGTCGTTTAGTTAACCTTGGTAATGCAACTGGTCACCCTTCGCGAGTGATGGATGGTTCTTTTGCAAACCAAGTATTAGGTCAAATGCACTTATTCGCAGAAAAATTTGCTGATCTTCCAGAAGATCAAAAAGCAGCACAGATCCGTGTTGAACTGATTCCTAAGAAGTTAGATGAAGAAGTTGCTGCAGCAATGGTTGCTGGTTTTGGTGGTGTATTGACGCAATTGACTCAAGTTCAAGCAGATTACTTGGGCGTTGCAGTTGAAGGTCCATTTAAATCTGAGGCTTATAAGTACTAAGTTTTAATCCCCTCTCCCTAGCTTTCTCCCTAAGGGAGAAGCAATATTCATTTACTGATTAATGAATTAAAAGCTAAGTCCTCTCTTTTTTAAGAAAGGACTTAGGAGAGGCTAAAACAAATTAAAAAAGTATGAATAAAAAAGGATTTAACCATGACCAAACGTGTTCCAATTTCGTTTGAGTTTTTCCCGACCAAAACTGATGCAGGGGCGGAAAAACTTAAGCTTGTTCATCAAGAATTACAGCTTTTAAATCCAGAGTTTTTCTCGATTACTTATGGGGCTGGTGGTTCTACTCGTGAGCGTACACTAGCCGCAATTGCTGACTTTAATGGTAAAGGCACACCTGTTGCCCCTCACCTTTCATGTATTGGTGATGATAAAGTACGTATTGCTGAATTACTCGATATCTATAAGGCTCAAGGAATTGATCGTATTGTTGCGCTTCGAGGTGACTTACCTTCTGGTCAAGTCGGCCTAGGTGAGCTTCCTTATGCGACTGATTTGGTCCGTTTTATTCGTGAATACTCAGGTGATCATTTTAAAATTGAAGTTGCAGCATATCCTGAAATGCACCCACAAGCTGACAACTTTGATGCAGACATCAAGCACTTTGCTGAAAAAGTCAAAGCAGGTGCAAATGCAGCCATCACTCAATTTTTCTTTAATCCAGATGCCTATTTCTATTTTGTAGAGCGTATCCAAAAGCAAGGAATCGATATTCCTGTTGCGCCTGGCATTATGCCAATTACCAATGCAAACAATTTAATCCGCTTTGCAGATGGTACAGGTGCAGAAATTCCACGCTGGATTCGTAAGCAACTGGCGACCTATGGTGATGATTCTGAAAGTATCAAAGCCTTTGGCCATGAAGTTGTAATCAAACTGTGTGAACGCCTTATTGCCGGAGGTGCACCAAGTTTGCATTTCTATAGCATGAATCATACTGAGCCAAACCGCCAATTGGTACTTGATCTCGGTTTAGCTTAAATCAAAATTGCATCATCCACTTGTGAGTAAAACTGCATGCCCCGCTTTTATATTGAAACTGATTTAGCTGTCGAAACTACGGTTGAACTCACTGAAACAGTATTTCATCATTGGGTCAAAGTATTGCGTGCACAAGTCGGTGAAATAGCCACCTTGTTCAATGGACAAGGTGGCGAATATGAAGTGACTTTAACAGAGGTCGCCAAAAAATCGGCCGCTGTTAAAGTCATTTCGTTTAATCCAAACAATCGTACCCCTGCTTTTACAGCGCTTCTCGGACAAGTAATGAGTAAGGGAGATCGTATGGATTATGCGATTCAAAAAGCTGTTGAATTGGGTGTATTTCAAATTCAATTACTGACGTCAGAACGCTGTGAAATGCGCTTAAAATATGATCGAGATCAAAAGAAGTTAGATCATTGGCAAGGTATAGCGATTGCAGCTTGTGAACAGTGTGGTATGAATATTGTTCCAGAGATTTTAGCGCCTATCAGCCTAAATGAGTGGATAAAAACTGAATTGCCCGAGACTAGATTTGTCCTTGCACCTGAAAAAGAGCAGACTGATGTACTCAAAGGAATTAGTCCAAATATTGCCCTTTTGATCGGCCCTGAAGGCGGTTTAAATGAAACTGAAATTGATCAGGCAAACCAATCTGGATTTAAAAATTGGTGCATTGGTGAACGTATTTTAAGAACTGAAACTGCCCCTGTCGTTGCTTTGTCAATTTTGAATTATCAAAGCTTTAATAAGTGATGTATGTCATGTAAAATAATTGCAAATTGGATGATTTCACAGTATTTTAATCCCAAAGAAACTATTAATTAGCAAATTTTAAATAGTTGCTCCGTTAAACCTACACATTCTAAAAATAGCAGAGGTGCAAGCGCTAATGAATGATGTTCAGGAAGAGCTTCTTTCATATGATGTGAATTCTTCGAACATCAGAAAGATAACCAAAGATATCCGGATATTTTTTATTTGGGTATTTTTTACGTGCATCTGTGACGCTTTACTTTATATTTACTTATTTGATACGTCTTCAGAGCTATTAAGCAGTTGGTTTATTGTCACTGTCTTATTTGTATTATCAGCATGTTTTTTCTCCACCTATCTCTTACAGCAAAATAAAATTCAAAAATTTAAAAATATTGATCTTTTTTTTCAGTTTTCGTGTTTAATTTTAGGAAGTTTATTTGGGATTGGCGTTTATATCATCAATTTAGAATTTATGATGATGCCAAATCGGGTTGACCCATTTTTTTCATTTCTTTTATCCAGTTTTTTATTAAGTTTTTCATATGTTTTGGCAATGAATTTTCTAAACCAAAAATTTAGTTATTTTATTGCCTTATTTGTTCCCTCTGTAATCCCAATACTGACAATCCCCCTGCTTTTCCCTCAAAATACCAACGAAATCTATAGTACCATTTTCATTATTTGGTTTTCTTTACTATTCTTTAGTACTTATGCCTCACATAAAATTTATATTAATGCAGAAATATTAGAACTCAAAAATAAGTTTTTATTTAAGCAATCGCAAGAACAGCTTGGAAAATATACAGACCTTGAAATACAACTTAAAAATGAAATCTTAAAAACACAGGTCATGAAAAGTGAATTGCAACTACATAATCATTTATTAGAACAAAAAGTTAAAGAACGGACTTTTGATTTTAAACAGATGAACGACCGTTTAGAGAATCATCAGGCCAATTTAGCTTTTGCACATGAAACTGCCGGTATTCACTCTTGGGTCTGGAATATTGAAAAACGAACTTTTGAGATCTCTGACTCAAAAAGCGGTGCCGAATTTAAACAACTCAATCTAAAACACAATAGTGTAGATGAATATGTTCATCCTGATGATATTGCTAATTATAAAACAACTCTCAAGCACCATCTCAAAGGTAAAACTGAGCGTTTTGAAGCAATCTACCGAGTTAAACGAGATAATCACTGGTGTTGGATTCAAGACATTGGCAAAGTGGTTTCTAAGAATATCAATAACAAACCGCTCAGAATGGTGGGTATCCAACGTGACATTCAAAAAGAAAAGACTGACCAAGAAAAGTTAAAACTCGCAGCAAATGTTTTAGCCCAAGTGGCTGAAGGTGTTTTCATTTTAGATAATAATTTATGCTACTTAGAAGTAAACCCTTATTTTGAAAAACTCTTAGATTACAAACAACACAATATCGTTGGAAATCATCTATTTGATATTACGATCAATAATAACCCACGTACTCAGCAAATGTATAATGTGATTACCCAAAGTTTAATTCAAAAGGGAGAATTTGAATCTGAATTGCAAATTGATTTTACCTCTGGGAAAAAACTCGCACTTTGGGTACATATCAACGCAATTTATGATGAAAAAAATAAATTTTCCAATTATGTGGGCATTATTACTGACTTAACTGATCGAAAAAAACAAGAACAACGACTCTCGTATTTAGAACATTATGACATTCTCACCGATTTGCCAAATCGCTTTTATTTTAAACAACAACTGCATAATTATTTAATTCACTATTCTGATTCATTTAAAAACTTTGCGGTTTTACGCATCAACATCGACCGTTTTAAATTATTTAATGAATTTATGAGTCATAAAGAAGGTGATGAGTTATTAAAACAAGTCGCTCACAGGTTAAGATTATGTTGCCCAAATGCCTCTCTCATTGCCTATTTAAATAATGATGATTTTGCTGTGATCTATAATTTAAGTAGTAATAACATTAATATTCATCAACATACCCAACATATTTTAGATGCATTTAAACAACCTTTTGATGTTAAAGAACAAGAACAAACCATTACGATCTCAATTGGCGTTGCATTATATCCAGAGCATGGTTTACAACTCGATAGTCTCATTGGCCACGCAGAATCAGCATTACATGAAGCAAAGCGTTTAGGTGGAAATACTGTATATTTTTATTCTAATAAAAAAACACCTCTACTCAACCAAGGTATTAATTTAGAAAATGAGTTGAGAAAAGCGATTAAACACAAAGAACTAACCGTACATTATCAACCTAAAATTTGTGTTAAAACCCACCGTATTTATGGTTTCGAAGCATTAGTGCGCTGGCAACATCCAAGTTTGGGTTATATCTTGCCAGATATTTTCATTCCACTTGCTGAAGAAACTAGCCTCATTTCAGATATTGGCTTAATTGTATTACATGAAACTTGTCAACAAATACAGCAATGGCAATCGCTCGGTTTTGATCATTTTAGAGTATCGATTAATATTGTTGCTCAACAAATCTACCGTGGTCAGTTGGTTAAAGATATTGATTACGCCCTCAAAAAATATAACATTTCGGGGGATATGCTTGAATTGGAACTCACTGAATCATCTCTATTTGATAAATCTGAAGAAGTCAATTTTCTCTTACAACAATTAAAAGATCGCCATATTTCTATTTCTTTGGATGATTTTGGGACTGGTTATTCATCTTTAGCATATCTAACCAGTTACCCTTTTGATATTTTAAAAATAGATCGAGCTTTTATTTCAAAAATCGGACAAGAAAAAGATGAAGCCATCGTCAATGCGATTATTGCAATGGGCAATGCAATTGGTATTACCTTGGTGGCTGAAGGTGTTGAAACAAAAGAACAAGCGTTATTTTTAGAAAAACATGGTTGTTACATTTTACAAGGCTTTTATTTTTCTAAAGCATTGTCATCGGCAGACAGCACAAAATATTTGGAACAGCATAAACTTATAAAGATTTGTTAATTTTTTTAGACTTTATATCTATTACTTTGTTTGAAATAACTATTTTTTGACTGTCGGTATCGCTCAACAAATGTTATATTCGATTAAATTAAGTCAAACCACCAGCCTCGCTGGAACATGTAATAATCGAGATTCAGATGGATGATCAATCTTTAAAACAGCAAGCCCTTTACTATCACGAATTTCCAACACCAGGAAAAATTAGCGTTACACCAAGTAAGCAACTCGTCAATCAACATGACCTTGCGCTTGCTTACTCGCCAGGTGTAGCAGCGCCTTGTTTAGAAATTGAAAAAGACCCTTCAAAAGCAGCCCTTTATACTGCTCGTGGTAACTTGGTTGCAGTGGTCAGTAATGGTACAGCCGTTTTAGGTCTAGGTAATATTGGTCCATTAGCATCTAAGCCTGTAATGGAAGGTAAAGGCGTATTATTTAAAAAGTTTGCTGGTGTAGACGTTTTTGATATTGAAATTGCTGAAAATGATCCAGATAAAATTGTTGATATCGTTGCAGCTTTAGAACCTACTTTTGGTGGTATTAACCTCGAAGATATTAAAGCACCAGAATGTTTTTATATTGAGCAAAAACTTCGTGAACGCATGAAGATCCCTGTGTTTCATGATGACCAACACGGTACCTCAATTATTGTAGGCTCAGCTCTTCTCAATGCTTTACAATTAAATGGCAAAAAAATTGATGAAATCAAGATTGTTGCTTCGGGTGCAGGTGCTGCAGCGCTTTCTTGTTTAGACTTGCTGTGTGCAATTGGCGCTAAAAAAGAAAATATCGTGGTTGCTGACTCACGTGGTTTATTGACCACTAAACGTGAAGGCTTGGATGAGTCTAAAAAACGTTATGTACAAGATATTGAAGGAACTCAACTTGCAGATGTCATTGCGGGTGCAGATATGTTCCTTGGTCTTTCTGCGGCAGGTATTTTAACCAAAGAAATGGTTAAAGTGATGGCAGTTGATCCAATCATCTTTGCGCTGGCAAACCCAGATCCAGAGATTTTACCTGAACATGCACATGAAGTACGCCCAGACGTGATTATGGCAACTGGTCGTTCAGATTATCCGAACCAAGTAAACAATGCACTTTGCTTCCCTTATATCTTCCGTGGCGCCTTAGATGTTGGTGCTACGACGATTAATGAAGAAATGAAAATTGCCTGTGTACATGCGATTGCTCGTATGGCACATGTTGAAGCTGATGCTGCATCATATGGGGAAAAATCTGCATCATTTGGTCGTGATTACTTAATTCCGCGTCCTCTTGATCAACGCTTAATTCTTGAAATTGCCCCTGCTGTTGCACAAGCTGCAATGGATTCAGGTGTTGCAAGTCGCCCAATTGCGGATTTCTCTGCTTATCGTCAACGTCTATCTGAATTTGTTTATAATTCAGCATTGATGATGAAACCAATTTTTGCACAAGCGAAAACAGCGCCTAAACGTATTGCGTATGCTGAAGGTGAAGATCTTCGTGTATTACGTGCGATCCAAATCGCAGTAGATGAAGGTTTAGCACAACCTATTTTGGTCGGTCGTACTGCAGTCATTGAAGCAAATATCAAAAAATTAGGTTTGCGTCTTGAGCACGGCGTAAATATTACCATCGTGGATCAAGAAAAGAATCCTGATTACGATAAGTTTGCAGATGACTATTACAACTTGATGCAACGTAAAGGTGTAACGCCTGAGTATGCACAACGTGAAACACGTCGTCGTTCTACCCTGATCGCAGCTATGTTGGTTCGTCACGGTCTTGCCGATGGTATGCTATGTGGTACTTATGCAAGTTATGATATTCATTTAGACTTTGTTAGAAATGTGATTGGTTTAAAAGAAGGTCGTAACAACTTCTTTACGCTTAATGCATTAATGCTTGAAGATCGTAATATCTTTATGGCAGACACTTATGTAAATACCAATCCTACTGCTGAACAGCTTGCTGAAATGACTATTTTAGCTGCTGAAGAAGTTCGTCGTTTCGGGATGACGCCAAAAGTTGCATTACTTTCGCACTCTAGCTTTGGTTCAGATCAAAATGATCCAAGTGCACAAAAAATGCGTAAAGTATTTGAAATCTTGACTGAAATCGCACCTGAATTAGAAGTAGATGGCGAAATGCACGCAGATGCTGCACTTGATGAAAATATTCGTCATTTTGCATTTCCAAATTCACGCTTCAAAGGTTCAGCGAATTTGTTGATTATGCCAAATCTTGATGCGGCAAATATTTCATTCAACTTATTAAAATCAACTTCAGGCAACAATGTGACCATTGGTCCTATCTTGCTTGGTGCTGCTAAACCTGTTCATATTTTAACACCTACGGCGACAACACGTCGTTTGGTTAATATGACAGCTTTAACTGTTGCTGAGATTCAACAAGCTGAAGGCTAAGCCTTATTGTCAATTTAACATCAATAGCTCAGAACTTTAGTCAATCACTCAAGTTCTGTACTTGAGAAAACCTCTATTCTGTTGCATGATGGCAGTAAGAATAGAGGTTTTTTCATGCAAGTTTATTTAGTAGGCGGTGCCGTTAGAGATCATTTACTCGGTCACCCCTATCACGAAAAGGATTATGTTGTTGTTGGCGCTACGCCAGAACAACTTCTAGCCCAAGGTTATCAACCCGTTGGGAAAGATTTCCCTGTGTTTTTACATCCTAAAACAAAAGAAGAATACGCTCTCGCCCGTACTGAACGTAAATCGGGACATGGTTATCATGGATTTGAGTTTTATACCGATCCAGATGTCACATTGGAAGAGGATTTAATTCGTCGTGACTTAACCATAAATGCTATGGCGATGGATGAGGCAGGTCAAGTGTATGATCCTTATCATGGTCAAGATGATTTAGCACATAAAATCTTACGCCACGTTTCAGACTCTTTTGCAGAAGATCCTTTACGTGTACTACGTGTGGCTCGTTTTGCTGCTCGTTATGCACAATATGGTTTTCGTATTGCCGATGAAACACTTACATTGATGCGCAAACTGGTTGAATCTGGCGAATTAGAAGCACTGACACCTGAACGCGTATGGAAAGAAACCTCTCGTGCTTTAATGGAACAGCATGCAGATGTTTACTTTGAAGTCTTACGTGAATGTGGTGCATTAAAAGTGCTCTTTCCTGAAATAGATGCCCTGTTTGGCGTTCCACAACGACCTGAATATCATCCTGAGATTGATTGTGGTATTCATACATTGATGTCTTTACAGCAAGCATGTAAAGCAAATTACTCTTTAGATGTGCGTTTTGCTGTACTAGTACATGATTTAGGTAAAGCTTTAACCCCAAAAGATGAATTACCTCGTCATATCATGCATGAAGAACGCGGGATTCAGCCTGTCACAGATGTATGTGATCGTTTGCGAGTGCCTACTCAAACGAAACAGCTTGCTCTAGCAGTATGTAAAGAACACTTAAAATGCCATCAGGCTTTTAGCTTAAAAGCAGGCACTTTATGGCGTTTGTTACAGCGTTTAGATGTGTTGCGTCGCCCTGAACGCGTTGAAGCTTTTGCACAAGCTTGTGAATGTGATGCTAAAGGCCGTTTAGGCTTAGAAAATCGCGAATACCCCCAAGCACATTACCTATTAGATGCAATGAAAACCGTACGGACGATTAAAGCATCGGATTTGCCCTCGGATATTCAAGGTCCTGATATTGGTGAAATGTTAATTCAAAAACGTATTGAAGCGATTGCTCATTTAAAGCATGAGTTAGGTCATCATCATCATACGGTTTAAAAAAATGCCTCTCAGCAATGAGAGGCGTTTTATACATAGTTTTTTCTATTAAATAATATCCAAGCATTCGTTAACCATAGCATTCATAAATACCAGCCTATAGTCCAAAACAACTTTATATCAAGACACATCCGCAGGAAATGTAATCACCCTTTCCAACTTGATTTGGTTCATCACCACCATTAACAAACGATCAACT
The DNA here is from genome assembly GCF_037152175.1 of Acinetobacter sp. AS167. NCBI lineage: Bacteria > Pseudomonadati > Pseudomonadota > Gammaproteobacteria > Moraxellales > Moraxellaceae > Acinetobacter > Acinetobacter sp. AS167. The sequence goes on from NZ_JBBCMP010000002.1 coordinate 171,065, forward strand.
CCCAAAGCAATACCCGCACATTCCGACATATTCGGTAAAGCAGCGAGCAAATACTCATCGATTGGCATCACATATAAGCCCAGCTTTTCACGCTCTGCATTATCTGCTTGAAAACGACTACGCAAAACCTCAGCATCAATTAACTCATCATAGGCATTGGCAAGTTCTAACCCTTCAATATAGAGCTCAAAACGTGCAGCAACTAACTCACCGTCCTCATCCAGTTTGGTCTTTGCCAACGAGGCCAATTCTGGGGGGAAATCAGTTAAAAATACCGGCGTATCAAAACCTAAACTTGGCTCAACCATATGAGAAAATAACAAATCAATATAGGCTAAACGATCATCACCCAAATCAAGATTGAACCCCACACGCTGTGCTGCATCTTTTAATTGTTGCAATGTTGCTTGCAGTGGATTCAAGTCCAAACGATCGATAAATGCATGTTTATAACTGAGTACGGTTGGTCGAACTTCACCAAAACGTTCAGCCAAAACCACATTTAATAAATCAGTGACTTCTAGCATCAAATCTTTCAAGCTGAATTGCGGACGATACCATTCCAACATGGTAAATTCACTATTGTGCTTACGCCCATGTTCATCATCTCGAAAAACTTTACAAATTTGATAAATCGCACCACTGCCACTCGCCAATAAACGCTTCATGGCAAACTCTGGTGAAGTTTGTAAATAATGCGTTTGTTTTTTGCCATGTACATGACGCTGAGCCTGTACAGAAGCCAGATGGACATCAGTTACACCCGCTTGAGACAAGATCGGAGTTTCAACCTCTAAAACATCACGCTCAATAAAAAATTGGCGAATTTGTCTATAGAGTTTTGCTCGTGCTTTAAGCGCCTGAATATCACATGTTGGTTTAAAATCTATGCTCATGCTTTTGGCCCTCCATGAGCAGCCCATTCACGGCGCAAAGGATAAGTTTTACGAAGGTAATCAAAGGCTTTTTGATCCACCTTGCCGTCCTTTAAGCAATCTCTTAAATTTTCATCATCTCGCTGAATATTGTAAATTTCAGCTAAGTATTTTTTTAACGTTTGTTTAATGTTATTGCCATAAAAATATTGTTCACATGCTGGTAATTGTGATTCAAATTTCTTATGTGCGGTATAGGCAAATGTTTTACAAAATGCGTCATAAATCATCTGAGTACCACGTGCTTTACCTTCCAGACTGTAACCTGCAATATGTGGCGTCACGATTGTAATTAAATCCAGTAGACGTTGTGAAATCTCAGGCTCATGTTCAAAAACATCCAACACCACTTTACGACGTGTTTTTAAGATATCTGCCATTAATGCTGCTTCTTCAACAACAGCACCACGCGCTGAATTAATTAAAATGGTTTCTGGCTGCATTAGCGCCAATGCATTAGCATTGATTAAATGATGTGTTGCAAACGGCCCTGTTTGGGTTAAAGGCACATGTATGCTGATCGCATCGGCTTTCTTTAATAAAGCGTCAAATTCAACTTGCTGAACATTTTCTCGTTGTACCAAGGGATCATAGCCAATTACATTCCAGCCCAACAACTGAGCCATATATGCTAATCGTGTTCCCACATTGCCTAGACCAATAATGCCTAAAGTAAACTTTTTCCCTAAATCTAGAAAATCCTGATTGAGATGCAATAAAGCTGTAATCACATATTCTGCAACGGCTTGTGCATTGCAACCTGCTGCATTTGACCATGCAATTTGATGCTTTTCTAATGCTGGAATATCTAGATGATCTGTACCTATGGTTGCACTACCGACAAATTTTAGTGCTGTATCTTGGATCAACTGTTCATTGACTTTTGTTATAGAGCGTACCAATAACGCATCTGCATCATTCACATCATGATGAGTCAAATTGCGTCCTGCTGCTTGATGAATGGTTCCGAATTCTGAAAAGAAATATTCAGTAAATGCTAGATTTTCATCTGCAACAATTTTCATAGCGTCATCCACAAGTTTAACTGCCGCTATGATAAACCTTTGAACCATTTAAGACTATGCAGTTCACACATCAAATCTTTTAAATATGGCATAAAAAAACCCGCAAGATGACTTACGGGTTTTTAATTCTGAATATTTGTTTAGAACAAACGATTCATACCATTCAATGTTGCAACACGATAGGCTTCTGCCATTGTTGGATAGTTAAATGTCGTTTCAACAAAATACTTAATGGTATTGTTTCCACTTTGCATCACCGCTTGTCCAATATGGATAATTTCGGCCGCATTATTGCCGAAACAATGCACACCTAATAATTCTAAGGTGTCACGATGGAATAACAGTTTAAGCTCGCCGACTGTATCCCCGGTAATTTGCGCACGTGCCAAATGACGGAATGATGCTTGTCCAACCTCATATGGAATTTTTTCAGCAGTTAACTGGCTTTCAGTTTTACCAAAGAATGAAATTTCAGGAATAGTGTAAATCCCCGTTGGAATATCTTTCACTGGTTTAACATTTTCTTCGCCACTCATATTTGAACCAGCGCAACGACCTTGGTCATATGCTGCAGAAGCAAGTGATGGCCAACCTACAACATCGCCTGCCGCATAGATATTTTCAACTTCGGTTTGATATTGGTCATTTACCGCAAGTTGACCACGGCTATTTGGTGTAATACCTACATTTTCAAGACCTAAACCATCTGTATTTCCTGAGCGACCATTACACCAAAGAATGGCATCAGCTTTAATTTTTTTACCGCTTTGCAAATACAATACTACATGATCATCAAATGTTTCTAAATGATCAATTTGCTCATTGTGACGCATCAACACGCCTTGTTCACGTAAGTGATAAGACAATGCATCAGCAATTTCATCATCAAGATAACTGAGCAGCTGATGCTGTGTATTGATCAAGTCAACTTTATGGTCTAAACCAATAAAGATAGATGCATATTCACAACCAATTACACCCGCACCATAAATAATAATTTTATGAATTGGATAATCTAAATCTAAAATTTTATCTGAATCAAATACACGCGGATGATTAAAGTCTAAACCTTGTGGGTGATAAGGACGGCTACCTGTGGCAACCACAAGCTGTTTGAAAACTAAAGTTTCTTTAACACCATCTTCGCTAAAAATAATCACCGTGTTTTTATCTTGGATATATGCGCGACCGTGAAATACATCGATGTGGTTACGGTCATAAAAACGTGAATGTGTATCAACTTGCTGTTGAATCACTTTATGCGCATTACGTAAAACTTGCTTCATAGTGAATTGTTTCCAATCCCCTACTTTTTTAAACATTGGATCACGTTGGTAACGGATAATACTTGAAACTGTCTGACGTAAAGCCTTACTTGGGATGGTGCCGACATGGGTACAGTTCCCACCAAGTTGCTCACGAATATCTACAATTGCAACACGCTTACCCGATTTAGCAAGCTTCATTGCCGCGCCTTCACCAGCAGGACCAGAGCCAAGTACGACCGCATCGTATTTCACAAATTTCCCACTAACGACTTCTTTCTTACGTGGCATTCAAAGCTCCTTATAGTAAATTCAGTCTATATCTTGTCTTATGCGATATTATGACCTAAACCAAAACAATTTTCTGTATTTCGCATGCATATATTCTGTGATAACGACATTTAGTATATGAATAGTGTTTTTGCCCTATCTTTTTGCATTTCCGCTATAATGAGCATAATCTCCCCCGTAGAAAACAGTGGAAAAGTTGAATATGTCAGAGAACCGTAAACCAGAACAGGGTGTCAAATTACGTGGCGCGGAAAAAGTTGCTCGTATACCTGTAAAAGTTATTCCGACGGTTGAAGCACCACGAAAGCCGGATTGGATTCGTGTCAAAATGGCTGCGCCTGATGAAGTTCAACGAATCAAAACCACTTTACGTGCACAAAAACTACATACTGTGTGTGAAGAGGCGGCTTGTCCTAACCTTCCAGAATGTTTTGGTGGTGGTACTGCAACTTTTATGATCATGGGTGATATTTGTACCCGTCGCTGCCCGTTCTGCGATGTTGCACATGGTCGTCCAAATGCACTTGATCCAGATGAACCTCGTCATATGGCAGAAACCATCGCCAATCTCGGTTTAAAGTATGCAGTGATTACCTCTGTAGACCGTGATGATCTTTTAGATGGTGGTGCGCAACATTTCGTTGATTGTATTCAAGAAGCACGTCAACTCAGTCCAAAAACACTATTAGAAATATTGGTTCCAGATTTCCGTGGTCGTATGGATATTGCACTGCGTATCATGACTGAATGTCCACCAGATGTATTTAACCATAACATTGAAACAGTACCTCGTCTCTACAAAGCGATGCGTCCAGGCTCAGACTATCAACATTCTTTAAACTTGTTAAAAATGTTTAAAGAGTACTGCCCTGACGTGCCAACAAAATGTGGTTTGATGGTAGGTATTGGTGAAACCGAAGAAGAAGTGATTGCCCTGTTAGATGATCTACATGCACACGGTGTTGATTATGTGACAATCGGTCAATACTTGCAGCCTTCTAAAGAACATGCACCAATCGACCGTTTTGTCACACCAGAAGAATTTGAACGTTATACTGCACATGGTCACAAGCTTGGTTTCAGAAATATCTGGGCTGCACCAATGGTTCGTTCTAGCTATTTTGCAGATCGTCAATATTATGGTGAACCTGTTCCAGTGGTACGCCGTAAAGTTGATCCAGCGAAAAAAATTGCGGTACAAGCCATCGAAGCTTAAGTCATTGTTCAAAAAATTTAAGCGTCCAAAAAGCACTCTATATTGAGTGCTTTTTTACAGATATTTTTGATTTTTAACGACACTTCCCTGTAGTTTTACCTTCAACACTACTCATACTGCTTTGTAGTTTCGTCAGTGTGGAACATTGTAAATTTCCTGTAATCATTGATTTATTTAAGCTCAATGTTGATGAAACCTGACCTGCAAGCACATTTCCCTCAACAGAAGAATTAACCAACTTTAATACTTTGGCTGTATTGGCTTGCACATTTCCACTCACTGAAGAGTTGTTTAAAATCAAACTTCCACCATTGAGTACATTCACGTTCCCTTCAACGGATGTACTATTTAACGTACATGTTGCACCTGCTGGAACAGTTAAGTTTACCACAGCATTATTGCTGATTGTACTTGAACAATTTGCAGCAAATCCAAGTGGAGCTACGCCTAAACCACATGCGATTGTGATGAGCCTTAAGAAACGCTTTTTCATTGACATTATCCTTTTGTATTATAAATTTAGAATAAACTTATTGTTGGATGATTTTAAAATATACAGTCAGAAAGTTTAATGACAAATATGTTGATTTCTTTTAACTGGGAATCATAAATATAAAAATGGATGATACTTTAGCTTATTTGCCTCATTTTACTGTTGTTGCAGATCTCGGTTGAAATAAATCATTGCTGATTTATCGACTTAGCGAATTTGACTGATTTCAAAATCAAAAAGCCACTTAAAATTTGGGAGGTGTCGTTATTTTACTTACTGCTTAAGTTACTTAACATAGCCTGCTGAATTCAACATTAAGCCCTTTCTAGTCAGATCCTCAGAGAGTAATTTAGTACGAAACCAATTGTTGGTCGATTTATAATTTTACAGAAAATACAGATGTTCTAACTCATTCTGAACCTCTGTTTTGAACTGAGCAATCAATTCCTGAGCTCTTGCTTTTCCTATCTATTGGCTAAGTAACTAAATAAGAATTGTGGCTACTCTCTCTAATAACATCTATGCTTTTGATACCATTGATCATATAAGCCTTGTAACTTATGAGGGAAAAGGGATCTCAGGAAGCAAGTGTTTTTGGAAACAAGCCGTAAGGTGTATATAGAAACTACATTTTTCCTGTACTGTCTGCTCGCACAACAGATGTCGCCAAAACCGAACCCTACACAAAATATATTTGGGATATTGATGATTAATATAATTTTACATTTTTTTAACGGCAATGCTTCAACTTGACCTTAACATAGAGATTTTAGTCTTAGTAAAAAACATGATGAAAAAATTAATTTTAGCTGTTTCGGCAACCCTATTTTCTGGGATTTGTTTTGCCCAAAACCCATTAAGCGTACATGTATTAAATCTTGAAAATGGCTTACCTTCAAGCAATGTTAAAGTCATTCTTGAAGCGCAACAAAAAGATAAATGGGTAAAAATTAATGAAGGAAGCACAGACAGTAATGGGCGAATTTTATCATTGTATCCTGAAAATAAAGCATTAGATAAGGGTGTATATAAGGTTACTTTTCAAACAGGCGAGTGGTTTAAACAGAACAACCAACGTGCTTTTTTTCTAGAAGTTCCTGTGGTATTTGTGATTGATGGAAGCCTTGAACATTATCATATTCCACTGCTGATTAGCCCCTATGGATATTCAACATATCGTGGTAATTGATTGATTATATCAAGTTAAATTTTAGGCGTAAAAAAACCGATGTTTTTTTAACATCGGTTTTTCTTGGTACACAACTTAATTAAGCCTTTAACCATTTATCAGCCTTAGCTTGATCTAATACAGTCAACTCAACCGTAGTCAAAGCAACTTCACCACCTTGCAACTCAAATTGTAAAAACTCATCACGGCGGAATGCATAAAGTGTAAATTGACCTTGATGTTTTGCATATTGGCTTAAAAGTTTTTCAGACGCTTTTAAACCATCAATCGCAATGATCACATCATTGGCAGATAAACCCGCTTTTGCGCCAACACCATCACGACGCGCTTGCTGAATGATGACACCCTCAGCTTTTTCAGCAACTTTCAAACCGAATGGAAGTGCTTTTTCATTTTGCAAGCCATAGCTCAAACCAAATTCAGGGAACAATTGATCCAGTGGTAATTCATCTGTGGTATTAATCAAATGATTAATCTGTTCGATCCAATTATCACCCGTCAGTTCATTACACAATTCAACAATCGTACGCTCATTGACTTGCATACCCTTTTGGGTATTTTCATACAAACGGCGCATTAATGCATCCAGACTAGAACCACGTAAACGTAGACCTAAATCTAAACTGAGTGCCACCAAACACCCCTTATTGTAATAACTGGTTCCAGCATTATTTGAGTTTTCATCCTGACGATAAAATTTAATCCAAGCATCAAAACTAGACTCTGAAACAGATTGAATAAAACGTCCTGGATTCTGTAGATAACGATCAATTTGCCCTTTTAGCAACTTTAAATAAGATGCTTGAGAAATCACACCACTGCGATACAGAATCAAATCATCATAATAAGAGGTGAAACCTTCAAAAATCCATAGCAGTGAGGTATAGCCTTCCTGATCCAAGTCATAATTTGCAAAATTTTCAGGACGGATAAATTTAACCAACCACGAGTGAAAATATTCATGGCTACACAACCCAAGGAAGCGTTGATAATCCGCTGAGGGCTCTACAGGTTCATTTGCTTTAGGAAGATCATCACGTGGCGAAATCAGACTGGTACTATTCGGATGCTCTAAACCACCATAACTATTGCCGGTTGCCATGGTCATAAAGGTATAGTTTTCAAAAGGTGCTGAACCAAACATTGAAATTTCTGTACTACAGATTTTTTCAAGATCTTGCTTCATACGCTCTGCATTGATTGTATGCTGACCAGAAATCACAAATTCATGTGGAATCCCATTCGCTTCAAAACTAAAACGAGTTTGTTCTGCCAATTCAAATGGTGCATCAATCAATTGTGCATAATTGTTGGCTTTTAAGGTGTAGCGCCCTTTCACCAAACTTCTTGACTCTAAACCTGTGGCAATTTGAAAATGCTTTAATTCTTCAGGTAAAAATACTTCAACTTCGATTGCTGACTCTTCTTGGTCTTGTAACCCTAGACAGACACAAGCAGGATTGACATATAAACGGGTTTGATCGACATACGCGCCACGTACCGAAAGATCATAGGCGTAAACATCATATTCAACAGTAATCAGTTCATGGTCTGTGTTATATAAACGCCATTTATTTTTTTCAAACTTATTAATTTGCAGTTGACGACCCGCTTCATCATAGGCTTTCACAGATTCGATATGTTTAGAAAATTCACGGATCAAATAGCTACCAGGAATCCATGTAGGAAGTGACAAAACTTGGGTAGGGTTCGCCAGAAAGCGCAATGTGACATGGATGAGGTGCTGACGGTAATCGTCAAATTCAATCTGATAATGCAACATAAATATATATTCGAAAATAGACAGTGAGAAATTACCAATTAGATTAGCATTTTTTTACAAAGTCAGGCGATTTTAGTCGCAATTGTCTACGATTCTGACTAGCGAAGAGTGCAAAAAAGGCATAGCATTCGCAAAGTTTATGCACTCTCGCCATAGGATTGGCTTAAAGGTAAATCTGTTGAAAATTCTTGCTTCTTTTATCGCAATAACGGGCTTGGTTTGCTCCACGTTTGTTAATGCCACTTTACTTAATATTAATCCGCAATCTGTTGAAGCTGAAGCTTGGACAATATTAGATACGCAATCAGGTCAAACTATTGCTGAATATAATAGTCATGTACAGCGTGCGCCAGCATCCATGACCAAAATGATGGTCGCTTATATTGCGTTGAAAGAACTCAAAGCGGGTCATATCAAAAAAGAAGAGATTATTACTGCAACCCCTGTGGTTCAGATCGTGCAATGGGATGAATCCCAAATGTACCTAAAGCAAGGTGAGCAAATCTCAATCGACCAACTTCTTGCTGGATTGATTGTGATGTCTGCCAATGATGCAGCAGTAACACTGGCAGAACGTATCTCAGGTAGCGTACCTGCATTTGTTGCTCGTATGAATCAAGAAGCACAAGCATTGGGAATGAAGGATACTCATTTTGCCAACCCTCCCGGTATTACCATGCCTGATCATTTTTCGTCAGCTCATGATATGGCGATCTTAGGTCAAGCAGTAACATCACAAACCCCTGAATATATGCATTATTCAGTGATGCCAAGTTTTAGTTATAATCAACATTTTCATCATGCTACCAACCTTGTTTTAAAGTCTGATCCAAGTGTAGATGGTTTAAAAACAGGTTTTACCAAAGCAGCCGGCTATAACTTAGCACTGACAGCGCATCGTCCTTCTGCCATTACAGAGTCTCCTGATCGTCGTTTAATTGTGGTGGTGATGGGTGCAAAAAGTGCAATTAAACGCGCGGAAATTGCACATAAACTGTTAAACTTGGGCTATGCCTATACCCGTGATGAAGTCGCAATTAAAGACAAACAGCTGATTGCTGAGCTTCCTGTAGTTAAATCCACCTTGAAAATGTTTAAGGTTGAAGCAAAAAAACCTCAACTTATAACCACATCGTTATATAACGATGCGACACCAATTGATTTAGCGACTTTTGATGTTGTAAATAGCCGTATTATGAAAACTGAAGCAAATGGTCTATTGGCAACAGTTGAACCGCTTACAACAACTCAAACCCATTTGAATGTTGAACTCAATGAGACATCACTTACCGCACCTTTAGAAAAGATCATGCATTTGGCAAAAGTGAATGTTTATCAAAACAATCAACTGATTCAAAGTTTTGATATTGAAGATGAAGTGCATATCGAACAAGCCTCTTGGTTTGAACGCTTAATGGAATGGATCAAGTCAATTTTTGGAATTTAATTAAAACAAACCAATTTACTTAGATTTATTATATTTATGTAACCTGTAATACAAAAAAAACCTAAACAATTAAATAGAATGGCATATTTATGCCATTCTATTTTCATAACAACAATTTAGGTTTTCTATGTCAAATCTACATCATATCGTGATTGTTGGTGGTGGCGCTGGTGGTTTAGAACTGGTGACTCAACTCGGTGATACGCTTGGAAAGAGTAAAAAAGCCAAAATCACCCTTGTTGACCAAAAACTCACCCATATCTGGAAACCATTGCTGCATGAAATTGCGGCTGGCACCATGAACCCAAGTGATGAAGAAACCAATTATTATGCGCATGCAGCCAAACATCACTATGAATTTGTCTTGGGGCGTTTTGAACATTTAGATCGTGATAACAAAACCATCGAGCTCAGCAAAACCCAAACCAGTAAATATGAATCTAATCAAGAGAAAATCACACTGCATTATGATACCTTAATTCTGGCCGTCGGCTCAGTCTCCAATGACTTTAATACGCCCGGGGTTAAAGAATTTTGCCATTATCTCGACAGTCGCCAACAAGCGGAAGTCTTCCAGCAGGACTTACTGCACTTGTATTTAGATGCTCAAAATAAAAATATTGATCGTGAATTACACATTGCCGTGATTGGTGCAGGCGCAACAGGTGTTGAACTTTCAGCTGAGTTGGTTCAAGCCAAACAGAACTTTTATAAATATGGTTTAAATAAAATTAACCCAAACAATGTCAAAATTACTTTGGTTGAAGGCGCTGATCGTATCTTACCTGCACTTTCTGAAAAAATGGCAGAGCATGCCACACAGCAATTACAACGAATGAAAATAGATGTATTAACGGGCAAACGTGTTGAAAAAGTAGATGCTGAAAAAGTCTATTTTAGTGATGGCACATCTGTAGAAGCACAATTAAAAGTTTGGGCAGCAGGGATAAAAACCCCTAAAGTAATTGCCAATTTAGCAGGCTTTGAAAAAGATCGTATGGGGCGTTTAAACGTATACGCAACCTTACAGACTCAGGCTGATCCAAACATTTTTGCCTTTGGTGATTGCGCCCACTGTATCTTAGATGCAAGAGAAGCACCACTTGGTCCACGTGCACAAGTCGCAAGTCAACAAGCTTCGTTTCTTGTAGATGCAATGAATGCACGTATCAAAGGGCGACCACAGCCAATGTTCCAGTTCGCAGACAAAGGATCACTGGTATCACTTAGTGAAAATAAAGCGGTCGGTGAGCTACTTGGTCAGGTCAATGTTCAGGGCTTCGTGGCAAAATCGATGTATGTGTCTTTATATCGTATTCATCAAGCGACGATATATGGCTATGCTCATGCAGGCTTGTTAACGGCTAAAGATTTTGTTACACGAAAAATCGCGCCAAAAATAAAATTGCATTGAAATTTAAATTTTTGCCCATATTTATGAAAAAATGGTCAAAATACAGATGAAAATGCAATTTTTTAGTAATTTTAGTCTACAAAAATTGCTTTTCACTTTATGATGTAGCCTTAAAATTATCGATTACCCAATGGATCAATAACATGACTGCTATTGCAAATAACAACGTGGTTTCTTTCCACTATACGCTGACTAACGCTGAGGGTGAAACTCTCGATAAATCACAAGGTGAACCACTTGCATATTTACATGGCGCAGGTAACATCATTCCGGGTTTAGAAAAAGCTTTAGAAGGTAAAACTGTAGGTGACAAATTTACAGTCACTATTCCAGCTGCTGAAGGTTATGGCGAATACAACCCTGACCTCGTTCAAGAAGTTCCTGCTCAAATGTTCCAAGGTGTTGAGAACATTGAAGCTGGTATGCAGTTCCAAGCTCAAACTGATGATGGTGTTCAAATCGTTACTGTTAAAGCAATCGAAGGCGACAACATCATCGTTGATGCTAACTTCCCATTAGCTGGCCAAGATCTTACTTTTGAAGTTGAAATTGCAGAAGTTCGTGATGCATCTCCAGAAGAATTAGAGCACGGTCATGTACACGGTGCAGGTGGTCATCACCACTAAGATCTGATTGATCTGATCGAAAAGGCAAAGTTTTTACTTTGCCTTTTTTATATGTATCCGTTTAAATTGATTAAAATCTAGTGCAATTGAGTCTATTCTGATAAATCCTATGCAAAAACAACTTCTTTGGTTCCGTCAAGACTTGCGTATACAAGATCATACTGCCCTATGGCATGCGGCACAAAGTGGCCCTGTGATTGCACTTGTGATTCTTTCACCTGAACAATGGCAGATGCATGACGATGCACCAATTAAGCTTGATTTCTATTTACGTCAAATTAAAGCCATCCAGCAAGAACTTGCTTCCATTCAAATTCCGCTAATTATTTGCAACATCCCCTTATGGGAAAACATTCCAACCGAGATCAATCAACTGTGCCAAAAACTGGAAATTGAAAATGTACATGCCAATATCGAGTGCGGTGTCAATGAGTTAAATCGAGATTTTCAAGTTCAAACACAACTGAATCAAAGTAAGCGTGATTTGATTTTATATCATGATCGCACGCTGTTCCCTGTGGGTTCAATTCGAAATAAATCCAATCAACCCTATCAAGTTTTTGGCCCATTTAAAAAATATTGCTATGAACAACTGAGTATTTCAATCCCGCAATGCTTCCCTATTCCTGAGACTCAAGCCTTAAATGATACAATAGACGTAGGCAAGTTGAATAACAATAGCCTGCCAACTTTGGCCGAGCTTGGTTTTAAATTCGATCCGAATCAGATCAACAAGCAGTGGCAAATTGGCGAACAATATGCTTTGTATGTCTTGGATGAATTTATTGAAAACAAAGTCCGTCATTATCAACTCGAGCGTGATTTCCCCCAAATTGAAGCTACCAGCCAGCTTTCAGCCTATTTAAATATAGGCATCCTTTCAATTCGACAGTGTTTCAATGCCCTCTTTCGAGCACAATTTGGACATTTTTTTATTGATCATATTGGTCAACAAACATGGCTCGATGAGTTGCTTTGGCGTGAGTTTTATCAGCATATCCTGTTTGATTTCCCTCGTGTGTCAAAGCACTTGCCCTTTAAAATGCCAACACAGCAGCTACAATGGCGCAATGCTCCAAATGATTTAAACGCTTGGCAAACTGGTCAGACAGGGATTCCTATCGTCGATGCAGGTATGCGCCAGTTACTTTACACAGGCTGGATGCATAATCGGATCCGAATGGTTGTCGCCATGTTTCTCACCAAGAACCTATTGATTGATTGGCGTTTAGGTGAGCAATGGTTTATGCAACACCTTATTGATGGGGATTTGGCTGCCAATAACGGAGGATGGCAATGGTGTGCATCCACAGGAACAGATTCCGTACCTTATTTCCGTATTTTTAACCCTATCAGCCAATCGCAGAAATTTGACGCACAAGGTGATTACATTCGAAAATGGGTTCCAGAACTTGCACATTTAGACGCAAAAACCATTCATGAACCTTATGCAAAAAATCCCAATATAGAGCTCAACTATCCAAAGCCAATTGTGGATTTAAAGCAAAGTCGTATTCGAGCAATTGAAGCTTTTAAGCAGATTTAAAGTCACACTTAAAAGCGTTCTCAATGGTTTGATTAAATCGCTTGCTGATACAATTTAAACGGGTTTTGAGGATGGTTTTTTGGGCGTTCAATCGATTCAAAATAGCAGTAATATTTAAAGATGCGATCCAAAGAAACATAAAGCACTTTTTGTTCTGAAACGGACCAAATTTGTGCGTGATTAGAACCTGATAAGGTACTTCCACTCAATTGGAATAGATAAAAATCTTGTGTACGTTGAACTGGTTTTTGAGTAGCTTGCGTGTCTGAACTTGATGAAACCTGACTGGATGAATTTAATAATCGACATGGTGTATTAATCAGCCATTTTTCACTAAACCATAGTTGCAACAGATCGCCCAAATACAGTTTTTTTTCAGTAAATGGCCAAACATCTAAATAGGCTTGTTCAACTTGGATAAAATATTGTTCAGAATCTTGCAAGATTGAAAGGTAGTTTTCTTGATAAAATGAGAATTTTTCAAAAATTTGAGAAATAGTAAGCGTATTCATTCGCTGTCTCCTATTTAGCCATTTAGTGCTGGCAAGTTGGTTTTAAATCCACACTGTTTAAGTCAAACTTAAACACTCTTTATGGTTTTAATCTAACAAGACCGTTTCACTATTGCAACTGTAAGAATCAATTTTTTTAATTTATCGATAGATTGCTCAAATAAAAACCATACAGTGTACAAATGAAGAAAAGATGACAGGAAGGGCTTGACCCATAAAGATATATCCTTATAATCGCATTCAGATTCTCCAATAGCTCAGTCGGTAGAGCGACGGACTGTTAATCCGCAGGTCCCTGGTTCGAGCCCAGGTTGGAGAGCCAAATTCTAAAAGCCCACTTTCATAAGTGGGCTTTTTTTATTTCAGAACTCGACACCGGGTGTAACAAATAGACAAGTTTTATGTGCTACTTTCATTTCTAAAAACGACATATAGCCAACCTGTCAAAAAACCCATGCACAAGAATATAAGTTCTCTCAATTCGTATTTTCATTTAAATTATTTACAGAATAACCTTAAAGCCAATCAGCTTAGCCTCACGAATGAACAAATTCTACAACTTGATCAACTTTTTGCACCTGATCAGATACAGGATGAACGTTATCCAAATGCAGGCTGGACAGGTATCGAAACTGCCTAAAGCAACAATTTCATCTGATTTTATTAAAGAGTACAACGAAATAGACCAAAGCAATGCTTTGGTCTATTTTTTAATTCAGCTTTTAATCAGATAATAGTTAAGCTGGCACACCACTATGAAAACGGAAGGTCTTATCAGGCGTTAAAATCAAATCCTTCTCTACTTCACGAATCAATTCGATACGTTGCTCAATATCCTCTTCTGGATCTTTTAATTTGGCAGTTTTAGCAACATCTAAAGCCAAAGCTAAATAGTCCTCATAGTGACGAGATTCAGATTTCAACAAGTAACGGTAATATCGACCCAGCTCGTCATCCACCAATGGTGCTAAAGCATAAAATCGTTCACAAGAACGTGCTTCAACAAACGCCCCAATCACCAAAATATCAATCAAAGCTTCTGGTTCATAAGTACGAATTTCCTTACGCAAACCACCTGCGTAGCGACCTGCACTCAGACCTTTCCATTCTTGACCACGCTTGCTCATAAACTCTAACACTTGTTCATAATGCAACATTTCTTCACGAACAAGTTGTGCTAATTTGATCTGCAAATCGGTAAAAAAACTGTAACGGAACATCAAGTTCATTGCTGTTCCCGCCGCTTTCTTTTCACAATTCGCATGATCTTGCATGAGCAATGGGAGATTGTTCAATGCCTCATCCAACCATGCCTTTGGCGTTTCACAGCCTAAAAAAGCAATCACAGGTTGCATGAGTTCATCATAATTCATATTCGACATGATCAATATTCAACAACGTAAATCAAAAATTAAATTAACCAGCTGCATGAAGTGCGGCCTTCATGTCCTTCACTGCTTGTTCCAAACCGACGAAAACACTTTCGGCGATAATCGAATGTCCAATATTGAGTTCATGAATCTGTGGAATTGCAGCAATTGCAGCCACATTGTCCAAATTCAAACCATGACCAGCATTGACGACCAAACCTTTAGATGCTGCGTACTCTGTACCTTTAATAATTCTTTCTAGTTCAATCTGTTGAGCTTCAGCATTTTTAGCGTCTGCATAAGCACCTGTATGCAATTCGATGGTTGGTGCACCACAAGCAATAGCAGCATCAATTTGCGCAAGATCAGCATCAATAAACAAAGATACATCACAACCAATCGCAGTTAATGCCTGAGTCGCGGCTTTCACATCTTCAAAATGTCCAAGCACATCTAAACCACCTTCTGTCGTGATTTCTTGACGTTTCTCTGGCACAAAACAAACATGATGTGGTTGAATCTCTTTTGCAAATGCAACCATTTCATCTGTTACAGCGATTTCCAAGTTCATTCTTGTGGTCAATACAGGTCGCATACGGCGCACATCATCATCTTGAATATGACGACGATCTTCACGTAAGTGTAAAGTGATCCCTTCCGCCCCTGCTTGTTCACAAATTAATGCAGCTTTCACAGGATCAGGATAAGTTGTTCCACGTGCTTGTCTGAGTGTCGCAACATGGTCAATGTTTACACCTAGCAATGCAGCCATAACATTCTCCTAATTCACCAATAAAATAAAATTAACGGCTCAAGGTTTTAGATTGAGCGTTTTGAACCCAAAGCTGACGACTTTTTAATGGTCGATCACCTAAAAGTGAAGTAATCATTTGTCGATAGAGTTTAGCCAATAATTGTAACTGTTCTGGGCTAAAATCCCTACCCTTTTCATAATTTGCCATACTTAGAATTTGTTGCCCCAGCAACGTCCCAGATGAAGTATATGACACTGGTGTAAAGCCTTCCGCCAATTGAAATTGATAACGTTGGGTCAGCATAATCTCTTGTTGATTTGAATCATGCTCATAATCCAGTGGATAACCCAATTCTTCTAACAGTGCATGTTCAAACTGGCGTAAAATTTGTCGGAGAAATAAATCTGCTTGTGGATGTTCAGCCAATTTTTGTAAATGCTGTAAGGTTAAATGGTATTGCTGAAATGTTTCAGACATCATTTCTTCAAGCGGACATAAACGAAGTAGCAGTTCATTTAAATAAAAGCCTGAAAAGA
Organism: Acinetobacter sp. AS167; assembly: GCF_037152175.1. Classification (NCBI taxonomy): domain Bacteria; kingdom Pseudomonadati; phylum Pseudomonadota; class Gammaproteobacteria; order Moraxellales; family Moraxellaceae; genus Acinetobacter; species Acinetobacter sp. AS167. The sequence goes on from NZ_JBBCMP010000002.1 coordinate 187,468, forward strand.
AAGCATCCCCATAAAAGAAAATCGGTTGATTGAGTATTTCGAGTTTTGAAAAGTTTTTAAGCTCGGATTTTCCCGACGCTTGTAAAGTAATCGGTTGATATTGGGGTGGTGGGGTTTGTCTAAGAATACCGTCGACACGACCATGCTCTTGTGTAAATAAGTGCACAATATGACTACGTTCTCTGTATTTTCGATGATGGATTAAATAACCATGCAAGATTTCATTACGCATCTAGCTTGAACTTAATCATCCTTTTCTTTTTTCTTATCATCGTCATCATCCCCGTCAGGGATAACAGCGCCTACAACCGCAGCTGTACCTTTAACCACGCCTTTTGTGGTTTTATACGCAACTTTGACGGGAACTGTCACAATTTTAGTGATACAGCCTTGTAACATGACTATGCAAGCAAGAATTGCTATAACTCGAATCATTTCAGTTCCCAAAAAGTCAATTAAATATCGCTGTAGCCTAAACTTTTTAAAGCACGTTCGTCATCAGACCAACCGCCTTTAACTTTCACCCAAAGTGTTAGCATGATTTTTTGCTCAAACATTTTTTCCATGTCAACACGAGCATCCATACCAATTTTCTTCAGCTTAGCACCTTTTTCACCGATCACGATGGCTTTTTGGCCAGGGCGATCAACAAAAATTGTGGCATCAATATAAGTACATGCTGCTTTAGGACGACCAGTTTTTTCATTCACTGTTGCTTCTTCTGTTTTAAATGATTCAATTTGAACCGTTAAATCATACGGAAGTTCTTCGCCCAACTGACGCATAATTTTCTCACGAATGATTTCACTGGCAAGAAAACGTTCTGAACGGTCAGTTAACTGTTCTAAAGAATACAATGGTGGCTGAAATGGCAGATACTTTTCAATCGCTTCACGCAAATGATCTAAGTTTGCACCACGTAAGGCAGAAACAGGAACAATTTCAGCAAAATTCATCAACTTCGCACGTTCTTGAATCAACGGTAAAATCATACGCTTATTTTCTAAAGTATCGATTTTGTTGATAATCAAAACGACTGGCATTTCTGCATTTTGTAGTTTCTCTAAAACTAAGTCATCATTTGGCGTCCATTTCTGGGCATCTAAAACAAATAGAACCAAATTGACATCGCGTAAGGCAGAATGTGCAGCTTTGTTCATCATTTTATTAATCGCACGCACTTCTTTCTTGTGCATCCCTGGTGTATCAACAAATACAGCCTGAGACTTTTCACGACTATCAATACCAATGATTTTATGGCGTGTCGTTTGTGGCTTACGTGAAGTAATTGACAACTTTTGACCCAATAAATGGTTCATCAATGTCGATTTACCCACATTTGGACGTCCTACAATTGCAACAAATCCACTTCGATAATCCGAAGGGATTTCTGTACCTTGCGAGCTAAAAAATTGATTAATTAACTCATTACCGTTTTCAGACGGCTCGTGATCAGCATCATTGTGATCGGAATGTGTACTCATGCAGTTTACTGCTCCAATATCTTTAAAAAATCCGCCGCGACTGCTTGTTCTGCAAAACGGCGACTTGATCCCTCACCCATCATTTTAGGCAAGCCATCTACTGTACATTCTACTTTAAAATGCTGGTTAGGTGCATCACCCTGAATATCTACGACCTCATAAACTGGGAGATGCTTTTTACGAGCTTGTAGATATTCTTGTAAACGTGATTTTGGATCTTTGAGTTGATCTGTCGGTTCGATATGGTCTAAATAGGGTTCATACCATTTTAAAACAATCGATTCCAATAAAGGCAAATCTCGTGTTTCGGTATAAATCGCGCCAATAATTGCTTCAACAGTATCCGCTAATATTGACTCACGATGATGACCGCCTGATTTCAATTCACCTGTACTTAAAATTAAACTTTGACTTAACTTTAAATCATTTGCAATTTTACCCAGTGCTTCTTGGCGTACCAAAGTTGCACGCATACGCGTCAAACGTCCTTCATTTTCATGAGGATATGCATGATATAAGTAATTTGCGATGATCATACCCAACAATGCATCACCTAAAAACTCTAGGCGCTCATAGTTATATTTATGACTCACCGAGCGATGAGTCAGTGCGAGTTGTAATAACTCGTATTGTTTAAACTGGTAACCGATTCTACTCTGTAAGCGAGGATCACTTACTTTCAACTGACCTTTGATCAAAACTCTTCTCGAAAGTGAGGACTAAATCTATATTCAGCATGAAATTTTTCCGTACTTCATATTTTTTAGTCACTTGTAAACCATCTTTAGTTGATACAGTCGCAATATCCTCAAATTTAGTATCTCGGATATTGTTCATTTCTAACCGTTTATCAACTTCTGTTGCAAATTTCATTGGCGTGATATCAGTAGAGCTTTTATTTATTTGCTCTACAATTTGATTGTTAATCACACGATCATCCCAGTATAAGGGCCATACAGCAACTATGATTTTCAACATAAAAGCTAAGGCAATTATCCCCAATAAAATTCCAATATATGAAGCGCCTTGTTGATTTTTACGCATTTTTTTATCCAACAGGTAAGAATGAATAATCTTTAATCGCAATTGAAAATAATCATATAATTGAGTCAAATACTGTGATGCAATTCAACTAATCATTTTCAATTGTTATAAATTTTTTATCCACTGCAACTCCTGGTGTGATAAAAAACTTTTCCGCGCTATTATCCTTGAAACTGCATCAAGTTGCTAGTTTAAATCATTTGTTCTATTTCATTTTTCTTATAAATCAAGGCAACTCTATAGCTTTAACAGATAAAAATAAAGGTCAACATAAATTGACCTTTATTTGATTTTGTAAATTGTAGTCGATTAGTTAATAGCACCATTGCGACTAAATGAAGGAATTTTAAAACCAGGTTCCTTATGCATCCATACATATATTGCATGACCCGTTAAATTTTCTTCAGGTACAAAGCCCCAAAAACGACTGTCTGCACTTTGGTCACGGTTATCACCCATGGCAAAATATTGACCTTTTGGAACAGTGACTTCCCAGCTTTGACCATTGGATTTTACAAAGCGATCATTTGCTGTTGCTACATATGGTAGGTCTTGTTTCTTCTGTGCATAATTAAATGCTGAAACCAACGTGTTTTGGCCTTCCAACAGACGGACTAAATGCTTATGTGTACCCATCGTTTCATAATAGTAGATTGACTTAGGCGTATCTAAAATATCTTTTTCACGACTAAACTCAGTAGGTACTTGCTCAACATTTTTGCCATTGATTGTGAGTTGACCATTATTGAATTCAAGATGGTCACCTGGTAAACCAATAATACGCTTGATGTAGCTAATTTTAGGGTTTTCTGGATAACGGAAAACAGCAACATCACCACGTTGTGGCTCACCAATATCAATAATCTTGGTATTGGTAATCGGTAAACGTACCCCATACTGGAATTTGTTCACCAAAATATAATCACCCGTCTCTAAAGTGGGTACCATAGAATCAGAAGGAATATTAAACGGTTCAAATAAGAATGAACGCAATACCAAAACCACTGCTAGAACAGGCCAGAAATCATATGCCCATGAAATAATGACATTTTCATTCCCCTTACCTTTGGTTGCACGTTGTTTCAGTACAAACTTATCCAGTAACCATAGCCCAAAAAATATAAGCGTTGCAGGAACGAGAATTAAATTAAAATCAAAATCCATGAGCAATAAGACCTCTAGTTTTTATCTTTCTACTTTTAACACAGCAAGGAACGCTTCTTGTGGGATTTCAACACTACCCACTTGCTTCATGCGTTTCTTACCTTCTTTTTGTTTCGATAACAGTTTCTTCTTACGAGAAACGTCACCACCATAACATTTAGCCAATACGTTTTTACGCATCGCTTTAACTGTTGAACGTGCAATGATTTGTGCACCAATTGCAGCTTGAATCGCTACATCAAACATTTGACGCGGAATCAAATCTTTCATTTTTTCAACTAAAGCAATACCACGGTGACGCGCATCATTACGATGACAAATCATTGCCAAAGCATCAACCTTATCACCATTAATTAACACATCAACCTTAACTAGAGATGAACTCTCAAAACGCACGAAATTGTAATCCAGTGAAGCAAAACCACGTGAGCAAGATTTCAATTTATCAAAGAAATCCATAACCACTTCTGCCATTGGAATTTCAAAGGTAATAGATACTTGATTACCCAAGAATTTCATATCTTTTTGCACACCACGGCGCTCGATACATAAAGTCATGACATTACCCAAGTATTCTTGAGGCACTAAGATATGACATTCAGCAATCGGCTCGCGTAAATCTTCAACCGTTGAACCATCAGGCATTTTAGATGGGCTATCGATATAAATCGTTTCGCCATTTTTCATCAATGCTTCATAAATTACGGTTGGCGCAGAGCTAATTAAGTCTAAATCATACTCACGCTCTAGACGTTCTTGTACAATTTCCATGTGTAGCATTCCCAAGAAGCCACAACGGAAGCCAAAACCTAAAGCATCGGAGCTTTCGGGTTCAAAGAACAACGCAGAATCGTTAATCTGTAACTTATGTAGTGCTTCACGGAATGGTTCAAAATCACTAGCATCAATTGGGAATAAACCCGCATAAACCTGTGGTTTTACCTTTTTGAAACCCGGTAAAGTCGCAACATCAGGAGTCGTTGCCAAAGTAATCGTATCACCAACAGGCGCACCAAAAATATCTTTGATCCCAGCGATGATGAAGCCAACTTCACCCGCTTCTAAAATACCTGTATCAGTATGTTTTGGATTAAAAATACCAACTGAAGTGATAATGTGCGATTGACCTGTTGATTTCATCAACATTTTATCACCTTTACGCACACGACCTTGCTTGATACGAACAAGTGATACAACACCCAAATAGTTATCAAACCAAGAGTCAATAATTAAGGCTTGTAAAGGTGCATCACGGTCACCTTGCGGTGCGGGAATAATGTCAACCAATGTCTCTAAAACAGACTCTACACCTAGACCTGTTTTTGCTGAACATGTTGGTGCATGTGTTGCTTCAATACCGATAATTTCTTCGATTTCATGAATAACACGTTCAGGTTCTGCTTGTGGTAAATCGATTTTATTCAGGACGGGTAATACTTCTAGACCCTGCTCAATTGCGGTATAGCAGTTTGCAACAGATTGCGCCTCAACCCCTTGTGCAGCATCGACAACCAACAACGCACCTTCACAAGCCGCAAGTGAGCGCGATACTTCATAAGAGAAATCCACATGCCCAGGTGTATCAATAAAGTTTAATTGATACTCTTGCCCATTTGGATGGGTATAATACAAGGTTACAGAAGCCGCTTTAATGGTAATCCCACGTTCACGCTCAAGCTCCATAGAGTCAAGGACTTGAGCCTGCATTTCACGGTCTTGCAATCCACCACACATTTGAATGAAACGGTCTGCAAGTGTCGATTTACCGTGGTCGATATGAGCGATAATGGAAAAATTACGTATATTGTTGATATTAACGGATTTCTTAGCTACTGCCATACACTACTCTAAAAATATGTACACGATCATGTACTCAATATCAAAAGTACTTATGACGTGCAAAAAATGAAATATCTTAATTGCTGCACAGTATAAGCAGAACAGGGTCAAAAATATAGTGAGGCTTTGATAAATTCAGATACTATTAATTAAATAGTAAAAACCGTCATTACAAAACAACTAAAATTATTTTCCCCATTTAGATTCATCCCAAAGCCACCAATAAGATGACGCGTTGCAGATGAAGATAATACCTCCTAATTAAGATAGTTCGCGCAGTAGTTGCTCCAAATCATGTTCGCCAGTTTTTGTTTGAGCACCTCCCTGCAAACCGCCACGTATTCGTTTTTCAGCAGCAGGAAGCGCAAATAGACCTGCCCATTCCTGATGCTCTCGCAACAAACCCTCTCTCAAATCCGCTGGTTTAACGACTTTCTTTGCAGCGGAAATAACACCTTCTGGCAAAGCAGCAATATTGTTGGCTAGACGGCGAACAAATGCACCCAACTCGTTTGCAGCAAGTGCACGGTTCACCCACCCATATTTTTCTGCCAGCAGCGCATCAATGAGATCCGCACCAAGTATTACTTCTAACGCACGTCCCCGCGTCATTCGCTGTGAAAGATATTGAGTGGCACCGCCACCGGGAATAATACCCATCAATGCCTCACATTGAGCGAGTCCTGCACGACCAATGGCGGCGAATGTCATATCCACTGCCGCCACGAATTCAGCACCACCACCCCGCGCCAGACCTTCAAGTTTGACAATTGTCACTTGCGGTTGTGCCCGAATCATCTCTCCCAAAGCCTGAAATGGGTTCAAGCCATCAGGAGCATTCTTGGCTATCTCATCGAAAGCATGCGGCTCATCAATCAATGTCATGTCTACATGAGCTATAAAAAACTCTGGATCAGCACTTTGGAAAACGATTACGCGAGTTTGTGGATCATCACGCACCTGAGTGAGAAAACTTTGGATATCGCTCATCACAGCAACATCCAACACATTGACTGGCGGATTATTGATTGTAACAGTAGCCACACCACCATCATGCTCAATGTGAAGTGTAGAATAAGTGGAAATATTCATAATGTACCCTGATTTAGCTGTATATAATCATGGTATCTTATGTATACTAGGTGTCAATTACGCACCTTAAGCATCCTAAGTATGTTGGAGCATACCAATGAACCTTGACCTAGATCCAGTCTACCGTGCCGACTGTCCTAGCCGCGCTATTCTCGATCAAATCGCAGACAAATGGTCAATGCTGGTCTTGATTGTCTTACATGAACCACGTCGCTTCAACGCCATTAAGCGTCGCCTCGAAGGTATTACCCAGCGCGTATTGACACAGACACTTCGTAAGTTAGAGCGCAATGGTATGGTGACACGCACTGTCATAGACGGTAAAACCCTAGGTGTAGAATATGCTTTGACACCACTAGGTAAGTCACTCAAACTACCTTTTAACGCGCTCTACGACTGGACTGTAGAGAATATGGAAAGCATTCAGGCTTGCCAATCTCGCTATGATGAGTGTGATGATGTAATTGGCTCGAATTTCACGAAGGAGTCTCCCGTTACTCCAAAATAAAATACGGGGGAGATGGCTACAAACAGTGTCTGAGCTTGGCTTACTTAATTTATCCCGCTTTCCTTTAGACATTAAAAAACCACTCAAATTAAACTATTGATTATTATATATTATCCTGAGATATGCATATAAAAACCTACATATCTATAGACGTTTTTAGAATTATTGATTTGATAAACAATAATACTCAATACTTTTTACATCAGATTCAATCAACAATCCCTTGCTAATCAGCATAATTCTAGAAACGATTGTGACATTATTTGGTTGATTAGGATTGATTTTCTTAAAATTATTATTAAATACTTTAACGAACCTAATTATACAAATTGAGATCAACTATTTTAAATTGACTATTGACTGCACCGAGTTGTAAAAATGGTTAATCTAATTCGCTTTAAGTTTTTAATTCAGAACAAAGTAAGAAATTTAATATTAAAAGTAAATAGATATTTACTCTGTAGTATGGCTATTTAATATTTCTACCAACAGTTTAGAACGCAATTAATACAAGAACGCAAATATCGAAGCAGATTTATGCATGCCGATTTATTTAAGTTTTATAATTCTACTTCGATATATAAATAGCAACTGATTAACTCTAAACTTTAAATTTTTTATTGTGTTTAAACTATCGAGCTTAAATCAAAAGGATCTACTTCAGGATCAACTGGTTGATAGGCTTGAATAAAAGTTGGAGACATCCGTTTTGGACGCCCTGAAGCGATTTCTATACATGCCCATTTGGTATTACCAGTAAAGAGTAAGCTAAGATCTTTAGCATTAAAAAAAGCGTATTGACGAAAAGAATAAAGTGCATTGATCTCATATAGCCAAGTTCTCAGAATAATATCATCATTCAACATCGCTGCTTTGCGATACTGAACATGATGTTCTACTGCAACCATTGCATGTTTCATTTCTAAGTATTGATCTAAGCCAACACCTAATGTTTCGATATGTGCAGAGGCAACATCCTGCATCCATTGTACATACACCACATTATTTACATGACCTAAGAGATCTATATGCTCTGGTTTTACTTTGATTTTTAAATCAAATACTGAACTCATCTCATCATTCCTTTTGCACTTTTAAATCATCCGCATAAGTTTGACATAAAAAAGCCACTCTTTGAGTGGCTGATTCTGATCAGTTGTATTTATTGAATACGTAATCCAATCATAGCATGTTGTCCTTCACGAACAATCGCTACACGTGCTACCGTATTTTTCTGTAGCTCAGACACTGCATCAACAAAATCATTTGGTGTATTTACTTTCTTGTTATTTACTTGTGTGATTACATCACCAGGTAAAATCCGTGACTGTGCAGCTAAGCCGCCTCTGGTCACATCTTGAATAAACACGCCACCTTTAACATTTAAACGATTCTTTTCTTGTTCAGTTAACGCACGAATCGCAACACCGATGATAGGCCCTTTATTTGGCTTAGCTGAAGTGTTAGTGTTATCAACTTTTGCAGGTGTATCATCAGGTGCAACGGTTAAAGTTGCTGTAATCACTCTCGGTTTATCATCGCGTAAAATTTCGAGCTTAACAGATTGATTTGGCTGAGTACGATTCAAATAGTTCAATAATTCTGAAGTACGTGAAATTGGTGATCCATTATATTTTAGGATCACATCGCCTGATTTAAAGCCCGCTTTTTCTGCAGGTGAATTTGGCGCAACTTGTGTAATCAGTGAACCTTCTGGTTTATCTAATTTATAGGCTTCAGCTAAGTTTCGATCGATATCTTGTAACATTACACCAAGATAAGAACGGGTAACCTTACCATTCTTTTTCAACTGATCAACAACATCCATTGCAACATCAATTGGAATAGAAAATGACAAGCCCATATAACCGCCAGTACCACTAAAGATACGTGAGTTTACACCGACAACCTGACCTTGTTGGTTAAATAATGGACCACCTGAGTTTCCTGGATTTAACGCGACATCAGTTTGGATAAATGGTACCGATGTTTCACCCATCATATTGCGTGACTTAGCACTGACTATCCCTGCTGATGCTGAATAATCAAAACCAAATGGTGATCCAATTGCAAGAACAGGTTGCCCTACTTTAAGTTGATCTACATTACCCACAGATAATGATGGGAAATTATTTCCTTCAACTTTAAGCAAAGCGACATCAGTACGTTCGTCACTACCCACCACTTTTGCATCAATTTCACGGCGATCGTTCAGCATAATTGTTACTTTAGATGCATCTTCAACCACATGGTGATTTGTCAGTAAATAACCATCTTTACTAATAAAGAATGCACTACCATACGCGGTCTTTTCTTGTGGCGCACGTTGTTGTGGAATAATGATTTGATTACCAAAGAAACGCTTTAAAATTTCAGGGACTTGCTGTTGTAACAACTCTTCCTGAGATAATTTTTTAACAACATTAACACTAACAACAGCTGGACTGACTTGTTCAACCAAGTTAGAAAAATCCACAGGCGTTGAAGCTTGAACTTGTGATGTTGCCGCAGCGACAGTAAATACTGCTGCATACATTCCTTTTTGCATTAGACCATTACTCATTTCTCACGAACCTGTATCTGATGATGATTGCTTAAAAATATTTGTAACATATTATTTAATATAAATACGTAAAAATATGTTTACATTTTTTTATAAAACAAGACTTTACTTAATTTTATCTTAAAAGCCTTAGAATATCTTATTTATACTAAAATCTGACACATGTGACTATTGTAATTTGTTAAAAAAAAGAGTGTTATTAGCAAACATTTTTCAAATTAGCTGATGGACATGTCTAATTTAAGCACAACTCATCAATTTGACGTGGTTATTGTAGGGAGCGGCGGTGCTGGCTTAAGTTTAGCCTTATCTTTGCCTGAAAACTTTAATATTGCTGTTTTAGCGAAATCGACCTTAACCGATGCAAGCACGTATTTTGCACAAGGTGGTGTTGCTGCTGTACTTGATGAAACAGATTCCATTCAACAGCATATTGATGACACTATGATTGCAGGCGCACAGTTATGTGAGCTTGAAGCAGTTAAACATACGGTAGAGGGGGGGCGACCTTCTGTCGATTTCTTACTCCACCATGGTGTGCAGTTTACATTAGATCAGGATGAACAATTACATTTGACCCGTGAAGGTGGACATTCGCAACGTCGTATTATTCATTCAGCAGATGCAACAGGTAAGGCCATTTCGACAACACTGGTTCAAAGGGCTCAAGAAAAGAAAAATATTCATATTTTTGAAAATTATATTGCGATTGATTTAATCACCACACATAAATTAGGACATAAACAACAACCTAATCGTTCGGTTGGTCTGTATGCACTTGATGAAAGCAATGAAAAAGTTCATACCTTTTTAGCGCCCTTTACTGCCCTTGCTTGTGGTGGTGCAATGAAAGCTTATTTATACACATCAAATCCTGATATTGCCACAGGCGATGGTATAGCCATGGCATATCGTGCAGGTTGCCGTGTGGCAAATATGGAGTTTAATCAGTTCCATCCCACTTGTTTATATCATCCTCAAGCACGCTCATTTCTGATCACGGAAGCAATGCGTGGTGAAGGTGCATATTTACGTTTACCCGATGGTGAACGCTTCATGTTGCGCTTTGATGAACGTGCAGAGCTTGCTCCAAGAGATATTGTTGCACGCGCCATTGATTATGAAATCAAACGCTTAGGTATCCGTCATGTATGGTTAGATATCAGTCATAAACCTGCTGAATTTGTCAAAGAGCACTTTCCTACTTTATATGCACGCTTATTGGAACTTGGTATTGATATCACCAAGGATATGATCCCTGTTGTCCCAGCAGCGCACTATACTTGTGGTGGTGTGGTTGTCGATGAAAATAGCCAAACTGATTTAGCTGGTTTATATGCGATTGGTGAAACATCCTATACGGGTCTACATGGAGCTAACCGTATGGCGAGCAATTCACTACTTGAATGCTTTGTGTATGGTATGAGTGCTGCTAAAGACATTGAAGCAAAATTTAATCATCACTTTGACATACCCACTGTACCTGAATGGGATGCTTCACAATCGACCAATCCTGATGAAGATGTTGTCATTCTGCAAAACTGGGATGAACTGCGTCAAACCATGTGGAATTATGTCGGGATTGTAAGAACAACAAAACGTTTACAACGTGCATTGCATCGTATTGAAATGCTGAAGAAAGAAATTACAGAATATTATCAGGACTATCATGTCAGTAAGAACTTGATTGAGCTGCGTAATTTAGTCATGGTGTCAGAAATGATTGTTCGTTGTGCCATGCAACGTAAGGAATCACGAGGCCTGCATTATACGCTTGATTATCCAGAGCTTTCCCCTGAATTAAGAAAAACGGTATTAACACCGCCAAACTTTACTGTCGAAACACCCCTGGTAAATGAAGAAGTTTAAAACTCCTTGAAATCTTGAAAAATAGCCAGATGATTCTGGCTATTTTTATATGAGGATATTAGAGTTTATTACCCTTCCATACATGGTCTACATTCTGAATTAAAATTGAGCATGAAAGGTATACATCATAAAGCATGCACGTGAAGCGCGAGACTAGTTCAAAATCCATAAGGGATAGTGTATCTATTGCTAAAGAAATTATTTTTAATTTTTATCTCTGAAAAGTGAGGCATCATCTACATCTACGCAAATCAATTTAAAGTTTTCAATCTAACATGAGACATGTGCAAAATCTTTAATGCTATTAGGTCTTCTATTTGAGAATAAAAAAGTTATGTTTGCTGCATATAATTTCGAGGTGAAAGATGCATTATTTTCTTAAACATCATAATAAATGAGCTATCACTATCATAGCCTAATTTCATCGCAACCTGATGAACCGAATTCCCTTCAGTTAACCACTGTAATGCCAATACAACATGTAACTTTCTTCGCCATTGATTAATACTCATCCCTGTTGTTTGATGAAAAGTGCGTGTAAGGCTGCGTTCACTCATACAGCATAACTTTGCCCATTTAGCTAGGCTTTGATTTTGCTCAGGGTTCCTCAATAAGTTGTCAGTCATTTTCACTAAACGTAGATCTTGCGGGATCGGTAAAAAAAATGTTGGCTTTACAACCGATTGAATTTCGTCTAACAAACATTGATGTAAACGTAAGCCTTTTTCTGAAAGTACCTTCTCAGACAAGCTTTCAACTCTTTCCAATAGCGCATTAAGTAAATTTGTCACCTGTAACATAGTGCAAGTGAGTTCTGAGAAATGATCAAGTTGGGGATCAATAAATGCAACATAACCAGAGGAGATACCATAACTACTGACTTTATGTGACACATTTGATGGAATCCATAAAGCATGTTGCGCTGGAACAACCCAAATTCCAGATGGTGTTTCCACAGTAATTAAGCCATTGATGGTCATCATTAATTGGCTTTTTATATGCTGATGTGACGCAAGTTCCCAATCAGGAACTTGCTGATGTATTTTTAATACAATAATTGCTTGGTCTATTTGATCTACAAAAAAAGCATCCACATTATCAAGCATGGTTTACCTATACATTTATCACTTTAAAACTGCGTTGATAACTTTCTGTGCTTGTTGTTGATTGTCTACAATAAACATCGGGTAACCTGTAAACTTAATAAAGTTATTGGCAAATTTTTGCGCCTCTAGTCGAATATTTTCATCAGGTTCAATATGAATCAATGCTTTCACATATTGGGTTAAACTTTCACGTTTTGCTTTTACCCATGCTGCAACTTGCTTGCGTTCTTCATGATCATTTTTTTGTTCAGGAAAAGCGCCTTCACTGATAAAAACAAAAGTTTCTTTGCGACTCAATAATGATTCATAAATTGCAATTGTTTCATCAACTGAAACTGCATCTTCAGCTTGATAACTAATACGAACGATTGGAAAGTTTTCTAAATTTTGAATAAACATGATAATTTCCTTAAATGAGAATAATTATCATTGTATAAATTTATACAGATTGCACATTACTAAATTCAGCCAATAAATACGGTATTCCAGCCAATTTTAAAAGAGTCTAATCTTTATTTTTTCCATAATAAATACGATGTGCTATATGAAAAGTTTCAGCATGTAATTTTGCTAAATCGTCTAAATTCTGATAGCCCCCTGCAAGTACAAACATGATCGGAATATTTTCACGTTTGGCTAGGTTAAACACCATTTCGTCTCTTTTTTGAATTAACTCTGTCGTAAACCATGCTGAACCATAAGGATCTGCTTGATGACAATCCATCCCCGCTTGATAAATAATAATATCTGCTTTCCACTCATTCGCTCGCTGAAATGCTTCATGCAATGCCATGGTATATTGAGCAAAACTTCCATGCTTGGTATGAATGTGACGACTTTCCGCTCGCTCATACGTGGGGTAGCCAAAAGCCAAACCGTAAATACTAAAATTATATAAATTATCCAATCTACGAGTAAAGTCAGCCGTTCCATCACCACCATGCTGATCGCAATCCAAAATAAAAATTCGCTTATTTGCATAATGTTGTGCAATTAGTGCCAAACCATTAAAAGTACAATATGAGCCACCATATTCATAATTTGCATGATGAAACCCTTGCGCAATATTGGCAGCAATTCCATGTTGGAGTGCCAGTTCAGTTGCCAACAATTGCCCAGCATTGATGGAGAGTACCGCATCTCTTAATTGTTCATTCCAAGGCTTAAAACCAGCAAAAGTTGCCAGTTTTGCGGGTTGCCCAGTTAAAAAAGCCTCGACATATTTAGGAGAATGTAAGGCTTTTAAAATCTCTGGTTCAATTTGTTGTGGTTCATGAAATTTATAATAATTAAATTGCTGTAGTTGCTCTGCGACTGCAACAAGTTTTTCCATGCTATTGGTATGTGTTTGAGCAAAATAGCGTGGAGAGAAACAAACATTTAACATAAAACTATCCGAGAATGAGTGCTCTCAATTGTGATTTTGCAACATCATTGAGTTGTTTTATAAGTGTTGTGTCCGGACTAAACAGTCCATTATTCACTTGTTGTTCAAAATGTGTCGTAAATGCCCTTTGTCGATTCTCAGGTGAAATGGCTAAAGTGGTTAATCGCAAGAACCAAAAACCTTGAATCTCTTTATAAGGAATAATATAACCTTTAAACTCTTGATTGGGGACTTTGTTTGCAATTTGTTCGATATCATAATCGACAGAAAATAAGGAACCAATCGGAATACGAATCCCATTCATCAATAAAGGTTGTAAATTTATACACGAATGATTATCTCCCATATTCATTTTTTCAATCAATAACGGACGATTTTGATCATCTACAAAAATATTAATTGAGCCTTGTCTTAACATGGAGCGATGGGCAATCTTTAAGAAAAATGCTTCTGCCATGGGACATGAGCCCACTTTAGGCTTGCCCTCTAGCGTCGGAATTTCAACATAACCTGTTTCATCTGCTGTTTTTGGTAAAATCACATCCTCCAACATAGCGCAAATAACATTACTTTCTTCTAATTGTGCTTGTTGCGATAAGCGTCTCAAGTTTGCTTGAATTGCAACTTCTTGTTCAACTAAGACTTTAAACTCATCATCTTTGGCTTCAGTAAGAAAATTTTGAATCGATTTATTTTGATCTAAGTTATGCCAATCATCGATCTCTAAACCATAAGCATTTTTTTGCTCAATGATTTTTTTTAACTTCTTAAAATCATAATCTTTAAATATTTTTAAATCAGTTGCTTCAATTTGATCACGCGGAAAATTAATGTACTCAGCCAATACTCGTGTAGCCTGCGTATAACCGCAACCACGGCGCTCAGTTTGATGTGAATAGTGTTCATTTAACATCTCCGTCAATTTATCTGATAAAGGAAAAACCCGTTCCTTAAACAAATCTACGACTTCATGACCTGATGACATATTCTTTATTCCATTCAATCTATATTAATATTTTTAAATCAACTATTTATTATGAATAAATTAGCATTATCCCTTGCAGAACTCAATATATCACTCAAGTTGTAATTACATCTATATCAATCAATACAATTGATTATTTATTATTCTTTTTGATACTCATGCTCACATTCATGATTTAAGTATCCATCAACGATCTTTCATCAATCAAAAATGGCCATATTGAGTGAATTAGACTTTTTATCGAAAGCCCCTTCTCCCTTTGGGAGAAGGCTAGAATAAGGGGATTGTATGATGATCTATGCTTTAAAAAAGAACGAACGTAAAAAGTCTATTGTTAATGATGCTTGAACCAAAAATATAGATTGATGATCAAAACAAGCTAACCATCAGTAAAAATAGTGATCATTAAAAACCATCAGAAAACTGCTAGGGATTATAAAAAATCACCCAACAGGTATTTTAAAACCCCTAAATGATTTTTTTTTGTGGTGGAACAGAATAAGTTCCTGTCACATGAGCAACAGGATCATCCGAATCCAAAGAATAAATCCAGACCTCCCCCACAATTAAAGCTTTACCCACTTTCATCAATTTACACACGCCGCGAATATCAACACCACCTGTTGGTTTGCGTAAAAAATTAATATTCATATTGGTTGTGACCGTCAAACCCACTAAACCGATTTCACCCATAATCGCAACATACAGTGCAAAATCTGCTAGGGCCATCATGGTAGGACCTGAAACAGTTCCACCTGGTCGTATATCTTGATCACTGACATGCCAAACCAATGAAGCTCCTTTTTCGGTTACTTCTTCAATTTCACAACGTTGTAAGCTAGGTGAAAAAAATTGCTGTAAGAATTCTACGATTTCAGCTTTCGAGCTTTTCATAATTAAAGTCTTTATATCCATGACCTAAAACAATATAAAGACTTTTTCGGTTCAAAACACTAGGGGCCGTTGACAATTCGTCTATGTTTACGACTATAAGTGTTTTTTAGGCAATACTAGGCACGAAATACGAAATTTAGTCATTCTAAATGATGAGAAACATCGTTTCGCAAGGTAACGAAGTAGTGACAAAAAACACTTAAGTCCCCCCACTGCGCCTTGCGCTGCAAACAAAGCAGTGCTTTGTTCTTGCTCAGGGTTGTGACTAAAATTATCTTAGTCTGCGTTATGAAACTCGAAAATTGCTCAACTGAACTTATTTAGAGGATTGATTGGCACTTATTTTAAATAACTCAACGCCTCGGCAAATACTTGCGCTGGTGCTTGAGTTGCATCTAAACGTTTCATTCGCTGAGAATCGCGAAGATGTATTTCAGAAAAACCACTACGTACCGATTCAAAAAACACCACTTTTTCTTGTTCAAAGCGGTCTAAGGCACCGCGTGCACGTGCACGGTTCATTCCCAATTCAATTGGTGCATCCAACCAAAAAGTAATATCTGGCATTTTAGAAACAAAATTTTCATTGAGCAGTTGTAACTTATCTCGGCTTAACCCGCGACCAGCACATTGATAAGCAAAGCTTGAATCGACAAACCGGTCACACAGTACAATTTTACCCTCTGACAATGCAGGTAAAATCACAGTTGCCAAATGTTGTGCTCGTGCTGCATACATCAGCAATAACTCAGTGTCATTACTCATCTGTTCTTCATGATTGACAGACAGCAATAATGAACGAATTTGTTCAGCTAAGGGCGTACCACCAGGCTCACGTGTTAAAACAACCTGTTGACCTTGTTGTTGAAAGTAATCAAATAACTTTTGAATGAGCGTGGTTTTTCCTACACCTTCAGTACCTTCAAAACTTATAAACATGCTCATTCCTTAATTCTTAGACCGCATAACTTGAATATATTCTTGCACTGCGCGATTATGATCATTCAGATTGGCTGTAAATTTGTGCCCACCATTACCTGTGGCAACAAAGTAAATGTTTTCAGAGTGATCTGGATGCATCGTCGCTTCAATGGCTTTTTTACTAGGTAAAGCAATCGGTGTAGGCGGTAAACCATTGATCGTATATGTATTATAAGCAGTCGGTGTACGTAAATCCTGCTTAGAAATTTTACCCGTATATTTATCACCCATCCCATAAATCACGGTAGGATCGGTTTGTAAACGCATGCCCAGTTTTAAACGACGATAGAACACACCTGAAACCTGAGGTAACTCGCTGTCTACACTAGTTTCTTTTTCAATAATCGATGCCATGATTAAGGCTTCATATTTATTTTTATAAGGTAAGTCTGGCGCGCGTTTTTCCCAAGCTTCATCTAAAATTTTCATTTGACGTTGGTAAAGATCAGTCAAGATTTGCTTATCCGTTGCACCCTTATCAAAGAAATAAGTATCAGGTGCAAATAAACCTTCTGGGTGATCATAAGGAATATCTAAAGCTTTCAGCATTTCACTACGGGGAAGTTGGATCACTGATTTTTCAACCAATGGATCTTTTTGCAATGACTGAATTAATTGCTTGGATGTTGTTCCCTCAATCACTAAAAGTCGGCTCATCTGAGCATTTTCAATATTAGAAACCATTTCTAATACTTGACGTACATTCATCCCTTTGGTCACTTCATACACACCAGCTTTCATGGTGTCATGGATGAAAATCTTACGATAGAGCTTAAGAATAATCGGAAAACTGACCTTATCCTCTTTGGCCAATTGATCAATAAAACCGGTATAGGTTTCACCATTTGAAATAGACAGCTTTTGTTTTTGACCTGTCACTGGATATTCTTTAAAAATACTCATTTTTAAAATAATTGCAGTTATGAGAAAAAAAATAACCAGAACGATTGCAATGCCTTTATAAATGTTATTGCTCACTTGGGCTTGAGTTTTCTTTTTAGACTTTGGCTTAGGTTTGGTTTTAGACATGAGAATTAAACTGACTTAAATTTAAAGTATTAAATAACTCAACACAGGATTGAGTGTCTAGATGTTGATGATTCAACGTTTCGACTGCTTTCATTGGACTGAGTGCATTGCAAAAGAATAGGCTTTGAAAATGTTGAATTTCATCCATATCGATAAAACGCTGTTCACAAGTGACGCCATAATGTTGCATCCGTGACAAAATTTCGGCTCGCATCACACCATGTACACCATTATAACGAAGTTCAGGCGTAATCCATCTATTGTTTATTCGAATAAAACAATTACTGCTCACACCTTCAACAACTGAACCTTGTACATCTGTAACTAATGCTTCTAACCAGCCTTTTGCTTGAGCTTCTTTTTTGAGTAGTACCTGTTCTAAACGATTTAAGGTTTTTAGTCCCACCAAATTTGGCATCAATAAGCCAATCGCCTGATCTAATACACCACTTTGAATTAATTCAGGCTGGAAGCACGCAGTTGTTTTTGGATAATAGACCACATAAAGGTCTGCTTCATGCTCGGGCATTGCATAACCACGGTCACCATCTCCCCGACTAATAATCACTTTCAATGTTCCATTCAATATTCCATTTTTTTGTCTTAAACCTTGTAGGGTCTGATCCAACAATTCGAAATTCACATCTAAAAACAAACGTTCAGCCGCTAGCTTCAATCGAGCACGATGTAAAAGTTCCAACTCCATAACATCTTGATGTAATCGGACTGTAGTAAAACAACCATCTCCATAATGAAATGCTCGATCTAAAAGTGAAATAGAATCAACAAATTGAGCATTTTTAAAACAGATCATTAAGCAGTTTCCTATGACTTTGCACGAATACTATAAGCAATATAAGTATTTTCTTTTTCTTTTTTATTCATATAAAATTCGTTTTTTATTATTTTTTATGGATAAAGACTAGCGTTATGCTCACTCCATCTTACCGAACTTCAGAATTAAATGGGGCAAAAAAATGCAGTTCTCTAAACTTAAATTCGCTGTAGCAGCAGCACTAATTTCAACCACATCTTTCAGCGTTGCTGCAAAAGATTTTTTAAATGTCTCTTATGATCCTACACGAGAATTGTACGATAATTTTAACAAGCAATTTGCAACATTTTGGAAATCTAAAACGGGCCAAGACATCCAATTTAAACAATCACATGGTGGTTCTGGCAAACAAGCCCGTGCTGTAATTGATGGTTTGCAAGCAGATGTTGTGACTTTAGCATTGGCCGCAGATATTGATGCAATTGCGCAAAATACAAATTTATTGCCAAAAGACTGGCAAAAGAAATTCCCACAAAACTCTACACCTTACACATCAACAATCGTTTTCCTCGTCCGTAAAGGTAACCCGAAAGGCATCAAAGACTGGGGTGATTTGGTAAAACCAGGTGTAGAAATTGTAACACCAAACCCTA
The DNA here is from genome assembly GCF_037152175.1 of Acinetobacter sp. AS167. NCBI lineage: Bacteria > Pseudomonadati > Pseudomonadota > Gammaproteobacteria > Moraxellales > Moraxellaceae > Acinetobacter > Acinetobacter sp. AS167. The sequence continues at coordinate 206,841 of NZ_JBBCMP010000002.1, forward strand.
AAACTTCAGGTGGTGCACGCTGGAACTATTTGGCAGCATGGGCTTGGGCAAAACATAAATATGGTTCAGACGCGAAAGCACAAGAGTTTGTACGTCAAATTTATAAACAAACTAAAGTACTTGATTCTGGTGCACGTGGTTCTACTACAACATTTGCAGAACGCGGTATTGGCGATGTGTTATTAGCTTGGGAAAATGAAGCGTATTTATCTACACGTGAACAACCGGGTAAATTTGAAATCATTACCCCATCACTATCGATCTTAGCAGAACCCCCTGTCGCGATTGTTGAAAAGAATGCTGAAAAAGACGGTAACTTAAACTTAGCGAAAGCATATTTAAACTATCTGTATTCACCTGCTGGTCAAGACATTGCAGCGAAAAACTTCTATCGTCCGCGTAATGCAGCAATTTTACAAAAGTATGCGACAACCTTCAAACCGTTAAAATTGGTCACAATTGACAAAGAGTTTGGCGGTTGGACTAAAGTTCAAAAGCAACATTTTGAAAATAATGGTGTTTTTGATCAAATCGTAAAAGCCAATGCAAGCAGCAAATAACTGTTTAAAATAAACTTAAACGAAAGGAAACAGGAGCATAGACTTGATTCATACAATTATTGTTCCAGGCGTTGGTGGTAGTGATTACGATCACTGGCAATCTAAATTACAACGTGAACTCATGTCTTGCTCGCGCGTACAACAACAAGATTGGAACTTACCTATTCTGAAGGACTGGATTGCCCAATTTGTTGCGACTGTCGTCAATTCTGAACAACCTGTTCAAATTGTTGCACATAGTTTCGGATGTTTAACCACGGTTGCTGCTTTGGCTCAACATCCTGAAATTGTAGCTAAAGTAAGAAAAATTATTTTAGTTGCACCAGCTAATCCAGCACGTTTTGGTGAGGCTGGTTTTGCTCGAAACAGTATGGGTGACTATGAAGCTTATTTTCATGAATTGAAAATAACTGTGCCTGCTGAAATGATTATTTCTGAAAATGATCCTTGGTTGAATTTTGAGGATGCACAAAAGCTGGCAAAAGCATGGAAAATTAGACCTCGAAATTTAGGTCAAGTTGGGCATATCAATGTTGCATCAGGCTTTGGGCACTTTCCTGAAATTTATGATCATTTGATTTTTAATCAGCAAAACTTCTTTATCAGTAATACTGATGACAACAAGTTGTTATTTAAATTTGCAATTTAATCATTGCCTTTTAAGCTTGCAAAATCGTTTTAAATTTGCTTATTGATTTCAATAAGCTTTCTCTCTTTTGAGGAGTCATCATGTCGCAGCGATCCCGAGTGCTGCCAGGTTTTGGTCTTTCACTAGGCTTCACCCTAGCGTATCTATCATTAATAGTACTGATACCACTGTCTGCTGTATTCATAAAATCATTAGGCGTAGGTTGGGATGGTTTGTGGGAAATCTTGAGCTCTGAACGTATTTTAAAATCATTACAGCTCAGTTTTACCACCGCCCTCATTGCAGCCTTAATCAATGTCATTTTCGGATTTTTATTGGCTTGGTGCTTAGTCCGTTATTCATTTCCTGGTAAACGTATAGTCGATGCATTGGTGGACTTACCCTTTGCATTACCTACAGCGGTCGCAGGTATTGCGTTAACCTCTTTATATGCATCAACAGGTTGGATTGGTCATTTGCTTGAGCCTTTAGGGATTAAAATTGCCTATACCTCACTGGGTATTACGCTTGCTTTAATTTTTATTGGTATTCCTTTTGTGGTTCGTACAGTCCAGCCTGTTTTAAGTGATCTTGAAACTGAGCTAGAAGAAGCCGCTTCGGCATTGGGTGCAAACCGTTTTCAGATCGTAACAAGAATCATTTTACCGATTTTGTTTCCTGCATTACTGACTGGCTTTGCGTTGGCATTTGCTCGTGGTGTGGGTGAATATGGTTCGGTAATCTTTATTGCGGGAAATATTCCTTACGAAACTGAAATTGCTCCGTTAATGATCATTACGCGCCTTGAAGAATATGATTATGCAGGTGCAACGACAATTGCAGTTGTGATGCTGGTGATTTCTTTCTTTATCTTGTTCCTGATTAACTTGATACAGGCTTGGGCTAGTCGCCGTACAGGGAGAACAGCACGATGAGCTTAAATACCAATAGCAATGCTTTGGCAGAAAAATTGCAATCTCGTGATGCGACACGTGAACCGGCATGGGTACGTAATACCTTACTGATTATTGGTCTGATTTTCTTTTTAAGCTGCTTAATTCTACCGTTGGTGCTTATTTTTGTTGAAGCATTTAAACAAGGGGTTCAAGTCTACTTTGCCTCACTAGTTGACCCTTATACTTTATCTGCAGTCAAACTCACATTATTGACTGCAGCCATTGCAGTACCTTTGAATGTGATTTTTGGTGTTACAGCAGCATGGTGTGTCGCCAAGTTTAATTTCCGTGGAAAATCATTCTTAACCACCATTATTGATACACCATTTTCAGTCTCACCCGTCATTGCTGGTTTAATGTTGGTTTTAATCTTTGGTTCACAAGGTTGGATTGGATCATGGTTAATTGAAAATGATATTAAAATCCTCTATGCAACACCGGCCATTATCCTTGCCACTGTATTTATTACTGTTCCTTTTGTGGCACGTGAATTGATTCCATTGATGGAAGCACAAGGTACGGAAGAAGAAGAAGCTGCGATTGTACTCGGAGCTTCTGGTTGGCAAACCTTTTGGAAAATCACCATTCCAAATATCAAATGGGGTCTTATTTATGGCGTGATTTTGTGTAATGCACGTGCCATGGGTGAATTCGGTGCAGTATCTGTGGTTTCAGGACATATTCGTGGCGAAACCAATACCTTACCGTTGCATATTGAAATTTTATATAACGAACCAAATTCGATTAGTGCTGCTTTTGCGGTCTCAACACTGTTAGCATTCTTAGCCATTTTTACCCTGATTTTAAAAACATGGGTTGAATATCGCCAAGAAAAACAAGATCGAGAAAGTAAAGAATCAACTGTTTCTTAAGGAATTGCACATGAGTATTCAAGTTAAAAATATTGAAAAAAACTTCGGTGCATTCCATGCACTTAAAAACATCTCTTTAGATTTTCCAGAAGGTCAGCTGGTTGCGCTACTTGGCCCTTCTGGCTGTGGTAAAACGACACTACTGCGTATCATTGCTGGTTTAGAATCTACCGATAAAGGGCAAGTCATTCTTGAAGGTACAGATGCGACTAATATTCACGTACGCGAACGACAAGTAGGTTTTGTTTTTCAGCATTACGCATTGTTCCGTCATATGACCGTCTATGACAATGTTGCATTTGGTTTACGTGTTCGTCCAAAAGCAACTCGACCAAATGAAACTGAAATAAAAAAGCGCGTTACCCGTTTACTAGATTTGGTACAGCTCGGTTTCTTAGCAGATCGTTATCCAGCGCAATTGTCTGGCGGTCAACGTCAACGTATTGCATTGGCACGCGCATTGGCTGTTGAACCTCGGGTATTACTCTTAGATGAACCGTTTGGTGCACTGGATGCCAAAGTACGTAAAGAATTACGCCGTTGGTTACGTACTTTACATGATGAATTACATATCACTTCAATCTTTGTTACCCATGATCAAGAAGAAGCCTTAGAAGTTGCTGATCAAATCGTGGTAATGAACAAAGGTGATATTGAACAAATTGGTTCACCGCGTGAAGTTTATGAAAAGCCTGCAACACCTTTTGTATTTGACTTTTTAGGTCAAGCAAACCGTTTTGAAGGTGAAAACCATCAAGGCATCATTCAAATTGGTGAAGATCGCATCCATCTGCCTTCGGCTACACAAACCGCCAATGGTAAAGTGATTGCCTTTGCCCGACCAAATGAATTGAAAATTCATACGCAACCGACTGAAAATACAATTCAAGCAATTTTCTTACGTGAGTTGTGGATTGCGGGTAAAGTTATGGCAGAGTTACAAGATCGTCAAGGACAACTGATTGAAATTGCTTTAAATCCTGATGAAGCAAAATTACATCAATATCGACCAAATCAAACAGTTTGGGTAAGTGCATCTACACTTCACCTATTTGAAAATCAAGTCGCATAATCGACGACAGGATGAATATTACTCCTATTCATCCACATTTGAGGTATCGAACATCATGAACTTTCAACAATTACGAATTATTCGAGAAACAGTTCGTCAAAATTACAATTTAACTGAAGCATCTGCTGCACTTTATACCTCGCAATCAGGTGTAAGTAAGCATATTAAAGATTTAGAAGATGAATTGGGTGTACAACTTTTTGTTCGTAAAGGTAAACGGTTATTAGGTTTAACTGAACCTGGTCAAGCCCTACTGAGTATTGTTGAACGCATGCTCATTGATGCTGACAATATTAAACGTCTTGCAGACGATTTTAATAAAGTTGATGAAGGTACACTCACCATCGCAACAACACATACACAAGCACGTTATGTGTTACCACCGATCGTGAATTTATTTAAAAAAGCATTTCCAAAAGTTCATTTGATTTTGCAACAAGCCAGTCCTGTGGAAATATCTGAAATGTTATTGCTTGGTTTGGCTGATATCGGTATTGCAACTGAATCACTGACCACTGAAGATAATTTGGGCAGTGTATCTTTCTATAACTGGAAACACAGCATCATTACGCCACAAGATCACCCATTGACTAAGCTTAATCCCAAAGAGATTACCTTAGAAAAATTGGCTGAATTTCCAATTATTACTTATCACGGGGGTTTTACTGGACGTTCTAAAATTGATAAAGCCTTTGAAGATGCCAATTTAGATGTAGACATTGTGATGTCAGCACTGGATGCCGATGTGATCAAAACCTATGTTGAACTGGGAATGGGTGTCGGTATCGTCAATGATGTCGCTTATGACACAGAACGAGATAAGCGTCTAAAACAAATCGATACTGATATTTTTGGTTTAAATACGACATGGATTGCAGTTCGTAAAGGGCATCTACTCCGTGGCTATGGCTATGAGTTTATTTCGCTCTGCTCTCCAGAAGCTGATATCAAAGCATTGAAAAAAATTGCGTATCCTGATGATTAAACTTTGAAATCAATCATCAAGAAAGAAACCATCAAAGAGTCATGATGATTAATGATAGAGAGCTACGGCTCTCTTTTTTATCATTTAAAAATAAAACACAAACTCTTAAGAATAATTAATCTATTTGATTTTATTTAATATTTTATTATGAGCATGCTTTTTTAGTATAAAATTTAGTCTTATCTTAATCACTGATCAATTTATTTTTGGGGGAATGAATGAATTCGATTGCTTGGGGCTTAACCCTTGGAAGTTTTGTTCCTCTTTTTAGCCATGCAGCAGGTATGGAGAAATCTGACCAGTCTATCCTTGCTTTTTTAGAACCACGTCATTATGTAGAGTTGTCTTATGCAGAGCTCTATGCAGATGTTTCAGGACAACTACCCCAACATGAGCAATTCAAACAACTCGGCATTCAAGATTTTTCAACAGGCAACCTTGTTAACAATTACCACTTTGTCAAAGCTGCCGCAAAACTACAAATTGCCTCGCAACTTTCATTTGGACTGATTTATGATCAGCCTTATGGTGTTGATCTCAGTTATGAATATCGCCCACAGAGCTTTGCTGGAAAGCAACTTTTAGAGTCGGGTCAATTTAAGTTTAAAAGCCAAAACCTTTCAATGTTATTGGGTTATCAACCTAGTGCGAATTGGAATATATATACTGGTGGCATTTATCAACAGTTTGAGGGTGAACTCAAAGTCTTTGGAGCAAACTATTCAGCGATGAGTGGTTATCATGCAGAGCTAAAACAAAGTTCAGGTCATGGTTGGCTTGCAGGTCTAAGCTACCAAATTCCAGAGTATGCAGTAAAAACTGCGATTACCTATCGTTCCAAAATCAATCATCAATCGGCAATCAATGAGGATGTTGCAGAGCAAGCTTTAAGTATTCTTCCCTTCGCGAAAACGCAAATCACCACACCTCAATCCATCAATTTGGATCTTCAGACTGGTTTAACACCATCGAATATTCTTTATGGTAATTTGAGGTGGGTCAATTGGAAAGATTTTGAAATTCAACCTAGACAATTTGGTGCAGTGGTTAATATTGCTGCAGAACAATATCCCGAGCTAATCAAACCTTTTAATTTGATTGATTACAACAAAAATCAATGGTCTGCAAAGCTTGGGCTTGCACATATATTTTCACAACAATGGATTGCCACTACGGATATTTCATGGGATTCAGGCACTGCGAATCCCGCTGGAACCTTAAATCCTTCTGATGGCTTTTATGCTTTAGGTTTGGGTGCTTTATATAACATCAATCCGCAGAGCTTTATTTCTTATGGTGTTAAATATTTTAAATTCAATAAAGCAAAAGTTAGCGACTTAGATGCCAATACTTCGATTATTCAAAACTCAACTTTATCTGAAGTGGCTCATAATGATGCTTTTGCCCATGGAATTCGACTTGGCTATCGCTTTTGATTCATCTGAAAATCCAGTTATAAAAAATACCCAGTTCAAAATAAAAAAACGAGCCGAAGCTCGTTTTTTATTACATGATCAACAATCAATTACCAATGGTAGCTTACGCCCACTTTACCAACTGGTAACCATTTATATTTGTCATCATTACGGATTTTATCCGCTTCTGCTCTAGTTGCTTGACCTAGAGTACGACCATCATCACCAATTAATCCTGGGTTACTAGAAACCAGTTCCACTGTTGGATTACCTGTGTAGTAAGCACCTACTTCACCAAATACACCGAAATTCTTATTAATTTTCGGAGCAATACCGAAGCCTACATATGGGGCAATATCATTATCGTATTTCTGGTTACCTTTAATTGATACATTATCATTTAAACCAGCATTAAAGCGTGACCCATCAACTTTAAATGATGCATTACGACCAATATTACGATTTACATCATAATCATTGTCAATATAAGCTACACCAGCAGCGACATATAGACCTTGTGCCCAAGTATTTTGGCTTGCACCCCAAGGACGAATCTCAGCGTTTAAATACGCTAATTTGTTGTCCATGTCTAAGTCATATTTAGATCCATTGATTTTTAAATCATCAGACCAAGAAATATCACCACCGTTATAACCCAGTGCTAAACCAACATAAGGGTTAGCAGTCCAAAGTAAAGCACCACCGTAACCAGTTGTACCGACTTCAAGACGAGCACCTGTAGGAATTAATTGGTTTGCTTCAAATGCATAACCTTGGTCAACAACAGAGCCATCTGCCATTGCTAGACCAGAAGCAGATAACGCAGCTGTAACAGCCAATAATTTTAACACTTTCATTTATGTCTCCTCAAAAAATAGAGTTTGTTCTTTAATCATTAATGTGTTGGACTCAGGACGATCATATGTGATTCTCTGCTCACAATTAATAGATAAATTGATTGCTTTTTGTTATTTTTTGATACAAATAGATATTAATTGTTGTTTTTAAAGAGAATAAGTTAAATAAAAACTTAACAATTCGCTCTTTTGGTTATTTTATTTTAAATTATAAGATTAGTTTTTTCGATTGAAACTAGATTTTATATCTAAACTGAGTCCAATTTGGTGTAGAATCTTTTAAAATTTTTTGGGAAGGAAGATCATGTCTCAGCTTTCAACGATCATCGAACAAGCGTTTGAAAACCGTGCTAACTTTACAGCAGTAGATTGCCCTGCTGAAGTACGTCAAGCTGTTGAAGAAGCCATTGCTGGCTTAGATAACGGTACACTTCGTGTAGCTGAAAAAATTGACGGTGAATGGGTTGTTCACCAATGGTTGAAAAAAGCTGTGTTATTGTCTTTTAAGTTAAATGATAACAAGCCAATCGAATCATGTGATCTTCGTTTCTATGACAAAGTAGAGACTAAATTTACAGGTTGGACTGAAGAACAATTTAAAGCTGCTGGTGTACGTGTAGTACCGCCTGCTGTTGCGCGTAAAGGTTCTTTCCAAGCGAAAAATGTAGTATTGATGCCTTCGTATGTAAACATTGGTGCTTATGTAGATGAAGGCACAATGGTCGATACATGGGCAACTGTAGGTTCGTGTGCCCAAATTGGTAAAAATGTTCATCTTTCAGGTGGTGTAGGCATTGGTGGTGTTCTTGAACCACTTCAAGCAAACCCAACAATCATTGAAGATAACTGCTTTATTGGTGCACGTTCTGAAATCGTTGAAGGTGTGATTGTTGAAGAAGGCTCAGTTATTTCAATGGGCGTATTCATTGGTCAATCGACTAAGATTTTTGACCGTGAAACAGGTGAAATCCATTATGGTCGTGTACCTGCTGGATCAGTTGTTGTTTCAGGCAGCCTACCATCTAAATGTGGTACGTATAGCTTATATGCTGCAATTATTGTCAAGAAAGTTGATGCTAAAACACGCGCTAAAACAAGCCTGAACGAATTGCTTCGCGAAGACTAATTTATATCCCCTCGTGGAATTTTAGTCATCTAGCATGGCAATCGCTTCTCATCTCTACGGTCAATCGTGATCGTAGAGATTTTTCATTTTGTAATCTGTGGTAAATTTCATGAATTCTCTTCGTTCTTCAACTATTCCTGTTTCTGATCCGTCTGCGGGGCTACGTATCACGGAGATTTTTTATTCATTGCAAGGTGAAGCCAACACTGCGGGTTTACCTACTGTTTTTATTCGTTTAACGGGTTGCCCATTACGCTGTACCTATTGCGATACCACCTATTCTTTTGAAGGTGGCGAGCGCCAATCGCTTGACCAAATAATTCAAACAACATTAGATTATAAAACTCCTTACATCTGTGTCACAGGTGGCGAACCCCTCGCTCAACCCAATGCCTTACCCCTAATGCAACGTTTGGCAGATTTAGGTTGTGAAGTTTCTTTAGAAACCAGCGGCGCTTTAGATGTCTCTAAAGTCGACTCACGCGTTTCAAAAGTTTTAGATTTAAAAACCCCAACTTCGGGTGAGGTTGCACGAAATTTACTGAGCAATCTTGATCATTTAACACAACATGATCAAATCAAATTTGTGATTTGTAATCGTGAAGATTATGAATGGTCTAAACAGCAAGTTGAACAATACGCTTTAGAGCAAAAAGTCAGTACAGTTTGGTTTTCTCCTGCTTTTGCAGTGCAAAAAGGTGCGGCACGTTTGCCTCAGCTTGCTCGTGATTTAGCACAATGGATTTTAGAAGACCATCTCCCTGTTCGCTTCCAGTTGCAATTACATAAATTGCTTTGGAACGATGAAACTGGTCGTTAAATTTATCGTCAATTATTAATATTTGGAGAGTTGGATATGCGCCCTCGTGCCGTAGTCTTATTATCTGGTGGCTTAGACTCAACGACGTGTTTGGCTTGGGCTCAAGCAAACTATGACTGTATCGCCCTAAGTTTTATGTATGGTCAACGCTCTACCACTGAACTCGATGCAGCCCGTGCTTTAACGCAACGCGCAGGTGTAGAACATCGTGTGATTAATATCGATTTAGGTAATTTAGGCGGTTCAGCGCTTACAGACCTTAACATTGATGTACCTGATCATGAAACAGATGGTATTCCTGTAACTTATGTTCCAGCACGTAACACCATTTTCTTGTCTTATGCACTTGCTGCTGCTGAAGTTTTTGATGCTCAAGCAATTGTAATTGGCATCAATGCTGTTGATTATTCAGGATATCCTGACTGCCGACCAGAGTTTATCGAGGCTTTTGCCAATATGGCTCGTCTTGCAACGAAAGTGGGTGTGGAAGGAAAGCCTCTTAAATTTGAAACACCTCTGTTACATTTATCCAAAGCGAATATAATACGCTTAGGTATCGAACATGGCGTAGACTATAGTCAAACGGTTTCATGCTATCAAGCAGATGACCAAGGACGTGCTTGTGGCAAGTGTGATAGCTGCCGACTTCGTAAAGAAGGTTTTAAGGATGCAGGTATTGCAGACCCAACACGTTATATACCGCAATAACAAGGTACTGTTTATGAAAAATTTAAAATCAAGTCTTATTCTTTCTGCTTTATTTTCAGCCTCGGCTTTAATGGGATCTACGGCTTTTGCTGCTGAATCAAATGCAGTTCAACAAGCCTATAAAAGCGCAAATGTGAAATCTGCGCTTATTGGTGTGTGTAAAACAGAAACTGCTAAAGGTGGTAAGTTAACTTCTGCGGAAGTAAGTAAATACTGTAGCTGTGCTGTTGAATCTGATGGTAAGTTAACCAATGATCAAAAATGGCAAATTCAAAGTGCCATTAACCAAAAGAAAAGCCCAGCGACACTGGCTTTCGTTCAAAAAAACAACCAAGACCTTCAAACATGTTTTGGTCCTCAGCTAACAGGTAAATTAAAAACCTTAACTGAAGAAGCAATGAAAGCTGCACAAGCGAAGAAATAATTTCTTCTTGTTGTGAAGAGCCTGCATATGCAGGCTCTTTTTACAATTGGATGATACAAAGCGATATGCTAGATCAATGGGACACTGTTCTACAGCAACAAAAGTTTGTTGCTTCATATAGTGGCGGTAAAGATAGTAGCCTTGCGTTATACCATGCTTTGCAAACTGGACAAGCCGTGGCTTTAATGGTCATGTTAGAAGAACATGGGCAAAGATCTCGTTCTCACGCCATGCCGCTGGATATCATTGATACTCAAGCTAAGCTGATTGGTTTACCAATTCTTAAAGCAGCAGCCACGTGGAATGAGTATGAACATCAATTTTTAAATCTGCTCAATCAAGCCAAACAGCTGGGTGCAGAAGCCCTTGTTACGGGTGATATTGATCTGATTGGACATGCGCAATGGAACCAATCTGTCTGTGAGCAAAGCCAATTACAGTTATGCATGCCATTATGGCAAAAACCACGGCTCGACATTGTGAGTGAATTGATTCAACTGGGTTTTGTCAGCATCATTGTGACGATTAATTTAAACCTCGGTATGCGGGTTGAAGATTTAGGTAGAATTTTAACAGCTGATTTTGTGAATGAATTAATTACACGAGGGATTGATCCATGTGGTGAAGCTGGTGAATTTCATACCACATTGATAGATGGTCCCATTTTTAAAAAACCACTTTTACTGCATAAAGGTGATATTCTGTATCATGAAAATTATGCATTTCTAGCACTTGAACTTAAACAAGATAGCATTTAAGGACAAACAATGACTGAGCAAATATTACTTCCGAATCAAAAATTCCCTACGACTACGGGTGAAATCAATCTCACTGAGCTCTCCACAGATTGGTTAGTTTTATATTTTTATCCAAAAGATTCTACACCTGGCTGTACCACTCAAGCGGTTGGTTTCTCCTGTATAAAAGACCAATTTGACGCTTTAAATACCACTATCATTGGTGTATCTCGTGACTCTGTAAAAGCACATCAAAACTTTACTGAAAAGCAAGCATTGACCATTAATCTGATCAGTGACAAAGAAGAAGAATTATGTAAACACTTTGATGTGATTAAAGAAAAAAATATGTATGGTAAAAAAGTGATGGGAATTGAACGCTCAACATTTATTTATCATCAAGGTAAACTGGTTAAAGAATATCGTAAAGTTAAAGCAGCTGGACATGCTGAACAAGTTTTAGAAGACTTAAAAGCACTACAAAAAGCTTAACTGCAAAAGTCCCTACTCGCTTTGAAGTTAACGCGATTTTAAGCGTGTCAGGGACTTTAGCAGTTTCTTATTGAGAACATACTCAAATCTGATATAGCTTATTCCTTCTTTTCTCATTAAAAATGATCATTATGCTGAGTTGACCAACAATACCAATTAAACCAGCAAAGATATTGCAATTCCCCACATGACTAATGCAATAATAAAATCTAATATTTGCCATGAGCGTTGATTTTGAAAAACGGGGAGTAAAAAGCGTGCACCAAAACCTAAGCTAAAGAAGAATAACCACGATGCCGTTACTGCACCAATCGCAAAATACAGCGCGGCGGTAGATTCAAACTTTGTCGATATAGAACCAATTAAAACCACAGTATCCAAATAAACATGTGGATTAAACCAAGTTAAAGCTAAACAAATCAGAAGCATTTTCATTAGTTTGAATTCATTATTTTCACTCGGTTTTAAACCTGTCGATGTTCTGAAAGCTTGTAGAAAATGTTGTGCTCCATAGACCAATAAAAACGTTGCTCCGAAATACTTTGCCCAATCGACAAACTCTGGATGGGTTTGAATAACTTTTGAAAATCCAAGCACACCCAATAAAATTAAAATCGAGTCAGATGCGGCACAGACCACGCAAACCCAAAATACATGTTGCTTCTTTAAACCTTGTTTGAGTACAAAAGCATTTTGAGCGCCAATTGCAATAATCAGGCTAAACCCAACAGCTAACCCCTGCATATAACTTTGCAACATTTTAAAACTACACTTTTAAAGTTTTGAATGGATTGTGCTATTATCCAAATTTACTCCTTTAAATGAGTATTTCTAAGTAAATATCATTTAAGTTAAGTTTTTCTTAGTTATTGGTAATGGGGTATTTTAAAATAACTCATCTCTTTATATAAAAACGCCCAATTTTTTAGAGGATCCGCATGTTACAAAGTAAGCATAGTGAAGCTTTTCTAGCGGTTGCCGAAACAGGTAGCTTTGAGCAAGCTGCTATTCGTTTGAACATCACAGCGTCAGCGGTAACATTACGTTTGCAAACTTTGGAAAAACAACTTGGACAAGTCCTGATCATTCGAGAAAGACCATGCAAAGTCACTCAAGCAGGCCAGGAAGTGTTACTTTTTCTACAACATCATCGCTTGATGGAACAGAATTTAATTCAGAGTCTTCAAGGACAAAGTTCACAATCACAATTTTTTAAATTAAACATAGCCACCAATGCCGATTCATTGGTGACGTGGCTATTACCCACAATTCAACACACCTTACTTACAGAAAAAATTGCTATAGACTTAAAAATTGATGATCAAACTCAAACCCATCACTTACTGGAAGCGGGATTAGTCAATGCCTGTATTTCAACCGAATCGAAACCAATGAAAGGCTGTGAGGCGATTCATTTAGGTACAATGAGTTATAGGATGGTTGCTACACCGAATTTTATCCACACTTACTTTCAGCATGGTATTCAACGTGAAACATTACGGCATATCCCTGCTGTTATTTTTAATGATAAAGACCACGTGCATGCCGAAGTTTTACAGCAAGTTTTTGGCTTGATGCCAAACAGTTATCCATGCCACTTTATTCCTTCTGCAACATCTTTTGTAGATGCGATTTTGCTCGATTTGGGCTATGGCATGGTACCTAAAATGCAAATTCAAAAAGAATTAGTAACAGGACAATTACTTGAAATCATACCCAAAGCAAGAACCGATTTACATCTATATTGGCATCATTGGAAACAACAATCTAAGCAACTGGAAAAACTCACTTTGGATTTAATTAGTAATACTCAGTCTATTTTAATCTAAGCACATGCTAATACTATTTGATTAATAGCGAATTCAAATCACATGTAAAGAGCCCAACCATATCCCAGATTGAAATTTCATACATTTGACGAGCTAAACCCTTAGCTTGCGTTGCAAAAAATTGTGCTTTGTTCTAGTACTCAGAGTTAAAGTATCTAAGTACCAAAAAAATTGTCGAATGAGTGAATCGTCCCCGCGTAAAAATGATATCCGTATCGCTATGCGATAGATATACAATAAATAATTGAACAATAAAAAATGTAAAACTACGTTATAGATATTATGCTAATTATGTTGGGCACTATACGTTATTACTTTATCCTCCACTGCCCAGACACTTGGATATTCACTTTTTCTCCAACGCCACCCACAGCTTTTTTCATTCCGAAATCACTACGCTTTATGACTGTAGTAGAACTAAAATCTAGCAATTTTGGATTATTTAGATTGGGTTTAATTGTCGCATTAAAAGTTACAGGCTTAGTCACATTACGCAAGGTTAAATTACCTGAAATTAGATATTTATTATTAGCAAGCGGTTTAAATGCCATACTTTTAAAAGAAGCGGAAGGATATTTAGCAGCGTAAAATAAATCTTCACCCATAATCATATTTTTTAAAGAAGATTTATTAATGCTTAGGCTATTTACATCCATCACAAATTCAGTAGATGCATTTTGCGGAGCGCTCGTATCAAAATTAAGGGAAGAATTAACACGCTTAAATTGCCCTTTGACGATGTTCATACCCAATGAGTCGATATGAAATCCAACATCACTATTGGGTGTCAATGTCCAAGACGCGGCATAGCTTGAAATCGAAATAACGAAGCTACCCAATAAAACTCCGTTTATAGCGACTGATTTAAACTGCATGCAATACTCCATTCATATTCTATATATTTCTATTCAGTGTATTGCAATGCACACAAAAAACATTAAAGATTTGATTTGTCTTGCGTTTGGTATTTGTACTTTAATTGTTGGTAAATTTCCGTTTTCTGAAATTTCTCTAAAAACTCAGCTGTGCCCAAAGGAAACTCGACCTGATAAACTTCACCACGATAATATGCCTCACGTAGTGGGGTCGCAGAGATAGAGCCAACTAAACTATCCAATTCAACCATTTGCCATTCTGGAAATAGTTTTAAGTAATAAGATGAATCATCTTTAAAGTGACCAATTAAACCAATCTTATCAGTCTCTAAAACTGTAGCATTCACCAAGGACTTAACCAGCTCTACCCATTTAGTATCATTATAAACATCAATAACATGTACAAATTTGATTCGTTTTTGATCCGCTTCAGAAAAATTAGATAAAATCATTTGTTCCCGTTCTGATGCCAGAAAAGGATTTTTAGTATTCCGTTCATTTTGCGCAGAACCCAAGGCCAAAATTACATATTGGCTTTGTTGTAATGCAATTTTAATAGTTTGCATATGCGCGAGATGAAAGGGCTGAAAACGTCCAATATAAACAAGATAATCAAATTTATAAGTCATAAAAGTAATTTTTTATGAACTCATCAGTTGCAACAGAATTTCAAATATGCGACATAATGAGGGCATAAAATCCAATTAAATTTTAAAGCAAGGATAGTACGATGACACTTAGTTGTATTCAACAGCCACATCAACATTTAAACGCAAATTTAGAGAATGGTGTACTGACTTTAGCAATTAATCGACCAGAAGCAAAAAATGCACTGTATGGTGAATTATATCTATGGATTGCAAAAGCCCTAGATGAAGCTGATCAAGATCGTGATGTTCGTGTGGTAATCTTACGTGGCGCAGATGCTGACTTTAGTGCAGGTAATGATATGAAAGATTTTATGGCTTTCATTCAACAACCACTTGAAGGTAAAGAAGGTGACGGCCCTCCATTTGTATTATTAAAATCTGCTGCACGTTTATCTAAACCATTGATCTGCGCAGTACGTGGTGTGGCGATCGGGATCGGAGTAACAGTACTTTTACATGCTGACCTCGTGTATGCAGACAATACTGCCCTATTCCAAATCCCATTTGTCAGTCTGGGACTTTCTCCTGAGGGTGCTTCCAGTAAACTCTTAATTCAACAAGCGGGATATCATAAAGCGGCTGAATTACTGTTAACTGCACAAAAATTTAACAGTGAAAAAGCGCTCAATGCTGGCTTAATCAATAGTATTGAAGACGATGTATATGGTCACGCTTTACACCAAGCACAGACCCTAGCAGCACTTCCGTTGGCTTCAATCAAACAAACCAAAGCATTAATGAAGCATAATCTTGAAGAGATTATTCAATGCGTGGATGATGAAGCGGTGATCTTTATGCAACGCGTTAAATCACCTGAAATGGCTGAAGCCGTTGCCGCATTTATGCAAAAGCGTAAGCCAAACTTCTCTCAATTTAATTAATTGAGAGAATCTGTCAAAAGCCACTGCATGACTAATATTCAGTGGCTTTTGTCATTTTGAATCCAATAAAACATATCATTTAATTATGGGTAAAGATCATGTCACAAGATACAACGACCAAGAAGCGCTATTACGAACCCGCTCCACAAGATATCGATATTGAAAATTTCCGTAAAGTCATAGAAAGTCGTCGCTCAGTACGTAAATACACTGAAAAGCAAATTCCTGCCGATGTTTTAGATGCTTGTTTAGATTTGGCTTTATTGGCACCAAACTCATCAAATCTTCAGCCTTGGACGTTCTATGTGGTTCAGTCTCAAGCGAAAAAGAAACAATTAGTCAAAGCTTGTTTAAGCCAATTATCAGCAAAAACAGCCGCAGAACTGATTGTATGTGTGGCACGTATTGACCGTATTGATGAAATGGCAAAAAACAATTTAACCCATTTCCCAATGCCAGAAGCGCCAAGAGCTGTAAAACAATATTATAAATTTATTGCATATAACTATAAAACAGGTTATCTGAATGCTTTAGGTAACTTTAAAAAGGTGGCTTTTAAAGTAGCACGCACTTTAGATAAACAACTTCCTGTCACTGCATTCAACCCAGCTGATGCAAAGCTTTGGGCCAGTAAAACAACAGCCTTGGCTTGTGAAAACTTGGTACTGGCTTTACGTGCTTATGGTTTTGACAGTTGCATGATGGAAGGTTTTGATGAACCCTTAGTTCGCAAGATCCTCAATCTAGGTGATAAAGAATTTCCAGTCATGGTGATTAGTGCCGGTGAACGTGCTGAAGATGGCGTATTCTTCCCACAATACCGTTTTGATCGTGATTTGTTTATTCAAAAAGTTTAATTTTAGCTTATAAATTCCTCCTCTTTGTTCAGAAGCGGGTTGAGATTTTTAAACTATTATTCAATATCAATGATTTGAATAAACTCAAAAGCAGGTTCTTCATAAGGATGACTTGCTTTTAAAGCGATTGCCACTTGTTTGGCCTTGTGTTCAGGAACGATAGTTTCCACTCGCCATTCAGGCAATTGCTCTAAATGATCTAACTCGCCTATAAAAGGCTGTGCACCGCTTAACGGTTTAAATTGCCCTGTTCCTAACACTTGCCAAGCGCAATGTTCATAATCACCAATACCACCCGCTCCTGCTTGAAAAATTGCAAGTTTGGTTGCTTCAAGGTGTGATTCTGGAACATAGTAGATCAGTTTAAGCATATTTATTTTATAATCAAAAACTTGATTATAGCTTTGTTCGTATTTACTTTTACTTATTTTTATTTGGTTTTCGTTAGAAAAAAGCTATGTATTGTTAGCTCAATTCATAAGATTTAAACAGAACTGTAGATTTTATAAGCTTGATCAGAATACAAAAAAAGAGCGCCTAAGCGCTCTTTTTATTTCTCTAAAAATTACTCGTCAGATTCAGTATTATTAGACTCAGTCTCAACTTGATCCATAACGGTTTCATCATCAACTAATTTTTCTGAATCAATTAAACTCTCTGACTCTAAAGTAGTCTCGCCTTCAATTACATCTAACTGATCGATAATCTCATCATCAGCTTCGACAGCTTCAACCGCAACCACACCGACCAAGACTTCTTCATTACCTAAGCGGATCAAACGAACACCTTGGGCATTACGACCTGTTCTCGCTACTTCAGAAGCACGGGTACGAACCAGTGTTCCACCATCAGAAATCAACATTAATTCTTTAGATTCATCGATGGCAACAGCACCCACTAACTCACCATTACGTTCAGATGTTTTAATTGCAATAACACCTTTACCACCACGTTTTTTAGTTGGGAAGTCATCTACTGGTGTACGTTTACCATAACCATTTGCAGAAGCACATAATACTTCGCCAGTTTCTGGTACAACAACTAACGAAACGATTCGGCTAACCACATTGGTATTCGAATCTATAGTATCTTCATCATCTGAATCTACATCAACTTCAACATCTTCTTCTGTTTGTGCCGCAGCCAATGCCACACGCATACCACGAACACCTTTCGCAGTACGACCCATCACACGAGCATCAGTTTCAGAGAAACGGATTGCTTTACCTTCATTCGAGAACAACATGATTTGCTGTTCGCCATCAGTAATTGCAACACCAATTAAAGTATCTTCTTCTTTCAACTCAATCGCACGTAAACCATTTGAACGAACATTACCAAACTGCTCTAATTCAACACGTTTTACTGTACCTGATGCTGTTGCCATAAATACATAGAAGTTTTTACGAACACTTTCTACACGTTCAGCAAATTCAGCGATTAATTCATCATCAAGATCAGAAGCAGAAAGTTCAATACCAATTTCTTTGAGTTGCTTACGTAAAGCATCTGATAAGTCATCTGGATTTTCACCAAGATCTGCAAACGCAGCTTTTAGTGCTTCATAATGTGAGTCGATAATTGTATTTTGACGCAGTTGAGCAACGTTGGCACGGACAAAAGTTCTAAACTCTGTTAAACGCTCTGTAAATTTCTTCGGTGCATCGATAACAGGAAGAATCGCTGTAATGGTCTCTTCTGCATCCAGTGGTAATAAGTTCACCATTGGGCGACCTTTTGCACCACGTGACGCTTGAGGTACTTCAAATACTCTTAAGCGATAAACTTTACCTACATTGGTAAAGCACAATACAGTTGCATGGTTCGATGTCACAATTAAATGTTGAATATAATCGTCTTCTTTCATCGAAGTTGCAGATTTACCACGTCCACCACGGCGCTGTGCAGCATAATCAGACAATGGTTGCGTTTTTGCATACCCTGTTTTTGAAACAGTTAAAACAACTTGCTCTTCTGGAATCAAATCTTCACGAGAGAAATCAATACGTGATTCAACAATATCCGTTTTACGTGCATCGCCATATTGTTGAAGAACCAATGCAAGTTCTTCACGAATCACATTCATCAAAAGATTGAAGTCATTTAAAATTGCGGTAAGTTCAGCAATTTGAGCTAAAATTTCAGAATATTCAGCTTGTAATTTATCTTGTTCAAGCCCTGTTAAACGATGTAAACGTAATTCTAAAATTGCACCAACTTGAGCTGGAGATAAACGATAAAGCTGACCGTCTAAACCAAATGGACGACTTGGATCTTCACCTTCAATCTCATCTGGGCGAACTGAAATTGCACCCGCTTTTTCTAGCAATGCAACAACATTTCCACCCGCCCATTCGCCAGCAAGTAAACGCTCACGTGCTTCAGCTGGATTCGCAGAAGTCTTAATGGTTTCGATGATTTCATCAATATTGGCTAAAGCAACAGTCAAACCTTCTAAGATATGACCACGTTCACGCGCTTTACGTAATTCAAACATGGTACGGCGCGTCACCACTTCTTGACGGTGACGAATAAATGCCGCAATGATGTCTTTTAAATTCATCAGTTTAGGTTGGCCATTATCCAAGCAAACCATGTTGATACTGAATGAATTTTCAAGTTGAGTATTTAAAAATAAGTTATTAACAATAACTTCAGCGTTTTCGCCACGCTTTAAGTCAATTGCAATACGCATCCCGTCTTTATCAGATTCGTCTCGAAGTTCTGAAATACCTTCAAGTTTTTTCTCTTTGACCAATTCAGCAATACGTTCAATGGTTCTTGCTTTATTGACCTGATAAGGAATTTCAGTGAAAACAATCGTCGTACGACCAGTTTTTTGATCTTCTTCAAAATGGTATTTACCACGAATATGCAAACGACCTTTACCCGTACGGTAAGCATCTACAATTCCTGATTTACCATAGATAATGCCGCCTGTAGGGAAATCTGGACCAGAAATATATTCCATCAACCCTTCAATTGAGATGTTTGGATTATTTGCATAAGCCAAACATGCATTAACTACTTCTGTCATGTTGTGTGGCGCCATGTTGGTCGCCATACCGACAGCAATACCTGTCACACCATTGATCAGTAAGTTAGGAATACGTGTTGGCATAACCTGAGGAATACGCTCAGAGCCATCGTAGTTATCTTCCCACTCGACTGTATCTTTTTCCAAGTCAGCTAACATTTCATGGGTGAGCTTACGCATACGCACTTCGGTATAACGCATTGCTGCTGCGCTGTCACCATCGACAGAACCAAAGTTACCCTGACCATCAACCAATTGATAACGTAGACTAAAATCTTGAGCCATACGAACAATTGTTTCATAAACAGCTGAATCACCATGTGGGTGATATTTACCGATTACGTCACCAACAACACGTGCAGATTTTTTATAGGCTTTGTTATAGTCGTTGCCTAACTCGTGCATAGCGAACAGCACACGACGATGAACAGGTTTTAAACCATCTCTCACGTCTGGTAATGCACGAGATACAATAACACTCATGGCATAATCGAGATATGAGCTTTTTAGTTCATCCTCAATGGCAATCGGTCTAATTTCCGATACGCTCATGCATACTCCTTATTACAAACAGTGCAAACTGCTACTGCTCATTTATATAATCTAGCTAGTCAAAATTTAGCTCAAAAAGCGTTGAGCCAAAATCTAAAATTCAGTCGCACAGTATAGCATAAAACCAAGCGATTTTGTGCCTATCCAACCACACTATAATCATGATTTTTTGTAGTATTTTTAAACAATTTTAACGATTTATTGACAATAAAAAAACGCCTGATTGTCCACTCAATTAAGCATCGTTAAATTTATAAATGAATGGGTATTTTTATCTCGAAACCTAGATTTTTTCTATCCAATCATACCCAATGATGTGCTTCATTGACTATTTTTGTTATGTTTATTAGTAAAAAATAAATCACATCAAACAGTTTTGCTTCGGATCGATTAAAAAACTCAAACTTGAAAATTGCCCTATAAAATCCAATATGGCAAAAAATATGAGCAAAGCAATACGGAGTCTAACTCCACTGATCAGAAAAATCTAAACACTTCCAAATATAGAGTTTTGTGAATTTCTATCATTTATATGGATCTGCCTGAATCAATTCACAGTGTTGCAGCAAATCATCACTGATTGCTACACGATAACATTGCCAATCATGAATTTTATTATTTTCAAGCTGTGGAACCATATATATTCGACTTGCAGGAGTATCAGTGAATTTACCCACTAGAACTCCTTGCTGTGTAATTTCAATTTGATCAAAAATAAAATCACTAAACTGAGTCTGTTCAAACTTTTCAATATCTTTTAGGCTCGTTGCAAAACGATGCTTGACATCATAATACTCTGTTAAGCGCGCTTGATAAGCTTGCATATCAAAATAACGCGCTTGATATTCATTAGACACCACCTCTTCGCTTGCAGGAAGTGCTTCATCTGTGATCGCAGCCTCATCTTGATTGGATGCCCCAATTACAGACATCACGATAGGAATAACGACACTTGAAATAACCCCAAGCACTGCCGGACCAAACAAAAATACAGCTAAAAGTATCCAGACAATTTTAAAATTTTTCTTTTTAGGCTGATTCTGAGACTCTCTTTGAGTATGTGCAACTTTCTGCTGCCATGATTCAAGTAATGCACTCGCCTTATCTCCTACAGAAGCATGCTGATTGCTTTCTGTTTCATTGTTCGGCGGAGTCTGTCGAGGTTTTATATTATGCGTGGGATTTGACTGTCCCTGCTTATTTTCACGGCGTACAGAAAATTCAACATTACTATTGCCTGTTAAATCGTTAGTCTGTTTAACATGTTTTAAACGAGTACCACAAATACCACATTTCATGGCTTCATTG
Organism: Acinetobacter sp. AS167; assembly: GCF_037152175.1. Taxonomy (NCBI): domain Bacteria; kingdom Pseudomonadati; phylum Pseudomonadota; class Gammaproteobacteria; order Moraxellales; family Moraxellaceae; genus Acinetobacter; species Acinetobacter sp. AS167. The sequence goes on from NZ_JBBCMP010000002.1 coordinate 228,482, forward strand.
ATATTCTCAGCGTAACATTTGGGACACTTCATATTTATAGCTATTCTAGGTGAGATGATATGGAATTGAGCAGTAATGGAAAAACACAGCGTCTAAAATGACAGAATCAGCCAGTCTAATGCGCCAACAAATATAGAATTAAAAAAATGGTGAAAAACAGCTACAGAGTTAAAGGATATGTTTGTGTCTGTAACAACTGATTTAAACTGGAATTTTCTGCATGTTGTCAGTATACGATTGAAAATTTAATTATGTTTATCATTTGATCTTATAGGGTTTAAAATTAGACTTCAAGGCATTTATCTACTCATTCTCTCTCGCAATATTCCTTAAAAAACTTATCTATTTATATCAATTAATTATAGATAAAATAACCACTCAAATTACAGTACTTTAGACGTAAGAATTAATATCAGAAAAAATGAAAATAGCATTTTTGATCACTGTTTTTATTTTATGATACCTTATGTTTAAAAATCCCTTTTATAAATCAAGAAAAGATCATGTAGCTTGAATCGTATTAGTTTTGCAAGGTTCCTTATACCTATGGGAAAAATGACCATAAAGGAGCTTTTAAATTGATTTACACTATAAAAAAAGGTCTTATGAGAGAAGCTACTCAGAGTTTCTTTATTAGCATAGAGAATAACCCACCACCACGACTTTATTTATCCGCACATACAATCCATCTATTTAATCAATAAATTTGAAAAAAAAAACGCACTTAGGAAATCCTAAGCGCGTTTTTTGAAACTTAATTCGAGAATTAAAGCTTAGAAACTAATTCAGGAACAACAGTATTCAAATCACCAACTAACCAGTAGTCAGCTACAGCATTGATTGGTGCTTCTTCATCTTTGTTGATTGCAACAATCACTTTAGAATCTTTCATACCTGCCAAATGCTGGATCGCACCAGAAATACCTACAGCGATGTAGAGATCAGGCGCAACGATTTTACCAGTTTGACCAACTTGCATATCGTTAGGAACGAAGCCAGCATCAACCGCAGCACGTGAAGCACCTTGAGCTGCACTCAGCTTGTCAGCAAGTGGGTCAAGTACTTTATGATAGTTCTCACCAGAACCAACACCACGACCACCCGATACAACGATACGCGCAGCAGTTAATTCAGGACGTTCTGATTTCACAATTTCTTCAGAAATGAACTTAGAAATACCTGCATCACCTGTAGAAGCCGCTGATTCAACTGCAGCTGAACCGCCTTCAGCAGCAACAGGATCAAAAGCTGTACCACGTACAGTTGCAAGAACAATTGCTTCGTCAGATTGAACTGTAGCAATTGCATTACCTGCATAAATTGGACGTTTGAAAGTTTTAGGACCTTCAACAGCAATGATGTCAGTGATCATGCTTGAGTCTAAAAGTGCAGCAGCGCGTGGCAAGATGTTCTTACCTGTTGTTGTTGAAGCAGCAAGGATATGTGAATAACCTTTACCTAATTCAGCAACAAGTTTCGCTACGTTTTCAGCCAATTGGTTTGCATAAGCTGCATCGTCAGCAAGCAAAACTTTGCTTACACCAGCAACTTTCGCAGCAGCATCTGCAACTGCTTGAGCACCAGAACCTGCAACCAATACAGTGATATCACCACCGATTTTTTGAGCCGCAGCAACAACGTTTAAAGTTGCACCGTTAAGTGTCTTATTGTCGTGCTCAGCGATAACTAAAATACTCATGATTTTATCCTTCTGTATTAGATCACTTTCGCTTCATTTTTAAGTTTTTCAACAAGCTCGTCTACAGACTTCACTTGTACACCAGCTTTACGCTCTGCAGGTGGTTCAACTTTAACTGTTTTAAGTTTAGAAGTTGCTGTAACACCGAAATCTGCAGGAGTTTTCGTATCAAGTGGCTTTTTACGTGCTTTCATAATGTTTGGAAGCGCAGCATAACGTGGCTCATTCAAACGTAAGTCAGTGGTAATGATCGCTGGAGTATTTAACTCAACAGTTTGTAAACCGCCGTCAACTTCACGAGTTACTTGAACTTTATCGCCATTTACAGTTACTACAGAAGCAAATGTACCTTGACCAGCGCCAAGTAAAGCCCCCAACATTTGACCAACTTGGTTAGAGTCGTCATCAATTGCTTGCTTACCTAAAAGCACAAGTTGTGGTTGTTCTTGTTCAACAACAGCTTTTAGGATTTTAGCAACTTCTAAAGCGCCAAGTTGACTGTCATCAGCCTCAACTAAAATACCGCGATCTGCACCAAGCGCCATAGCAGAACGAATTTGTTCTTGCGCTTCTTTTGGTCCAATAGAAACAACAACGATTTCTGAAACTGTTCCTTTTTCTTTTAAGCGAACCGCTTCTTCAACTGCGATTTCATCGAATGGGTTAATTGACATTTTAACGTTAGTAAGGTCTACCCCACTATTGTCCGGTTTAACGCGAACTTTAACGTTGGCATCAACCACACGTTTTACAGCAACAAGAGCCTTCATGTAATCCTCGGCTGTTTTAGCAAAAGTAAATGTTAAGAAGAGTTATAATAACGCTTCATTTAAAATTATTTAGGTGTCCTATCTTGCAATGTGATTGGCATTTCGGTCAAGTCACAATTCGCAAAACTGCTGTAAAAAGTCATAAAAAAGCTTGAACGTACAGTTCACATTTTTTCTAAATATTTTAACTTAGACACATAAGGCTACTATTTCGACAATATTTATATATTGATAAATAACATTATTTGTATAGATTCTGTATAAATAATCAAAAAAATTAAGATAAATTATCAATCAATCAAAGGGATGACACCACCCGTTCATCGATACTGCTACACTCTGTCATTTTAGACAGAATCAGCAATTTTTCTAAGTATGTTTATTGATTAAATTTGTGAACTTTTTGGCATTAAACTTGTAACAAAATACTAAATATACAAAAACGGGCTTCTTTTCAGAATTACCCGTTTGTTTCTGCTTGGATTAATTTACCAATAACCATGCGGCTGCAATAGTCAACAAAGTCCCTGAACCACCATCAATCCATTTTTGCTTACGCTCATTGATGTGCTGCTTTTTGGTCAATTGAGCAATCAAAAGACTCAAACCACAATACACCAAGAAAATCAAAGCAATAAAAATTGCTGACAAAGCCAAGCCTTGAAACACGGTGTTGCCTGATTTATCGATAAATTGTGGCAAAATCGCAAAATAGATCAACATGCCTTTTGGATTCAACAATGCCGTAACAAAGCCTTTGCGAATAGGATTTGAAACTGCTTTCTGTTCAATACGTAATGCCTTTGGGCTAAATACTGATTTAATCAAATGAAATGCCAAATACAATAAATAGGCGATCCCCAAATATCGAATCGTCTCAAACAATACTGGGAATGAAACAATAATTGCAACAATTCCAAGCGCAACCAGAATCGAATGAACCAGATAGCCAGAACAAATACCGATTGTCGCCATCATGCCTGCTTTCGCATCTTTACCTATCACTTGTGACAGGATAAATAACATATCTGGTCCTGGTGTGAAAATTAACGGAAGTACCGTTAAGGCAAAAAGTACAAATACAGACATCTCTTTTCCCTTTCTGAAGTTTGACTGCGAGAAGAAAACAGTATCTTTTAAAATGCTTAAAATAGGATTTCAAATATTCTATAATAATGATTATTTTTCGAATTAAATTCTAATTTATGAAAATTTCATCTAAGACTATTCTAATCAAACTAGATCGTATTGATAAAAATATCATTCGGGCTTTACAAGCCAATGGCCGAATCCAAAATAATGATTTGGCTCGTGAGATTGGGCTCTCGCCCTCATCATGTCTGAGACGAATTCGACTCTTAGAAGAAGCTAAAGTCATCCAAAACTATACAACAGTGGTGGATCCACAAAAAATTGGATTTCAATTGATACTATTCTCAAGAATCTGGCTGTTAGGACAAGATGCTGAAACCATTGATACCTTTATTGAAGCAATGAAAGAACTGCCTCAGGTCATGGAGTGTTATATTATTCTGGGTGAATGTGATGCGATGTTAAAAGTGGTCGTCCCCGATTTAGAAAGCTACCGTAAATTTCAGTCGACACATTTGACCAAGAAGAATGGTATTACCAGTGTAAAAACCGATGTCCCAAGTCAAATCATTAAACAAAGCTTTCAGCTACCTCTTGAAGATTTATAATTCAAAAATACGCATTAGGTGAATATGAAAACATTTACTCCCCCCGTTCAATTAGAAACACCTAGACTTATTCTTAGACAATGGCAAGTTCGTGATTTTGATGTTTTTGCAGATTTAAATGCTGATCCAGATGTTATGCGGTATTTTCCAGCGGCCTTGTCAAAAAATGAAAGTGACCTTTTGGCAGGTCGATTTCAAGACACAATTACTGAATATGGTTGGGGATTTTGGGCGGTTGAGTTAAAAGAAAATCAGCAATTTATCGGTTTTGTGGGTCTAGCCAATCAAGCGGAAAAATTTACTTTCTCTCCTTGTGTTGAAATTGGTTGGCGCTTGGCACAGCAATATTGGCATCAAGGTTATGCAACGGAAGCCGCTCAGCAATGTTTAAAGTTTGCATTTGAAAAATTGGCTTTAGAACAGGTTGTTTCGTTCACAACTGTACTGAATCAAGCTTCGGAAAAAGTAATGCAACGACTTGGTATGGATTATGTCGAGAACTTTATGCATCCCGTTTTAGACAAAAACCATGCTTTGGCTGAACATGTACTTTACCGTATACAAAATCCAAAGCTGTAACGCTGGTCAATATGCGGATTATCTTAGACGATGTAAAATTATATATCATAGGTGAAAATTTGACTGAGGCAATACGCTAAAAATTCTCCCCTCTTCTACTTAAGTAGTGCTTTAATCAGGATATTCAATAAAAATGATTTATGAATTATGTACAGATCGTCTTTTACTTCGACAATGGCAAGCTTCTGATTACGATGCATTTGCAAAAATCACAGCAAACCCTGAAGTGATGCAATTTTTCCCAAAAATTTTAAATCGTGAGCAAAGTGACGAACTGGCAAATCAGATTAAATATTTAATCGAAATCAAAGGCTGGGGACTTTGGGCTGTTGAATTGATTGAAACCCAAGAATTTATTGGATGTGTGGGACTACATCAACAACCCTCAAAATTTGAATTTTCACCATGTATAGAAATCGGCTGGCGGCTTGATCCAAAATTTTGGAATAAAGGCTATGCAACTGAGGCAGCTCAAGCTTGTCTAAGATTTGCATTTGAAGAACTGAATTTTCAAGAAATTGTTGCATTTACATCTAAACATAATTTTGCGTCGCAAAATGTCATGAAAAAAATTGGAATGAGCTTTTCTCATGACTTTCTGCATCCTGATTTTGATGAGCACCATCCACTACATGAAGAGAAGCTCTATCGAATCCAAAAACAAGATTTTCAATTTGAGTATTGAACTATTTCGCCATGCTTGCTAAAAAATCACGATGAATATGGCTTAAATCAATCAAATCTTGATTTTTGAGCTCCAGCACTTGCCAAATCTCAATAAAGTCTTCTTTTAAATCAATATGATTAGACACTGTTTGGGCCGCTTGCCATTGTTGGTCTGATATCCATAAATAGGTCTGATTAGTTGCTGTATTTACAGCTTGAACTTTACCCTCAGCATTGATACCCAATACTTTTCCTTCTTGCGGTAACGTTGCCTCAATTTTGGGAAGGCTGAATTCTACAAAATGTTTAATTTGACGTAAGCCATAGCCCTTAAAAATTTCTTTTTGAGCGTCAGTCAGTTGCTTATATTTTTGTTCAAGTTCAGGGATCATTGAAAGACCTAATTTTTCTGCAAAATTGAATCAATAGAAATGTATTGAATAAATAAGAAACCTAGATATACATGAGAGCATTTTTAAAAACAATTATCTATTCGACTTTTTTCTGTGCTAAATGTGTTTAAGCGCTGTGCATTTTATCAAAAACTAACAGTACTTCTCAGCAGGTCTATTCATTACAAAATACAAAGATCAACGCTTAATAAAGCCTTATATGCAAGGTCAATCTTTTATTTTCGATGCAGCAGCTCTTGGATGCGCTTGATCATAGACTTGTGCCAGATGATCAAAATCGACATGGGTATAAATCTGTGTCGTGGTTAAATTGCTATGTCCTAGCATTTCTTGCACTGCACGCAGATCTCCACTATTGGATAACATATGACTGGCAAAACAGTGGCGCAATAAATGTGGGTGTAAATCAACATTTACCCCTGCACGTAGTGCTTGATATTTGACTCGATTTTCAATCTGACGTGGGGTAATACTTGTGCCGCGTTGGGTAATAAATACCAAAGACTCAGGGCTAAACTCCCCCTGCCAGATTCGATAAATTTTTAACCATTCAATCAGACTCTCTCTCGCTTTAGAGCCAAAAGGTACAATTCGAGTTTTATTCCCCTTACCCGTGATACGCAATAAATGGCGGGTAAAATCAATATCCCGTATAGTTAAACTTTGCACTTCCGCCAAGCGTAAGCCACTGGAATAGAGCAATTCCAGAATAGCTTTATCTCGTAACCACAACTGCTTTTCTCCAGGCTTTTCAGGCTCGGGCTGATCCATAATCTGATTGACCGTTTCAATATCAATCATCCCTGGTAATGGTCGAGATTGCCGCTTTATCTGAAAATCATCAGCTGCATTGATTTCTAAATAATCACCCTGTTTAGCCCACTTCATAAACTGACGAATTGAAGTTAAATGCCGTTGTAAACTACTGGTTGAAAGCTGATCTTTTTCGACACGATAAGCCACATACTCTCTTAAATCAGTAGCTTCGACTTGTTTTAACTCCATCTGCTTGTCATAGCAAAAGTCAATAAAGTTAGCCACATCTCGGAAATAAGCTTCTAAGGTATGTACCGATTGATTCTGTATTTTCCGATCCTTAATCCACATCGAGAGCAATTGCATTGCACCGTATTGCATAAGCTCTCCTTTGATCAAAATAGCAAATGATATAACCTGATTGAAAAATATCAGTCTTGTAAAACTGTATACACCACACCATTGATAACTTCTGCCATCTTATTTAAATTGAGTTTTTCAACAGTATCGTCTTGGGTATGATAATACTTATTTCTAAAAAAAGCCGTATCTGTGATCATAATAGCAGGTATATCGAAAAGCCAATAATTCAAATGATCTGAGAAATCCACGCCTTGTACAAATGATGGCGCTATCAATCTTTGACAATCAAGGCGTTTTAACGCTTTCATGGCATCACAATATTTTTCACCCAATCCACGTGAAGTGAAATTACTCACTGCGCCAATAAAATTTCCATGTTTGGGATAAAACAGAGCTAATCCGGATGGATAATCCTGAACATTTTTATGGTCAAAATATCCAATCATTTCCAAAATATACACCGCTTGAATTTGATCTTTTTGTTTTAAAATGGATTGTGCGTGAATATAACTCCCCATATGTTCTGTACGGAAATACGGAGGTTCTTCCAAAGTATAAAAGACAAAATCAACATTCTGTTTAAGATTGGCTTTATTAACTGCCAAAATTCGCGCTGTCTCAATCAGCCCCACCACACCAGAAGCATTATCATCAGCACCTTTGAAATTCCCATAAACATCATAATGGGCACCAAGAATCACTTTTTTGGCGTGCCCCATTTGTAAGTGACATATTACATTTCGATAAGTTTTGCCTTTGACTTGATAAGGCTGGTATTCACAAGGAATCGCAAACTGTTCAAGTTGTTGTTTAATGAAAGCCGCAACTCGATCGAGCTCTTGAATATTTTGATAATTTCGAAACGCTTGTGGGTGAATCACTTGTTGTAAATAACTGTTTAAACGATCAGGTTCAGCTTGCTGATCATAGCGTTGTTCTGCGGCTACACTCCATGTTGAAAGCACACAGCTGAGCAATATAATGAAAAGATAATTTAAATTTAAAAAATTTGGATAACCTATTTGCATGTATAAATCCAATTTAAAAGCGTGTTGGTATAGCTATAATTTAAAAAAACAGCAGTTAGACATTCAGTTCTTGTTGTACGCCTGAGAATAACCAATATCGCGCTATAATGATGCAATTACCACGTTAGAAATTGTTAATATGAAAATCCGTATTCTGACCATTGGTCAAAAAATGCCTGCTTGGGTATTAACTGGTTTTGAAGATTACTTCAAAAGAATCCAACCTTTTGTACAGACGCAAATTATTGAACTCCCGATGGCAAAGCGTGGCAAAAATGATTCAGAAGCAGATATTTTAAAATATCGCCAAATTGAGGGTGATAGTATTCTCAGCCAACTGAAACACAATGAAGTATTGATTGCACTTGAAGTAGGCGGACGTGAATTTAGTACTGAAAAGCTGGCTGAAACCATGAAAGGCTGGATGCTTGAAGGTAATGATGTTGCACTGGCCATTGGCGGACCAGATGGGCATTCTGAAGCCGTGCGAAAAGCTGCTGCTTGGCACTGGTCACTGTCAAAACTAACTCTGCCCCATCCATTGGTTCGGGTTATGCTGATTGAACAACTTTATCGTGCGATGAGTATTAATCATAATCATCCGTATCATCGTGCAGGCTAGTCATGTAATTGGGCAAAAGTTGCATTGATGAAACAGTCTGTTGAAATAAAAGGCTTATTGAGAGCATACATTTTAGCTAGAATGGGCAATTCACGCTGTATTTAATGATCATTTAGGCACAAAGATATGAACTTACAAACACTCCCAGGTTTATTCATTTCACATGGCTCTCCCATGCTTGCGCTAGATCCTGAACAAGTCGGTCCTGCTCTACATCGTCTTGGTCTAAATTTGCCAAAACCACAAGCCATCGTGGTGATGTCTGCCCATTGGGAAAGTGAGGCTTTAGAAGTCAATACAGGTGTACGCCCTGAAACATGGCATGACTTTCGTGGTTTTCCTCAAGCGCTGTATGAGATTCGCTATCCCGCACCAGGAAATCCTGAATTAGCGGAAGAAATTTTGCATCTCTTGGCTGAAGCACATCTTCCTGCACATGCAAATAGTACTCGACCACGTGATCATGGCGTATGGATGCCTTTATTACATATGTACCCTGAGGCAGATATTCCAGTCATTGAAATTTCTTTACCTATGAATATGCATGCTGATCAAATCTACCAAATTGGTCAAGCACTTGCCCCACTCCGTGAAAAACAAATTTTATTGATTGGTTCAGGTAGCATCACTCACAATTTAAGAGAATTGTCATGGAACGGCAAAGATGAGAATGTCCCGGAATGGGCATCTACATTTAGAAATTATGTGGTGAGCAAACTCAATCATAGTAATTATGATGCTGTATTGGAATGGGATAGCATTCCTTATCTACAGAAGAATCACCCAACACTTGAACACTTTGCACCTTTGTTCTTTGCAATGGGCACTGGTCACCGCTTTAGTATTGTCCACAGTAGTTTTTCAATGGGTGCGCTAGGTATGGATATTTATCGTTTTGACTAAAGAACCTAATTGATCAAAATTTAGTTGGAATAATAAAAATTTGTTAATTATTGTTTAACTTTTAGTTATATGGATACATATTGAAACCGAATTAATAAATTGTATCCATATCTTTTAGTGTTTCATGGTTTATCCTATGCATAGTTTTTTAAAACGTGAATAGAATATGAAATTCAAATATTTAGCATTAGCTGTACTTCCTTTAGCCCTCGCGGCTTGCCAATCTGGCGATATTCAAAAATTGGGTGATACCGCAGTGAAAGTATTACAACAACAAGGTAATGCAGAGCAAACATTAAATGCTTATCAATGGTCTTATCAACCAGCAGATACCAAGCAACCCATCGTACTTAACTTTGCAGACCAACGTTTAAATGTTGCAACTGGCTGTAACCGACTAATGACAAGTGCTAAAGTTGAGAATGGTTTATTAGTAACAGGAAATATCGCCTCAACAAACATGATGTGTTCCCCTGAATTAATGAAACAGGAAAGTTTTGCTGCGGCATTGTTCCAATCGAATAAAACAGCATTTGTACTTGATACAGCAAATACTGAAAACCCAACGCTTACCTTGGTAAATGCGACAGGCGGTAAAGTTGTATTTACTGGTAAAATGACACCTGAAACTAAATACCAAAGCCAAGGTGAAACAATTTTCTTAGAAATCAGCCCAGAAACCAAAGAATGTTCTGCTGGTGTAAGAAAAATGCAGTGCTTACAAGTACGCGAAATCAAATATGCTGATAATGGTGTAAAAACGCAAGTAGATAAAGATTGGACATATTTCTATGACGATATCGAAGGCTTTACTCATAGCCCTGCTGAACGTCAAGTGGTTCGTGTAAAACGTTATGAGATTAAAAACCCAGCGGCTGATCAGTCTAAATACGCTTATGTCCAAGACATGATTATCGAACGTGAAACTTTAAAATAATTGTATAGAAAAGCTGAAGTTCAACTTCAGCTTTTCATTTTAGCTACTTATAAACATATAGATTTAATTCAGCTTCATGCTTTTTCAACCAGATAATCAAAACATTTCTACCTTAAGGTCTACCTTTTAATTTTAATCGATGCAAAGCCCCCAAACACTGCACAATAGTTAAATAACAGTGAATTTAAACACTCAATAATAGAAACTTAAGCAATCAATAGTCATTGCATGAAAGCACATTTTTAATTTAGGAAGATCGATAAAGGTAAAACTATGAATCACAAATCAAGCATTTTACTGCTCTTACCGTTGCTCGTCATAGCATGTAGCGAAGAATCTACAACTCAAAAAGTTCCGACGCCTGCACATATAGAGACCCAAATTTCAAATACAACAGTTCAACCACAAATTATTTTTTTAGAAGTCAGTCCTGAAATTCGACCCTGTACTGGTGTTGCACCACAAACCTGTTTTTTAGTCCGTGAATTGACAATAAGCGAAACTGGTCAAAAAAATTATAGCGAAAAAGAAGCGAGTTATTTTTATGATTCTATTGACGGCTTTACCCATAATTCAAAGTCTTATCAAATTATTAAGGTCAAGCGCACAGAAATTGTCAATCCGGCCGCTGATCAGTCTCAATACCAATATGAGCTCGATTCAGTTGTTGAAACGATTCCTAAAAAATAAGCTTGTCACTGTTTTAATTGCTCAGAAAAAACCGATGCAAAAGCATCGGTTTTAAGTTCAAAATCAAACAGAAATTAGAACACGCCTTGCGCCAACATTGCATCTGCAACTTTTACAAAACCAGCAATATTTGCACCATTTACATAGTTCACTGTGCCATCTGCTTGAGTACCATACTTCACACAGTTACGGTGAATTTCTTTCATAATCGCATGTAAGCGCTCATCCACTTCTTCAAATGTCCACCCCAAACGAATCGAATTTTGTGACATTTCAAGGCCAGAGGTGGCAACACCACCTGCATTAGACGCTTTACCTGGCGCATAAAGAATTTTTGCTTCTACAAATTTTTCTACAGCTTCTAGTGTTGAAGGCATATTGGCACCTTCAGCAACACAGATTACACCATTGGCAAGAAGTACATCTGCATCTTCTTCATTTAATTCATTTTGAGTTGCACATGGCAATGCAATATCACACTGAATTGACCAAGGGCGTTGACCTTCTAAATATTCAAAACCGTGTTTTGAAGCAAATTCAGAAATACGTCCACGTTTTACGTTCTTAAGTTCCATCACTTCGGCAAGAAGCTCATTGGTAAAGCCATTTTTTACATGTACCGTGCCATTTGAGTCAGACAATGAAACCACTTTCGCGCCTAAATAAATAGCTTTTTCTGCAGCAAACTGCGCAACGTTGCCCGAACCTGAAATCACCACAGTTTTATCTTTAAAGCTTTCACCGCGAGTTTTTAGCATTTCTTCAGCAAAATAAACTGTACCAAAACCAGTTGCTTCTGGGCGAGCCAAAGAACCACCAAATGATGAACCTTTACCCGTAAATACACACGAAGTGTCGTTACTGAGCTTTTTCATCATACCCGCCATGTAACCCACTTCACGGCCACCCACACCAATATCCCCTGCTGGAATATCAGTATTTGAACCTAGATGTCGGTATAGTTCGATGATTAATGCTTGGCAAAAACGCATGATCTCACCGTCTGACTTGCCTTTCGGATCAAAATCAGAACCACCTTTACCGCCACCCATTGGTAGTGTAGTCAAAGCATTTTTAAACGTTTGCTCAAAACCTAAAAATTTTAAAATAGAAAGGTTTACAGATGGGTGAAACCGCATGCCGCCTTTAAATGGACCAATAGCAGAATTATATTGAACACGAAAAGCACGGTTAACTTGAGTTTGGCCCTTGTCATCTACCCATGAAACCCGGAATTGAATCGCTCGTTCTGGCTCAACAAGACGTTCAAGCAAACCGTGCTCAGCATACTCTGGGTTTTTCTCAATAAATGGCCACAAACTGGTCATAACTTCTTCCACAGCTTGTAAAAACTCTGGTTGATTTGGATCACGTGCTTTAACGTAATTTAAAAAGTCATTCAGGCTATTATATTTCAACGCTCATTCCTCAGCAGAAAATGATACAAAAAAGGTCAACCCTTTTAATAAAATGATAAATTTTGGCGCAAAGTATTTAATCCCTTTTGTATATAATCCACAACCTTTTTTCAAATGTTTTTTTAAATAATATTTAAATTCAATATGATAATTTCTAATCAACCCCAAATAAAATGTCAATTTGTTGGCGTTTTTAAACCAAAATTATTGAATATTTTGATCTAAATTAGCGCATTTTTAGCGCCAAATTAGAGCAAAGATTTTCACTGTAAAACATGCTAAAATTGCAAAATATTCTTCGCTTTTACCAAGTATTTGTTCATTTTTCTTTAAAGTTTTATTCACATGAATTCATCGCTTTCCTTCATTCAGCAAATAGATGCTATTTTGCCACAAACACAATGTGGACTCTGTGGTCACCGTGATGGGTGTCTACCTTATGCAAAATCTATTGTAGAAAAAGGTGAAGCAGCCAATAAATGTGTGCCAGGTGGGCAACCTGTTGCAGATGCGCTTGCTGATATACTCAATCGCAATAAACTCGTTGCTGAACCAAGTGTCTGGCCAATTCAAAGCGATGGCCGCCCACAACGCATGAAAGCTATTATTCGTGAAGATGAATGTATCGGTTGCACCAAATGCATCAGTGCTTGCCCTGTAGATGCCATTATTGGTTCTGGTAAACTAATGCATACCATACTTACAGATTTATGCACTGGTTGTGAACTATGTATTGCTCCTTGCCCAGTAGATTGCATCGATTTAGTTGAAGACATCCAGCCTATTCCAAATGACGAACAACGTTTCTTAGAACAAAATGACTTACGTGGTCGTTACTATGCCCATATTCAACGTGAAGAAAAGCTACGCATCCATCGTAAAGGCCCTGTGGTTCGTGCAGAAATCGACACTGAACTCTTTGCACAAATAACACAGCAAAGTCAGGCTTTACCTACAATTGAAATCAACCAACCCATAATAAAAAATCCAATTGTTACAGATGCTAAAACCACCATTCAATTGGCTAAGCTGCGAACTCAAATTAAAAAATTAGAGAAACAATTGAGTGTTCGAGCAGATGAAAATAAGCAACATCAATTAAATGAATTGATTCAACAGTTATCTGTTTTGCAAGAGGATGCATCATGACTGTAAAGAATATGACCAAAAAGCAGATTCAGATTTTCTTTGAAAGATTACGCGAGCAACGCCCAAATCCGAAAACAGAACTCAATTACTCAAACCCATTTGAGTTGCTTGTTGCTGTTACTTTATCGGCTCAAGCCACAGATATAAGTGTCAACAAAGCCACTGATAAGTTATTTCCTGTCGCCAATACCCCTGAACAGATTTATGCATTGGGTGTAGACGGTTTAAAACAATATATTAAAACCATTGGTTTATATAATGCCAAAGCTGAAAATGTGATTAAAGCCTGTAAAATTCTGATTGAGAAGCACAATAGCCAAGTTCCAGATAATCGTGCTGATTTAGAGGCTTTACCCGGTGTAGGACGCAAAACTGCCAATGTTGTGCTGAATACCGCCTTTGGTCAGCCTACAATGGCTGTAGATACGCATATCTTCCGAGTTGGCAATCGTACTGGACTTGCTGTAGGAAAAAATGTACTTGAGGTCGAGCATCGTCTAATCAAAGTGATTCCAAAAGAATTTATTATAGACTCGCATCATTGGTTAATTTTACATGGGCGATATTGCTGTATTGCACGGAAACCGAAATGCCATGAATGTATTGTGTCAGATGTTTGTAATTGGCCTGATAAATATGAATTTGGCGCTGTACGCGAAGTCAAAACAAAGTAGCGAATAAACGAGAGATTTTAGCAAAGCATAATCATCATTTAATTAAAATCAGGCTTTGTCATTTTCCTGAGGAAGCTATTTTCCGAAGAAACAGCTAGCATCTTAAAATAGTTCTCAATCAAATCTGACTTAACACCTCTAAGGGCACCCAGCCAGACTGATCATCAGATAATCTGCTACACCAAATCCAGCCATTTAGTTGTTCTTCTCCAACCAATAGATCGCCATGATCTACATTGAGTTCTTTCGCTGTGTAATCTGCTATTGCATGGCGCCTTGATGCTTATTGATCCATTCAATGATTTGAGTAGCACCCCCCTCTAATCCATTATCAACTGTGCAGAAATACCAATTGTCCCAATTCTCCGAGCCTTGATACTTTTCGCCTATGTTCAGCAAAGTCCCCTTTGAAAAATGAATAGGCTCTAAATATTCGCTAAGATGTGCTGTTAGGCAATCAATTTCATTTAGACAGTCTTCTTATAATATGAATGCTGTGAATTTAACATGTAGATGGATAAACAAAATACTTAGAATTAATTGCTTACACATCTCAATCATAAAAATTCATCAGTTAAATTCATTAATTTGGAAGAATGAAGCGCGATGATAGATAAGGATGAATTTATCCTCAGCATTCATCTCCCTAATTATTTTACTTTTTATTTTCCAAATCTTTCTTTAACTTTTCAAGCCGTTTCCACTCTTCAGCCACCTGTGGATGCACTTGGTAATTACCTGATTTTCTCATTTCACGGCGTTGCTGAAGCTCTTCTTTTTGTGCTTTGCGTAGTAATTTAAAGCTCATATACAATAAGCCCAAAAGAAGCAATATACTCAAAATGACCAAGGCAATTAATACAAACTTCACTCTCTACGCTACTCTTGCAAAAAAAAGAGACCTAATATGAATCAGGTCTCTGTTATTGTCAAAGCTTAAAAAAATGCTTTGAATGCGGTCTTATTTATCTAAAATCGCAAATAAATCTTTTTGGACATCTTCTATTGGACGTAAACCGTTCAATTTATTATAAGTCGGTGCATTTTCCCCAGAAGCTGCACGCCCTTGATAGAAACCAACAAGCTGTTCAGTTTCATTATGATAAGAGCCTAAACGCTTACGAATCGTTGCTTCTTCGTCATCTGGACGTTGCACAAGATCTTCGCCAGTTTCATCATCTTTACCTTCCACTTTCGGTGGGTTATAAATCGTGTGATAAACGCGACCAGATGCTGGGTGCTGACGACGACCAGAAAGACGTTTTACGATTTCTTCGTCTGGCACTTCAATTTCGATCACATGGTCAATGCTAATCCCTTCGTTCTCTAAAGCCTCAGCTTGAGGAATCGTACGTGGGAAACCATCGAAAATACAACCATTTACACAATCAGGTTGTGCAATACGTTCTTTCACTAAACCGATAATAAGCTCATCAGATACTAAACCACCTGATTCCATTACACTTTTAGCTTTAAGACCTAATTCAGTACCTTCACGAATTGCAGCACGGAGCATATCACCGGTTGAAATTTGTGGGACATTGTAGCGCTTACAGATCAACTGAGCTTGTGTACCTTTACCTGCTCCAGGTGGTCCGAGTAATATAATGCGCATAAAAAAACATCCTCATTTAAAACAATATGTATGATACCGTTTGCCATGACAAATTAAAACTTATCATCGTAATGGCATCAAATTTATAAGAAAGCCACAAATAAATGTATTAGACCAGCAAAAAATCCAGTCACACCACCGAGTACTATCAAAATCCATTCGTCTTCCTGAAATGCAGGACGTAACAAGTTTTGAAACTCTTTTGGGGTTAACTCTCTGATCCGCTCTTTAAACATCTGAAAAATTTTCTGTGCACGGCTCGCATTAAACGCAGGGTCGCAAACAGGCACCATCGTAATTTCAATTGACCGATCAATCAAGTCTGTCTTGAGTTTTGCATACTCTTTTAGTCCTAAAGACAATTGTAAAGAGGTACGAACCAATGGAGTTTCCATAATTTCGTTAATATGACGCTTTACAATACGACGGGTTTTTTCTTTCTTAGGACCGTACATCATTTCAGTCATGATTGACTTTAATGTAATCAAATCTTCAGTGACGACACTTGCAAAAACATCTGACACTTCTTCTTGGCGTTTCATAAACGCACCTTGAACATTATAAGTGCCAATTCTTGGAATAACAGGTTTAATCCATGGAAATTTTCGATCTTTTGTCCGTTCAAAAAATTGTGGATAGCGTACATAATGTGGCTCTACAGGATTGAAAACCATCCAGATTGCAATCCAGTTGGTTAAAAAGCCCCAGACTGCAGCAAAGAAAGGTACAGTCCAATGTTGAGGAACAAATACATAGACAAACATTTGAAAAATACCAAAGAAACTGCCAATGACCGCACTAATATGCCAAATAAAGTTAATTTCTTTTTGTCCAACTTTTAAAAACATACGGACCATCAAACGGCGATCGCCTTCCATTTGAGTTACGACCATATCTCGCATGTTGACCAGTGACTCGACATTCATAGTCAGCTCGGTCACGAGTTCTCTTAAAACACCCGGCAATTGTTTATGCGCTTGACCATAAATTCGCCGTTTAATCGAATAAGGTAGGTTTTCCCACAAAACAGCATTACGATCTAACATCACCTCATCAATCAAATGCTCAAGTTCGAAACCGACTTGTTCACCGATAATCCGAGCCATATCTTCAGGGTCCATTGCATCTAAAAACTCACGCAAAGAACCTAGTTTGGATAATGTATTGTCTGTAATAATGCCTGAAATTCGCCCAGCTTTACGTGGCACAATCCCTTGCCATCCTACAGGTAAGGGACCAATATGAAATCCCCAAAACGTGATTGGATAAAATACCATTTTCAGTGCCATCCAAACGTGCGCCCACGTTACAAAGGCCGTCACTGGGATGATACTTAAAATGGCAAGATGATCAGGTCGAGCTGTAAAAGCGTGCCACAAACCATTAACGTATTCCAACATGCATGACTCTCGTATTTATTTCTATTTGCGGTCGAAGGATATAGATAAAATCATAAAACTTTAGAACCCGACACTTAAGGTATAAGCAAATTGTATTTGTGGACGAGTCTCTAGGATCATATCTCCATTTTTATTATGAAGTTCACTACCTGCACCCATCCCCACACTAAATGTACTTATACGCTCTTTATTCAATAAAACATAAGATAAATCGGCACCACCACCATATTGGACTTCATCACTTCCGTCCACTTTTTTGCTTTTAAGTGTTCCGCCATAGACCCCTACATAGAAGCCATTTTTATCTTTACCATTTAATACTACAGGAATTCTATAACCGACTTGGCCTGCAAACTCATGGTCACCATTATAAAAAACACCTAATTTAGTATAGGCAATTCCATAAGGATTTACCCATTCACCATTTGCATGGACCATCTGTTGTGTTACACCCGCACCGATATTCCATTTAGAAGCATCTTCAGGCTTAAACTTTGCCTCTGGTAAAATTCCCTTCATATCTGGCAAATAATCTTTAACATCAGCGTGCGCGAAACTTCCGACAGCAACCAATATTAATAAGGGAAAGATTTTTTTCATTATTTTCTCCATTATCCCTAATCTTAACTTAGGTCGAATATATTTATCCTTAAGGCTCGACTTTAACAGAATTATTTTAGCACTCATATACAAAACACTATAAATTTAATGTCGCTAAGGTCAAATCCATATAGGGGCTATTGACATTTTGCCTAGCTTTACAATGATGCGTATTTTTCAAATGAAATGTAAACGGTCTCATCTAAGAAACAAAATCAATTACAGTTTTTAGTTAAAATATATTTTGATGACTTATTTGTGTTTTTTAATTTTTAAGACGCAATCTAGGGTAAAATGTTTGACCCCTAAATTCACCCATCTTTAAGTACTAAAGCCGACGACGTATGAAGCAGCAGTTTCCTCTAAAAAATGTCCAACAAGAAAAACGCATCTTCCGTGGTCGTGTCTTTTTTGCGATTGGTATTGTTTCATTTTTTATGTGCCTTCTAGTTGCACGCTATGCTTATCTGCAAATTTTTCATCATCAAGAGTTTAGTGAAGCGTCAGATAAAAACCGAATTCGACTACAACCTATAGCACCAGCACGTGGCTATATTTATGATCGTAATGGGATTTTACTTGCAGATAACTACCCTGTTTTTACCGCAACATTGAGCAAAGCCGATGTCGAAGATATAGATGACACTGTTAAGCGCTTGATTCCAATTTTAAATCTCAATCAAGAAGATATCGACCGTTTTAATAGCCGCATTAAAACCTCTAAAAAAACAGAACGTGTTACCTTAAAGCTAAATCTAACAGAACAAGATATTGCTCGCTTTAGTGAAATAAAGTTTCAATTTCCAGGTGTTGATATTGAAACTCAAATGACTCGCTATTATCCACATGGTGAATTGTTTGCTCATGTGGTGGGTTATGTTGGTCGTATTAACGATAAAGAACTTAAAGCAATTGATAAAGATAGTTACGCTGGCACAAACCTAATCGGGAAAATTGGTGTAGAAAAATCTTATGAGGAATTACTTCATGGCGTTCCTGGTTATGAATCGATTGAAGCTGATGCACATGGTAATGTGTTACGCCATTTAGGTCGTAAAGAGTCAACCAGAGGCAATGATTTATATCTTTCATTGGATTATGGTTTGCAAACTATTGCAGCAGAACAACTTAAAGATCGTCGTGGTGCAATCGTCGCAATTGACCCACGCACTGGTGAAATATTAGCGCTTGTTTCCAGCCCAAGTTTCAACCCGAACTTATTTGTGACAGGTATTGGGCATGCGGACTATACTGCTTTACGTGACAACTTAGACCAACCACTCTATAACCGCGCTGTTCAAGGGACTTACCCTCCCGGTTCTACCATCAAACCAATGGAAGGCTTAGGTGGCATCCATTTTAAAACTGTGGATTGGGGAACTACAATTTCCGATCCTGGTTATTTCCATTTACCTGGTGATTCACATAAATTCCGTGACTGGAAAAAAACTGGGCATGGCGCTGTCAATTTACATAAATCTATAGTGGTTTCTTGTGATACTTACTTCTATATCTTGTCTTACCAGATGGGTATAGATCGAATGAATGAATGGATGCGTCAATTTGGTTTCGGTGAAAAAACGGGTGTAGATTTACCAAGCGAAAGTACAGGTTTATATCCAAGTCCTGAATGGAAGATGCGTACTCGTAAGAGTAAATGGCTCAAAGGTGAAACCATTTCTGTCAGTATTGGTCAAGGTGCATTTACTGCCACTCCATTACAGTTAGCTATGGCAACGGCAATTACGGCCAACCATGGTGCGCATGTCACCCCACACGTATTACGTGAATCTAAAGGGGCGAAAAAGCATGAAGTACTCAATGCCCCGACAGGAAAAATCAACTTTAGTGGTACGGATGACGACTGGGTCAAAATGCGCGATGCAATGGTTGATGTTATTCAAACAGGTACAGGCCGAGGTATCCGTACACCGATGTACCAAATCGCAGGTAAAACAGGTACAGCACAGGTGAAGAGTATTGCGCAAGGCAAACGCTATAACGAAGCTGCACTGACATCAAGACAATTAGACCACGGTTTATTTGTTGGTTTTGCACCTGCTGAAAATCCTGAAATTGCCATTGCCGTGATTTGGGAAAATGGTAAGCATGGTGGTTCTGCTGCCAAAATTGCTCGTCCTGTATTTGATTACTGGTTGCTAACTCGCAAAAAGAATCCAATTGTACCGCTTAATCATCAAGTCAGTGGGGGCTTAATGACAGCCGGCATCAAACCGGGTGAACTGCCAAGTGGTGATGTTTCCCTTGCAGCAGATCCAAATGCCTTGCCTAAACCGAAGCCAAATACGCAGACCAATACGGCTACCCAAAACCGTATACCAACTCAAGGTCATAGTACGACTTCGACGCAACCCACTCCTCCACCTGTACCTGAGGCTGATATCAGTGAATAATAAAGTGAAAAACCAATTACGTATTATTGGTGGAGAATGGAAACGTCGAGTTCTTCCTTTTGCTGATATCGATGGTTTACGTCCCACACCTGATCGAGTACGTGAAACACTGTTTAACTGGCTCATGTGGGATATTCAAAATGCCAAAGTCTTAGATCTTTGTGCTGGTTCAGGTGCTTTAGGATTTGAAGCACTTTCACGTGGTGCAAGGCACGTGATCATGATTGAACCCAATGCCACGCAAGCTAAATTTTTAAAAGACAATATTCAGTTGCTCAAAGCTGATAACTGTCAGCTAAAAACACAAACAGCACAACAAGCCTTATCCAATTTAAATGAACAGTTTGATTTAATGTTTTTAGATCCACCCTATAGTTTAAATTTATGGGATGAATTGGCTCAAAAAGCGGATCAATACTTATCTGATCAAGCATTGATTTATGTAGAAGCAGATCGTGGCTTAAATCAACTGAATTTACCCTCAACATGGCAATTACAGAAACAAACCAAAGCTGGTGTAGTACAAGCAGGTTTATTTAAAAAAATAATATAGGGTCTGTAGACATTTCATAAATGACTTGCGTTGTAGGTTAAAATTGAGCATGAGACGTATACGTCGTAAAGCAGGAAACGAAGAGAATAGCGAGACTATTTTCGAGTTTCATAACGTAGGCTGAGATAATTTTAGCCACAACCCTGAGCAAGAACAAAGCACTGCTTTGTTTGCAGCGCAAGGCGCAGTGGGGACTAGAGTAGTTTTTACCGCTACGTCGTTACCTTTCGAAACGATGTTTCTCATCATTTAGAATGATTAAGTTTAATAGTTCTTGCCTTGTATCATCCAAAAACCACTTGTAGTCGCAAACGTAGACGAATTGTCAACAGACCCTAATTACTTCATTCATATATTTTCAAACAACAAGATAGAAAAAAATGGGCATACATTGCCCATTTTTATATTTAAGATAAAGAATTAACGTCCTTTCCAATTCCAGTCACGATCATTGCGATCTCGGTCATAACGATGTCGATCACCATCACGATGCTGATCCCTGCGATGATCCGAATCATGTCGCTGATCATAACGACCATGACCACCTCGATGACCATCATCAAATGGTGCAACAATACAGCCGGTTAATGAAATAGCAACTACACCCAACACAATAACTTTGTTTAACATGATGACTCACCTCTTCATCTCATTTTGTTTAAGTTAGTCTTTTAATGTGTAGTGCTAAACAAGCTTATGTTTCAAGTTGTAGTATTTCCAACATGATTTCTTCATGGTAATAAAAATGATCGATAAAATATTTATTGTTAATAAGTCAGCGTTCTAATCCAAAACAGACGCAATAATTGCCCACGATCATAAGGAAAACTAGAGATGTATTCATAACCCACTTTGTTTAAAGCATTGATCTTAAATTCAATGCCATAACCAAAAGAAAGATAAAGCTCACTTGATGCAGGATTATCATTTGAAGGATTGAGCAATGATGTCTTTAATTGTTGTACATTGTAAGCAGTATAATTGAACACCCGAATACGCTCATTTTCATAAAATTTATTGGTTAAAATTGAATAATCTGCCAATTCATGCTCATGCTGTTCTGCTAGCTTTTTTTGCAATTGGTCTTGTTCAAAAAAAATATCATTTCGCTCAATGCTCATTTCAGTATTACTTAGGCTATTTTCTTGATTTTCAATTTTAAATAATTGCTCATCTTGCAATTGATCTGGTTGTCCTAATAATTCATCTTGATATTCCACAACTTGATTTTGTGCCTCTTCTACCATAAGTTCCAGATCATCAAAAGCATAAACATTTGAATTTATGAAAAATATAAAAATGACCATTAAATTGAGCGGGTAAATAGATCGCATGTTTTGCCTAATCAATTCATGATTTTTATCGGAGTTATACCAATCATAAAACAAGATGGTTGTCTCCTCTGTTTGTTTATAAGTCACTTAAATGATCAGTCTAATTGTAGCCTACATATAAATCAGAATGGCTGAAGCACACCTAATATCAAATGCATTTCGTTTTAATTATAAATAATATGATCAATATGTTAAACCAATTAACTATCATTCTGAGCCATCATTTTATCAATAGGATTTAAAAAGTTTAATTATTTGAATATTGATATGTAATCAATCCACTAAGATGCTTAAATTTCTCTAGATGTTTTTTATATTTTTCATCTTGAGTATGTGCAATTGATAAACTTTGTAACTCATCTCTCAATCGAAGTGTCTGATCGATAAAAGTGCTAAAATTAAATTGATATCAAATGAGTTGATTTGAACATGGAAATACGAGATCAAATTATTCTAGTGACTGGTGGCGCACGTGGTTTAGGACTTGCAATTACCCATGCTTTGATTCGTGAAGGTGCAAGAGTTGTGGTGAATTATTTCAATAGTGAAGAATCCGCACAACAACTTGCTAAGGAACATGCCGAACAGGTTTTTATTTACAAAGCAGATGTAACCGATGCAGATCAAGTCAACACGATGTTTAAAAAGGCAAAACTGCATTATGGACATGCAATCACTTCAGTGATTAATAATGCACTATTGGCATTTAAATTTGATGGTGATCTACGTCCAAAAGTTGAAACACTGAGCTGGCACAGTATGCAACAGCAATTGGACAGTGCAGTAAAAGCCGCTTTAAACACCACCCAAGCTGCGCTAGAAGATATGAAAAAAGATCATTTTGGTCGAATCATCAATATTGGAACCAATCTCGTGCAAAATCCTGTGGTTCCTTATCATGATTATACTGCGGCTAAAGCAGCACTTTTGGCTTTTACTCGAACCACTTCACATGATTTAGGTCAGTATGGTATTAATGTAAATATGCTTTCAGGTGGTCTATTACGTAAGACTGATGCCAGTAGTGCAACACCTGATCAAGTGTTTGATTTAATCGCAGCCTCTACGCCCTTACAAGAAGTCACCACACCTGAGCAGTTTGCAGATGCCGTGCTGATGTTTTTATCACCGTGGTCACGTGCTGTAACAGGACAAAATTTGATTGTGGATGGTGGTTTAGTCAAAGGCTAATCACAGATCACCCATCTCATATAAATTCCCTTTTTTTATTTTGATTACAAAGTTAAATACTAACAATCAAGAATCTACAACTAATACTCTACAACCAATAAAAATGGGAGCCAATTGGCTCCCATTTTTTAGCTTAAAAAATTAAAAATTAAATTAAACCAAGCCTTTCTTTTTTAAGACATCAAACATAGTTGAACCAAGTTCAGCTGGGCTACGCGTATATGCCATACCCGCTTTTTCAAATGCAGCAAACTTCTCTTCAGCAGTACCTTTACCGCCAGAGATAATCGCTCCAGCGTGACCCATACGCTTACCTTTAGGCGCTGTTACACCCGCAATATAACCAACAACAGGTTTAGTCACATTAGATTGAATATATTCAGCAGCTTCTTCTTCGGCACTGCCACCAATTTCACCAATCATGATGATTGCTTCTGTTTGAGGGTCTTCTTGGAAAAGTTTTAAGCAGTCAATTTGATTCATACCTGGAATTGGGTCACCACCGATACCAATACAAGTAGACTGACCTAAACCAAGCTTAGTCGTTTGAGCAACCGCCTCATAAGTCAATGTGCCAGAACGAGAAATGATCCCGATTTTACCTGGTTGATGAATATGCCCTGGCATAATCCCAATTTTACATTCGCCCGGTGTGATAATACCTGGACAGTTTGGACCGATTAAACGTGCATTATTACCATAAGTTTCAAGGTAACGTTTGGCTTTTAACATGTCTAAGGTTGGCACACCTTCAGTGATCACCACGATTAACTCAATACCAGAATCTACTGCTTCAACAATTGAATCTAGTACAAATGGAGCAGGTACATAAATTGAAGTTGCATTTGCACCCGTTTCTTTTACTGCTTCACGCATTGTATTGAAAACAGGTAGACCAATATGAGTTTGACCACCTTTACCTGGTGTTACGCCACCAACTACTTTTGTACCGTATGCAATTGATTGCTCAGAATGGAATGTACCATTCTTACCTGTAAAGCCTTGTACCAATACTTTTGTGTCTTTATTAACTAATACGCTCATGATTGATACTCCTTACGCTTTCACAGCAGCAACAACTTTTTCTGCGGCATCAGCTAAGCCGTTCGCAGAAATTAATTTTAGACCTGATTCATCAAGTAATTTAGCACCTAACTCCGCATTGTTGCCTTCCAAACGAACAACAACAGGTACGGTTACATTTACTTCTTGAACCGCTGCAATAATCGCTTCAGCAATCATGTCACAACGTACAATACCACCAAAAATATTGATCAACACACCTTGTACAGATGAATCTGAAAGAATAATTTTAAATGCTTCAATGACGCGATCTTTGGTTGCACCGCCACCAACATCAAGGAAGTTTGCTGGCTGACCACCATACAGTTTGATGATATCCATTGTTGCCATTGCAAGACCTGCACCATTTACCATACAACCAATATTGCCTTCTAGAGCAACATAGTTGAGGTCAAATTCAGATGCTTTTAACTCACGTTCATTTTCTTGAGATTTATCACGCATCGCAGCAATTTCAGGCAAACGATAAAGTGCATTTGAGTCGATACCGACTTTGGCATCTACACATAAGATTTCACCATTTTCACGAACGGAAAGTGGATTAATTTCAAATAGTGCAAAGTCATTTTCAACAAATGCTTTGTACGCGCCTGTCATGATAGTTACAAATTGGCTGATTTGCTTATCTTTTAAACCCAACTGGAAACCAACATCACGCGCTTGGAATGGCAATAAACCAACTAATGGATCTACTTCGACTTTAATAATTTTTTCAGGCGTTTCTTCAGCAACTTTTTCAATTTCTACGCCACCCTCTGTAGACGCCATGAATGTCACACGACGACTAGAACGATCGACCACTGCACCTAAATACAATTCACGTTCTACAGGATAAACATCTTCACAAACAAGGATACTATTTACAGGCTGGCCATTGGCATCAGTTTGATATGTGACTAAACGAGTACCTAACAGGCTTTTTGCATATTCAGCTGCTTCTTCTTTTGACTTAACAACTTTTACGCCACCCGCTTTACCACGACCACCTGCATGGACTTGGGCCTTCATCACAGCGAATTTGCCACTAATTTGCTCAAAGGCAGCAGATGCTTCTTCAGGCGTAGTGATTAAAATGCCTTCTTGAACTGGCATACCATATTTTTTTAACAGCGTTTTCGCTTGATACTCATGTAGATTCATGTTTTACCTTTTACTACTTTTCACATTGTTATGACACACCAATAATTAGACTTCCATCACAATAACTATCGGCATTTATTAAAGTTTGTTCTTTTATTTTTAGATGATTATTCAATTAAAAACAACCATCAAAAGTAAAAAGAGCGGTCGAAACCGCTCTTTTTTGTGTTATTTACGTTTACGCTGAATCGCGTGAATCGCACGCCCATCAACAGCAAGCGCTGCTTCATGAACGACTTCAGAATAAGTTGGGTGACCGAAAGTCATCAATTGTAAATCTTCAACAGAAGATACAAATTCAAGTGCAATCATACCTTGGTGAACAATGTCAGAAGCACCAGGACCAATGATATGCATACCCAATAAACGATCTGTTTTTGCATCTGCAACAAACTTCACAAATCCAGCAGATTCATTGGCAGCTAAAGCACGACCATTGACAGCAAATGGGAATTGACCGGTTTTAACGTCGTGACCTTTCTCTTTAGCTTGCTCTTCAGTCAAACCTACCCATGCAGCTTCAGGGTGTGTATAAATCACTGAAATAATGGTGTCGTAATTCACTTGAGCAGCATGACCATGCATACGCTCAACCGCCATTACACCTTCTTCCATTGCTTTATGCGCAAGCATTGGGCCACGCACCAAGTCACCAATTGCATATACACCGTCAACAGACGTTGCACACCAATCGTTCACTTCAACCAAACCACGTTCAGTTAATTTAATGCCTGAATCTTCAGCCAATAAACCTTCTGCATACGCTTTACGACCAACACAAACGATTAATTTATCGAAAGTTTGAGTTTTATCTTCGCCTGCTTGATTATATTGAACAGTCACTTCACGACCATTCACTTCAGTGCCTGAAACTTTAGCACCAATACGAATATCTAAACCTTGTTTTGTTAAAAGTTTTTGATAATCTTTTGCCAACGCTTTATCCGCCATTGGTAAGAATGCATCTAATGCTTCGAACACAACAACTTCAGATCCAAGACGACGCCATACTGAACCAAGTTCCAGCCCAATTACGCCTGCACCAATTACACCTAAACGTTTAGGCACTTCTTGGAATTCTAAAGCACCTGTTGAATCAACGATAAGGTCTTCATCAACTTTTGCTACAGGAATATTTACAGGTACAGAACCAGTTGCAAGAATTACGAATTTAGGTTCTAAAACTTGAACATCACCACCTTCTAATGGTGTGAATTCAACTTTTTTACCAGCAAGTAGTTTACCCGTACCTTGTAACCACTCGATACCATTGCCTTTCAGCAATTGAGCAACACCACCAGTTAAGTTATCTACAACTTTGTCTTTACGAGCAAGAAGCTTTTGAAGATCAAGTTGGACATTTTCAACTGTAATACCGTGAACATCTAAGCCATGAAGAGTATCTTCATAGTGATGAGAAGAATCTAAAAGTGCTTTAGAAGGAATACAACCTACGTTTAAGCAAGTACCACCTAAAGATGGCTTACCTTTGTGTACACGTTTTTCGATACACGCAACTTTGAAACCAAGTTGAGCAGCACGAATTGCCGCTTCATAACCACCTGGCCCACCGCCGATTACAACTAAATCAAACTGAGACATGCTTATCTCCAAAAACGAGTTTAAAGGATCACTCTAAACTCGTGTTGTTATTCTAAAGAATTAAAGGTCAAGGATTAGTTTAGCTGGTTCTTCAAGTAACTCTTTAACAGTTACCAAGAAGCCTACAGCTTCTTTACCATCAATCATACGATGGTCATAAGAAAGCGCTAAGTACATCATTGGAAGAATTTCAACTTGACCATTTACAGCCATAGGACGCTCTTGGATTTTGTGCATACCTAAAATAGCAGTTTGTGGTTGGTTCAAAATAGGTGTTGAAAGTAATGAACCGAAAGTACCACCGTTGGTAATTGTGAAAGTACCACCAGTCATATCTTCAATTGCTAATTTACCTTCACGTGCTTTTGCAGCATACGCACCAATACCTGATTCAACTTCAGCATAGTTCATACGGTCAGTATTACGTAATACTGGAACCACTAAACCACGATCAGAAGAAACCGCAACACCGATATCATAGTATCCATGATAAACAATATCATCACCGTCGATTGAAGCATTTACCGCAGGATAGCGTTTAAGTGCTTCAGTTACAGCTTTAACGAAGAATGACATAAAGCCTAAACGTGCACCATGACGTTTTTCGAAAGCATCTTTATATTGCTTACGCATTTCCATCACAGGTTTCATGTTAACTTCGTTAAACGTAGTCAACATCGCAGTTTGCTGTGTAGCAGCAAGAAGACGTTCAGCAACACGCTTACGTAAACGTGTCATTGGAACACGTTTCTCAATACGCTCACCAACTGCAACGCTTAATGGTGTCACAGCAGCAGCTGGTTTAGTTTGATGATTTGCAACATCTTCTTTGGTGATACGACCACCACGACCAGTACCATCTACATCCGCAGCTGCAATACCTGTTTCAGTTAAAGCTTTACGCACTGCAGGTGCTTGATCTTGTACTTGAGCACGTTCAACAACAGGTGCATTACCCGCTTGAGTTTGTGCCGCAGCTTGTTCTACTTTCTCTTCTGATTGAACTGCTTGAGTTTGAGTAGCGCCAGAAACAGCACCTTCTTCAAATGTCGCAATAACTTCAGAAGAAAGAACTGTGTCACCTTCATTTTTGATGATTGCAGAGATAGTACCATCAGCAGGAGCAACAACTTCTAAAACAACTTTATCCGTTTCAATATCACAGATGACTTCATCACGTGATACCGCTTCACCTGGTTGTTTGTGCCAAGTTGCAATTGTTCCGTCAGCAACTGACTCTGGGAACACCGGTGCTTTAATTTCGGTTGCCATTATTTAGATTCTCCTGATTGTTCAGCTACGATCGCAAGTGCGTCATTCACGAGCTGAGCTTGTTGTTTTGCATGCAAATATGGTGAGCCACATGCAGGTGCAGCTGAAGCTTCACGTCCTGCATAGCTAATTTGAACTTGTAGAGCAGACTTCATTACACCTTCGTATAAACGAGGAGCAATGAATAACCATGCGCCTTGGTTCTTCGGTTCTTCTTGACACCAAACAAGTTCTTTTATGTTCGGATATGTCGCAAGCACTTCAGCAAGACGTTTTTCTGGGTATGGGTACAATTGTTCAACACGTACCACTGCAATGTTCAAGTTTTCTTCACGACGTTTTTCAAGTAAGTCGTAATAAACTTTACCACCACAAAGTACAACACGTGTTACATCTTGTTTGTTGATTTGATCCACTTCATCAATCACAGTCTGGAATGTACCAGTTGCAAGCTCTTCCAAAGTTGAAGTTGCAAGTTTATGACGAAGTAACGACTTCGGTGAAGTCACGATCATTGGCTTACGAATTGGGCGAATTGCCTGACGACGCATTGCATGGAAAATCTGTGCAGGTGTCGTAGGTGTAATCACTTGCATGTTTTCTTCAGCACATAACTGTAAGAAACGCTCAAGACGTGCAGATGAATGCTCAGGACCTTGACCTTCATAACCATGTGGAAGAAGCAATGTTAAACCACACACACGCTCCCATTTGGTTTCACCAGATGAGATGAACTGATCAATAACCACTTGCGCACAGTTTGCAAAGTCACCGAACTGAGCTTCCCAGATGACCAAACTTTTTGGCAATGTTGTTGCATAACCATATTCAAATGCAAGCACAGCCATTTCTGACAATAATGAGTCATAAATTGCAGTACGTGGCTGGTTTTCTTTGATATGACACAGTGGAATATAAACCGAACCATCAACTTGGTTATGTAGCTTAGCATGACGGTGTGAGAATGTACCACGACCAACATCTTCACCAGTCAAACGCACCAAGAAACCATCATCAAGGATAGAAGCATAAGCTAAAGTTTCTGCTGCACCCCAGTTTAATGGCATTTCACCAGTTTGCATTTTCAAACGTTCATCGATCACTTTAGACACTTGACGCTGCATCACGAAACCTTCCGGTAATTCGCGCATTTTCGTACCAATTTCTTTTAAGCGTTCGATTGGGAAAGTCGTATCCCAAACATCTGTATATTCATGGCCTAGATACGGTTTCCAGTCCACAAACATTTTGTCATTTGGTTCAAGCACTAAAGCATTGGCAACATGGTTACCTGCTTCAAGATCTTCACGATATTTTTCAACTAAAGCATCTGCATCTGAACGATCTAATACTTTTTCTTGTACCAATTGATCCGCATAAAGCGTACGTGTAGTCGCTTTTTTATTGATCACTTGATACATCATTGGTTGTGTTGCTGCTGGCTCATCTGCTTCGTTATGACCACGACGACGATAACAGAACATGTCAATCACAACATCTTTACGGAATGTATGACGGAAATCATGCGCCAATTGCGCAACAAACAATACAGATTCAGGGTCATCACCATTTACATGGAAAATTGGCGCCTGAATCATTTTTGCAATGTCAGTACAGTATTCAGTAGAACGTGCATCACGTGGATCAGATGTAGTAAAACCAACTTGGTTGTTGACTACGATATGAACCGTACCACCTACGGTATAACCACGCGTTTGTGACATTTGGAAGGTTTCTTGGTTGACACCTTGACCAGCAAATGCAGCATCACCATGTACGATTACAGGTAATACGTCATCACCACCAATGTCTTTACGACGTACTTGGCGTGCACGAACTGAACCTTCAACCACAGGACCAACAATTTCTAAATGCGATGGGTTAAATGCCAAAGCCAAGTGAACTTCGCCACCAGGTGTCATCACATTTGATGAGAAACCTTGGTGATACTTAACATCACCAGAACCTTTTTTAGCTAAAGTTTTACCTTCGAACTCACCAAACAAATCAGCTGGGTTTTTACCCATAATGTTCACAAGTAAGTTTAAACGACCACGGTGTGGCATCCCAATTACGACTTCTTTACAACCTACAGAACCTGCACGTTGAATAAGTTCGTTTACCATTGGAATAAAAGATTCACCACCCTCTACACCAAAACGCTTCGCACCAACATACTTATTACCGAGGAATTTTTCTAAGCCTTCAGCAGCAGTTAAACGTTCAAGTACATGTTTCTTTTGATCTGCCGAGAAACCGAACTGACCGCGTGCACCTTCAAGACGTTGTTGAATCCAGCGTTTTTCTTTGGTGTCAACAATGTGCATATATTCAGCACCAATAGAAGCACAGTATGTTGCCTCCATTGCGCTAACCATTTCACCTAAAGTTGCTTCAGTTTTACCAATCGCCAAATTTCCAGCATTGAAAACTGTATCTAGGTCAGACTTGGTTAAACCATGTGCAGCAAGATCTAAATCTGGCACATCTTCACGTTTAGCCAAACCTAGTGGATCAAGCTTCGCTTTTTGATGACCACGGTTACGGTATGCTGCAATCAGTTGCAAAACACCGATTTGACGACGCTCATGCTCAGTACTTACTTCACTTTGCACAACAGGCTGAACACGACTTGAATTACGACCTAATAATAAGAATTGCTCACGAATGTTTCCGTGCGGTTGGTCACCTTTAGGGAATTTATCGAAATATTGACGCCAATCCTCACCTACTGAGGTTGGAGAAGAAAGGTACTGTTCGTAAAGCTCTTCAATATACGCTGCACTATCAGCGGAAAGTTCAGTATCAAGACGCAATGCGTCAGCAACTTCTTGCATTTGTGGACCCATTTCCTATTGCAAAAACATTAGAGGGTGCTTTTTAAGCACTCCCATGATTGATAATGCCAAATCGGTAAATTGACATTCACCCATCAGATACTCATGACCAAGGGGCGTTATAAACATTAGCTTTTACTAATGCATACAATGAATCATAACGCCCTCAATGGCATCATCACTCACTTATATACTCAACCGAAGCTGAGCAATTTTTTGCAAATCGACTTAGAAAAAACAAAGACTTTTTTGCTTTTTCTAAAGCGGTTCTAAACTTTGCTTATAAAATTATTTATAAACTGATCTGGATCACACTTATGTAGAAAAAATGTACCAAAAATATGGTGTGTTTTTCACATATAGTGGTTTGTTAAATCGTAACATGATCTGTCACTTCAATTGATTTTTTTGACACATACCACCTATAAATTAGCGAAATACATACAAGAAATAATCTATTATTATCCATCCATTTATATCGGGTCTGTTGCTACTTTTTCAATGCTTAAAACTTATCCTTCACTCGCTCGAACAAAAAACAACCATCTCATTAAAAATCCAATAAAAAAAGAGCGTACATCCCAAGATGTACGCCCTTTTTTCACATCGTATTAACCCGCTTGATCGAGCAACATGCTACGAATATGACCAATTGCTTTTGTTGGATTCAAGCCTTTCGGACATACAGACACACAGTTCATAATTCCTTTACAACGGAATAATGAGAATGGGTCATCAAGACGTGATAAACGATCTTGTGTCGCAGTATCACGAGAATCAATAATAAAACGATATGCATTCAACAATGCTGAAGGACCCAAGAATTTATCCGGATTCCACCAGAATGATGGGCATGACGTTGAACAACATGCACAAAGAATACACTCATATAAACCATTTAAGTGCTCACGCTCTTCTGGAGATTGTAAACGCTCTTTTGGTGGTGCAGGTTGATTATTGATTAAGAATGGATGAATTTTGTCATACTGATCGTAGAACTGATTCATATCCACAACTAAATCTTTAACTACTGGCAGACCAGGCAATGGACGAATGACGATTTTTTCAGGTAAATCGTTCAAGTTCCATAAACACGCAAGACCATTCTTACCATTGATATTCACACCATCTGAACCGCAAATACCTTCACGGCAAGAACGACGGAATGTTAATGATTCGTCTTGAACTTTTAACGCTAAAAGTGCGTCAAGCAACATACGATGCTTGTCCGTCAACTCTAGTTTAAAAGTCTGCATATACGGTGCTTTATCCTTATCAGGATCATAGCGGTAGATTTCGAATGTACGTGTACCTCTACTCATCTTATTTCTCCCGATTAGAATGTACGTGGTTTAGGTTCAATTGGGTCTACAGACAATGGGCTGTAACGTACTGGCTTGTATTCAAGATGGTTATCCGCTGAATACCATAAAGTATGTTTCATCCATTCATCATCACGACGACCATATGAATAGTGCTCATCATCAGCAGGCAATTCATAATCTACAACAGTATGTGCACCACGACATTCTTTACGTGCAGCAGCAGAAATCAATGTTGCTTTTGCTACTTCGTATAAGTTTTCAACTTCCAAGGCTTCAATACGTGCAGTATTAAATACTTTAGATTTGTCTTTTAAATGAATGTTACGTACACGTGGTTCAATCGCAAGAATCTGCTTAACACCCTCATCAAGCAATGCTTGAGTACGGAATACACCCGCATGGTCTTGAACGATATCACGAATCGCATCCGCAACTTCTTGTGCATTTTCACCAGAAGTAGAATCATCTAAATGATTGATACGTTTCAACGTGTTCATAAGTACATCATTTGGAAGTGGCTGGTATTCATCACCGTGATGTTTAGTCACGTAATCAATGATGTGTTCACCAGCAGCTTTACCAAATACAACCAAGTCAAGTAATGAGTTTGTACCTAAACGGTTTGCACCATGTACAGACACGCAAGAACACTCACCAATCGCATAGAAGCCTTTTACAGGCACTGTGTAATTCATTGTACCGTTGGTTGTGTATTCATTTGCAGCTTTATCAAAACCTGCATAGAAATCTGCTGCATTTTTCGCTGTTTCAGGGATAACCACTTGACCATGAATATTGGTAGGAATACCCCCCATTTGATAATGGATTGTTGGTACAACTGGAATTGGTTCTTTGGTGATATCCACGTTTGCGAATTTCTTACCAATCTCAAATACAGATGGTAAACGCTTCATGATGGTATCTGCGCCCAAGTGAGTCATATCAAGAAGGATATAATCACCTTTAGGACCACAACCACGACCTTCTTTGATCTCTTGGTCCATAGAACGTGATACAAAGTCACGAGGAGCCAAATCTTTCAAAGTTGGTGCATAACGCTCCATGAACGGTTCGCCATCTTTGTTACGAAGGATTGCACCTTCACCACGACAACCTTCCGTTAACAATACACCTGCACCAGCAACACCGGTTGGGTGGAATTGCCAGAATTCCATATCTTGTAATGGAATACCCGCACGAGCTGCCATACCAAGACCATCACCAGTATTGATATAAGCATTGGTAGATGCACGGTAAACACGACCAGCACCACCAGTAGCAAACAATGTTGCTTTGGCTTGGAATACAGCAATTTTGCCTGTTTCTTGGTCAATTGCTGTTACACCAAGTACATCACCAGCTTCGTTACGGATTAAGTCTAATGCAATCCATTCAACGAAGAATTGAGTACCCATTTTCACATTACTTTGATAAAGCGTATGAAGAAGAGCATGACCTGTACGATCGGCAGCGGCACAGGCACGTGGAACTGGTTTTTCACCATAGTTCGCAGAGTGACCACCAAATGGACGTTGGTAAATTGTACCATCTGCATTACGGTCAAATGGCATACCTAAGTGTTCAAGTTCATAAACAACTTTAGGCGCCTCACGACACATAAATTCGATTGCATCTTGGTCACCTAACCAGTCAGAACCTTTTACTGTGTCATAGAAATGATAGTGCCAGTTGTCGTCTTGCATATTACCAAGCGATGCACCAATACCACCTTGAGCCGCAACAGTATGAGAACGTGTTGGGAATACTTTAGTTAGCACTGCAACATTCAAGCCTGCTTGAGCAAGTTGATATGAAGCACGCATACCTGAACCACCACCACCAACGATGACTGCATCGAAGAACTGGCTTGGAATATTTGAATAATCTTCTTTAGGGGTTAAAGCGCCCATGACATTTTCCTATCAATTCGCCCAAAAAATCTGGATTGCCCAGATCGCATATGCAATAACAGCAATAATCACTGCTGAAGTTAACACGATGCGTAAACCTGAAGCTGAAGGACCCATCTGACGAGTAGTCACATAGTCTGTGAATACTTGCCACATACCAATCCAAGCATGCGCAACAAGAGATAAGACTGCCAATAAAGATAAAATCTTCATCGGAAGTGTCATCATAAAGCCAAACCATTGCTCATAGTTAAATCCGACATTGCACAGAATCCAACCTAATACGACAACAGTATAAACAGCTAGAACTACAGCACTTACGCGTTGGATATACCAATCACGAGAACCTGACCCCGTTAAACCTGTAGCACTTTTCATTAGAGAACGATCCATACAAATGATGCGACAACTGATATCGCAGCCAAAATTAATGCAATAGTTGCTGCTATGCGACCGCTTTGTAACTCTTCCGCAAAGCCTAGATCAGCAAGTAAATGTTTAATGCCCATAATAAAATGGAACAATAAACCAGCGACAAATACCCATACGATGAAACGTACAATGAAGCCACCAAAGATTGCTTGAACTTGAGCAAAGCCTTCAGGCGAAGACAAAGACTTGTCTAAAAGCCACAAAAGTACCGGTACGAGTAAAAATACGATGACACCTGATAGACGGTGTAGAATTGATGCAATAGCCACAGGGGATTTTAAGTTTACATCTAAAACTTGACCCATGGACAAATTGACAGGTCTGTTGCTTTTCACAGCGGGCATCCTGTAAGTAAAAACTCCATCCGGAGTTTGTTGGAATTAATTCGAAGGAAAGCTAGCATTGTCAGACAAATAAATTGCCTGAACTTTAAACGACACTGAATTATAAAACGTGCACTGTCAAAATACAAACCATCGAAATTGGCTTTTTCTTTAAAAAACACTCAAATAAGAATCATTTACAGCTATTTAAAAAATAAAGTAGAACACCCATCTAGGCTTTTAAGGGCTATCTCTTTATTTTTTATGATAATTAAACATATTACTTTTATACATAATTACGACTTATATTATTTTTATAAATTTAGACTAAAGCACAACATTACGGACAAAATCGTCCTGTGGTTAATTTTATCTGCGCTTTTATTTTCTTTCACGTTGTTAAATTTTTTTAGATACCCAACATGTTATTTTAAAATAGTCCTTTATTCCTATTTTAAATGGGTATCATTTAATTCAGTGATTTGACTGAAAGCTTTGTAATAAGAAATAAA
Source organism: Acinetobacter sp. AS167 (assembly GCF_037152175.1). NCBI lineage: Bacteria > Pseudomonadati > Pseudomonadota > Gammaproteobacteria > Moraxellales > Moraxellaceae > Acinetobacter > Acinetobacter sp. AS167. Next base: position 264,392 of record NZ_JBBCMP010000002.1, read on the forward strand.
GACTTAGTTTGTGAATAATTCACAATTTAGATTCAAGATTTTGTCATATTTGATTATTCATCAGGCAATCAAATATCTATTTTTATGCTAATTCGATTATTTTTTATACTTTAAAAGCTTCAATAAAAACTATTTTTTAATCAATTAAGCATTAAAATGAAAATAAATATTTCATCATCTTATTTGGATGTTTTTTACACAAAAATAATATCAAAAGCTATGTAAGTCGTGAAATTCAGATGGTTTTAAAACAGCAACAATGCATTTACCAACTTACAAAAGCTACAAAATATTGGTCAAAAATGCCATTTCCTGTCTAGCAATCACAATTATTTTTCTGCACCTTCTTTAGAATTTACCTTATTATACTGACCGACTCTGAAATTTAATGATCAATCTTACTGGTTAAAGTTAGACTAACTACTGATGAAAACATCATTTTTTCATCCATAAGTATAATTGACAAAATTTCAGTACTCACTAAGCTAAATAGCAATTTTTGATCCGTCTGACTTGTACATTACAAGATGACTCAGCAAGTTAGATAAAATATCCACCAGGACAGGAGATCTATTGAATGTCTGCAGCAACTGGCAAGAAAGCCGTTCTAGAGCTTGATGGCAAAAAAATTGAATTACCAATTTACAGCGGCACATTGGGCCCAGATGTAATCGACGTTAAGGATGTGTTGGCTTCAGGTCACTTTACTTTTGATCCTGGTTTTATGGCGACAGCTTCTTGCGAGTCTAAAATCACTTTCATTGATGGTGATAAAGGCGTTCTTTTACACCGTGGTTATCCAATTGCTCAACTTGCAACTCAAGCTTCTTACTTAGAAACTTGCTATTTATTATTAAGCGGTGAGCTTCCAACTGCTGAACAAAAAACAGACTTCGAAAACAAAGTCCGCAACCACACGATGGTTCACGATCAAGTTAGCCGTTTCTTCAATGGTTTCCGTCGTGATGCTCACCCTATGGCGGTTATGTGCGGTGTAGTTGGTGCGTTATCTGCGTTCTATCACAACGGTTTTGATGTTGAAAACGTTGATCACCGTGAAATTACTGCAGTTCGCTTAATTGCTAAGATTCCTACCCTTGCGGCTTGGACTTATAAATATACTGTTGGTCAACCATTCGTTTACCCACGTAATGATTTAAGCTACGCTGAAAACTTCCTGTACATGATGTTTGCTACTCCAGCAGATCGTGACTACAAAGTTAACCCTATTCTTGCTAAAGCAATGGATCGTATCTTTACGCTTCATGCTGACCATGAACAAAATGCATCAACGTCTACAGTACGTTTAGCTGGTTCTACAGGTGCTAACCCTTATGCATGTATTGCTGCGGGTATTGCTGCACTTTGGGGACCTGCGCATGGTGGTGCAAACGAAGCTGTTCTTAAGATGCTCGATGAAATCGGCACTGTAGAAAATGTTGCGCCGTTCATGGAAAAAGTAAAAACTAAAGAAGTTAAACTTATGGGCTTCGGTCACCGAGTTTATAAAAACTTCGATCCACGTGCAAAAGTAATGAAAGAGACTTGTGACGAAGTGTTAAGTGCACTTGGTATCAATGATCCTCAACTTGCGCTTGCAATGGAACTTGAACGTATTGCATTAAGCGATCCGTACTTCATCGAACGTAAACTTTACCCGAACGTAGACTTCTATTCAGGTATCATCCTTAAAGCGATTGGTATCCCAACTGAAATGTTTACGGTAATCTTCGCGCTTGCACGTACAGTTGGTTGGATCAGCCACTGGTTAGAAATGCACAGCGGTCCGTACAAAATCGGTCGTCCTCGTCAGCTTTATACTGGCGAAACTGAACGCGATATCAAACGTTAATTCGTTACGCATTCACATTGAAGAACCACCCTTTTGGGTGGTTTTTTATTATATATTTATACCAATTGGTATAACCTTTTTATTTTAAAATTTATTTAAAATCAAGCCACAACAATATCAATGATAAGCATAGAAAATGAAATTTATATTTTTACTATAAAGCTTACAAATCACTACTTTAAAAAATACCCAACAAATAACTTTATTTTATATATTGTTTAAAAATTTTTAATCATACATTTTCAAAGGACTTGAAGATGCCTCAACATTTATCCAAGCAAATGCACGACCCAGATCAAGCTTTTTTTGGTCACCCTAAACCATTAAAAGGTTTATTTTTTACCGAGCTTTGGGAACGTTTTTCCTATTATGGTATTCGCCCTTTATTAATCCTCTATATGGCGGCTTTAGTTGCTGATGGCGGTCTCGGTTTAGATCGCCCAACAGCATCAGCAATTGTCGGCTTATTTGCAGGCAGTATGTATTTAATGACCGTATTGGGTGGATGGGTTGCTGACAATTATCTCGGTCAGGAGCGCGCTGTGTGGTACGGTTCACTGATCATCGCATTTGGACATCTATCCATTGCATTGGCAGCTTTATTTGGGCATTTCTTTTTTTATTTTGGTTTAGTTTTGATTGTGATCGGTTCTGGTTTATTTAAAACCTGTATTTCCGTCATTGTTGGCACTTTATATCAGGCTCAAGATTCACGGCGTGATGCAGGATTTTCCATTTTTTATATGGGAATTAATCTAGGTTCGTTGATTGCTCCACTATTGACTGGTTTATTGGTTAAAGAACATGGTTGGCACTGGGGGTTCGGAATTGGTGGCCTTGGAATGTTAATCGCATTACTGATTTTTAAGTTAATAACTGTGCCTCAATTAAAACAATTTAATCATGTGCAAGGCAATGAAAATAACTGGGCTCGTCCTGTACATTACAATCCTAAAGCACCCCAAATGATCATAGGTTTTATTGCCGTTGTTGGCTTGATTATCGGTCTAGTTTCTCTTGGCATAGTTAACATCAATCCAATTCAAATCGCCACATATTTCACGATCACAATCTGTATTTGTATTGCCTTATATTTCAGCTACCTATTACTCTTTGCTGGTTTGAATAATACTGAGAAAAAACAAATCATCATCTGTTTTATTTTACTCATCACCGCTGCACTTTTCTGGTCAGCATTTGAACAAAAACCAACATCTTTCAATCTTTTCGCCCAAGACTTTACAGATCGCCAATTCTTTGGCTTTGAAATACCCGCAGTTTGGTTTCAATCGATTAACCCGCTTTTCATTATTATTTTCGCACCGATCATCGCATGGCTTTGGGTTAAATTAGGCAAACAAAATCGTGACCCTAGCTATATCACCAAATTTATTATTGCTTTACTCCTCGCTGCGGGTGGTTTCCTCGTGATGAGCATTGCCAGTTACTTGATCACCCAAAATGGTGGAACTGTTTCTGCATTATGGATCGCATCAAGCCTCCTGCTTTTAACACTAGGTGAATTATGCTTAAGCCCTGTTGGTCTTTCAACGATGACTAAACTTGCTCCAACCATAATTCGTGGGCAAGTGATGGGGCTTTGGTTTACAGCATCTGCTTTAGGAAACTTGATGGCAGGTTTAATCGGTGGTCATGTTTCAATCCATGAAGTTGACCAATTACCCTTGCTATTTGTGCGATGTGTCATCGCTTTACTTCTTGGCGCACTCGTTCTATGGTTAATGAGAAAACCGATTCGTAAATTACTCAATCAAACATCGACCCCCTCTCAAAAATCTATTGATATGCAATTGGAAAAAGTATGAACAGTTTGTCACCTGCCAACAAATTAGAAAACCTTCGTACAATTATGAAGAAATATCAGCAGGATGCTTTTATCGCCATGAGTGCAGATCCACATATGTCAGAATATCTACCTGATTATTGGAAAATACGTCAATGGCTAACAGGCTTTACAGGTTCAGTCGGCACAATTGTAGTCACTCAAAACTTCGCAGGTTTATGGGTAGATGGTCGATATTGGGTACAAGCTGAACAGCAACTGGAAAATACAGGTTACGTTTTACAAAAGCAGACACCTGATCCTGCTTCAACACATTTGGCTTGGCTTTCACAACATTTAGCCAAGGATGCAAAAATCTCTGTCAATGGAAATACCATTTCAACTCAACAATACAGCGCATTATCAGCGCTTGCAATAGAACACAATTTCTTCATTCAAACAGACTTAGATTTAATTGATGAAATTTGGACTGAACGGCCAGCACTGCCCCTACAACCCATTTGGAAAATGGCAGATGATTTAAATGCCCAAACACGCTTAGAAAAAATAACAGCGATCCGTCACAAACTTATTCAGAAAAAAGCAACGGGGCATTTTATTTCTGCACTCGATGATATTGCTTGGATTTTGAATTGTAGGGGGCGTGATGTTGAATATAACCCCGTGTTCTTAGCGCACTTATATATTGACCATTCTCGAACTGTGCTTTTTATTGATGTTGCAAAACTTTCAACTGAAATGCAGCAAAGATTTGCTTTGGATAACATTGAAATCTTATCTTATAACGCAAGCATCGAGTTTTTGGCCGAACTTAAACAACAAAATATTTTAATTGATCCAGCTAAAGTCTCAATTTCATCTGCACAGGCCATTGAGCAGCAAAGTCATTTAGTCCATGACATTAATCCAAGCACCTTATTTAAATCGCAAAAACAGCCTATTGAAATTACCCATATACGCAGTGCAATGACCAAAGATGGTGTTGCCCTATGTCATTTCTTTCATTGGCTAGATAACGCATTGGCTGATAAAGAATCGATCAATGAACTCACCATCGACGAAAAAATTTCAGGCTTTCGCGCACAACAAGCAGGTTTTATTGGATTAAGCTTCTCGACAATTGCAGGCTTTAATGCCAACGGTGCATTACCACACTATCGCGCTACAGAAGAAAGCTTTAGCGAGATTAGTGGTGATGGTTTGCTGCTGATTGATTCAGGCGCACAATATGATGAAGGAACCACAGACATTACCCGCGTTGTTCCCATAGGCACAGCAAGCGCTGAACAAAAACGTGATTACACTTTGGTGTTAAAAAGCCATATTGCACTTGCACAAAGCGTTTTCCCTGAAGGCATTGCATCACCTCTTTTAGATTCGATCACACGTCAAACCCTGTGGAAATATGGTTTGGATTATCGTCATGGTACAGGTCACGGTGTAGGCTATGCATTGAATGTTCATGAAGGTCCCCAAGTGATTTCATATTATGCCCCAGTCACACCATCCACTAAGATGCGCGAAGGGATGATTACTTCCAATGAACCTGGTTTATATCATCAAGGCAAGTACGGCATTCGAATTGAGAATCTTGTCGTCAACAAAATTAAGCATTTTGAAGATACCACCTATGGCCAATTTTTAGAATTCGAAACACTAACACTGTGCCCAATTAACCTAAGCTGTATTATTTTAACGTTGTTAAATGATGATGAAAAAGCATGGTTAAATCAGTACCATCAAACAGTCAGAGAACGATTAGCAGCTCACTTAGAAGGTGATGTTTTAAACTGGCTAAATGAAAACACCCAAGCTATTTAACTCTTCATATCAATCAAAAAAGCGCAGAGCCTTTTGACTGTGCGCTTTTTTGAAAAGCTATATACCATTGATGAATATAATAAAGATAAAATTCTGCACTTTTTAGCATAGTGAGTTTATGGAAAACACATACAACAAAATATCGTTTATCTTCAATAATAAAATTAACCGTCGAATATATCGGACGGTGATATGAATGCTGTGACTACCCTGCCTTACATTTTAAGTTTAATTACTTTGCACAGATGATGCTTCATTTTTCAGAGATGGAAAAAGTGAATCCCATCTAATCGAATCACCGAGCACTGCAATCAACACGGGTACTTATAGTACGATTTTAATTTTTTCCGTTTTGGTTGTAACTTTTGCATTTTTACACGCATTGGATGATTGAATAGTTTTAATCACTTCATTGCTGGCGGATAAAATTTTTAAACTTGAAACAATTTCCCCACCCGTTTTACAATCTTCCTCACCCAACTTCTCACTAAAACGCCCCGGATCACTCGAAGATTCAGCAGTTACAATAATTTTAGCTTTCCATCCATCAAAATAGACTAAATCAGTTGTCTGGGAAACTTGCCCCTGACCCGAGCCTGCAGATTCTATTTCAATCAAATCGATTGGTTTTGCTCGATATTGCACCGTATGTACTGTGAAATCATTGGCTTGACCACCGAACTCAAGTATTCGAGATTGTTTTAGTTTTGGGCGCGTCAATATATAGCCTCCCCAAAAATTTCGTCCTGCATTTTCAAATGTTACACCAGAGAGATAAGCCAGCTCTCCTGACAGCAAACGAACCTCTTTCATATAATCAATCATTATCGCTTTGGCGGGTGTAGCTTGAGAAGCGTTTAGGTTCGTTATACTGTTGATCACTGCTTGATCTGTAGGTGTTGCTGCAAAACTTAGGGCAGATGAACTTAAAACAAAAACCATAATACTCAATCGAACTGAAGGATAGTGAAGCATAAGATAAACTCTCAGATTTTGTGATTGATTGTGTGCTTAACGACCCCATTCCATTTTCGCCATATACGGGCGAATTTTTTTAATACGTTGGATATTGGTCTTTTCAATCTGAGTTAATTGATTTTCAACATTAGTACTGCATGGCATATACCAATTATCGTTAGCAAATTGAGAGGCTATCTCTTTATTGGCAAATGAATAACCATGACGCGCATAAATTTCATTACGCATCCAGTCCAGCTCTTCAGGAGGAATTTGTAGATCCTCATCTTTTAATAAACGTTGTGATGCAACTGGATAATCACCGACATCTTTTTGATAGCGACACTGTTGCGGCTTTAAATCAAAATATTTTGGTTTAACCTTAGCCGTTGTAGATTCCCAACTAGACTCCAACACATTCGGTTGATTCTGTTTTACAGTAAAGGTAAACACACCACTACTTGCTTTAGCGCCACTTTCTGTTGCGGTAATTTTATAGCCTTGTGAAGTTGTCTGTACTTTCCCTGAGAAATTTTGTTTATTTTTACCAAGAACACTATAGCCTTTGACCTGATTACGATCGATAGATTGGATGAAAACAGCAATTTTCTGCTCATCATATTTTCCAGACCAAGATTTTTGCAACTGTTGAATATCCAGTGCATAACTATTCTGGAAACCAATCATTCCTAATCCAACGAGTGTGATTAAACTTTTATTCATTGTTATACCTATTTGTTATGAAGATATTGGATGCATTTTCACATTGATTTTAGATTAAATTGTTTGCTTTGTGATCTACTTTAAGATAAATAAATCAGGATTCTCTGTGGTTTATTTTAAAATCTATGCCATACCCGAACATAAATATGCTGTTTCAACTTATCTTCCACTATAATTTCTCAATCACCATTCCATTATAAGCAGTGATGAACAAAACAAAAACTAACTTGGCATATTCAAGCTTGAGTCTAATTTCACTCGTGATCTATGCTTATTTATGCTATCTCATGGTCGCAATATGTCTACAATATTTCCCATGGCAAACTGATCAGCATTTTCTCTTGTTAAAGCAAGATGTAGTCAATACTCAACCTTGGCAGGCGGCTTTTAAAATCCATGTGATCAGCAGTAGTTTTGTACTCATCGCTGGATTTACACAGTTTTTCCGTGTCTTTCGCACGCGTTATCCCCGAATTCATCGCTGGAGTGGTTGGCTCTACATCATCACCATTTTGGGGCTGTCTTTACCCAGTGGCTTAATTTTAGCTTTTTCAGCGGCTGGAGGGTTATCCACACAAATCAGCTTTGTCTTATTAAGTTCACTCTGGGCGATCACCACCCTATCCGCTTTATACTTTTTATTGAAAAAGCGCTGGATTTTACACCGTGACTGGATGATCCGTAGTTTTGCACTGAGCCTTTCAGCGCTGAGCTTAAGGACATGGAAAATCGTGCTTTATGAGTTACAACCTTATTTTGATTGGTTAACCCCAATTCACATCTATCAGTTAGAATCTTGGTTAGGTTGGGTGGTCAATCTAATCCTAGCTGAAATCATTATTTTTGGATTACATCGTCGCACAAGACAAAAAAAATAAAAGCCCTAAATCAATTTAGGGCTTGCATAAAAAGTGTACAGAAATTGAATACTAAACTTATTTTTTACTCACACTATAATGGTTTAAATCTAGTTGTTTTAATTGGTTACGTAATTGTTGCAATGACCATGGCCATGCTGCAAAGTTACGACCATTTTCATCCAGATAATAAGACTTACACCCACCCGCATTAAATACAGTGGTTTTTAAATGTTTCTGCAAACGTTTATTATGCTGTGCAAGCACATCCGCTTTGATTTCAAAGCGAGTGAATTTTTGCTCACGCATTTTTAGCAAGCCATCAACAATATAGCCGACTTGTGCTTCCGCAATACCAATAAATGAATCATATACCAGAATGTTTGGACCGAGGACCAAGAACGCATTCGGTACATGTTCAATACTCGCACCCAAATAGGCTTCAGGTGAACTATTTTTCCAACGCTCAGCAAGGACTTGACCATTGCTGTCATAAACTCGTTTACCAATTGGAGGATGTGAAACTTCAAAGCCTGTTCCCCAAATAATCACATCCACTTCATGACGTTCACCATTTGCTGCAACCACTGTATTTCCATCAATTTCAACCAAACCATGTGCAATCAGATTCACATTATCTTGTTGTAGTGCTGGATAATAATTGTTTGCAAACAATAAGCGCTTACATCCAATAGTAAAGTTCGGTGTCACTGCTTTACGCAAAGTTTCATCTTTAATTTGTAGTTTGAGTAATTGCTTACTTAGGAAATTAACAGGTTCCAATACTTTAGGATTACGCAATCCAAAGTTAATCCCATTTAAAATCTGTGCAATGCTATTACGCCAAGTTTGTTGAATGATTGGGAATCGAGAAATGATCCCTTTAGCCGTTTCGTTTAACTCCATATCCGCCTTGGGTAGTACCCACGGTGCTGTACGCTGGAATACGATCAGCTGTTTCGCTAAAGGTTGTACTTGTGGGATAAACTGAATTGCAGAAGCCCCTGTACCAATCACTGCAACACGCTTACCCGTTAAATCATAATCATGATTCCAACGTGCTGAATGGAACATTTCACCTTTAAAACTTTCAATTCCTTTTAATTTCGGCAAAGCAGGCTCAGTAATCGGTCCTGTCGTAAAGATCACTGTCTTTGATTGATATTGACCTTTAGAGGTTTCTAAGTGCCAAACATGTTGTGCTTCATCCCATTTGGCACTGATTAATTCATTATTAAATTCAATTTTCTCACCAAGATCATATTTTTCCACCACCTCTTCTAAATAGCTTAGAATTTCTGGTTGCTTGGCAAATAAATGACTCCATTTATGGCTTGGTGAGAAAGAAAATGAATAAAGTGCTGAGGGTACATCACAACCGCAGCCCGGATAATTATTGTCGCGCCATGTTCCCCCCACACGACTGGCTTTTTCAAGTACCACATAATCGTTATAGCCTGCTTGATTCATTTTATAAGCAGCAGCAATCCCTGAAATACCAGCACCAACCACGATGGTGTCATATACATGTACAGCATCTTTCTGCTGAGTTGTTGGAGCACTTTTCTCTGTGGGCTGTTCAAGCTTTTCAGAGGTAGACGCTATTTGAGTATCAGCTTTATTTTTAGCTTTAGACTGAGTTTGGACTTCAGCTTTAGCGGTATTTTCTTTCGCTGGCTTTGTAACAGTCTTTGCCTCGGCTTGCTTCTGAACTGACGCTTTTTCTTTAAGCTGTTTTGCTGCAAGTGACTTATCTTGTGCCATATTCGGTTGAGTCACCTGTTTAATATCTTCAACTGTAGTTTGGGTTGATTTTTGCTCTACGCTGTTCTCTTCAGGTAGCTTAGCTAAAGTTGTTTCTGTTGTCATTTTGATCTACTCGCAGCTTATTTGATGTATTTGTTAAATAATGGATATCCAATACCCAACGCTTTGGCATATAACGCGGGTGATGCACGTTTTAATATCCAAAACAGTTTTGCATCTGGCTGAGGAATGGTGTACAGCTTGCCTGCATCCAAATTATTTAAGGTTTTAACCACCACCTGATCACTGGTGGTAAATGCATGATTCATCAATAAATCATCTGCTAAACCCGCATAATGACCAGGCAAACGACCATTTTTCATAATATTTGTAGGCACTAATGTTGGACACAACACATTCACTCGAATGTTGTCACCGCGAAGTTCTGCTGAAAGAGTTTCTGACAATGCCAGCACACTGGATTTGGTCACGTTATAAGCGGTCATTTCGGGGGCTGCTGTATAACCCGCAGCTGAAGCAACATTGATAATAGCCCCATAACCTTGTTGCTTAAACTGAGGAACAAAATAGTGACAACCATGAATAACCCCCCAGAGGTTGACATGCATACACCATTGCCAATCTTCCAGTGAAACTTCATCAAACTTACCGCCCAACCCCACACCCGCATTATTAATGATCAGGCTTACAGGGTGATTCATTAATTTTTCGGCTTGTTCAGAAAGTTCTTTTACTTGCTCTTTCACACCAACATCACATTGCACAGCAAATGCTTTTGCTGACGTTCCTGATTCAATCAAACTGACAGTTTCTTTGGCTGCATCCAAATTTATGTCAGCACAAACAATTGTTCCTCCGCGTTTTGCAAGCTCCATTGCAAAACTACGTCCAATGCCACTGCCTGCGCCTGTCACAACTGCATAAGCACTGTAGCTCGGCTTAACTTTTTTAGAAAAAATTCCCATAAACTTTAAATCCATCTCTTTTAGGTTTTATGAACGCAATGCAGGATAAAACTCTTTCGTCAAATATGGCGTAAGAAGCCCTGTCTTTGGATTCAGCAGTTTCTCTTTGTAATAGTCCAGAAATTCAGATGTGTCATGATCATTTGGATGAAAATCGGGACGCAGATAATCAAAAATATGCTTAAAGCTACTGCCGTAGACCCCATCTTTTAAGCCAAAGATAAGGCGAAAATTATATGGAATTTCTTTCCAATAACGTAAGCTAATCAAGTTCTTAGGATTGCGATAGAAAGGCACTAAAAATGATGCAGCTGAAATCAGCACCAAAATTGTGATCAATGCGGGAAAGAATCCTGCAATACGCAATAAATAGTTATTGGATAATTCTTGAAACACATCGAAAGCAATATCCTTATGCTCTGACTCTTCAAGCATATGCCACATCCAAATTGCCCGTTGTTTTTCGTCTTGTGAACGGAAGAACACTTCTTCATGGTTCATCATGTATTCTGCAAGTACCGCCGTGAAATGCTCAATGCCTGCCATCAATGATAATTTCATTGGTTGTGGAAGACGCTCAAACCCATATTCAAATGCCCAGCCAGCCCAAGTACGAAAGAGTTTCACTGGCAAATCACGAATTAAATAAGCATCATTTAACTCTTCATGCATCTTTGAATGAATAGCCTCTTGACCGATCAGTGAGGTAACACGTTGCTTTAATAATGGATCGGTTATGAAATCACGATGATAACGTGCAGTTTCAATTACGAGATCTTCACCACGGGTTAAAAAAATCGACAGTGATGCAAAATATGCACTTGCCAATTCTGCATCCATATAAAATCGGTGATCTACTTGCTCTGGATCAAAATCAAACTTCATATGTCGAATTGGAATAATCGGCGTTTGATTTTCCAGACTGAATGGTGCCGCAGCAAAAACTTTGGCTACGGCTTTCTTAATTGGCTTAGCGAACATAGCTGGTACTCTTTATTCATTTAATATGGCAATCCATTTCATCGTCTTAATGCTGATGACTTACAGATCGCCTTTTGAGTAAAAACTCTACTTTGATGGCTAAAAATTACGACAAGCCTTGTCAATTACCATTGGCACATGCATTCATTCGGTTTGCAAATTATGACAACCTTATATAATTGTCAGACAATCACTTTGAGAAGTTGCCTCCACTGATAAAGAATGTCCCTTAAAAACAATTTTTATGAGATGCTTGGTTAGAATCACAGCTTTAAAAAAAGCTTTTCCTTCAAAAAATTGATGAAAAAGCTCAGTATTGATCTACAACATCATTTTCATATTAAATAGAATGTTGAACGCAGAGACTGAATAGAATTACACCCGTAAAGCAGGTGTAAACGCTTTAACAAAATAAGGGGTGAGTGTACCTGTTTCAGGATCAAGTAACTCTTTTTTGAAATAGTCTAAAAGCTCAGTTGTATCATGATCATTAGGATGAAAGTCTGGACGTAAATAATCAAAAATATGACCTAAACTGCTACCAAAAACACCATTATCTCGACTAAATAATAAATCCCAACTGCCCTTTGCCTCTTTCCAAAAACTTAGACTAAAGGTATTCATTGGACGTCGTAAAAATGGCAACATCAATGCGCCAGCACCTACGCCTAAACCCAAAGTAATCAGCGCAATAAAGAATCCCGAAACTCGTAATGGATAGTTTGCAGACAGCACTTGATAAGTATCATAAGCAATATCTTTATGCTCAGATTCTTCCAGCATATGCCATAACCATAAAGCACGTGTCTTTTCATCGAGAGAATGATTAAAGATGTCTTGATGAGTCATGGCATATTGAGCAAAGACAGCTGTGAAATGCTCAATCCCAGCCATCATTGAGAGCTTTAAAGGTTGTGGGAATTTTAAAAAAGTATGATTAAAAACCTGTTCTGCTAAAAACCGATACAACTGCACTGGCAAATTATTTGGAATCATAGTTTCATTGTATTCTTCATGGACTTTTGAGTGAATTGCCTCTTGCCCAATCAAACTAGTCAAACGCTGTTTTAAAACAGGATCTTGTATTTGATCACGATGATGTCGTGCAGTTTCAATCACTAACTCTTCACCATAGGTCAAAAAAATTGACAGCGCTGCAAAATAAGCACTTGCCCACTCTTTCTGCATAAAAAATTTAACATCCATTTCATCCGAGCTAAATTTAAAATTGAAGTGACGAATCGGAATATTTGCAATCTGATCTTTTAAATCAGGCAATCGGCTTGGAAAAGCTTTTGCAAACACTTTTTTGACAGGCTTAGCAAGTAACATATAGCACCCATTGGTTATTTACGGAGCAAGGATTTGACTGAAACCAGTACAAATTCACATTTCAAGTAAAAATCATATTTATGTTTGAAAAAGTAAGTCATCTTGATTCAAATACCACTGACATTTCAGGTCAATCCATTGGCAATTTATGACTATTCAATAAAGTGTCTGACAAATAAGAGAGGAGATTGCCTCTACTGATAAATAATGACCTTTGTGGATAAATCATCACTTTTGACATGCTGACATCATGATTTAAATATTAGGTATGCTGAACCAGCAAAAGAATTGAAAAGAATAGGCAGAATATTAAACTGTAGAATTCTAAATTGTTATAAAGCTACATATGACAAAATCACCACTTATATAAAATCTTGGATGTCTCAATTTGCAATAAAGCGTAACAGTTATAAACGCTGAAACAGACAGGTGACTTTGTTGATTTACGCATTGCTTAAACTATACCCGCTTCCCTTTTATTGTGATTTACAAAGAGTGAAATCATTAAGAGATACTTAGTCACCCACACAATTACATTCTCTGAATCACTAAAACCAGTCAAATGAAGATTTATCAATAAAAAGTTCATTTCAGCCTATAAAAACAACAGACATTTTCTTTTATCATGGTGTTACTGAGTCACAGTTAATCTTTGGGTCAAACTGAATCAGTGCTAAACTTAATGATGTACTCTTTAAACAGAACAAAATTAAACAATGTTCAATTTCATTTGGCGCTTTGTACAGCTTCTCCAATTGGATCAATTCAAATATCGAAAATTGACAGATGGCGAAATTCGTATTAGCCAAAGTGTATTTGGAGATTTAATTGACTACAGCCAAGTCAAGGTGATGAATCATCCTTATTTACCGTGGCAGCCTGTTGGGATTTTGATGGCGCCCAATGGCTATATTCACTTAAAAGATGCAGACTATTGTGAAGACTTTTCCTGTATGAGCTTGGGTTATCAAGCTGTTTTTATTCATGAAATGGCCCATGTTTATCAATATCAGCGTCAAGAAAATGTATTACTCAAAGGTGCTATTTTACAATCCGCACTCTATCTAAGTTTTGGTAAATACAACCCTTATCGCTACACTCTGATTCAAGGAAAACCTTATTTTGATTATAATATTGAACAACAAGGAGATATTGCGAAAGATATTTATTTAAATCGAATTGAAAATATTATTCTGAATAAAAATTCAGGCAACTCTTCTATTTAATTGCTTTTTGATGCTAATTCAAACAAATAAAGTGATGTATTTCACAAAAAATATTTAAAGCTGATCTTTCCCAATATAAAATCCAAAAAAATAATGAAAAATCACTAGTTTCTATAAAAGAAATACTCTAAATTCATGAGGTCATTGATGGTGTACTGAATAAACTTGATGAATCACTAGCTTCTGACGTTTTTTTAGTTAAAATACTCAATGTCTGAAATTTTTGCCTTGCAAGAAAATAAAGATTTTTGATGATTTTTAATGATTTTATAGTTTCGCCCTTTGGCAATTTCTGTGATATCTATATACTTATGTTGAATAACTACATTTTAAAAATCAACAATTTGTGTATAAATTACCCTATTGGAATAGGATTTGGTTTAAATGAAAAGTTTTAAAATTGCTCTCGCGCAATTCTCTCCGTTCATTGGTGATATTGAGTCAAATGTTCAGAAAATGATTGAACAAGCCAATGATGCAAAAAAACAGAATGCTGAAATTGTTGTTTTCCCTGAACTTTCTATAATCGGTTACCCTGCCGAAGATTTGCTTTTACGCCCAAGCCTAGCAAAGCGTACAGCACAAGCTTTCGAAAAACTGTCTACTGTTAAAGACATTGTGATGGTATTTGGTTTTGCCAATCTTACTGATGATGGTCAACGCTATAATGCTGCTGCAGTGATGAAAGATGGTCAAGTTTTAGGTGTTTATAACAAACAAAACCTTCCTAATTACAGCGTTTTTGATGAAAAACGTTATTTTAATGAAGGCCATCAACATCTTGTATTTGAGTATCTAGGTCATAAATTTGGTGTACTCATTTGTGAAGATGTCTGGTCTCTAAATACTGTTCAACAGCTTGCTCAACTTAATGTGGAAAGTGTTCTAGTATTGAATGCTTCCCCATATGAAGTAGGTAAACCACAACATCGTATTGAAACGTTAAAAGAATTGGCAAAACAGCTTCACCTCAATGTGGTTTATATCAACCAAGTGGGTGGTCAAGATGATCTTATTTTTGACGGAACCAGTTTTGTCATTAACCATTCAGGTGAAGTTGCGTTACAAGCACCAAGCTTTAAAGAAGATCTCTACTTTGCTGACTACCAAATAGAAAACAAAGCCTATCAAGTGGTTGAAGCTGCGCCAGCATTAAACACTATGGCTGAGATCTATCAAGCTTTGGTTTTAGCAACACGCGACTATGTACAACGCTCTGGTTTCCCTGGTGTGATTTTAGGACTATCAGGCGGTATCGACTCAGCTTTAACCTTGGCAATTGCAGTTGATGCGATTGGCGCAGATAAAGTTCAAGCCGTGATGATGCCTTTTACTTACACATCACAAATTAGTGTGGAAGATGCCACTGAACAAGCAAAACGTATGGGTGTTACTTTTGGCATTGCCGAAATTCATCCTATCGTAAATAGCTTTATGCAGACCTTGTTCCCATTCTTTGGTAACTCACCTGCGGATACAACTGAAGAAAATCTTCAAGCACGTGCACGTGGTACATTGCTTATGGGCTTGTCCAATAAGTTTGGTAACCTTGTGCTTGCAACAGGCAATAAGTCTGAGCTTTCTGTAGGTTACTGCACACTGTATGGCGATATGGTAGGTGGTTTTGCTGTACTCAAAGATGTTTATAAAACTATTGTTTTTGAATTGGCTAAGTACCGTAACAGTATTTCTGAAACGCCTGTAATTCCTGAACGGGTTATTTCTCGTCCACCATCAGCAGAACTTCGTCCTGATCAAAAAGACCAAGACTCTTTACCTGCTTATGATGTACTTGATGCCATTCTATATGCATATATTGAGGAAGAACAAAGCCAAGAAGACATCATTGCCAAAGGTTTTGAACGTGCAATCGTGGAAAAAGTCATTCAGCTTGTTGACCGTAATGAATACAAACGTCGTCAAGGTTCAATTGGACCGCGTATCAGCTCACGTGCATTTAGCCGTGAACGCCGTTATCCGATTGTGAATGGCTGGAAAGCAGGTGTATAAGCCTCGTGAATGTGAATAATTCACCACCACCTTCGAGCTTTGCTCAGGAACTTGCTCAAGCACTCTTGCTTGAGCAAGTTCGCTTTATAAAAAAACAACTCTTAGATCAAAAAAATCCGCAATTTATTCAAAATTTTATTTCTCAAACCTATCAGAATGCAGACAAAATTCTTTTAAAAAATGTGATTCAACTTGAGCAACTGCAGTCTGTAGTGCAAAAATATGCTTTTGAATTGAATTTAGGCTCTGACATTCTTGAATTTATTGGTGTCGTCGCTCAAAAAATTCATCAATATGCCATTCATAGCCAAACCATTTTCAATGATCTACTCTCAGATGAATCTTTTGAACTGTGGCTGTTTAAAATATTAGAATTAGAACAATTAAGGGACTATATTCAAGAAAACTTACAACACAACCCCCAAATTCAACAGGTTAGCCTACAGCTTGCCAATCAGATTTTAGAAAACAATACCCCTTGGCTCAATCAGCTACGTCAATATACAGTTAAACATAACCGCATTGGCGCTAAAGTCATCAGCTTTATTCAAGATCAGCAACACAATATTGAGCTTAAGTTAGAACAGCAACTCGCTACAGCAATACGTAGCCAACTCAGCAATATCATTCTACTGCCTAATGAAGACCTAGCAGATATCGCTACACATGTTTGGAATGAAGTTAAGCAACGCACATTAAAAGAGGCTTTCTCTCAACTTCAATCCATTGATTTTGAAGAATTCTTTATTCTTGTCTATGAAACTTGGAAAGAATTACGTCAAACAGAATATATGCAACAGGTCATTTTAAATGTTGTCGAAGCATTTTATGAATACTTTGGGGAATATAGCTTACAAGAATTACTACACTCAGTTGGCTTAGATCAAAACGATTTATTTATCGAAGCAGATCGCTTTATTCCGCATACACTAGGTGCTTTGGACCAACATGGCTTATTGGATGAGATTATTCAATCCTTGATTGCACCATTCTACCTTGACACGCAAACACAAAGATTTATAGAAAATTATTTAGCAGAAAAAGCTTAATCAAACATTCAACTGGATTTTCTCAATGTTCTAAATATTTATTAATTTTTATCTACTTATCTTTTGATGATGCAAAAAAAGAGACCATGCAGTGAGCATGGTCTATAAAAATGGTGGCTATGACGGGACTTGAACCTGTGACCCCCGCATTATGAGTGCGGTGCTCTAACCAACTGAGCTACATAGCCATAAACTGTGTGCGCATTATCTAAACTTATCTACCCTACGTCAAGCCTAGAAACGCAGCAATGATCATACTTTAAGCAATTGATATTTAAATGTTTAAAATTAATACATATTTATGTTTTTATCGAAAAAAAAGCTTAATAAGCAGCATATATAAGTAAGGAATTAAGCTTGCCATTCTATAGTAAACCACCTAATTATTCACACAAATGAGATGATGATCCTATCATGAGGCGACATGGACGTCTCCGTTGGGCGGGGGTACAGGACGTACCCCTCGCCCAACATGAGCAAAAACAAAGCATAGCTGTGCTTACAGCGCAATGTTTGGCATCTACTACTAAAAGTGAGGCATCGTCTACGTAAAGGTTATTTAAACTTTGAGTGTAAGGTGTGGCATTGCACGCTTTTTTATAATCAAAAAAATCATTCTCTATGCAATTGATTTAATTTAAAATATTAATTAAGAAAAACTATATTTTTGTATCTGAGTTTTTGACTGATTGACTGTACTTGTTTATCTCTAAAAATCCATAGCAAAAAAAGAGAGTGGCTTACCACTCTCTATTTGCAACAAGTTCTTCCATTTCAATATCGAGATACCCTTGGTCTTGTACCACCATCATCATTGCCTCAGCAATATAATCAGCCGCAGTACCATCCAAAGAAGAATCAAGATCCTCAAACTGTGGCTTCATTTCATTAATTTCAATCACAGTCAGTTTTGCCATAGAATAAATTTCTGCATCACTAAAGCTGGTTTTTGCCACTTTTTTAGCAAAATTTTCAATAAGTTGCTTAACCTCAGCAACTAGAATATCTGGATAATATTCATCATCGAACATTGGGAGAAGTAGATCGTTAAACATTGCAACCTAAAATAAAACAGCAATTCACGCGCTTATATAACACAAACCATACAATTCACCAAATTGATTGAGCAATTTAACTGATTAATTCTTCAGATGTAGATAATCTAAATTTTAAAAAAGATCAAACAATATCAGGGGCTATTGACTATTCATCATTAAATTGCAGAGCGCATGGCTTGCCATACTTTAATTGCATCCGACATCGCTTTTACATCATGTGCACGCACCATACACGCGCCCTGTTGAATGCTGAGCAAGTGTGCAGCAACACTACCCACAGCACGATGACTTGCATCTGCACCATCTAGAGCTTCACCGATAAAGCGCTTACGTGATAAGGCTGATAAAATTGGATAGCCCATTTTGTTCAATTGATAAAACTCATTAAGAAGCTTTAAATTTTGTTGCGCATTTTTAGCAAAACCAAAACCAGGATCTATCATAATATTTTTGGGGTGAATTCCTGCCTGTAGTGCATCATCTACTCGTTGCTGTAATTCAGCAATTACCTCTAGAGTAACATTTTCATACTGATCAAGATGATTCATTGTGGTTGGCTCGCCTCGCATATGCATAATAATCACAGGGATATTGAGCTCTGCAGCAGTCTCTAAGGCATGTGGACGAGTTAAGGCACGGACATCATTCCAAATATGCGCACCAGCCTTAACCGCCTCACAAATCACTTCTGGTTGTGAGGTATCTATTGAAATAATGACATCTAATTTAGCTAATTCAGCAACCACAGGAACGACACGACGTATTTCTTCAGCAATCTCAACTGAAGAGGCACCAGGACGTGTAGATTCCCCTCCAACATCAATTACTGTCGCACCGTCAGCAATCATTTGCTTGGCATAAGCAACAGCTTGATCTTTTTGATCATGTTTCCCACCATCGCTAAATGAATCTGGAGTGACATTCAGTATGCCCATGACATGTGCTTGCGATAAATCCAGACTCAAACGCCCACATTGCAAAATTTGCTTAGGTAGTGGCATCAGTTGCATGTCAATTCTCCGTATTCAATTCAGGCTAGTTTAACAATTCAAATCAATAACACAGTGATTTTTATCTGTGAATTTTTTTGTATAAAAAAAGAGCCTCGATTGAGGCTCTTGTTTATTTACTGACTGATCAGGTCGCTGGCAATGGTGGTGGCGTTGATGGACCATCTGTAGGTGTTACATCAAGCACTGGATTTTCCGCAACATAAACCTTAGGTGGCTGAGGAGGACGACCTTCCATGATGTCACGGATCTGATCACGATCAATCGTTTCCCATTCCATCAAAGCTTTTACCATTGCATGTGCAATATCTTTGTTATTTTCAAGGATATCACGTGCAACACGATACTGTTCATCTAGGATACGACGTACTTCTTGGTCAACTTGCTGTTGCGTTGCTTCAGAAATTGTACGGCTACCGACATTTCCGAAGAAACCATTTTGGTTTTCATCTTCATAGACCATCACGCCCATTTTGTCTGACATACCGTACTTGGTCACCATTGCGCGTGCCATTTTGGTTGCACGTTCAAAGTCGTTAGACGCACCCGTTGACATTTGATCAATGAAAACTTCTTCTGCAATACGACCACCAAATAAGATTGAAAGTTCATTCAACATCTTAGACTTGTAATGGCTGGTTTGATCATGTTCTGGCAATTGCCAAGTTACACCCAAAGCCCAACCACGTGGCATAATTGTTACTTTATGCACAGGGTCAGTCCCTGGAAGAATTTCTGCAACAATGGCATGACCTGCTTCATGATAAGCAGTTGCACGACGTTCCTCTTCACGGATCACCATCGACTTACGCTCAGGACCCATGTAGATCTTATCTTTTGCATCTTCAAAGTCATGCATATCGACGGTGTTCTTGTTACGACGAGCAGCAAATAATGCAGCTTCATTGACAAGATTCGCCAATTGCGCACCAGAGAAACCAGGTGTACCACGTGCCAATACCTTAAGATCAACACCAGTTACCGAAGGAAGTTTCTTTAAATGCACTGCCAAGATCTGTTCACGACCTTTAATATCTGGCAGCCCCACCATCACTTGACGGTCGAAACGCCCCGGACGAAGTAATGCTTTATCTAGTACATCCGCACGGTTTGTTGCCGCAATGACGATAATCCCTTCATTACCTTCAAAACCATCCATTTCAACAAGCATTTGGTTTAGTGTTTGTTCACGTTCATCATGACCACCACCTGTACCTGAACCACGATGACGACCGACTGCATCAATCTCATCAATAAAGATGATACATGGTGCATGGCGTTTCGCCTGTTCGAACATGTCACGCACACGAGATGCACCAACACCAACGAACATTTCAACGAAGTCAGAACCTGAAATACTAAAGAATGGAACTTTGGCTTCACCAGCAATCGCTTTTGCAAGTAAAGTTTTACCTGTACCTGGTGGACCAACCATCAATACGCCTTTAGGAATTGTTGCCCCTAAGCGTTTGAATTTTGCGGGGTCTTTCAAGAAATCAACGATTTCTACAACTTCTTGTTTTGCTTCATCACAACCAGCAACATCGGTAAAGGTCACTTTGATTTGGTCTTCTGAAAGCATTTTCGCTTTAGATTTACCAAAACTCATTGGTCCATTTTTACCACCTGCACCACCACCCATGTTACGCATAAAGAACATGAACAATAAAATAATTAAAAGCACAGGAAAGCTTGCGATGAGAAGTTGCATCAATAAACCTTGACGTTGAGGTGCAGTACCTTCAACAACAACGTTATTTTTGATGAGTGTAGGCATCAATTCAGGATCTTGAACTGCTGGGCGAATACTTTCAAAGTTCGAACCGTTCTTTTTTTCGCCGCTTATTCTTTCACCATCAATTGTGACTTTACTAATTTGACCAGCATTCACCGCTGTGACGAATTCTGAATAATTCATCGCAGAAGGCTTACTGCGGTCACTGAGATTGCTGAAAATTAAGATCAGCACACCCAGTATGACCAGCCACAATACGGCATTTTTGAAGTAATCGCTCAAAGCTTTATTCCCATATATAACTATTTTGATCAGGCTCAATCTTGCTTGATCGTAACAAAAAGCGAGTAATGAATTTCGCAATAAAGGTTAAAAAGGTACAAAATGCACAATTTTTAACAACTTGGCAAGTATTTGTTGGCAATTCATTACGAAGAATGAACATACCTCAAAACCACCACCTATTGCGAAACTTTTTTACGGCCCTGTCCAATTAAAAAAACTTCTTTTGAACGTGCACGTGAAGCAGCTGGTTTTGCTGTTTTTAACACATCAAAACTATCCACGACTTGCTTTCGGAACTCATCAAAACCAGTTCCTTGGAAAACTTTAACTAAAAACTGCCCTTTTGGTCCAAGAACCTTGTTGGCAAAATCTAACGCAAGTTCACACAAGTAAATCTGGCGAGGTTGATCTACAGCCCTATTACCTGATGTATTGGGGGCCATATCTGAAATTACAACGTCTACAGTGCGTCCATTTAAAATATTTAACAATTTTTCGAAAACTTCTTCTTCTCTAAAATCACCTTGTAAGAAGGTAACATCAGGCAAAGCATCCATTTCCAAAATATCTGAAGCAATCACTAAACCTTTATCACCAACCAGTTTACCAGCGATTTGCGACCAACTTCCTGGCGCAGCACCCAAGTCAACCACGGTCATACCTGGTTTAATCATTTTGTGTTTTTCTTGAATTTCAAGAAGTTTATATGCAGCGCGAGCTCGGTAACCTTCTTTTTGTGCTTTTTTCACAAAAGGGTCATCTAAATGCTCTCTCATCCACGCACGACTACTTTTGGATAACTTCTGGTTGGTAATGCGTGTAGCCATAACTCTCTTGATCTAAACCGATAACTAACTTCTGATTGTACGTGAAAAAAAATCTCATTGCAGTATTCATATTGATTTAAATCGACAGATATTGATATGTTTTTTTGAATAAGCTTCATCGATTATTTCTACAGAATTTACAGCGTAGTGATATGGCTTTTGTTATACTAAGTCGTTTCTAAAATTAGGTTATCTTTATATGGCGGCTCTATCTATCCAAGAACGTAAACGTTTACGTCAAATCGGCCATGCGTTAAATCCTGTTGTAATGCTTGGCGATAAAGGCTTGACTGAAAGTGTCGTTGAAGAATTAAATCGTGCTTTAAATGATCACGAGTTAATTAAAGTCAAGGTTACTGGTGAAGACCGCGAAGCACGTGCTGCAACGATTACTGAAATTGCAAATGTTACTGGTGCTGAAGTTGTTCAAACAATTGGTAAAATTGCATTGCTTTATAAAAAAGCTGCGAAACAAAATCCAAAATTGTCTAATTTAGTTCGCCACGCTCATCTTTCAAATTAAGATTTATTTTCATGGCAAGTTTCGAACTGAATGCATTTGATCGTCGTTTTCAAAGTATCTCCCTAGTTGGTGCGATTGAACAAATTAGCCCGTATACGCTCAATGTCGGTTATTGGTTAAGAGATCCCAATCAATTCATAATTTATCCTGAACTGGTTACAGCAAATCCGCGTCAGGATTTGCTTTGGGAAAATACCTGTTTTGAGATTTTTATAGGTGTGCAAGGCGAAGATTATTATCGTGAAATTAATCTATCCCCTTCTCAAGCTTGGCAAGCTTATCAATTTGAAGAATATCGTTATCCTGAAAATATGCCACCAGTCGCTGCTTATGACATTGAATTAAATCAGTTAAAGCGCACACATTATGGATTAAATGTCAGCATAGATCTTAGCGAGTTTATGCTTGCCAATAAATTAAAATGGTCAGACTTATTTTTGGGTTTAAGCGCTGTTTTAAATACCACGCAAGGTCAACATTTCTTTGCCATGCAACACAGTGGCCAACAGGCCGACTTTCACAATAAACGTGATTGGTTACATACATTTTAGACTACAATTATGTAAACTGAGCTTGAAAATAAAAAAAGTGAGGCTAGTTGCCTCACTTTTTTATTGCCATTTTTCTTAAAAATAGCTTTTCTTAAAACATAAGCCTTACATATCTTATTGTTTTGTCGTTACTTTATTCCAAACTTCTAAAGTGTGATCTTTAGAACGCTTTAAAGTTTCAGTTAACTGAACTTTATGTTTGCTCGAAATTTGTGAAACGTCTTCACGAATTTCTTTACCAACTTCAGTTAACTCTTTCACTAAAATGCTTAATTCTGATTTTAAGAAATCAGCTAATTCAGCCAAATCTTTTTGTGAAGTGGAAAATTGTGATTTGATCACATCAAGACGTTGCACCAAATCTTGTTTAAAGTTTTGTACTTGATCTTGAACTTGCTCAGTTAATTGCTCTGACTCTGCTTCAAGCTTAGTTTTAGTTTCTGTAACAGCTTCAGCAACTTTCTGCTGCGCTTCTTTACCTAACTTCTCTAAGTTCTCTGTAGTTTCAGTTACAACTTCTTTCAAAGCTGCGGTGTCTTTGGTTACTTTCTCTGTAACACTTTCTTTAGATATTGTCATATTGATTCCCCCTGGAATGTGAGTCAATAAGATACATTGAAAAGATAAATTTTAGATTTTGATTTGTCTAACAATAATTAAATACTTACAATTTCAAATATTTCACTTTAAAAGCAGAATTAATGATAAATAGCAAGGTATTTATCTTAGATTATCCCTCGAAATAAAATAGACTTTCGAGGGGCTCATGCGTATAATGCGCTGTTAAGTTACAAGCGAGCAGACAAGAGGAGGGTAGGATTTAGTAAGCCTTCCTTTTTTTTCGTCTACTCGCTTTTTTACAGCCCTATTTTTGTGGTTTTAGTTCAGGAGCTATGGTTTGAGCACCCCCGCCATTTTAGCCCTTGCTGACGGTACTGTTTTTAAAGGTACATCGATCGGCGCTACGGGAAGTACGACTGGTGAAGTCGTTTTTAACACTGCCATGACTGGTTATCAAGAAATTTTGACCGACCCTAGTTATGCACAGCAACTTGTAACTTTAACTTATCCTCATATCGGTAATACTGGTTGTAATGAAGAAGACGCTGAATCAGGTCGAATTCATAAAGTTTGGGCGAATGGTTTAATCATTCGTGACCTACCGTTATTACACAGCAATTTCCGAGCTACTCAGTCTCTTGGCGAATATTTACAACAACATAATGTCGTTGCCATTGCAGATATTGATACTCGTAAATTGACACGTATTTTACGTGACAAAGGCGCACAAAACGGATGCATTCTTGCCGGCGATAATATTACTGAAGAAGAAGCTATTGCAAAAGCACGTGCCTTTGGTGGTCTAGATGGTTTAGACCTTGCGAAAGAATGTTGTGACCCACAAGGTTTTGAATGGACCGAAGGCTCATGGACACTGGGCCAAGGCTTTTCTCAACCTGAAACAAAGTTTCATGTTGTTGCATACGATTACGGTGTCAAAACCAACATCTTACGTATGCTTGCCGACCGTGGGTGTAAATTAACTGTTGTTCCTGCACAAACACCTGCTGAAAAAGTATTGGCGTTAAATCCAGATGGCGTATTTTTGTCAAATGGACCTGGCGATCCAGCAGCATGTGATTATGCAATTGCGGCAGTAAAAACCATTGTTGAAACTACAAACCTACCAGTTTTCGGTATTTGTTTGGGTCATCAAATTCTAGC
Organism: Acinetobacter sp. AS167; assembly: GCF_037152175.1. NCBI lineage: Bacteria > Pseudomonadati > Pseudomonadota > Gammaproteobacteria > Moraxellales > Moraxellaceae > Acinetobacter > Acinetobacter sp. AS167. The sequence continues at coordinate 289,450 of NZ_JBBCMP010000002.1, forward strand.
TTTAGCTTCTGGCGCTAGAACGGTGAAAATGCCACATGGTCACCACGGTGCAAACCATCCTGTACAGAATCTTGAAAATGGTACAGTGATGATTACTTCTCAAAACCATGGCTTTGCAGTAGATGCAGAAACCTTACCTGCAAACCTCAAAGCTACGCATAAATCTTTGTTCGATCAAACCTTACAAGGTATTCATCGTACAGATAAACCTGCGTTTAGCTTTCAAGGTCACCCTGAAGCAAGCCCTGGTCCACATGACTGTGCCCCATTGTTCGATCATTTCATCGAACTTATTGAAGCATCTAAGAAGTAATTAAGGAAGCGATCATGGCTAAACGTACAGACATTAAAAGCATCTTAATTATTGGTGCGGGTCCGATTGTCATCGGGCAAGCATGTGAGTTCGATTACTCAGGTGCACAAGCATGTAAAGCCCTTCGTGAAGAAGGCTACCGTGTTATTTTGGTGAACTCTAACCCAGCCACCATTATGACTGACCCAACTATGGCAGATGCAACGTATATCGAACCGATTACGTGGCAAACTGTTGCACAAATCATTGAGAAAGAACGCCCAGATGCGGTTCTTCCAACAATGGGTGGTCAAACGGCATTAAACTGTGCATTGGCACTAGATGCCAACGGTATTTTAGAAAAATACAATGTTGAATTGATTGGTGCGACCAAAGAAGCCATCGAAAAAGCGGAAGATCGCAAACTTTTCGATATCGCAATGCGCAAAATTGGTTTGGAATGCCCACGTGCTGATGTTGCAGAAAGCATGGAACATGCGCTTGAAATTCAAGCCCGTTTCGGCTTCCCTGTGATTATCCGCCCATCATTTACGATGGGTGGTTCAGGTGGTGGTATCGCCTATAACAAAGAAGAATTCATTGAAATCTGTGAACGCGGTTTTGATCTTTCTCCAACCAAACAATTATTGATTGATGAATCATTAATTGGCTGGAAAGAATATGAAATGGAAGTTGTTCGTGACAAAAACGACAACTGTATCATTGTATGTACCATTGAAAACTTCGATCCAATGGGTGTGCATACCGGTGACTCCATTACTGTTGCACCTGCACAGACACTAACAGATAAAGAGTTCCAATTACTGCGTAATGCTTCTTTAGCTGTGCTACGTGAAATTGGTGTAGAGACAGGCGGATCAAACGTTCAGTTCGGTATCAACCCGAAAGATGGTCGTATGGTTGTGATCGAGATGAACCCTCGTGTATCTCGTTCTTCTGCGCTTGCGTCTAAAGCAACAGGTTTCCCTATTGCCAAAATTGCAGCAAAACTTGCAGTGGGCTATACCCTTGATGAATTGAAAAATGACATCACTGGTGGAACAACGCCTGCATCGTTTGAACCTGCAATCGACTATGTTGTAACCAAGATTCCTCGCTTTAACTTCGAGAAATTCCCACAAGCTGATGCAACACTCACGACACAGATGAAATCTGTGGGTGAAGTCATGGCAATTGGTCGTAACTTCCAAGAATCTGTACAAAAGGCACTTCGTGGTCTTGAAGTCGGTGCTTGTGGTTTTGATGAGAAAATTGCAGTAGGTACTGAAGGCGCGAAAGATAAAATCTTGGTCGAGCTTAAAGTGCCAGGTCCTGAGCGTATTTGGTATGTTGCTGACGCATTCCGTCATGGCTTCACATTAGATGAAGTATTTGCTGCAACCAATATCGATCGTTGGTTCTTGATTCAAATCCAAGACATCATTCAGTCTGAAGAGCAAATCAAAACTTTAGGTTTTGGTGATTTGAACGCTGACAATATCCGTGCATTTAAACGTAAAGGTTTATCTGATTTACGTATTGCTGACTTGATGGGCATTTCGCAAAAGCAATTCCGTAAGCACCGTTGGAACTTGGGTGTATACCCTGTTTACAAACGTGTAGATACCTGTGCAGCTGAGTTCGAGTCAGATACTGCTTACATGTACTCAACTTATGATGACGAGTGTGAAGCGAATCCGTCTAACCGTGACAAGATCATGGTGATCGGTGGTGGTCCTAACCGTATTGGTCAAGGGATCGAGTTCGATTATTGCTGTGTTCACGCTGCCCTTGCAATGCGTGAAGATGGTTATGAAACCATTATGGTTAACTGTAACCCTGAAACGGTTTCAACTGACTATGACACATCTGATCGTTTGTACTTTGAACCGATCACTTTAGAAGACGTTTTAGAAATCGTACGTACAGAAAAACCAAAAGGTATTATCGTACAGTACGGCGGTCAAACACCTTTGAAATTGGCTCGTGCTTTAGAAGAAGCAGGTGCACCAATTATCGGTACGTCTCCAGATGCGATTGACCGTGCAGAAGATCGTGAACGTTTCCAACAGATGATTCAACGTTTGAATCTTCGTCAACCAAGCAACAGCATTGTTAAATCTGCTGAAGAAGGTATGGCTGAAGCATCTAAAGTGGGTTATCCGTTGGTTGTACGTCCATCTTATGTCCTTGGTGGTCGTGCGATGGAAATCGTATACAACGACGACGAACTTAAACGTTACTTGCGTGATGCTGTACAAGCGTCTAACGAAGCACCTGTACTGCTTGACCATTTCCTTGATGATGCAACAGAAGTCGATGTTGACTGTGTATCTGACGGCAAAGATGTGGTGATCGGCGGTATTATGCAGCATATCGAACAAGCGGGTATTCACTCTGGTGACTCAGCATGTTCAATTCCGCCTTACTCTCTTTCTGCAGAGATTCAGGATGAAATGCGTCGTCAAACCGTTGCTATGGCGAAAGAGCTTGGTGTGATTGGCTTGATGAACGTACAGTTTGCTGTTAAAGGCAATGACGTTTATATTCTTGAAGTGAACCCACGTGCGTCTCGTACAGTACCGTTCGTTTCTAAATGTATCGGCGAATCATTAGCAAAAGTTGCGGCACGTTGTATGGCGGGTCAATCTTTAGAATCGCAAGGATTCACAAAAGAGATTATCCCAACGCATTTTGCTGTAAAAGAAGCAGTATTCCCGTTCAACAAATTCCCAGGTGTAGACCCGATCCTTGGACCAGAAATGAAATCTACTGGTGAAGTGATGGGTGTTGGTACAACTTTTGGTGAAGCTTTCTATAAAGCTGTGTTAGGCTCTAACGATCGCTTACCAGGTAAACCAACTGATGGTGAAGTGAAGCACGTATTTATTTCAGTACGTCATTCAGATAAGCCTCGTGCCGCGGGTATTGCGAAACAATTGGTTGATTTAGGCTTCAAAATTATCGCAACTGGCGGTACTTATGATGTCATTAAAGAGGCTGGTATTGAATGTGAACGTGTGAATAAAGTAACTGAAGGTCGTCCAAATATTGTCGACCGCTTGAAAAATGGCGAGATTCACCTCATTATCAATACTACTGAAGGTAAACAAGCTCAGCAGGATTCATTCTCAATCCGTCGCTCTGCTCTTCAAGGTAAAGTGTATTACACAACTACCTTGAATGGTGCTGATGCTGTATGCCAAGCTTTAGCAATTAAATTGCCAATGGATGTATATCGCTTGCAAGATTTGCAAACACTAGGTTAATTCGTTTCCGATAAGTCCCGCCATCTTATCGGTGGCGGGCTTTTTTCATTTTATAAACCTGTATTTTTTAAATACTGAACTGAGGGACAACAATGCAACGTTATCCTATGACTCCTGAAGGCAAGGTAGCCTTAGAGAAAGAATTGCAACAGCTCAAATCTGTTGATCGTCCACGTATTATTGCAGCAATTGCAGAAGCACGTGAACATGGGGATTTAAAAGAAAACGCAGAATACCATGCAGCGCGCGAGCAACAAGGTTTTTGTGAAGGTCGTATTCAAGACATCGAAGGTAAACTTGGTGCTTGCCAAGTTATTGATGTTAAGGAACTTGAGCAAACTGGTCGTGTGGTTTTTGGTGTGACGGTAACCATTGAGAATTTGGATACTGAAGAAAAGAAAACCTATAAGATTGTAGGTGATGATGAAGCTGACTTTAAGATCAATAAGATCTCAGTGAACTCGCCTATTGCGCGTGGTCTTCTTGGCAAGAATGAAGGTGACGAAGCTAAAATCACTACACCACAAGGTGAAGTGGAATATGAAGTGGTGAGTGTTGAATATATTTAACACATACTAGGGCTGATGATTCAGCCCTTTTTATTGAGCTAAAAATATAAAATGAATAACAAAAAACTAATCGCTTTTATATTCAACCATCAGTTATTGACTAAGACAAAACGACTCAAAATATTTTTGTCAAAGCCTAAGACACAAAAATACAATTTCAATAATTAATATTCTTAATAAAATCAAAAAAATGTAGAAATAAATTATTCAATTATAAAAAGCTTGCAATGCCACACATTACATTTAAAGTCTAAATAGCTTTGTTTAGGCAAAGGGTACATCCTGTACCCCTGCATTCCCAAACATCAAGGGCAACATCCATGTCGCCCCACAGTAGGATAATCATCTAGAATTCAAAAATACAAAAACTTATTCATAGCCGAAAATTTTCAAGTTCATACAAAAACATAAGCTTCATTGATGATCAATGACAGGATGCAAATCATTTATATATACAATTAGAAGGTTTAGCTATATAGATAAAAAGTTTAAAAACATTCACATCAGAACAATCCTGCATTCACATAGAAATTAACACTGATCACGTATCTATTTAATAAATATCAAACATCATCCATACATTTCTCAAATCTTGCTCCAAGCAAAATATGATGCATCCGCCATACGAACTCAAAGAAAACTAGCATTTATCACCAACCGCTCTAAGTAAATTGCCATTGTTAAATATTTTCGATGCATTACATTGAGGAAAAATTAAAATTCATTGAGAACGAGAATGAAAGCAGGACGAGCAAGTAAAACTGCTGAAGCAGCGGCAGCAATTAGAGCCAATCATCATTTAAATGCCAACGATCCAGTATTCTCTGACCCTTATGCATTTGAAATGACCAATTCACAATGGCGTTTACTTTTAAATAATGCTCTTCTACGTAAAGCGTTAAACTCCAATTTAATGAATCAAACTTTTGGTAAATTGACAGGCCAAGTGGTTGGACGTTCTCGCTATACAGAAGATCTTTTAAAACAAGCGATTGAACATGATCATATTCAACAATATGTATTGGTTGGCGCTGGTCTAGACTCTTTTGTATTACGCTTGGCCCAGCAATACCCCCAACTCAAAATATTTGAAATTGATCATCCTGATACACAAAGAACCAAATTAGAAAAATTAAAAAAGCTTAGTAATACAGGTGAGCTCCCAAGCAATGTGGAATTTGTTGGCATTGATTTTGAAAAAGAAAAACTGTCTGATGCTTTGGCGCGTAGTGGATTTCAAAACACCCAAGCCACATTTTTTTCATGGCTGGGCACAACCCATTATTTAACCCCACAAGCAACCCTAGCAACCTTACACAACATTGCATCCTTTACTGGCAAAAATAGCCAAGTTGTGATGGATTATTCGATTGATTATAAAGTCTTACAAGGTATTGAGCGTTTGGGTAGCTTCGCAGTGTCACAGTTTACCCGTTTCTTAAAAGAGCCTTTGATTGGTGCGTTTGCTTCGCAAGCATTGCATCATGCAGTTGAAATGATGGGTTATCAGGTGGTTGAAGATTTATCAGGTAAAGACATTACCCATCGTTACTTTAACCATCGTGCTGATCATATTCGTCATACCCATGCCACGCATTTGATCCATTTAAAAATAGGTTAATACTTGAATACCAGCCAAGGAATAGCTGAAGAATTGATGTTTAAACCCAATACACTGAATATTTTTTAATTGCTGATCAAGATCTAAGTTCAATCTAAGGTTACAATGCGCGCTCTAGCCCTTGCACTTAAGCTTTTGTACTCCCATGACTGACGCTATTCACTCCCCCGTAAAACACTGGTGCGAATTTGAGTTTATTTCTAAAACTGTGAAAAATCCCAATATTCATATTAAAGGAAATTATTCTTATTATTCGGCATATTGGGATCAGGGATTTGAACGTTGCGTGGTGCGTTATTTGCATGATAAGCCGTCAACTGTAGAGAAACCAATTGACCAATTATATATTGGTAACTTTGTTTGTTTTGGGGCGGAATGTGTGGTCATGATGGGTGGCAATCAATTACATCGCTCTGACTGGATCTCTACATTTCCTTTTGATACCCGTAGCTTTTTACCCGCTGGGGATACAGTGATTGGCGATGGCTGTTGGATTGGCAGTCGTGCCATGATTATGCAAGGGGTAACGCTAGGTGAAGGTGCCATCGTTGCTACAGGTGCAGTCGTCACTCAAGACGTGCCAGCGTATGCAATTGTCGGTGGTGTACCGGCAAAACTCATTAAATATCGGTTTTCTCAGGATCAGACTGAAAAATTACAATCAGTTAAATTGTATGATTTAGATGAGAAGCAGGTTTTAAAAATTCGTGAACAATTACAAAGCGATGATATCAATCAATTGATTGATTTTTTAAAAGCAGCAGAATAATACCCTCGGTATAGGTTAATAATCACACAAAAAGCAAAAAGGGCTAAATATCAATTTAGCCCTTTTGCAAAGATTAAAATCTTTTGCTACACATCAGAATTTAACACAACATTTTGTTGTGCATTTTTTAACTTTCGTTGTTTCAGATAATAAGCAAGCATCAAACAAAGAATCCATGCTGGAATCATCATTACCGCAATACGCATATTCTCGGTGAATGACATTACCACCAGAATACCCAACATAAAGATAATGCAAAGATAATTACTGAATGGATAAGCAATACTTGGAAACTTGGTGGTCTGCCCTTGTGTTTGCATGGCTTTACGGAACTTTAAATGCGTCCATGAAATAACCACCCAGTTAATCACAATTGCAGCAACCACTAACATCATCAATAAACCAAATGCTTTTTCTGGAAATGCATAATTGAGTAGTACACATAAAACCGTAACAAAAGCTGAAACATAAACCGCATTGGTTGGAATACCACGCTTATTAATATGCTTAAGGAACTTCGGTGCATTACCCTGTTGTGCTAAACCAAGTAACATGCGACTACTACAATAACTGGTCCCGTTATACACCGAAACAGCTGCGGTAAGAATGACAAAATTCAGTAAGGTCGCAACACCATGACTATCCAGTGAAGCAAATACCATTACAAATGGGCTACCACCTTCTGCCATTTGGTTCCATGGAAAAAGTGCAAATAAGATAAACAGTGTTGCAATATAGAAAATCAAAATACGATAAATAATTTGATTGACTGCTTTAGGCAGAGTTTTATCAGGATCACGCGCTTCTGCTGCAGTAATACCAAATAGCTCAATCCCACCAAAGGCAAAAATAATCACAGCCATTGCCATGACTAAACCTTCCACACCAAATGGGAAAAACCCACCCAATGCCCAAAGGTTACTAATGCTTGCCTGTGGCCCTGCTGTACCTGTTGCAAGTAGATAGGAACCAAAGCCGATCATGGCTAGGATTGCCAAAATTTTGACGATAGAGAACCAAAATTCCATTTCACCAAAAAATTTTACATGCAATAAGTTGATACCGTTGATTAAAACAAAAAACACCAATGCTGAAATCCAAGTTGGGATTTCAGGCCACCAATATTGAATATAAAGACCAATTGCGCTCAGCTCTGCCATACAGACCAAAACATTGAGTACCCAATAATTCCAGCCAGACATAAAACCTGCAAATGAGCCCCAGTATTTGTATGCAAAGTGACTAAATGAACCACTGACTGGTTCTTGCACCACCATTTCACCTAACTGTCGCATCATTAAAAACGCAATAAATCCAGCAATCGCATAACCGAGTATGACTGAAGGACCTGCAAGCTTAATCGATTGCGAGATACCCAGAAACAATCCTGTACCAATTGCACCACCTAGCGCGATAAGCTGGATGTGCCGATTGCTTAAACCATGTTTCAGGTTTCCTTGCTCATGTTTTGACATATGATTATTCTCATCCTTGTCTCGTAATTTTTGTATTCAAAATTACGTATATCATAAGTTAATCAAAAATGCCTATATCTAATCGAAAAATAATTGATTTACTTTTCTCATAACCGCGCATATAAGCAGAAAATTCAACAAATAACAATTATTATGAATTATGTAATTAAATTATGTATTGCGTAATTAAATATTTTCAGTATGATAGAAATCATAAGACACTGACAGCTTGCTTGAGTCATTTGAATAAGGCATTTAAATAAATCTATATTCATTTGTTTTTCAAATACTTAAGAAAAATATCAAAGATTTTGATCTTCTCTAACAAAATTAAAGACAAGGAAAGCAAATCATGAGCTCACATTTAACTTGTTTTCTTGAAATTGACTCACAATCAGATTTCACCATACATAATTTGCCCTACGGTATTTTTAGTGAAACACCCCAAGGCACAAAACGAGTGGGTGTTGCCATTGGAGATTGGGTCATAGACCTTGCCCACTTAGAGGCACATGGACTATTAGCGATCAATGGACATCAAGATTGTTTTAATCAAGCGACACTGAATAAATTTATAGAAACGGGTAAACACAACTGGCAAAAGGTTCGTACTACATTACAAAGTCTACTCTCTGCTGAAAATCCAACACTTCGTGATGATGTGGTTTTACGCCAAAATGCATTATTTAAGCAAAATACAGTCACTTTGCACTTACCTATTCAAGTCTCTGGCTATACAGATTTCTACTCATCCAAAGAACATGCCACCAATGTCGGAACCATGTTTAGAGATCCTAAGAATGCATTGCTTCCAAACTGGAGCGAACTTCCTGTGGGATATAATGGTCGTGCCAGCTCTGTGATTGTCAGTGGCAAAGATATTGTTCGACCTTCTGGGCAAATCAAATTACCTGATCAAGAACGCCCTGTTTTCTCTGCAACACGTAAACTCGATTTTGAATTAGAAACTGCCTTTATCGTTGGCAAAGCGACTGAATTGGGTGAGCCTATCGTGATTGCAGATGCTTGGGATCATATTTTTGGTATGGTTTTGCTCAATGACTGGTCGGCACGTGATATTCAACAATGGGAATACGTACCATTAGGCCCGTTTAACGCCAAGACTTTTGCAAGTGCAATTTCACCTTGGGTGGTGACCATGCAAGCACTGGAACCGTTTAAAGTCAAAGGTCCAGAACAACAACCTAAACCACTTTGCTATTTAGAAGAAAATATTGCCAACAGCTATGATATTCACCTCAGTATTGAAGTTCAAAGCCCTCAATCAACACAAGCTGATGTGATTTCCCAAACCAACTTTAAATATATGTATTGGTCCATGGCACAGCAACTCACCCACCACACAGTTGCAGGTTGTAATGTCCAAGTCGGTGACTTGATGGGTTCAGGCACAATTTCAGGTCCTACAGAAGATGCTTATGGTAGCTTACTTGAACTGACATGGAATACCACCAAACCGCTAACTCTCTCGAATGGAGAAAAACGTGGTTTCTTGCAAGATGGTGACCGTGTCGTGATGAAAGGCTACTGTGAAAAAGCAGGGATCCGTGTGGGCTTTGGTGAGGTTGCCAATCGCATTTTGCCAGCGCGCCAGTTTAGCTTCCATCAAACAGAAGACTTGAGCTATGAAACTGTATAGTTATTTTCGTAGCTCTGCGGCTTATCGGGTTCGGATTGCACTGAATCTCAAACAACTGAGTTATGAAATACAACCCGTGCATTTGGTCAAGAATGAGCAACTACTAGAGCTTTACCGAGCCGTTAATCCAAGCCAATGTGTTCCAACTTTAGTGGATGAAGATCAAAGCTTTTTACAGTCACTCAGTATCTTGGAATATCTTGAAGAACGTTATCCAGCAATTTCATTATTGCCTGAAAATATCGTCACGCGAAGTAAAGTACGTGCTTTTGCACAAGCGATCGCCTGCGATATTCATCCGTTAAATAATTTAAGAGTCTTAAAGTATTTACAAGATGATCTTGCTCTCAGTGACGAGCAAAAAAAACACTGGTACCAACACTGGATCGTAGAGGGTTTTAACAGCTTAGAAGCCCAACTACAAGATTCAAATGGGAAATTCTGTTTTGGTACACAACCGACATTTGCAGACTGTTGTTTGATTCCTCAAGTCTATAACGCCAAACGCTTTGAAATTGATTTAAGCACTTTTGCAAAGATTGAGTCGATTAGTCAACACTGTTTAACCCTTCCAGCCTTCTTCAATGCTGCTCCAGAACAACAACCTGATTGGGAATAAAGATAAAGGAGTTTTATCATGAGCTTTGCGATTAAAAAAATTCACCATGTGGCTTATCGTTGTAAAGATGCCAAAGAAACCGTGGAATGGTATAAAAAAATGCTCAATATGGATTTTATTTTGGCCTTTGCTGAAGACCATGTGCCTTCGACCAAAGCCTTTGATCCGTATATGCATTTGTTCTTAGATGCTGGGCAAGGAAATGTATTGGCATTTTTTGAGCTGCCTACTCAACCAGATATGGGGCGTGACGAAAATACCCCTCAATGGGTTCAACACATCGCATTTGAAGTTGAAGACCTGAATACTCTACTGATTGCAAAAGAGCATCTCGAAGCACATGGCGTTAAAGTTCTTGGCATCACCAACCATGGCATTTTCCACTCGATTTATTTCTTTGATCCCAATGGTCACCGTTTAGAACTAACCTATAACGATGTGCATGCAGATGCAAAAATTGCACGAATTACCGAAGAAATGAAATTAGAAATGCTGGATGAGTGGAGTCGTACCAAACGCGCACCTCAGCATACTCATTTTTTGCATGAAGACGAGTTGGGAGCATAATCATACTCAATTGAATATGTCTAGGTGCCAAAGCCGACTTGGTATTTACTAAGTTTATTAATCGAATAATTCATGATTTGGTATCCTATATCTAGTTGAACATCATAATAAGCAGCTTTAATGGTACACAATGCTCGTTTTGCTGAAGCTTATATAAGCTTCAGCTAACAACAGCAATCAGTATTTAAAATATTGCTGTTGGACAATGCTAGAACTCATCGGTATTGAAGCGTTGTAACTCCAATACCGATTTTTATCGGCTGAACTTTAATGGTCTAGATCTTTTGATGATGTACTGTTGTTTAACAAATAATATGTAACACCTCGAAAAACAATTGTATGCTTATAGCATTCGCCTATTTAAATCATTTAAAAAGATGATTTCTATTTTGTACAATGCTCAGGCACTATGTGTTAAATATGTAAATCAAATATCGACAGCAAATGAACACTGCTAAATCGTATGCAGATTAAGGGTTATTCAATGATTGAAGAAAAGTTGTCTGGTGGGGTTCAATCACTTGAGGTGGGCTTAGCCGTTCTCAATGCCCTTTTGGAGCATAACAAGCCGATTATTTTAAAAGAGCTGTCCAGTAAACTTGATATGCATCCAGCTAAGGTACATCGTTACCTTGTTAGTCTGATTCGCATGAATTATGCAAAACAACTTGAAGATGGTCAGTATGCGCTAGGGGATCAAGCTTGGCGATTGGGCTTAAACTGTATACAGCACACAGATGTTTTACAACTTGTTCAGCATCTTATTTATGAACTACAAAGTAAAATTGGTTGTGGTATTCAAATCAGCAAATGGTCACCTAAAGGCCCTTTAGTTGTACAGTCGATTGAATCAAATCATCCAATTTCCATTGTGACCAAAGTAGGTTCGATCATGCCCTTAGTCAATTCGGCTGCTGGGCGGGTTTTTGCCTCATATTTGCCTGAAGCAGTAATTAAACCATTAATGCACTCAGAATGGGAAAAAGTAGCACTCAATCATATTCAAATTAAACCAAACAATTGGGATGAATTTCTTGTTTTAAAAGAAAATACTTTACAACAAGGTATGGCGATTGCTCAAGGAGACTTACTTGTTGGCATCAATGCTGTGGGTTTACCTATTTTCAATGCGCATCTTGCAATGGAGTTTTGCATTGTTGCATTAGACAGTGAAATGTTTTTACCAGTCAACGCGGGCAGTGAAAAACTTGAACTATTTAAACGTGAAGTTGCTACGATAAATCAATACATACAAACACGTTAAGTTTTTAGCGAAAGATCGTGAAAAGCCAAGAATTTAATTCTTGGCTTTTCACTTTCAATACGATTTTGTTATTTGGCTTCTAACACACCACGGCGGATTTGGTCACGTTCGATTGATTCAAACAATGCCTTGAAGTTGCCTTCACCGAAACCATCGTCATCTTTACGCTGGATAAACTCAAAGAACACAGGACCAAGCATATTTTCAGAAAAAATTTGTAATAATAGTTTCTTCTGACCTTCTTTGGTATTGCCATCTAACAGAATACCACGCTTTTGCAGTTCTTCTGTCGGTTCACCATGATCAGGTAAACGATCTTTTAACATTTCATAATAAGTTTCAGGAGGCGCCGTCATAAATTTCAGCCCTAAACCTTTTAACTTATCCCATGTGGAAATTAAGTCATCGGTAATAAAAGCAATATGTTGAATTCCTTCACCATTAAAGTCAGCCAAAAACTCGGCGATTTGCCCATTGCCTTTGTCTGAGTCTTCATTCAAAGGAATACGAATCATCCCATCAGGTGCAGTCAGCGCCTTAGAGGTTAAACCCGTGTATTCACCTTTAATATCAAAGTAACGAATTTCTTGGAAGTTAAAGATTTTTTCATAGAAATTTGCCCAATAATCCATACGCCCTTTATAGACATTATGGGTTAAATGATCAATTTCATTTAAACCAGCACCACGTGGGTTGCGATTTTCGTCATCAAAGAATACAAAATCATTTTCATAAATATCACGATCGACCAAGAAAATTGGCATACCGCCTATGCCTTTAATCGCGGGGATATTTAATTCCATTGGTCCTGCTTGCGAATACATTGGCTCTGCGCCAAGTTCAATTGCATTTTTAAAAGCTTTGGCTGCATCACGTGTTCTAAATCCCATTGCACATGCTGATGGGCCATGTTCTTTAAAAAAGAATGATGCATAAGATTCAGGTTGATAATTCAAAATAATATTGATATTACCCTGACGCCATAAATAAACTTTTTTTGATTTATGTTTTGCGACTTTAGCAAAACCAATTGCTTCAAAGATTTGATCTAATCCATTTTCCGTCGAAACAAACTCAATAAAAGCAAAGCCACATAGTTCTAATGGGTTATCTAAAATATCCATCTAGTTTCCCTTATTTGAATAAATTCATCCGTTTTTTAATGCCGAGAAAAGCTCACAGGTATTTAGGTCAATCGACAAAATATTCTGATTTGAACTCTTCCTTTCCATAATTTAGTCCACGTAAAGCTCTAAGTTTAAGCTGCATTTACAGTGACGTTTAACACTAAATTTATCCTACAAGAAAGCTTTTATTTATGCAATACATAATCAAATTATGTTATGTGTAATTTTATTTCTTATTTTAATAAAGTCGAGCATACTATTTTTGTGCAAAATGTGCTTGAACTGACCTGTTTAAGTATCCATTTTAATCTGTGGAATTGCTTTGATTTGATCCGCAATTGCCTGTTTTTTGGAAAAAGAATAATCCAGAGCACATCATTCATTTTAATGTCTTGATCGTTTGAATCTTAAGGATAAACATCATTTATCGTACTTTAAATTTAGCTTATCTTTCATTAAAAACGTGAACACCTTTAAAAAAATCTGCTGACTACCCCGCCTTTCTTTGCAAATCCTGCTCAACTTTAACTGGGCTGGTAAAATCATTTTGCATACAGACTCGCAAAGCTATTCCAATCGCAGCAATCACAATAATGCGGCTTCCAGTATCATCTTTCAATTATTTTAAAGCCTATACAATTTCAAGGCAGATTTGCGCTGTAAAACTATTAAAGCGTTCAGGCTGATTTAAGCTCAAATATCTAGCTTCGTTTTTTCTTCGACGATAATTGTTTGATATTCCATTGTCTTTTCCTTTTAATCCATGGTTTAAATTGTAATGTCCTATTCTGTTCAGTATTTATATTTAAAATATTTTAAAGGAAGAAATGGATTTACAATTTGCCAATTGTTTCATTCAGTCTCTATATTTTCTCAATTGTGTATGTCTTTTATTTAAACCATTTAAAGCTTTACTTTGATCGTGCTAGATTGCATCTCGATCTTTATTTTATTGATTGATTTATCTTTTATTTAGTTGCATTTAAAAGCAACAAAACGATGTAACTTGATGCCAATGCTTTTAATTAAATTTATGATATTTATATGAATTATCCATACACATTTACTCGGTTTTATTCATCTCATATTCACGTTATGATGGTTCTATAAACTTAGAATTGTAATAAATAATCATCTCAGCTTTTCGGTAAAATAAGGAAAATAGACATGGCTTATCAAAATATCCTCGTTCCAGTTGATGGTTCAGAAACTTCATTATCTGTTGTGAAACATGCAGTTGAGTTTGCAAAAGCATTTAACAGTAAAATCACGGTTGTGCAAGTGATGACTTTAGACCCTTATATTGCATCAGAATATTTGGCAAATGGTCAAAGCAATATGCTGATTGAACGGGCTCGTGAATTTATTCAAGCAAATATTAATGTAGCTAAAGATCAATTTGCTGCAGAAGGCGTTCAAGTTGAAACACGGTTACTCGAAGGCGAAAACATTGCGCATACTTTAAATCAAGCTGTACATGATTTAAAAGTTGATTTGGTCATTCTCAGCTCACATGGTCGTACGGGGCTAAAAAAAATTATTATGGGCAGTGTGGCACAAAGTTTATTAACTGAATTGCAAATCCCAGTCTTAGTGATTAAATAATTTTTGTCATTCCTTTTATGATTCCTCACTACATCTGAAAGTGAGGAATTATGGTATCCATTGATATTTTTTTAAATTTATTTTGCCATCAATAACAACCACATCTTCTGCCAACAGCTTTATCGTCTGAATACACATACCTTTTTCGTCCAGTTTTTTTAAGCTGATTCGACCTTGTGAATTGACCACTCGATACCAAGGGATATTATGATCTTCAGGTAATTGTCCTAAGACACGCCCAACCAATCGTGCATGTTTAGGTAAGCCTGCAAATTTAGCCACTTGACCATAACTGGCTACTTTGCCTTTGGGGATTTGAATGATGACACTTAAGATCATCTGAGCGAGCTCATGATTTGACATTTTTCAGATCAATCAAGTAATAAAAAATAATATTCATAATCGTCTTGGCAAATAACGTTAAATTGACTTTGAAAATAAGCTTTAAACATTTTAGGCAAATGTAATTTGACTGTACATAAACTAATCTTAAATCGTACATCAAATACAACAACAAGAGTATTCAAAGATGAAAGGAATCTTCAACAAACTGATTTTATCAACGGCATTGGCAATGGGTTCTGTGGTAACAGTTGGTATATCAACTACAAGCTATGCTGCTCCAGCAATTGACATCCAAAGTGTGCTGCAACAAGAACGAGCGTGGGCTGGCATGGAAACCAAACGTGTAAAAGTAGGTGATATTGACTGGGCATATAGTGAAGGTGGGCCAGCAGGTAAACCGACGATCATGTTAGTTCATGGACTTGCAGGAAGTCGTGACAACTGGAATCGTGTTGCACGCTATTTAACCCCTTATTACCATGTAATAATTCCTGATCTTCCAGGTCAAGGTGACAGTAAGGTACCAAATGATTTTGATTATTCATTGCCTAATCTAACTGAAAAATTACGTCGTTTTGCCGAAGCGATTAAAGTAGACAATGGCTTAAACGTCGCAGGTCACTCTATGGGGGGATCTATTTCATTACTTTACGCAGCACAATACCCTGTCGATACTAAATCATTATTTCTGATTGATAGTGCGGGTGTGTTTAAATCAGCCAATACGCCTTATTTAAAAGATCCAACAACTTTACGCAACATGATTGTCAGTAAACCAGGCGATTTTGATCGTTTAATGAAAATCGCAACCAGCATGCCTCCTTTTATTCCTAAAGAATTAAAAGATGCCCAAGAAAAATTGATGATCAGCCAATCTGCAAACACAACCAAATTGGTTGAACAACTGATTGTCATGTCTAAATTATTTACCCCAGATTCATTTGCAATTGCAGCACGCTCTATTGACCAACCCGTATTGATTGCATGGGGAGACAAAGACCAAATTATCAATGTTGAAGCTGCGGCTGAACTCAAAGGCTTATTGAAAAATGCACAAGAGCCGATAATTCTCAAAGGAGTCGGGCATTTACCGATTTTAGAACAAGAGCAACTTTTGGTGAAACCTTACCTCGATTTCTTAGCCAAAAACGCAAAGTAACAGCTCTAATAAAAAAGCCAGTATTGTTACTGGCTTTTTTATGGCGCTAAACCTTTAAAAATATTTAATTTTTAGTCGCTCAGTTTTATACCTTAACTATTCATTTAGCTTAATGCGCTATGTTTAAAAGTTACCAGGATGTTCCAATCGCTTCATTTCCTGGGCTTTTTCAGGATGATGTACCGATGCCACACCATCTGCAGCTTTCTTGTCAACAAGCGCTTCAGGATTATAAATGGTAATGGTTTCATGTCCTTCGTTATCTTCCCCCACAATATATTTGATACCTTTACGATTCATTTTATTGCACATGCGCTGATACCAACCTTTAAAACCTTGTGTTTCTTCATTTGGGTTGTAATAAAATGCATTCATGACTGCTGGTAAACCCAGCCCACAGACCACACCTGAAAGTAATACACTAATGAAGGTATAACCAATTAAAATACTACTGTAATCACGTAGCTCAGGGGCGTTTGCCACAGCAAGGATCAATGCAAGGGAAATTCCTCCACGAACCCCTCCCCACGAAAGAATAGCTAGACTACCGTTATAACTCTTTTTGCGAAATGATGGGAAAAATGCAAAAGCTAAGAAATTTGCAGCAAAACGAGAAAGATGCAATGCAAAGAATGCAAAAATACCGCCAAGAATCAGACTTGTGCTTAAGTCTAAAATAAAGATTTCTAGACCAATCAGTGTGAAGAGAAAAGAATTAATAATCCCTTCTACTGTATGCCAAAAATGATTAACCTCTCGAATCTCACGATCCTGTAAAATTTCTTTCCACTTATTACCTACGATTAAGCCCCCAATTACACAAGCAATTGGTGCCGATGCATGAGCAAATAATGCAACAAGATAAGAGCCACATGCCAATAACGCAGTTGTGAGAATCAATGATTCCATCTCATGCTTGCCACGTAATAAACGCAAGATTCCTAAACCAAAAGCCCAACCAATGATGACCGCAACCACAATTTCATATAAGAATGTTTGTAATGTTGCAACTAAACTAAAATGCTCACCTTCAAGGACATTTAATAAAGTCATGAAGACCGCGATACACATCGCATCATTAAATAAGGATTCACCTTCCAATTTAACAATGAGATGATGTGGCGCTCGTACTGAACTGAGAACACCTTTGATCCCAATCGGATCTGTTGCACCTAATGCTGAACCCAGTAATAATAAAACTAAAATTGGGACTGGATTACCAATCAAAAACTGAAAGCCAAAGACCAATCCTGCAAAAAATACAGCACAGAGCAGTAAGGCAATCGTTGCCAATATACTAATCGGCTTCCAATAAACTTTTAAATCTGAAACTTTAAATTTAAGCGCTGAAGATGTCAGAATGAAACAAATAACGCCATTGACTAAAAAATCATAAAAATCGACATGCCTTACAGCTTCTTCGATATTATGGATATTAATAGAGATAAATTGATTGCCATTAAGTAAACTGGCGCCCCATTGCAAAATAAAGACAAAAATTGCAGAGACAATGGGAACACCGATGGCTTGAGGGAAACCTAATATTCGCTTATTAAAAATTGTAGTCGCGATAGAAAGCGCAAAAATGACTGTAAAGACCTGAAGAAAGAAATAGTTACCCATCAGAAACCTGTTTAGATTTTTAATTTAAATGCACATCAAACACTCAATCATTTTTTTATAAAATATAAAATAAGAGACCATTTAACAATCTGGATAATTGTACAAAAAAAACTGAAATATGATGATTACTGGTTATATTTTTTAACATAAAAAATGCTTGAAAAAATTGATTCAGAAAAAAAGAGAACATGATGTTCCCTTTTTTAACGCAATACTGAGTAGCTATCTATTTAAAGGTATCACATGCATTGATATCACCAGAATTCATACCAATATTAAACCATTGCATACGTTGCTGGCTGGTACCATGGGTAAAGCTGTCTGGAACAACATAACCCCGTGCTTTTTTCTGCAAGTAATCATCGCCAATTTTTTCAGCTGCATCCATCGCTTCTTCAATATCACCCTGTTCTAAGAACTGAGTCCGTTGTTGAGTACGATTGGCCCAGACCCCAGCTAAACAGTCTGCTTGTAATTCTAGACGAACTGATAGTTGATTGCCCTGAGTTTCACTGGCACGCTGGCGTGCTTGCTGAACCTGAGATGATATTCCCAATAAATTCTGTACATGGTGCCCCACTTCATGCGCGATCACATAGGCTTGAGCAAAATCACCTGCTTCATCTTTAGCTGAAAGCTCAGATTGATTTTTTTCACCAGAAATACCCATCTGCTGGCGCATATCTTTAAAGAACTGGGTATCGATATACACCTTTTGGTCTGCTGGGCAATAAAATGGCCCCATCGCAGATTCAGCCGTACCACAACCCGATTGTATCGCACCACTAAACATCACCAGCTTAGGTGAAACATACTGTACACCTTGTTGTTGGAAAATTGGCTTCCAGGTATCTTCGGTATCTGCCAAAACCGTTTTAACAAAAGATGAGGTTTCCTGCTGTTCAGGGGTTAAATTCGTCGGTGCAGAATTTTGACTTACACCAGCCGAAGTCACCTGTTTAGTCGCCTGATAGGCTTGCTGTGGGTCAACACCAAAGAATTTCCATGCAACAAAAGCGACAATTAAGCCTAGTATACTAATCCCACCCGCTTTTACGCCACCACCACCACGGCGATCTTCGACATTATCACTTTCTCTACGTCCTTTCCAACGCATAGATCGGTCCTTTTATTTTATATTGGCTATCATTTAGAATGTGCTTTGCATTTATGCAGTAGTTGATTTACCACGAACTTTTTGAATAAGTCCAACAACCAATACCACAGCTAAGCCGGCTACGATACCAATCAGTAAATTGATTAACGTTGGTGTTAATGCACCAATAACACTACCAACGGTTGGAATATGTTGAATATGATCAACGGCTTCTTCTGACCAATGATGCAAAGTTGAAACAGCATGGGTGATGATCCCCCCACCGACAAGGAACATTGCAATGGTTCCAACAATTGTTAAAGTCTTCATTAACTTTGGTGCAAATACCAGTAAACCACGGCCAATGCTTTGTTTAACATTTGATGTTTGTTGGGTTAAATACAAACCTAAATCATCAATCTTTACAATCATGGCGACAAAGCCATAGACACCGACGGTCATTAAAATTGCGATGACAGATAGCACCATCACTTTGGTACCAAATGTTGCAGCCGCAACAGTGCCTAAAGAAATCACCACAATTTCAGCAGAGAGAATAAAGTCTGTACGTATTGCGCCTTTAATTTTATCTTTTTCAAATGTGGCTAAATCAGTTTCAATTTGTTCAAATTCCTCTTGCGCAGCTTCACCTGTTTTGGCTTTTTTATGCTGCAAACTATGTAGAACTTTTTCAACACCTTCATAGCAAAGAAACAGACCACCAATCATCAACAATGGGTTAATCAACCATGGTGCAACTACACTGATCAACAAAGCCAAAGGTACTAAAATTAATTTATTGATAAATGAGCCTTTCGCGACACCCCAAACCACAGGAAGTTCACGCTCTGCTCTTACACCACTCACTTGTTGTGCGTTCAGTGCTAAATCATCACCTAAAACACCCGCAGTTTTTTTAGCCGCCATTTTACTCATGACTGCAACATCATCGAGTACCGCTGCGATATCATCTAATAATATTAATAGACTACTTGCCATTTTTTATCCAAAATTTTAGTTATCCTGTCATTTTAAAGTGAAAATTCATTTTTCTATATAAAATTTTGTAGATTTTCACATTTATTGATAAAAATTGGTTCTACACCATTTTTCGCTGACATTAAAATAAATTATCTCGTACAATAGTGCCCATTCATAAAACACGACTGTCTATATAAAGACTTTGGAAGCGATAATGACGAATCAAGATAATCGTCCTGTGATTTTGACAGGCGACCGTCCTACTGGACAACTACATTTGGGACATTTTGTAGGTTCTTTGCGCTCACGAGTAGGCTTACAAGATTCTCATCATCAACACCTCCTTCTCGCAGATGCTCAAGCTTTAACAGATAATGCGGATAACTTTGAAAAAGTTCGTCGTAATATTCTTGAAGTAGCAACAGACTATTTAGCAGTCGGCATTGACCCAACAAAAACTACAATCTGTGTTCAATCTTGTTTACCCGCGTTGAATGAACTCACCATGTTGTATTTAAACTTTGTGACGGTTTCACGTTTAGAACGTAACCCAACCATCAAAGCTGAAATTCAATTACGTGGTTTTGAGCGTGACATTCCAGCTGGTTTTCTTTGCTACCCTGTTGCACAAGCTGCCGATATTACTGCATTTAAAGCCACTGTCGTGCCAGTTGGCGAAGACCAAATTCCAATGATCGAACAGACCAATGAAATTGTTCGGCGTTTAAACCGTCAAATTGGACAAGAGGTTTTACCAGAGTGTAAAGCGCTTTTATCTAACATGAGCCGTTTACCTGGCTTCGATGGTAAAGCAAAAATGTCGAAATCATTGGGCAATACCATTGTATTAGATGCAACCGATAAAGACATCAAAAAAGCAGTCAATGCAATGTATACCGACCCAAACCATCTGCGTATTGAAGATCCTGGTCAGGTTGAAGGAAATATTGTATTTACCTATTTAGATGCTTTTGATCCAAATAAAGAAGAAGTTGAAGAACTTAAAGCACATTATCGTCGTGGTGGTTTAGGTGACGGTACTGTGAAAAAACGTCTTGAAGGTGTGTTAAAAGAGTTGATTACACCAATTCGTGAACGTCGTATGGAACTTGCCAAAGATCCAGCTTACATCATGGATATCTTAAAAACTGGTACGGAAAAATGCCGTATCATCACTCAAGATACTTTAGATGAAATTAAAAATGGTTTAGGCGTATTTCATTTCTAAAATGCCCTGATTGTCTAAGCAAAAAAAAGCCACTGAATTCAGTGGCTTTTTTTACAACATCTTTTATAACATCATAAATTAATTTTTATGACGCATATGTGGGAATAAGATCACATCACGGATACTTGCTGCATTGGCAAATAACATCACCAAACGATCGATACCAATACCTTCACCTGCTGTAGGAGGTAAACCGTATTCTAATGCTTCAATAAAGTCAGCATCGAAATGCATTGCTTCATCATCGCCCGCATCTTTTTCAGCAACTTGCGCTTGGAAGCGTTCAGCTTGGTCAATTGGATCATTTAATTCCGAGAAACCATTTGCCAACTCACGACCACCGATAAAGAATTCGAAACGGTCAGTGATATGCGGATTATCATCATTTCGGCGCGCTAACGGGGAAGTTTCCGCAGGATATTCTGTGATAAATGTCGGCTGACGTAATTGAGTTTCAACAGTTTCTTCAAATACGATCGTTTGTAATCGACCTAAACCAAAACCTGGTTTAACTTGCTCTTTTAACTCTTCACGAATAAATGTTGCCAAGAATTCACGATCCGAAACATTTTCAGCAGTGAAATTTGGGTTATGCTCAAGAATCGCATCAAACATCGAGATTTTCTTAAATGGGCCTTTGAAGCTATACACTTCTTCACCATAAGGAACATCCGTTGAGCCCAAGATGTCGATTGCTAATTTTTCTAGCATACCTTCAGTCAAAGCCATAAGATCTTTGTAATCAGCATAAGCTTGATAGAATTCAATCATCGTAAATTCAGGGTTATGACGCGTTGAAACACCTTCGTTACGGAAGTTACGGTTAATTTCAAATACACGCTCAAATCCACCAACAACCAAACGTTTTAAGTAAAGCTCAGGTGCAATACGCAAGAATAATGGCATATCTAATGCATTATGATGTGTTTCAAATGGACGCGCTGACGCACCACCTGGAATCACATGCATCATCGGAGTTTCAACTTCCATAAAACGTTCATTAATGAGATAGTTGCGAATACCAGACACAACTTTTGCACGAATTTCAAAAGTTTTACGTGTTTCTTCATTCACAATTAAGTCTAAATAACGTTTACGGTATTTTACTTCTGTGTCATTCAAACCATGAAACTTGTCTGGAAGTGGACGAAGAGATTTCGTCAATAATTCAAAATGTTCAATATGAACATATAAATCACCTTTGCCAGAACGACCGATATAACCTTGTACAGCAATAATATCACCAAGATCTAGACTTTTTACAGTTTCTAAAACTTCTGGTGCAAGCTCTTTGCGTGGCACATATAATTGAATACGGCCCGTCATGTCTTGAATCACGATAAATGAACCACGATTCAACATCACACGACCCGCTACAGATACGTGAACTTGCTCGCCTGCTTCGATTTGTTCTTTAGATTGATCTGCAAATTGTTCTTGTAGATCTTGCGCATAATGCTCACGTTTAAATGTGTTTGGCCATGCGCTAACACCTGTTTCCTTGGCGTGATCTTGAATTTGCTTTAACTTGGCATGACGCTGTGCAATTAAATCGTTTTCGGAAATGTGTTGTTCAGAAGTCGATTGAGCGTTATGTTGCGTCATCTCTGCCTCGATTATATTAAAAAACGGAAGTTGCATAGCATAGCAGATTTACAACATAATGCGTATGAATATAACTCTACGAACCATTTAAAAATTAAAAATCATGAGTAAATACTGGCAAAGATTCGCCCAAAGTATCATTCTTTTCAACGTTTTGTCATTTTCAACTGTAGTTGGAGCCGAGCAAATCATTGTTATGAGCAATACTCAAAAAGATCTTCCCATAAAAATTGAAAGTACCAATCTCAATAATCAAGATTATATTTGGCAATTAGAAATCACTCCAAATCGAACTAGTCTGCAAAGCCAAGTCAAATTAATGAATCCACACCTCACTCAAAAAGCACTCAATTTAAGGGCTTTAGAACTGGCAAAAAAACTCACTCTAGATCAATTACCACAGGTCACTAATGATTTTAAAAATAAAGCGCTTAATTTTGATGAGCAAAACATCGCAAAAACAAAATACTATTATGGAAAATACATTCTGTTTATTAAATTTCCCACCACCGTCCAATACGCCATAAAACCTAACTTCTCACAACTACAAAGCGCTTTAGAACCTTTTTGTACTCAAAGTAAGACGCCATCTCAGAATAAAATTAAATTTGATCAACAAGGTAATATCTTGCTCTCAGCAAAATTTTTAGTAGAGGCACAAGGGCAAATCCTTAATATCCGCTACCCCCCTTTAATTCACGAACATATGAAATCAATACTCCAACCATTACTAGAAAAAATTCGCTTCCAACCACGTAATGAAAATGGTGTGGCAAAATCATTTTCTATTGAACAACCACTGATCATTCAATGCCATTAAATAATGAGAAAAAACATCAGGGCTAAGCTACGCAGTAAGCGCAAAGTTTCTCAATGGTTTTGTTCAGCCAATGATTTGACTATGGCAAACCCTTGCTGGAAAGCACGATCCATCATGTCCTTATATTCCTCAGAGGTTTCTATTTCAGCAGATAATGTGGTTGTTGCATCCTGATCATTTAAGAAATATTTTTCTAAAGAGCCACTCCAACTTTCAACATCTTCACTTGTTGAATCTAAAACACCATTTTTCAAAACACCCAAATGTTTAAATACCACTTTTTTAAACTGCTCCAACTCTACAATGGTGGCGACCATGCCATTGCCACTGGCATCTTGAAATAAGGTTTCCCCGCCAACTTTCCAGTCAGACTGCATCTGCGAAGTTTCAGAAAATGGTTGGGTCCATTTTGAATAAGTATGCGTATCCCAAAGGATATTCCATACTGTTTGTGCATTCGCTTGAATGACAATGTCGTAGCTTAAAGTAATCATTTGTTTCTCTTATTTTATTAATCCAATCTATAGCTTAGTACAATAAAAACCCAGAATGATTAATTTTTGTTAATAAAAATCCATAACCTAAAAAATTTAAACCTAAACATTCAATATGTTAAACAATAAATAACAAGCATATTGATCTGTTACATAATACTCTTAGACCAAAATCTAAGTTTTTAAAAAAGTGCAGCTAAGTAGAATATTTGAATATAAAAATAGTTAGATGGAAAATTTTAAATCCGTTGATAACTTTTTCTAGCTTTATTCAATTTCTACCTTTGCTCAATAAAGAAAGACCATATGAAAACGATAACAATGAAGAATATTCATTCTAAAATTTTATTTTTACATGGACTAGATTCTTCCAAAGAATCGACAAAATTCCATGCAATAAATGCTGAAAAAAAATACTGCATTGATGTGGATTACCGTAACCTTAACTACAAAACGGTTGAATGTTTCTATCAAGATATTATCGAAAAAATTAAACCCGATTTATTGGTAGGTCATAGTTTAGGGGGATATTGGGCATTAAAAATGTCACAACAACATCGAATTCCTGCAATCATTGCAAATCCAAGCTTAGATCCAGATTTCCGTGAGGATTATGTAGCGATTGATGAACATGATTTAGACCATGATATACCACAGATTGCTTATCTGGAGCTTGGTGATGAGGTTTTAGATATGTATAAAGTAGTTGAGCAACTAGAATCCTATATGCAGATTGAAGCTGTTGAAGGTGGACATCATCGTTTAGTCCAACCTGAAAACTTAAATCATTTAATTGAATATATGGAACAAACCTTTATTGCTTGAAAAAAATCAGCAAAGCACAAATTGGCGTACTTGGCATAAAAAAGCCTTGTATTTACAAGGCTTTTCCCACGACGAGACAGACAAACAAAATGATTTAAGTATTCAATGACAAAAATTGAGTTCGAAAACTTAACCTGTTATTGCCTTTAAGCAACCGCTTGTTCAACTGGCTTTGAATGCTCATCAAGCACTGACCAAATCTTTAAATCAAGATCTTTATGTAAATCAGTTAGATTAAGAAAAACACTCGCACCCAATACGGTGTGTTGACATTTATGCATCAATTCATTGACTGCTTTTAAAGTACCACCTGTAGCCAATACATCATCTACAATAATCACTTTCTGTGCTTTGATATCAGCTGACATTTCCAAGCGATCTAAACCATATTCTAAGCTATAGCCTACACCAATCACTGGGGGTGGTAACTTACCTGCTTTACGAACCAGTAATAAACCTTTGCCCGTACGCTGTGCCAATAAGCTTGCTAAAACAAAACCTCGCGCCTCAACTGCAACAAAACTATCCACTGCATTTAATTGTTTTACTGGAATACTTGCAATCAATGCATCGGTTAACTCCACAAGATTGTTCATAAACAATGGGGTTAAATCATAAAAACAAATACCTGGTTTTGGAAAATTCGGGACAGCACGGATATTTGACCACAAAGCAGTAGATATGTTGATCATAGGGAGAGATTTAAAAAATAAATAATATGCGAATTTTAACGTTTTTTAGTCAAAATAGACAGCAGTTCGCTATCTACCCTCTATTGAAATCACCCTAAGTTATTGAATTTATTAAGTCCATTTTCACACAAAATAATGGCTATATAACATACTGACTCTAGCTTAATATTATTGTCTAAAATATTCATCTAACCTTGGTCTAAATACAAAAAATTTAAACATTTATAGCAGTACTCATCCCTTGTAGCGACACGATTATAATTAAAATTGTCTGACAAAGTTGGCATAATAAACATCGCTTTTGTCCTGAGCTGCCATTCAGCTTTGAGATTAGTTAGATAAACTCCGATATTTACTTTACTTTAGATACAGAACTGCGTAAGAATTTAGAGGAATATGTACACATTTTATTTGCATATTATTTGAGTCAAGCAGCAGAAGGAATTTAACTGACAGAAAAAACATAACATCTGTCAGATATCGGAGAATCAGATGAAGAAATATCAATGCATCGTTTGTGGTTGGATTTATGACGAAGCAGAAGGTTGGCCACAAGATGGCATCGCAGCAGGTACCAAGTGGGAAGATATTCCTGATGACTGGACATGCCCAGACTGCGGTGTTTCTAAAGCAGACTTTGAAATGGTCGAAATCTAAGATATTGCGTAAAGACCATGTTCACATGGTCTTTTTACATTTATTTTCAATAATACAAAATTACTCAATTCACCGCTAAATTTGAAACAGGTATGGAGAAAGATATGCAACCGATTATCATCATAGGTTCTGGCATGGCGGGTTATACCCTTGCAAGAGAATTTCGTAAGTTAAACACCGAACAGGAATTGGTGATGATTTGCGCAGATGATGCGGTGAATTATGCAAAACCGACCCTATCTAATGCATTGGTTGGGAAAAAAGCACCTGAACAAATTGGTTTAGGCGATGCTGAAAAGATGAGCACCCAACTGAACATGCGGATTGAAAAAGAGACATGGGTTAAAAATATTGATGTAGAGAAACATGAATTAACCCTTGAAAAAGATGGACAATCTTCAACTCAAGGCTACTCAAAACTTATTCTTGCAGTGGGCGCAAATCCGATTCGATTAGCGATTGCTGGTGATGGGAGTGATGATATTCATGTGGTTAACTCACTAATTGACTATCGAGCATTCCGTGAAACTTTAGACAATTGCAGCACGGGTGAATGTGGCAACAAACGTGTGGTGATTTTAGGCGCGGGCTTAATTGGTTGTGAATTTGCCAATGACTTACAAAATACTGGGCATCAGGTTACGGTGATCGACTTAGCACCACAACCTTTAGGGCGTTTATTGCCTAATCATGTTGCACAAGCATTTAAAGACAATCTTGAACAATCAGGAATTAAATTTGCCTTGGGTACCACTGTAGAAAAAGTTTCTAAATCTGAGCGTGGTTATATCGTTTCATTGGCCAGTGGTCAGTCCTTGCTCGCGGATGTTGTGCTTTCTGCAATTGGCTTACAACCTAATATTGCCTTGGCTAAAGCTACGGAAATCAACACCAGTCGTGGTGTCATTACCAACACCTTGCTCGAAACCAGTCAAGCAGATATTTTTGCCATCGGTGACTGTGCCGAAGTGAATGGAACACTCTTGCCATTTGTCATGCCAATCATGCAACAAGCGCGTGCATTAGCCAAAACCTTGAGTGGACAAACCACCACTGTACACTACCCTGCAATGCCAGTCGCGGTGAAAACCCCAGCTGCACCTTTGACTGTACTTCCAGCTCCAATTGATGTAGATGTTACATGGGAGAATGAAGAGTTTGAAGATGGGATGTTATCTAAAGCAACAGATGCTGAAGGTACCTTACGTGGTTTTGTATTGTTAGGTGCAACTGCTGGAAAACAGCGTTTAACTTTAACAAAACTGGTTCCAGACTTGATTCCTGCATCCGTTTAAGGTTTTAATAGCAAGGATATTTTTTAATCAAAGAATATCCTTGCTTAGGAAAATAACAATGAATAGCGCACTTCAATTTCAAGTTTCACCTTATGCCTCGTTCATGAATGAAACCAAAGTCGACTTAGGTAATGGTATTCAGCTTCATGTTGAAACTGGTGGAAATCCACAACACCCGACCATTCTGTTGATTATGGGTTTGGGTGCGCAAATGTTATTTTGGCCTGATTTTTTTTGTAAATCACTGATTGATCAAGGCTTTCATGTGATCCGCTTTGATAATCGTGATATTGGCTTATCTTCAAAAATTCGCCACCAAGGTCCACGTTTAAACTCTTATAAGCTGATGGGTCGCTTTGCTTTGGGCTTACCAAATGACGGCGCGCCTTATAACTTATTTGATATGGCGGATGATGTTGCATTATTGATTGATCGTTTAGGCATTGAAAAACCACATATTTTGGGTGCTTCAATGGGGGGGATGATTTCTCAAATTTTAGCAGCAAAATATCCTGAGAAAATTGATAAAGTCGGATTACTCTTTACTAGTAATAATCAACCTTTGCTACCACCACCGTTTCCAAAACAACTCTTTAGTCTTATCGGTAAACCTGAATCACGTGATGAAGAAGGGATTGTGAATCATTCCTTGAAGGTATTTCATATGATTGGTTCACCTGGTTATATCAACCAAGTTGAAGCAATTCAAACTGCACGTAAATTATATCGTCGTAGTTATCACCCAGCGGGTGTACTTCAACAGTTTTTAGCAATATTATGTACAGGTTCCTTACTTAAATTGGATAAGCAGATCAAAAAGCCAACTTTAGTGTTACATGGCTCTAAAGATCGGTTACTACCTCCAAGTCATGGTAAGGCAGTTGCTAAAGCAATTTCAGGCGCTAAATTTGAATTAATTGAGGGAATGGGGCATGATATCCCACCGCATTTTGTTCCTCAACTTAGCGGCTTATTTGCACATCATTTTAAATCATAAGCATTAGGACACTATGGCTGCATTACCATCCCTAAGACAGTTGTCATATTTAGTGACACTGTCTGAGACGCTGCACTTCACTGAAGCAGCGCGCCGTTCGTTTGTAACTCAATCTACTTTATCTGGTGGAATCATGGAGTTAGAACGTTTATTGGGTGGCGTACTCGTAGAACGTGATCGCCAAAACGTACGTTTAACTCCTCTAGGTGAGCAAGTTGTTGCCCGAGCCCGTGTTCTACTCGCCGATGCTCAGGACTTGATGCGGTTAAGTCGAGAAATGAGTGAACCGTTAACTGGTGATTTGCATTTAGGGATTATTCCAACCATCGCCCCTTTCATTTTGTCGCAGCTTTTGGAAGAAGTGCATAAACAACTTCCAAAAATTCAGTTGCATCTGCATGAAGCACAAAGTGAAAAAATTGTTGAAAAACTTGAGCATGGCAATCTAGATGTGATCATGCTGGCTTTACCATTCGACACACGTGGTTTGAAAGTTGCTGAAATTGCGAAAGAAGATTTATTCTTAGTCTGCAATAAAGCAGATCAAAATGCGATGAATGCAAGAAGCTTAGATGATTTAGATCTTTCTCATCTCATGCTCCTTGAAGAAGGTCATTGCTTACGTGATCATACCTTAAGTGTTTGCCCAATCGGTGAGCGTAAAAATGATCACCGTTTAAAAGCAAGCTCATTGCCAACTTTAGTGGAAATGGTCAGTTCAAACTTAGGCTATACACTGCTTCCTGAGATTGCAATTCATGCACATATGCTGAAAAACAATGATCAGATTGTGGTTAAACCTATTGAGAATGCGCCTTCACGCACTTTGGCTTTGGTTACACGTAAAAGTACACCGCTACAAAGTGAATTTGATGTGTTGGTACAAATTCTTCAAAAAATCACGCCAAATTTACGTTAATTTTCCAATACTGAAAAGGAGTCATGATTGACTCCTTTTTTATTGAAGATCTAAAAAGTCTATAGATCACCTCAGCATAAGCAAAATTAAAACGATCTTGTTTTTACTAGATCAAGAATGATAATATTTGAGCAGTACAAAATACTCGCTTATTTTTGTATGTATTGTTACGATGAAAATCGCGAAAAATCGACCTATCCTCAGCTTGTTTTAAAAAGCATGCATCCATCTCGTCGACACATATCCAATCCTTTGCATTGGTCAGCGTTCCACAGGGCTTGAATCTTCCAAGCATCGTTAACAGGTTTTCACAGTTTTCTGTGCCTGAATTTTCGATAGGACGCGTATGAACCGACCTTTATATATTATTTTTTCAACGATTGTCTTAGATGCAATTGGCATTGGCATCGTATTCCCTCTGTTTCCCTCACTACTGAAAGACCTAAGCCATCAGCATAACGTTGCCTTGTTAATGGGGGTTTTCCTAAGCCTGTATGCGCTTATGCAATTTATGTTCTCCCCGATCTTAGGTGCTTTGAGTGACCGCATTGGTCGAAGACCTGTTTTGCTGATTTCACTTGCGGGTTCTGCAATCAACTATTTTTTTCTTGCTTGCTCACCCTCTCTTATCTTGCTGTTCATTGGACGAATCATTGCTGGAATAAGTAGTGCCAATATGTCCGTGGCTTCAGCCTATATCGTTGATACCACGTCAGAAGAAAATCGAGCAAAATACTTCGGTTTAATGAGTGCCATGTTTGGTATAGGATTTATTCTCGGTCCTATCCTCGGTGGATTATTGGGCGGGTATTGGTTACGGCTACCTTTTTTCGTTGCGGCAATTTTAACAACAGTTAACTTGCTTATCGCATTCTGGCTACTCCCTGAATCCCAAAGCAACAATCCTTTACCCACCATTTCTCGACCTGCGATTTCTTTACTTTCCAGTTTAGAAATGAATCCATTTAAAAGTCTTAGTTTTATCCTTGCTCAAAAAAATATACTGCCCATTTTACTGATATTTTTTCTGTTTAGCGCCTGCGGTGAAGCTTATGGTGTCTGCTGGGCACTTTGGGGACATGATACCTTTAAATGGAATACATTTTGGGTTGGTCTTTCTTTAGGCACTTTTGGTTTATGCCAAGTACTGGTTCAGTCATTTATACCTCAACATGCCGTCCGATATTTTGGTGAAAGAAATACCGTGCTGATTGGTCTGGCATGTATATGTATGGCATTAATCATCATGGCTTTTACCCAACACGCTTGGATCATTTTTGCAATCATGCCGATCTTTGCCCTAGGAAGTATTGGTACTCCTGCACTACAAGCTGTTGTTTCACAAAAAATCCCAGCTGCACAGCAAGGACAGTTTCAAGGTGTTATCGCCTCAACCATTAGTCTAGCCTCGATTATTGCCCCCTTATTGTTTTCTACACTTTACTTTCATTTCCAAACACGATGGACTGGCGCTATATGGTTGGTTGTCGCGATGATTTATTTAATTGCACTACCTGCAATTTTATCGAGTTTAAAACCACAACAGCTTAAGTCATCCTAGTATTTAAGAACTTCAATGCTTTATTAGAAGCGTTGATTGCTGATTTAAAAAAGCTTAAATCTAAAATAACCAAGTCATTCAATTTCATTAAAATCCGACTGACTGATACAAAAAAGCCCGATTAATTTTAATCGGGCTTAAGACAATCAGATTATCTTGGCTTAACCATTTACAAAGTGCTCAAGCAAAGTTTGTTGAGCATTGTAAATTGCCTCGCCTTCTTTAGGTTGCACACGAGTCCAAGTCCCATCGCCTTGCAATAGCCAAGCGCGGATATTGTCTTTTAAGTAATTGACTAAACCTTGCTGGTAAATGCGTTTTTTTAATGCTGGATCTTCGATCGGGAAGCACACTTCTACACGATTAAATAAATTACGATCCATCCAGTCTGCACTGGAACAGTATATACGTGGATTGCCATTATTTCCGAAATAATAGACACGGGTATGTTCTAAGAAACGCCCGACAATTGAACGAACTCGAATATTTTCAGACAGATTTGGTAACCCTGGACGTAAACAGCAAATTGAGCGAATAATCAGATCAATTTGTACCCCTGCTTGCGAAGCTTCATATAATTTATTGATCAATTGAACTTCAGTTAACGCGTTAACTTTAACAATAATTTGTGCAGGCTTGCCCGCTTTGGCATTGGCAATTTCATCATCAATAAAAGCAATTAACTGAGCATGAAGAGTAAACGGCGCATGTAACAGTTTTTTCAACTTTGCCATTTTCCCCATACCAGTCAATTCTTGAAAAATACGATGTACATCTTCGCAGAGCTCTTTATCTGTAGTGAGCAAACCATAATCGGTATAAATACGAGCATTTGTTGCATGGTAGTTACCCGTACCCAAATGCACATAACGTACTAACTTATTATTTTCACGGCGTACCACCAAGATCATTTTGGCGTGCGTTTTATAGCCCACGATGCCATAAACCACAACAGCACCCGCCTCTTGTAATACATTGGCAACGGCGATATTTGATTCTTCATCAAAACGCGCCCG
Source organism: Acinetobacter sp. AS167 (assembly GCF_037152175.1). Classification (NCBI taxonomy): domain Bacteria; kingdom Pseudomonadati; phylum Pseudomonadota; class Gammaproteobacteria; order Moraxellales; family Moraxellaceae; genus Acinetobacter; species Acinetobacter sp. AS167. Next base: position 321,600 of record NZ_JBBCMP010000002.1, read on the forward strand.
TAACTCAATCACAGCAGTGACTTCTTTACCATTACGTGCCGCTTCTGCAAGTACCTGAACAATTTCAGAGTCAGCACCACTACGATATAAGGTTTGTTTGATCGCTAGCACTTGGGGATCACGTGCAGCTTCACGCAACAAGTTAATAACTGGTGCAAATGATTCAAATGGATGGTGTAAGAGAATGTCTTGTTTTTGCATTGCTGAAAAAATATTTTCAGACTTTTTCAATACTTTTGGAATCGCGGGTACATGCGAATCATAACGCATATGTGGACGTTTAAAATTTGACACAAGACGTGCCAGATTTACTGGCCCATCCACTTTATAAAGTTGTTCTTGTTCTAGATCAAATTCTTCAAGCAAGTATTCATAAATATGTTTTGGACAGTTTTCTGTCACTTCTAAACGTACTGCACGGCCAAAACGACGTGAACTCAATTCGCCTTTCAATGCTTTGGCTAAGTCTTCTACATCTTCATTCAGCGCCAAATCCGCATTACGTGTGACACGGAACTGATAACAACCTGTAGCTGTCATCCCAGGGAACAAATCCGATACATGCTCATGAATAATCGCAGACAACATCACAAAATGTTCTTTACCGCCTGTAAGCTCATCAGGTAAACGCACTACACGAGGAAGCGAACGTGGTGCTGGTACAACTGCTAAATCAATTTGTCGACCAAATGCGTCTTTCCCTTCTAGAGTCACAATAAAGTTTAAGCTTTTATTGACCAGTCGTGGGAATGGATGTGCAGGATCAAGGCTAATTGGGGTAAGTACTGGTGCAACTTGTTCTTGGAAATATTTTTTAATCCACACAGATTGTGCAGGCGTTAACTCGCCACGACGTAAAAAACAAATGTCTTCTTCACGTAACTTAGGAAAAATTTCTTCATTAAGAATACGGTACTGACGCTCAATCGCTTCATGTGCAGTTTTAGAGATTTGGTCTAAAACTTGTTTTGGCGTCAAACCATCTGGTGAACGACTTTCATTCCCTAAAGTTAATTGCTCCATCATTCCTGCAACACGGATTTCAAAAAATTCATCCATATTACGAGAAAAGATCAACAAGAAATTCATACGTTCAAGCAAGGGGTGTAAAGGATCAACGGCTTGCTCTAAAACACGTAAATGGAAATCTAAAATTGAAAGCTCACGATTTATATATCGTTCATTATAAGAATATTCTGTAGGCGTTGTTGTCGTCACTGCGGTATTCATGCAATAAACCTGCATCAAAAAAAATGTCTTAATTCTAGTATGCTTCAAATTTGTGACAATTTCATAAAAAAAGCACATCAATTTGTGCTTTTTTAAATTCATTTATTTAGTGTCAATCTGGAATACGGGTATAACGCATATACTTCAAAACCAAACGCTTACGGTATTGAAGCTTAGAATCATCACGATTTTTTTGATAATACTTCGGATTGGTTAAAATCACCGCTAAAAATGCGGCCTGCTCACGACTTAAACTTGCCGCACTCTTAGAAAAGTAATGTTGTGATGCAGCTTCAACACCATAGATATGATCACCAAATTCAACAGAGTTCATATAGACTTCTAAAATGCGCTGTTTAGTCCACATCCGCTCCATCATGGTGGTGGCAATCGCTTCCTGACCTTTGCGGATAAATGAGCGACGATTATAGAAGAATAAATTTTTAGCCAATTGTTGAGAAATCGTTGAACCACCAGCGACTAATTTGTCTTTTTTTAGATTACGTTGTAGTGCATTTTCAATACCATCCCAGTCGAAACCATGATGATCGAGAAATTTAGCATCTTCAGCAGCGACAATTGCATGTTTAAAGTTATCACTGATCTTGTCATAGTCGCACCATTGATGTTGAATCGGCTCAAAATCAGACAGATATGTCCAACGCATAAACATGGTGGTTTCTACATCATGGGTACGCCAATAAATTAAACTTGAGAAAATCCATAGCTGAATCATGATCAAAATACTGACCACAATTAACAAAGCACGAACAATAAAAGCTTTCATGTCAGCTGCTTACTCCGAAAATTCTGACGTTTCATGTTAAGCTGAATCTATCTATAAAAAGCTAAGCAATAGCATGTCTAAATATCAAGATCTTTCAACTTATAGCCAACCCAATTCTATTGGTAAAATAACCTTATTGCTGATTGTCATCAATGTCGGTTTATTTGCCATCCAAGTCTTATCAGGTGTCAATATTACTGACCCGACAACATTGGACGCGTTGCGTTGGGGTGCTGATTATGCACCTTTAACCTTCTTAGAGGAACCATATCGCTTATTCAGCAGTATGTTTTTTCACTTCGGTATCCTGCATCTAATGATGAATATGTGGGCACTGTATATTTTTGGTGATGTTGCTGAAAAAACTTTAGGAAAGTTTTATTTCCTTGGACTTTATATCCTTGCTGGACTCATGGGAAGTTTATTAAGTGGTTATTTGGATATTCGAAATAGCTACGAACTGCTGCAAAATTTTGATCAAAAACTCTTTCCTCATGTATCTGCAGGTGCATCGGGTGCTGTAATGGGACTTGGTGGTGCACTGACACTACTATCGTTGTTCCCACCTACCCCGAATCAAAGATTCATTTTAGATAAAAGATCACTTTTAACCGTACTTGCGGTCAACTTAGCTTTTGGCTTTTTAGCCTCTGGAATTAACAATGCTGCCCATATCGGTGGGATGTTAATGGGTGCGGTCATGGCTTTGGCTTGGTATGCAACACAGCGTGCCAAAATGGGTAAAGCTGCCAATATTATCATTGTGATTTTAGGGATTGCAGCAACCTATGGCGTTTATCTCTATTGCCAGCATCTCGTTGGACCACTTAGCCCACTTTGGCAACAAGCCATTGCACAAATGCGTGAGCAATTAAACTTTTAATCTCTAAAATAGCTTGTCTATGCCGTAATAAAACATTACAGAGTACACTGAATTCAAGAAGCATAAAAAATGGCGACCTAGTAGGTTGCCATTTTTTAATTTACTGTCTTCACTGGGCAGCCTTTTAAAGGCTCAACTGAGATTAAACAGTCAAATAAAACCACTTAAACAAAGCGGTTTAATTCAACTCTCTTAGACTTTGCAATGGTGGGATTTCAGATAAATAGCTCAATCGGTAACGTCCAATCAATGCGCACAACACTGCCATCGAAATTGGTAAAATCAACCAAATTTCCCAATGTAATTGCACCACCATTTCCATACGATAACTGGCAACTGCACTAATCACCTCTGCAAAGAAACAGGAAACAATCCCCGCCAATAATCCAATAAAACCGATTTCAAAACTCATCATATTTTTTAACTGACGCTTTGAACTACCAAAAGAACGTAACAATGCCACTTCTTTTTTACGTTCATCCATCAGCAAATTGATACAGGCGATCAGCACCAAAAAACCAGATAAACTTACCAATACTGCCAAAACTGTAATGATTTTGACCAACACAGAAACCAAGTTTTTAATTTCATCAAAAATTAAAGTGACGTCAATAAATACCGTATTGGAAAATTGCTGAATCAGATTAACCATCTTGATTTTTTCACTCGGTGGCACATAAAAACTCCCTAAGTAGCTGCCTGCGTTTTCATCCAACGTCTTTGGAGTAAAAATAAAGAAAAAGTTTGGACTAAAGCTTTGCCATTCCACGGTACGCAAATTCACAACTTGCGCGTCCAAATTTCCCTCAGGCAAACTAAAGGTTAAACGATCACCAATTTTAATGTCCAATTCTTCAGCCAATTTGGCCTCTACAGATACCTGCCCAATTTGAGTTAATTGAGCATTTCCCGCAACAATAATATTATCTTGTGGATAATGATCTGCTTGGGTGAGATTTAACTCACGACGTAAAGAATTATTGGTTTTTACCAATTGGGCAGGAAAAGCTTGACCATTTTTTGCCAATAAGCGCCCTTTTACATTGGGATATAACGGTGTACTTTTCCATTGTTGCTGTGCTAATTGTTGCTTAAAGGCATCCAGTTCAAATGGTGGTAGACCATAAATAAACTGGTTAGGCGTTCCTTCAGGCAATTGTTGCTGCCAACGCTCTAATAAATCAGTTCTCAATACAGCAAGTACCGTGATCAGACTTAAACCCAATGCCAAAGCGGTAATTTGCAATGCGGTTTGCGAAGGGGTTCGGATATAGGCTGAGAGCCTATTTTTCATTGATTTTAAAGTCTTTAAAATCATCCAAACCACTGCATATAACAAAGCTGTTAACACAATGACTGCACCCATTACCAACGCAGTAAGTATCAGATTTTCGGTCAAGACCAAACTAAAAATAATCAAGCTGACTAAACCTGTAGCCATCATCCACAACATTGAACGTGCCGACTTTTCTTGTTGGCGTATCACCCGAATAGGCGGTGTATTTAACAGTTGCCACAAGCTCGGTAAAATAAATCCAATCAATACAATTGCACTGGTAAAAATTGCAATAGGCAAAGGACCAACCAGCATCTGCAACATTGAAAATTGCAACTCTAGGTTCGGAATCATCTGCAACATCAATTGCAATAACGAATAACCTAAAATCAGTCCTAAAATACTGCCAATGACAATGGCGATTAAAATAACAACGCTCAGCAACCCGAGATAGGTTTGAAAAATCTGCCGTTTCGTTGCCCCCATACAACGCATCAGTGCAATATGATCTTGGTTCTGCTGTACATAACGCTGACTGGTTAAAGCGATGGCTAAACCACATAAAAGAATCGTCAGAATATTGGCCAATTGTAAGAAAGTATCGAGGTTTTCAATTGGTTTAAGTAAGCGTGAATTACCCTCATCTGCATTACGTAGTCTTAAATTACTTTGTGCATCTAGTTCATTATCCGCATTTTGTTGATCTTGTATGGATTGATCTGTTTGTGAGTGTGTTGCTGGCTGATTTTCAGTCGATGTAGTGGCACTTGGTGCACTTAAAGCTGAATCTGCATCCGAATTTTGTGCAATCTTTGGATTCACATTTTGCTTTTCTTGCGCTTTAAAAGTCTTAAAAAATTGCTGATATGTTGCAATCGACTCCGCATCCCCTGCCATCAACAAACGATATTCAATCCGACTTCCAACTTGAATTGCACCCGTTTTTGCAACATCTGCTTGAGAGATAATCACGGTTGGCGAAAAGGCAGAAAAGCCTAATTCTTGATTTGAATCATGTTCAATGATGCCAGTAACTTTAAACTGACCATTGGCAATTTGAACGCTATCGCCTAGGTTTAATTTTAATAACTCTTGTGCGCGTTTGCTTAGCCAAACCCCGCCACTTTGTAAGGCTTGTTTTGGCGCAATCCTTAATTCACCACGTAAGGGAAATGCTGTGTCAATGGCTTTCACATTGACCATAACAAACTGATCCTGTGTAGAGGCCATTGAACCAAAAATGGTGACATGGGACTGTTTTAATTTTAAATCATCAGCCTGTTTGATCCATTGTTGGTCAATTGGATCTGTATCACTAAGTTGTAAATCTGCAGCTTGCATTTTGGCAGCTTGTAAGGTCACTGCTTGTTTGACTTGATCATTGCTAAACTTTAATGCAGTAGTCGCACTAATGGCTAAACTCAATGCAATAATCAGCAGATATATGCCTGAACTGGCAAAACTTTGCCTAAATAAGGGTTTAAACAAGGTCAACATTTCACCACCTCATTCGATTGAGGAGTTTGCACATGTTCAATCAATTGACCATCTTTTAATTCATAATGACGTTGGCACTGTGCGGCCAATTGCGAATCGTGAGTGACAAGCACTAAAGTTGTACCGAGTTCTTTATTTAAATCAAATAAGAGTTGTTCAATTTCAAAGGCGGTATGTTCATCTAAATTGCCTGTAGGTTCGTCGGCAAAAATAATTTTGGGGTCAGAAATTAAAGCTCGTGCAATGGCAACCCGTTGTTGCTCCCCACCAGACAATACTTTCGGTGTTTGCTGGCTTTGTCGTTCTAAACCAACTTTGGCCAATAAACTTAAAGATTTTTGTTCTGCGTGTGCATAATTAAAATTCTTCTGTAAACGTAATGGTAACATCACATTTTCTAAGGCAGAAAGATGTGGGAGCAACTGGAAAGATTGAAATACAAAACCAATATATTGAAGTCGAATCAACGCACGTTGTTCTTCATTTAAATGCTCAATTGATTCACCACAAACACTGAGTTGACCTGCACTGGCTTGATCGAGAGTAGCAAGGATGCCTAATAAAGTTGATTTTCCGGAACCAGAACGTCCAGTAATCGCGACCTGTTCACCTGTATAAATATTAAGATTTAGATTTTCAAAAATTGTAAGCGTTTGATGAGGTAATTCTATCTTTTGTGTAAGTTGCTGTGCAGAAATTATCACTTGTGGCATGATGGGAGAAGTTGAATCATCCTGAACCTTAGACATCATAAAGTACCTTATAATATGCAAATCAAAAAATTGTTAAATTTGAAAATGATGAAAAATCTAATTCATTGTTTATTTTTTAGCATATTCTGTCTGTTGCCCGTTAGTAGTTTTGCAAAAACGATCATGATTTTAGGTGATAGCTTAAGTGCGGGTTATGGTATTAGCCCACAACAAGGCTGGGTTTTCTTGCTACAGCAACGCTTAAACCAACAATTTCCTAAACAACATAATGTGGTGAATGCCAGTGTAAGTGGTGAAACCACCAGTGGTGCGTTGGCGCGTTTTCCAAAACTATTACAAAGCCATAAACCTGATATCGTGGTGATTGAGTTGGGTGGCAATGATGGTTTACGCGGTCAACCGCCACAAATGATTCATAAAAATCTTGCGCAATTAATTCAACAAAGCCAGAACAGCCAAGCCACGGTCATTTTATTGGGTATGAAAATTCCACCGAATTATGGCGCAGCTTATAGTCAAGCTTTTGAGAAAAATTACCAAACCCTAAGCCAACAATACAAAGTTAAAATGCATCCGTTTTTTATGAATGGAATTGCAGGCAATAAAAGTTTGATGCAAAAAGACTTAATCCACCCCAATGCAACGGCACAGAAAATTCTGCTAGATAATATTTATCCTTTAATTCGAGGCGCGCTTTAATTTTTTCTCAAAGCCGAAATGATTGCAGCTGTTTATTTGACTAAATCGGATGTCGTGTTTTTAAGGACATCCGCAAAATTAAATAAACGCGCTAATAAATGGTAAATATAGTCCAAACTCGATTCTTGTTCGGTAAATAGAATCCGATGTAACATCGGTGCAATAACAATTTCAATAATCAGTTGATTTTCGATGCTTGTTTCATTCCTTTGCTGGGCACGTTGCTGGATAATGTCTAACTGTTGAATCAAAAAGTCATAACACTTACCAGAGGTCGGCGAATCATTTTCCGCCACAATATCGCTTAAGATTGTACGCCCAACGGGTGAGGCATATTCCTCAAAATATTGCTCCATCCATGCATATAAGTCTTGCTTAAAACTACCAAGATCCGCAGGTACACTGTCTGGATGTAAAATATTAAAGCCAACATCTGCAAGCAGTTGAGATAAATCTCCCCAACGTCGATAGATCGTAGAGGGGGTGACCCCTGCAAATTCAGCAATCATCGGAATCGTCAAATCTGCCACAGCAACATTTTGCTGTAATGTTTGCACTGCATTATGAACTGCAGCTTGTATTCGTGCACTGCGCCCACCGGGACGCAAACCTGTAATCACTTTCGTCATCAGCAAATCACTACAAATCTATAAATGAAAATCTATCAATGGGTTAATAATTAAAGAACAGCTTTAAGCAAAAATCATCTTAGCTAAACCTTTGTGTTTAATCCAAAATACGGTATAAAAGCTAATTAATAGCTTTTATGTACATGTTGATTATGCGCAACTCTAATTTTAATCGTCAAGTGACTTCCTATAAATTAAGCCATAATGCTGCACTGTACACACATACTTTTACCCTGATGACCTTTTTGGCAGCCTCAAGCTCACCAACACCGTTATATCGTTTGTATCAACAACACTTCCATTTTTCTCCTGTTTTATTAACGCTTATCTTTGCCACCTATGCGTTTGCATTGCTATTAACCTTATTGGTGGCAGGATCATTGTCTGATTATATTGGACGTAAGCCAGTTATTTTTGTGGCATTGATTTTAGAAATTATGTCCATGGGCTTTTTCTTGTTTGCATCCAATATCGAAATGCTGTTTATCGCACGAGGTTTGCAAGGTATTGCCACGGCTTTAGCCGCATCTACATTTGGAGCAGCTTTACTTGATTTAAGTAAAACACAGGGTTCTTTAATTAATAGTATTTCTCCCATGCTCGGCATGGCTGCGGGTATGCTGATGACCTGTATTGTTTTAGAGTTTTCAACTGTTCCATTGACACTAATTTTTGAAATACTCATCTTTCTTTTTGTATCTACCAGCTTTATCGCAATTTTTAGCCCTGAAACAGCAACTAAACGTGTGGGTGCTTTGGCATCATTAAAACCGCAACTGACTATTCCAGTACAAACCCGAAAAGCACTCTTGATCGTAAGTCCAATTAATATCTCGTTATGGATGGTCAGTGGGTTCTTCCTCTCGTTAATGCCTTCATTGCTGGCTCAAGCTTTCCATGTGCAATCGGCATGGCTGAATGGCATGATGTTTATTACTCTATCAGTTTCAGGGGCTGTTGGGATTTTAACACTGCGCAATGCGTCAACATTTAAAATTCTAATTACTGCTGCAATTACGATTGTCTTGGGCTCAAGTGTTATTTTGCTTGGCATTCATCTGGTGCAACCAATCTTATTGTTTATTGGTGCTGTGGTGACTGGGATTGGCTTTGGTACAGGTTTTATGGGTGCAATTCGTGCTGTAATGCCCTTAGCTTTACCTGAACAACGTGCAGGTTTAATGGCCGCATTTTTTGTTGAAAGCTATTTGGCCTTTAGTATACCTGCGATTATTGCTGGATACTTTGTCAATAAAGTTGGCTTAATTTTTACAGCAGATGTCTATATTTGTATGATTATTTTGTTGGCCAGCTTGGCGTTTGTTTTTGCTTTTAAAAATAAACAGAACATCCACTAAAGTATGTTAAAAATCAAAGCAAAACAAAAGGCGCATTGAGCGCCTTTGGATTTAAATCTTAGATTAAGCAGGAATATCACGGATAGATGCTTTGCGAATTGCTTCTTTAAGGGCGTCATAGCCATGAATTGGTGGGAACTGTGGAAATTCACGAATCACATTTTCAGGCGCATCAAATAAGAAACCATGATCAGCTTCACCCAACATTGTTGTATCGTTATACGAATCGCCTGCTGCGATGACACGGTAATTTAGACCATGTAATGCTTTTACAGCTTCACGCTTTTGATCAGGTTGACGCAATTTATACGCAGTGATCATACCATTTTCATCAGTTTCTAATTTATGACAGAAAATTGTTGGCCAACCTAACTGTTGCATCAACGGATGTGCAAACTCATAAAATGTATCTGAAAGAATAATCAACTGAAAATGGGTACGTAACCATTCTACAAACTCTTTTGCACCCGGAAATGGCCCCATGTCTGCAATCACAGCTTGAATGTCATTTAAGCCTAGACCATGCTGTTTAAGAATATTTAAGCGTTGAGTCATCAACACATCGTAGTCAGGGATATCACGAGTTGTTGCTTCTAATTCTTTGATTCCTGTTTTTTTAGCAAAATTGATCCAGATTTCTGGTACCAATACACCCTCAAGATCAAGACATACGATTTCCATGGGTTCTCCCAAATGTCAGTTAAAAATTTTGGGCTTATCATAGCACTAAAGTTTAAAAAGAATGCTGAAAGTTTTTACAGCAAATCTATTTCATTTGGTTATGCATAAGGCTTGTAAATGTTTACAAATCTGTTTTATTCATAAGCATTTTAATTAATCTGCTAAGTGGCATATTTCATTTACTTTAAAATATCTTGATTGTCAAAAGCAGCAATTCACAGAAGTTGAATTGAGCTAATTTTTGCCAAAATGCTTAAATTCAAATATCTTTTGAATATGTTTACGAAAAATGTAGCTTCAAGCTAACTGCCAGGAGCAGATATGACCGCCATTCCAACCATAGATCTTGTGGACGCACTTGCGACTGAGTATGCCGACAAATCACCTTCTGAAATTTTAGAACTTGCGCTTTCTCAGGAAGGTGAAATTGCAATTTCATTTTCTGGCGCAGAAGACGTTGTTCTTATCGATATGGCACATAATTTAGGCAAACCATTTCGTGTTTTTAGTTTAGATACAGGCCGTTTACATCCTGAAACCTATCAATTTCTTGAAACAGTTCGTAAGCACTATGGGATTAAAATTGAAATTTGCTTTCCTGAAGCTGATGCCGTTCAACAATTGGTTAATGAAAAAGGCTTATTTAGTTTCTATCAAGATGATCATAAAGAATGCTGTGGTATTCGTAAAGTTCAGCCCTTACGTAAAAAATTAGCCACTTTAGATGGCTGGATCACAGGACAACGCAAAGATCAAAGTCCAGGCACACGTACAGAAATACCAGTTATTCAAGTGGATAGTGGTTTTTCTGGTGAAGGGAAACAACTAATTAAATATAATCCATTGGCAAATTGGTCCAGTGCGGATGTATGGAACTATATTCGTATGATGGAGATTCCTTATAATCCATTACATGAAAAGGGTTTTATCTCAATTGGCTGTGAACCATGTACCCGTCCAGTATTGCCAAATCAACATGAACGCGAAGGCCGTTGGTGGTGGGAAGAAGCAACGCATAAAGAATGTGGCTTACATGCAGGTAACTTAAAAAAGTAATAGTAGAAAAAGTCATGAAAACTCATGGCTTCTTATTAACTTATCGTTCATCGAAATGCTTGGATTTTACGCTTAGAAAAGTTTTATACTAAGATTTGTTGATATTTCCCCTATAGCTTGCGTTGTGGGCTAGAGTTGAGTAGGTAACGACATGTAAAAATAGCAATACTATTTTCAAGTTTCATCACACAGACTGAGATAATTTTAGCTATACACTGAGTATCTACAAAGCACTGCTTTGTCGGCACCACAAGACGCAGCGATGTACAAATTGTTTTCCAACATGTCATCGTTGTAACCATGGATGAATGATCAACAGACCCAAGTTACACGGTTCTATAATTCTAACAATTCACCAACTCATAAATGAGTTGTGGTAGAAATTGCAGTGAGGCAATCCAAGACTATGCGCCCATTACACCCCATTGATTTTATTTTTTTAAATTTAGAAAAACGTCAACAACCCATGCATGTTGGTGGGTTATTCTTATTTGAAATACCCGAACATGCGCCTTCTACATTCATTCAAGATCTCGTTGCGGATATTCGTAACTCAAAATCTATCCCGGTCCCACCTTTTAACAATCGCTTAAGTGGTATGTTTTGGGATGAAGATGAAGAATTTGATATTGATCATCATTTCCGTCATATCGCATTACCTCATCCAGGACGTATCCGTGAATTATTGATTTATATTTCACAAGAACACAGTTCACTGATTGACCGAGCAAAGCCACTTTGGACTTGTCATATTATTGAAGGCATTGAAGGCAATCGTTTTGCCATGTACTTTAAAATCCACCATGCCATGATTGATGGTGTAGCAGGTATGCGTCTTTTAGAAAAATCATTTTCAAAAGATGCTGATTCCAAAACCATTATTCCTCCTTGGTGTGTCGAAGGTAAACGTGCAAAACGTTTAAAGGAAACCAAACTGGATAAAGCTAAAAAAATATTCTCTGCACTAAAAGGACAAGTTGAAGCAGCCCCCAAGGTCACCCAAGAGCTATTCCAAACTGTATTTAAAGAAATGGGGAAAAACCCCGATTATGTTTCAAGCTTTCAAGCACCCAGTAGTTTATTTAACCAACGCGTAAGTTCATCACGTCGTTTCGCTGCCCAGTCCTTTGAACTTGACCGTTTCAGAGATATTTCCAAAGCTCTTGGCGTCACGATTAATGATGTAGTACTGGCTGTCTGTGCGGGCGCGTTACGTGATTATTTAATCACACAAGAGGCTTTACCGAAAAAGCCACTGATTGCAATGGTTCCTGCCTCATTACGTGATGATGACTCAGATATGAGTAATCGTATCACCATGATTTTGGCAAATTTAGGAACCCATAAAGAGAGTCCGTTAGAACGTTTAGACATCATTAAGCGCAGTGTACAAAATGCAAAAAATCGTTTTAAACGTATGAGTTCCGATCAAATCTTAAACTATAGTGCTTTCGTTTTTGGTGCAGCAGGCATCAATATTGCATCAGGACTTATGCCAAAGCGTCAGGCATTTAATGTGATTATTTCCAATGTACCTGGACCACGTGAACCTTTGTATTGGAATGGCGCTAAATTAGATGCCCTATACCCTGTTTCAATTGTTTTGGATGGTCAAGCACTGAATATCACCATGACTAGTTATTTAGACAAATTAGAAGTGGGTTTAACCGGTTGCCGTAAATCTCTGCCTAAATTGCAAAATCTTCTGACTCATTTAGAAAATGAAATCCAAAAATTTGAGCACATTATTGCTGAGAAAAATGCAGTTGAACTTGCCGATAAAAAGCCAAATGCTCAAACAAAAGCAGATACTCAAGCCAAACTGAAAGAATCTATTGCCGAACGAAAGTCAGTATAAGATTTTATAATTGATTTTATTTTAGGGTTAATTTAAATATAAAACATAAATTGATTCAAAATTAAGGGGCTAATTAATGCCCCTTAATCTTTAACATTACGACACTTGTTTAACAGTTGATGACAGACATTTACAACCATGTCTTTGGTAATTTTCACTTCTTGACCATTGTCATCTAACATCACACATGTATTTTTAGGTTGGCTTTCCAATACATGTTTTATACTACGACTGATTAATTGTTCACTTACACTCATTTTTTGACCTCACTTGCTAAGACTGTGGAAGGGAGAAAGTCTTTGGCTACCTTTGTAATCTAGTATTGTGAAATCAGTCCTAAAAGTAAAATTTCAGATGTAACAACTGTTTAACGATATCCTGTTACAATTTCAACTTAAAATGATATCGTATTGCTCTTGCGTGTATAAATTTTCGACTTGGAATTTAATCACACGATTAATAAAATGCTCTAAATCCGCGACTGCTGGGGCTTCCGCAGTGAGCAGGCGATCAATTACAGATGGATGACCTATAACAGTAAAGCCACTCTTAGACTCATAAGCACGGGTATATCTTAAGATTTCTCGAAAAATTTCGTAACATACTGTCTCAGCTGTTTTCACAAATCCGCGCCCTTGACATGTTGGGCATGATTCACACAACAAATGCTCCAAAGATTCACGTGTACGTTTACGTGTCATTTCAACTAAGCCAAGTTCGGAAACTTGAGTAATTTTAGTTTTTGCATGGTCACGTTCAAGCATTTTATCAAATTGATTCATGACCTCTTCACGATGTACAGCTTCCTGCATATCAATGAAGTCGATAATAATAATGCCACCCAAATTACGTAAACGTAATTGGCGTGCAATCACTTGAGTTGCTTCCATATTGGTTTTAAACACAGTGTCTTCTAGTGTACGACCACCGACATAGGAACCTGTATTGACATCAATTGTAGTCATCGCCTCAGTCTGATCAATCATCAGATAACCACCCGACTTCAATGCAACTCGGGTTTGTAATGCTTTTTGAATATCTTCTTCGACATTGTACAAATCAAAAAGTGGACGTTCACCAGGATAATGCTGCAAACGGCTTTCCATACTCGGTACAAATTCACAAACGAACTCTTGCAACTTGGCATGTATTTCTCTTGAATCGACATAAATCGTTGCCGTATCATCATTGGCTAAGTCGCGAATAACACGTTGTGGTAAAGGAAGCTCTTCAAAAATCAACGAAGGAACTGCAATAATTTTTTGTTTTTTCTGAATAAATTCCCAAAGCTTGGCTAAATACGCCATATCTTGAGCAATTGAAGCCTCTTCAATGCCTTCAGCAGCTGTACGTACAATGACCGAACCAGGCAACTTATGCTCACTTTGAATCCTTTCAATCATTGAACGTAAACGGTCACGCTCTTCTTCGGACTCAATCCGCTGTGATACCCCAATATGGCTGCCATATGGCATCAAAACAAGATAACGAGATGGGATAGAAAGATCTGTACTCAGTCGTGCACCTTTAGTACCCAACATATCTTTCATCACTTGAACTGTCAGAATTTGACCGGGTTGTAATAACTCAAAGACATTCGGCGTAGGTTGATTACGCGACCAAATCATATCATTGATATGTAAGAATGCAGTACGTGATAAGCCAATATCCACAAAGGCTGCTTGCATCCCTGGAAGTACACGGACAACTTTTCCTTTATAAATATTCCCGACTAACCCGCGTTTAACAGTCCGCTCAACAAACAGTTCGTTAACCGTACCATTTTGAATTAGCGCCACACGACATTCCATAGGTGTGACGTTAATCAATAACTCGTCAGACATAACTAAACTCAAAACATTATAAAAATTCTTTTCAGCAGTTAATTTAGTGCCTCAACTGCGCTGATCTATACGATCAAGTAACTGTATCGTTTCATGCAACGGTAGCCCAACCACATTGCTATAACTACCATTTATACCTATCACATACTTTGCCGCAATGCCTTGAATTGCATATGCGCCAGCTTTCCCCAAAGGTTCACCTGTAGCCCAATATTCTTCCATATCATTCAGACTGAATTGTTGGAACTCAACTTGCGTGCGAACCACGACACTCAATAATTGATGTGCATTTGCAACGCAAACACCTGTCAATACTTCATGTTTTTGACCTGACAATAATGTCCATATTTCAAAAGCATGCTGCTTAGATGTTGGCTTACCAATAATTTGATTGGCAAAAACCAAGCTTGTATCTGCTGCAATGACAGTGCTTTGCGGGTACAATTTCAATACCACTTTGGCTTTGCTTTCAGCCAAACGTTGTACATACTGCTCAATCTGTTCATGCTCTAAGACAGATTCATCAATATCTGGGCTGTGGATGCTAAAATCCAAGCCCACTTGTAAAAGCAGCTCTTTACGCCTTGGCGAGCCTGAGGCCAGAATTAAATGCGCCATCTTCTTAATAAATAATAAAGAACTGGCCAGCAAAAAATACTCGAAACCAATGTCTGCCAATGACGGGTAATCGAAAAATGCGTACCTGCCATCACTTGTGCCATAAAGGTAAATACCAAATGTGCTAGGATTGCAAACATACTAATAATCCAAAGATTACTAAATGTCAGCACACGTCTTTCTCGAATAAAATAACGAGTTAAAAATGCAATCAGCACATAGCTCAACGCATTCATCCCCAAAGGTGCATCTAATAATAGATCGGTAAATAGACCCATGGTAAATGCAAACCAAATTCCACACCATGTAGGTTGACACAACACCCAAAACAGCATGATCAAAAACATATATAGTGGTCGCCATCCTGCTATCGCATAGGACATCGGATACACCACTAAAATTGAACCAATAATAATGGATACAACAATGATCCATAATGGATCTTTACGTTGCTTTTCAGAAGGTAATCTTTTAGCGATCAACATTTGGCTGCTCCATCGCTAAAGAATCTGAGAAAAGTACCACAACATGATGACCGCCTGCTAATTGTGCAGCTGGAACCACATCAATTTGCGCAAACTCACCCGTGTTGTGACGCATAACTTTAGATACTGAACCGACCAAATAGCCGGCTGGAAAATGTTGACCTAAGCCTGAACTATAGACCTTATCACCCACTTTGATATTGGCACTTGTTGGAACATATTCCATTTTCAAATGTCCTAAATCACCAGTACCCGTCACGATGGCGCGCATACCTGAGCTTTCTAAACGTACAGATAAAGAATGTTCTTTATCGGAAAGTAACATAACGCGACTACTATGGGGATAGACGTTGATGATTTGCCCCATGATTCCTTTATCATCTAAAACGGTTTGCCCGACTTTTAAATGATTAGCTTCACCGCGGTTGATGATAATGATATGGCGCAATGGGTCAGCATCGGTTCCAATCACTTCTGCAATTTCCATACGCCCATCGATAATCAATGGCGTATCAAGCAAACCACGTAAACGGGTATTTTCAGCAGAAAGTTCAGAGAGTTTTTGCAGACGTACTTGAGCCTGAAGCAATTCAGCTTGCATCGCAGTATTTTCACGACGTAACTGAGCCTCAGATTTAGTTTGTTGATTTAGCCATTCTTTCGACAATACAGGATAACTTGCTAAGGCATAAATTGGATTATATGCCGCATACAAGACATCTCTTGCCGGTTGAATCACTTGTGGCATGCGCCAGTTAAAAAACAGCACTACCAAACAAGTGATGACCGCAATGATGAACGAGCGAAAAGATGGCGGTTGTCTTGAAAAGAGATTCGGTTGCACCGCCTCATCCTTAAACTTAATCGAGTATAGTTTAGCCTACAAAAAGCATATCATGGTTTGGATTGTCAAAGAATTCTAAGACTTTACCGCCACCACGTGTTACACAAGTTAAAGGATCTTCTGCTACAACAACAGGTAGACCTGTTTCTTGAGCAAGCAACTTATCTAGGTTACGCAGTAATGCACCACCACCTGTCAGCACAATACCACGCTCAGCGATATCTGAAGATAACTCAGGTGGAGTTTGCTCAAGTGCCGATTTCACAGCAGAAACAATACTTTGTAATGGATCAGAAATCGCTTGGGTAATCTCATCTGAGGTAACCGTAATCGCACGCGGTACACCTTCAGCAAGGTTACGACCACGAACTTCAATTTCTAAAGTTGTGCCGTCAGCAACAGCCATACCCACTTCTTTTTTGATAGTTTCAGCCGTTGTTTCACCAATTACACAACCATGTGCTTTACGTACATAGTTAATAATTTGTTCATCAAAAACATCACCACCAATACGTAAAGAATCTGCGTACACACAACCTTGTAAGGAAATGATGGCAATTTCAGTTGTACCACCACCCACATCTACGACCATAGAACCACACGCTTGCTCAACAGGCATACCCGCCCCAATCGCAGCAGCCATAGGCTCTTCAATCAAACGTACATCACGTGCACCTGCGTTAAACACAGCTTCACGAATCGCACGGCGTTCTACCAATGTTGATTTACATGGTACACATACCACTACACGAGGTGCAGGTGGAAATAAACGTTTTTCATGCACTTTACCAATAAATTGATTTAACATGGTTTCAGTAACTTCGAAATCTGCAATAACACCATCTTTCATCGGACGGATTGCAGAAATATTGGCTGGGGTACGACCAAGCATTTGCTTAGCATCTAAACCTACAGCTGCAACAATTTTCTGCGAACCACTGTGACGAATTGCCACAACTGTCGGTTCGTTTAATATAATGCCCCTTCCTGGTGCATAAATAAGTGTATTTGCAGTACCTAAATCAATGGCTAGATCTGGCGAAAACAAGCCAATTAGTCGTTTTAGAATCACGGGTCGTTCTCAGTTTAAACTTTATATGGACGCAAGATGGCAACTTTAACTAAATGTGATGATTTGAACAAGTCAATCGCTTATTATAACGCACGATATTTTGAATTTTTTTAAAACTGATTAGGTGAGACATCATGTCAAGTTCAGATGTTCAGCATTCTGCAGAATTAAATGCACAAACTGTATCGCAAATCGCCAATCTTGCTCGATTGTCGCTGAATGATACGCAATCTGCTGAATATGCTCAAAGTTTAAATAAAATCTTAGGAATGATGGAGACCTTAAAAGCGATCAATACCGATGGTGTTGAGCCACTTAAGAGTCCATTTGATAATCCGCAACCACTTCGTCCAGATGTTGTGACTGAAGTGAATCATCGTGAAGAATATCAAGCCATTGCTCCTGCAACTCAGGATGGTTTGTACCTTGTTCCGAGAGTGATTGAATAATATTTGATCAAATGAACTTATTTTAAAAAATTAATCGTAAAGAATTGTACTCATGACTGATTTACACCGTTTATCGATTCGTGAAATGACAGAAGGCTTAAAATCTGCCCAATTTTCATCTCGTGAATTGACTCAGCATTATTTGGATCGTATTGCGAAAATTGATGATCGTGTCAAATCGTATGTAACGGTCACTCCCGAACAAGCGTTGGCACAAGCTGATGCTGCTGACAACTTACTAAAATCTGGAACAGCTGGCGTATTGACTGGTGTTCCACTGGCGCATAAAGATATTTTTTGTACCCAAGGGATTAAAACCACTGCGGGTTCAAAAATGCTGGACAATTTCATTTCACCTTATGATGCAACTGTAGTGGCAAAAACCAAAGCAGCTGGCCTAGTGACTTTAGGTAAAGTGAACATGGATGAATTCGCAATGGGTTCAACCTCTGAAAGTTCATTCTACGGTGCGACTAAAAACCCATGGAATTTAGAACATGTTCCTGGAGGCTCTTCTGGTGGTTCGGCTGCTGTTGTCGCGGCTGATCTTGCACCGCTGGCAACAGGTACCGACACAGGTGGGTCAATTCGCCAGCCAGCTTCTTTCTGTGGCTTAACTGGTCTTAAACCGACTTATGGCCGTGTCTCTCGTTTCGGGATGATTGCGTTTGCATCATCACTGGATCAAGGTGGCCCAATGGCACGTTCTGCTGAAGACTGTGCTTTTTTGATGAACACCATTGCTGGACATGACCTCAAAGATTCAACCTCTATCAACAAAGAAGTGGATGACTATGTTGCAAACTTAAATGCAACAGCTGTGAAAGGTTTACGTATTGGTATTCCAAAACAATACTTCAATGTTCAAGGCCTCGATACAGAAGTTAAGACACGTGTTGAAGAATCGTTGAAAAAATTGCAAGACATGGGCGCAACGTTGGTTGAAATTGACCTCAACATGACTGAAGCCTATGTACCAACTTATTATTTGATCGCACCTGCGGAAGCATCTTCTAACTTGTCACGTTATGATGGTGTTCGCTATGGCTACCGTTGTGAAAACCCAACAGATATTTTAGATCTCTATAAACGCTCTCGTTCAGAAGCATTTGGTGCAGAAGTACAACGTCGTATCTTGATTGGTACTTATGCGCTTTCTGCTGGTTATTACGATGCTTATTATGTGAAAGCACAAAAAGTTCGTCGTTTAATCCAACAGGATTTCTTAAAAGCTTTTGAGAATGTCGATGTCATTGCAGCGCCATCTGCACCAACGACAGCATACAAAATCGGTGCGAACTTGAGTCCAACCGAAATGTATTTAGGCGATATCTATACACTTGCGGTGAACTTAGCGGGCTTACCAGCCATTAACGCACCTGTTGGTTTTGATACGAATAATCTCCCAGTAGGTTTACAGTTAATTGGTAACTATTGGTCAGAATCACAATTGCTTTCAATTGTGCATCAATATCAACAAAATACAGATTGGCATACTAAACGTGCGGCAATTGCTGAGGAGAATGCATAATGACCGAAGCTCAAAAGTTAGCACCGTCCGTGTCAAAGCTGATTGACGGTTGGGAAGTCGTTATTGGTATTGAGATTCACACACAGCTTGCAACTCAGTCTAAAATCTTTTCAGGTTCATCAACTGAATTTGGTCAAGATCCGAATACTCAAGCCAGCCTTGTTGACTTGGCAATGCCGGGTGTACTTCCTGTGCTAAACCAAGAAGTGGTTGATCTTGCGATTCGTTTTGGTTTGGGGATTGATGCCTATATCGATCAAGCCTCTGTATTTGCGCGTAAGAACTACTTTTACCCAGACTCGCCAAAAGGCTACCAGATCAGCCAGATGGACAATCCTATCGTCGGGCTAGGTCATATCGACATCCAGCTTGAAGATGGCACAGTGAAGCGTATAGGCGTTACCCGTGCGCATTTGGAAGAAGATGCAGGTAAATCAATTCACGATCAATTCGAAGGCATGTCTGGTATCGACTTAAACCGTGCTGGCACACCTTTACTTGAAATCGTGTCTGAACCTGATATGCGTTCAGTTGAAGAAGCTGTTGCTTATATCAAATCGATTCACACTTTGGTGCGTTGGTTAGGGATTTCTGACGGTAACATGGCTGAAGGTTCATTCCGTGCTGACTGTAACGTATCGTTACGTCGTCCTGGGCAACCATTTGGTACCCGTTGTGAGTTAAAAAACCTCAACTCATTCCGTTTTATCGAACAAGCCATCAATGTTGAAATTCAACGTCAAATGGACATCTTGGAAGATGGCGGTCGTATTGATCAAGAAACCCGTTTGTTCGATCCGAACAAAATGGAAACACGTTCAATGCGTTCTAAGGAAGAAGCCAACGATTACCGTTACTTCCCTGACCCTGACTTGCTTCCAGTGATCATTGCCAATGAGCAAATCGAAGCTGCTCGTGCTGCACTTCCTGAGTTACCTAAAGCGCGTCGTGCGCGTTTTATCGAAGACTTTGCTGTGACTGAATATGATGCACATGTACTGACTCTATCTCGTGAATTGGCTGACTTCTATGAAGCGGTTGTTACTGCTTCTGGCGGCGCGGCTCAAGGTAAAGTTGCTGCCAACTGGGTGATGGGTGAGTTCTCTGGTGCTTTAAATAAAGCCAGCCTTGAACTTCAAGACTCTCCTGTTTCAGCAGAACAACTGGGTGGGATGATCGCACGTATTGTTGACAATACCATTAGCGGTAAGATTGCTAAGCAAGTGTTTGGCTTTATGTGGGAAGAAGGCAAAACTGCAGATGACATCATTGCTGAAAAAGGCTTGAAACAGGAAACTGATACAGGTGCCATTGAAGCCATTATCAAAGAAGTGCTTGCTGCCAATGAGAAGATGGTTGAAGAGTATAAATCTGGTAAAGAGAAAGCATTCAACGGTCTCGTTGGTCAAGTAATGAAAGCCTCTCGTGGTAAAGCCAACCCTGCTCAAGTCAATGAATTGATGAAGAAATTGATTGGTTAAGCTGATTTAATTTTAAAAGAAAACCCGCTTTAGAGCGGGTTTTCTTTGTTTAAAGTATTTATATGTTTAGTTTTTAAAATTTGGGAGACATTTAAATCTATTATTTTCTCAAAATTTTGTATCTGGGAACATACCTTCAGCCTACAAAAGTACTCGGTAAAACAACACCTATTTCAGCAAATTTATAGTCTTGAATATTTCTCGTCACGATTTTGCTACAACCAAAACTCAACGCAGAAAAATATTGAATTGCATTTTCAAAATCAGAAAACTTAGACACCAGTGCTTGAGAAATCCCAACATGATCAACAGGGATAATCACCAAAATTTTTAAAAGTTGTTGAATAAAAAGACGCGCTTTCTCATCACCGCCCAATTTACGCAAAATATAATAAATATTGGCAACACTGTTCGAAGAAATGCACCCTGTAAAATGCCCTTTCTCACACAACGCTACAACAGTTTGACTTGCCTCAACAAAAGGCTGACGCGCTAAAGCCACATCCAAAATTACATCAGAATCAATAAATATCCGCTCGCTCATTTATGTTTTTCCATACGAGCCTCAGAAAGCAATGCCTTATAATCTTGCCCTTGGTCTTGAATGGCAAACATCCCTGTCAAACGTCCAGTAATAGGAGCTTGAACATCACTCGAAATTTCAGTGTGTGCTGAAATACGATCTAAATAAGCTTCAACCAAACTCGAAACACTCTGCTCATGTTCCTGAGCAAAAAGTTTCGCCCGTTCAATCACTTTTTTATCTATAGATAAAGTCAATTTCGCTTGCATAAGATTTCACCTCATACGTATCATTTAATTAATTATACGTATTGGTTAATTTTTAACAATTAAATTTTAACCAAATGAGACAACGATTGATTTCGCATACCTAACTTATTTCTAATATCAGAAAGCAAAAATCATCTGCTATTTTTAAACTATCAAAGCGCTCTACGTTCAGGTTCATACTGATAAATAAAGACCGTATATGTATCGGCAAGATGATACTATTCAAGAGCGATCTTATAGTTCATAAAATATATACCCTTAGTTTTTAAAATCTCTCCCAGATATCCAAATAGATTATTTCTTTTCAATGTCATTTTTTTGTGAGAAGGTACCCAACCCTCTCCCAGAGGGAGCTTCATATGATCTTAATAATGCTATTCATCCAATAATGAATGTTCTCCCTCCGTTTACGAGATGAGGAGCGCTACTGATCATTTATTATTAAACCAATAATCCCATTTCTCACGATCAACGCCAAACTGTCCTTGCCACCATCGTGTTGGATAGTTCACATCATCATTTCTAATCGGTCGGTGCTCTCTTTCTGGATATGTCACATATTTTTCAGCATAGCCAAAATGCTTGTCATCATGCAAAATACCAATCACTCCAAAAATCTCTAAAAGCCCCAAACGCTCATCGTCATTGGACTTGAGTGCTTTAGAAATACTCTTTTTAAGTTGAGCTATTCTGTCATTGGGTTGAGCTGTCTCTATTATCGTTTTGAGTTCATTGAGAATGTTGTAATCTTCATCGCTTGGTTCAACGACAGGAAATTTAAGAAATTGTTCCAAATCAAATAAAACAGAAATCAAATTATCGGTACAGCTTCCATGTTTGTATTTAAAGAAATTGAGTGTATTAAACTCAATGAGTCTTTCAAACTCATACGTATATAGCCCACAAACTGCACATATATTTGAGTTTGGTTCTGGACTGGAAACAAAGTCATGTTCAATCAAACTTTTACCAATACAGTAACTTGATAAAAAAGATCGATACTCCAATCGTCTTGTACTTAGACTGTAAATAAATGCATCCACCACAGATTGCTTTTCAATTTGATTAACTGCTGTTTTTATTCTTCGACAGATTTCATTGTGACTTATTTTTTCTTGTTCAAACATAACGGAATGGCTTTTTGCATATTCAAACTCATCTTCAGTAATGAATTGCATGTATGTATCCCAATAAAACCAGCTCTCTAAATTTTGATCCTGCGAGCTTTTAATGGTTTTAAGTAAAATTTTTACTGCTTTCTTGTCCATGTTTATTTATCTATTCACTTAATTTTTTAATTCAACATCTTACATATATCATGATAATGATTTATCCCACTCTACGTTCAGGTTCATACTGATGAATAAAGACTGTATATGTATCGGCAGGATGAACCACCTGAGCATGATGTAAAGCATGTGCGATATTGCCTCTATGGTATGTTCCATGATTGATGATATGAAAGAAGATCTCTTCTATTGAAAGACTGCCCGTTTTTTTATCTATAAATTGAAAATGAATAATTTCAGCAAGTTGATTCGATGGAATATTTTGGACAAATTCAATAAACCATAAATGTGATTCAGCAATTCGATGCTTAAGTTCATCTAAGGAGGGTAAAAATTCTGTATTGGTTTGGGTGTGCAATGCTTTTTTGTTTTCTAGTCGAGATCTAAATAGCTCTTCGACAATGATCATATGATTGAATTGTTGCTTGGCAAAATTATAATCTTCTAAATATTGCACTTGATTGATCTGATCTACGGCTTTAAATAACCGCTGATCCGACCATTGTTTATATAAAAAGAGTTTTTCAAAATTCATTAAATTGACCTAAAGCTTTCTTTGAATCAAATCATCAAGATAGCATGCAATCACTGAAAAAAACCAATCTTTTAAATATCCTCAAATGCCACGTTTTTACACACAAAGACTCAATTTAGCTTTAATAAGCTTTCTTGATGCATTTATTCCACTCCCCAAACCCTTTCAATAATAAGAAGAGCTTCTTTGAAATTTCTATAATTATTTCAATTGAATCATCAAGACTCCCACTCCTTTAAACAGATAAGAAGTCTTGCTCTGTAAAAGTAAAGTGATTTATGGACGAATCACACCCAACTTATTCCAAATATCAGGGGTTAAAAAAGTCATCACCAATTTATTTAAGTCGATATAACGCAATACACCCTGTAACTGTTTTTTCACTTCAGGGTTTTTAATAATATCTTCACCTGTCGTACGACCTAGCTCTTGGAAACTGTCACCTACTGCTTGCACACCTTCAGCGGCAATCACTGCTTTGGTCTGTGCGGCACACTGCTCTACAATCACCCGTTGTAAAACCTGAGCAAACTTTTGATCGAGTTGTGTTCTTTGTGCATCACTAACATTACTCAATGCTTTTAGATCAGGGTGTGTAGATAACGCAGCAAAGGTCCACTGTAATACTGTAGTTTTATCTGTTGCTGTGGTTGCTTTTACCAAACAATCGCTAAGTTGATCAACGGTTGGTCCTGCGACAGCAAATTGTGCTGTTCCCATTAATGCCGTCGCCATAAATACAGAACGACCCATATGGGAAAATTTAGAATACATTGAGGAGAAAATTTGGCGTGACATAAACAAAGTCCAATTCGAAATTAAATCCTTTGTATCACAAGCGCTACCTATTCGCCTGTTATGACTCTGTAAACAACCACTAATGAAAATAATCTTGTTTGCTGTGCTAAACTCGATTCAATATTTAGGTTGTATTTAAAAATAGAAAGCATCTCAAATTTCAAAAATAAAATACTTTCTTAATCCATCATCTAACTTAAACTGATTAAAGATCTAAAAGACCAATATCTCAGATCTCAATCGATAATCTATATTCAAAAACCTACATTTGTTGGATTTTTTGACATAAAAAACAATCCTCATGGTCATTAGTTCATCAATAGCACATACGTTTTAATAAGATATGCCATAACTGTTTATAGGGAAATATATATGAAAATGGTTCAAACTCTCACAATAACTACTTTATTCGCACTTTCAATACCTGCTTTTGCAAAGCAAGTTGTATGTGTTTTTGATCCGGTTGGTAAAGCAGGTGATGCATATGCCCTAGCTAAAGATTATGCACTTGAAGCAAAAAATTGGGGTGCTGATATAGATTTAAGAGCCGTTACTGACGAAAGGCTCGCCGCAGAAGACTTAAAAGTGGGTAAATGTGATGGTGCCATTATCAGTGGTTTACGTGGGCGCCAATTTAATAAATATATTGGCTCCTTAGATGCGATCGGTGCATTAACGGATATGAAAACAGCCATTTCAGCCTATAAATTATTGTCTTTACCTCGAGCAGCGGAGAAAATGGTCAATGGTCCTTATGAAATTGCAGGATTAGGTACAATTGGCCCAGCATATCTTTTTGTAAATGACAAAAATATCAATACTTTAGCAAAAGCTGCCGGTAAAAAAATTGGGGTGTTCCGTTATGACGAAGCGCAACCAAAATTGGTTCAACAAGTGGGCGCACAAGCTGTTTCTGTTGATGTCACCAGTGCAGGCGCTAAATTTAACAATCATGAAATTGATATTCTTCCTGCACCTGTTGTTGCATTTAAACCTTTTGAGCTCTATAAGGGCCTAGGAGAAAAAGGCGGAATTGTAAAATTTCCACTGACTCAAATTTCGGCCAATTTTATTATTCGCAAAGACAAATTCCCTCAAGGCTTTGGACAAAAATCTCGAACTTGGGTCGCGAGTCAATTGGGCAGAACATTTAACATCGTAGCAAAATATGAAAAAGAAATTCCCGCAAAATATTGGATGAATATCCCAGCCAATGAACAACTAAACTATATCAAAATGATGCGTGAATCTCGTATTGCACTGACTAAATCAGGTATTTATGATCCACAAATGATGAATTTCCTCAAAAAAGTTCGTTGTAAAGAGAATCCGAGTAGTTTTGAATGCTCATTAAATGATGAATAAAGCTTTTTGTTTATTCGGGTATTTCACTCCATTGAGATGAAATACCCCATTCCATTACTTAATCTGCTTTAACATATGTTTGGCAACAGCATGATTTTGATTAGCCGCCAGATTCTGTAAAATACGTTTGGCTCGATCTTGCGGATTAGAAAAACGCTGACTGTAACCCGGCACATTGGTTAAACATCTTGCCACCATTACACCTGATTCGGCATAGACATTGATTCCACTTGCCCCATGCAAGCGTCCATAATTATAGGCGCGTTCTGCATTGTTACAGGCATTGATCTGATTTTGCCCCCGCCCTAAATCCTTACGCGCTGATGTATATAATTGCATCTGTTGTGATTGCGGTGTAGTCACGATTTTTTCAGGCTGAAGTCTTTCTTTTACTTCATCTGCAATTGTGGCGACTGGCTTTTTTTCTTCCACGACTTTAACAGAGGCAGTTTTTGCTACGTTGTTGATAGCAATATTTTTTGAATTGTTCGTTTTTATATCAGTGCTTTTTGCATCACTGCTTTTTGAATGACTATTTTTAGATTTCTTTTCTTGGGTAACTGTCGCCATATTACTTTTGTTGTTATAGAATTTGTTAAGCTCATCCAAAGATAAAACTTTGGTTTGCAAATTTACAACTCGAGTTCCAGTTTGATCAAGTTTACGCTCAGATAAAGGTTCGATAGATACATACCATTGCTGACCATTACTTTCAGTACATTGGTATGCACCGATCCCCTGTTTAACACTGCTATAAGTATTTAATAATTTTTTTGCCCAAATATCCTTAACCGAACTCATTGTGCTTTTTTGCACTTGAGAAAAATGACCACCTTTGGCACTACAATAACGGTTTAAGTAACTTTTGGGTGTTAAAGACTGCACCTGCTGATCACTTTGCTTTGATCCCCAATCATAAACATATTCTTTAGATGCGCTATTGTTTTCATTAATATTGTACTTCTCAATGAGTTCTTGAGCAGAAGCATATTGTTTAAAAGCGTCTGATGTTGATGTATTCATGGTTGTACAACCCTGCAATACAAAACCTACCCCACTCAACAATAAGAATATTTTTAAATTCACCTGACATTTCTCAATTATATTTATGCATAAAAATATCTTAAAATACTCAAAACAACAAACTTATTACATTGAATTTATTAACTATTTATCGAAATAAAGTGATAAAAAAGTCACAAAAAAAATGATTAGAGATAATCAATTAAGTTAAAACTTAAAAAGCTCTATCTAGACATCTATTTCATTGCGATTTATTTATACAACATGTGAAAAAAATGTTAAAAAGCTGCCAAGTGTTGATACAGCTTGGCAGGCTTTTAGGTCAGATTATTACCAAATGGTCACGCGTTTATTGGCAGGTAAATACATTTTATCGCCCTGCTGAATATGAAAAGCATCATAAAATGGCGCTTGATTTAGCAAGGTAGCATTGCCACGAACTTTATCAGGTGAATGCGGATCTCTTTTTAAGAATTCAACTTGCATTGCATCAGTAATTTTAGAACGCCATGCTTGTGCCCATCCAATATAAAAGCGTTGTTCACCTGTTAAATTATCCAATACTGGCGCAGCCTTGCCATTTAAAGACAGTTGATAAGCTTTGTAAGCAATTGCCAATCCAGAGTTATCTGCAATATTTTCGCCTAAAGTTAACTCACCATTGACATGATAGCCTTTGATTGGCTCATAAGCGTTGTATTGAGCAACCAATGTATTGGTTTTTTCTTTAAATTTTCGATGGTCTTCTGCCGTCCACCAATTTTTCATATTGCCCAATTCGTCAAATTGACTGCCTTGATCATCAAAACCATGACTGATTTCATGTCCGATAATTGCACCAATCGCCCCATAGTTCACTGCATCATCGGCATCCATATCAAAGAATGGGGGTTGTAAAATCGCTGCTGGAAAGACAATTTCATTTAAAGAGGCATTGTAATACGCATTGATGGTTTGCGGTGTCATGCCCCATTCATCACGATCAACAGGCTTGCCCAATTTATTTAAGGCATATTGATGTTCAAATTCACGTGAACGGATCACATTTCCAATCAAGTCATTATTTTTGATTTCTAAAGCTGAATAATCACGCCATTTGTTTGGATAACCAATTTTCACCGCAAAACTTGCTAACTTTTTCTGCGCTTGAACTTTCGTTGTTGGACTCATCCAATCCAGTTTGTCTATGCTTTGAGAGTATGCTTTCATTAAGTTTTGCACCAAGACTTCCATGCGTTGTTTTTTCTCAGCAGAAAAATACTTTTTCACATAAATCTGGCCCAGACTTTCACCTAAAGTTCCTTCAACCAATTGCACACCACGCTTCCAACGTGGTTTCTGTTCCTTGATTTCTCTGAGCTGTTTGCTATAAAAATCAAAGCTATTGTCTACGAAAGCTTGACTAAGCAGTGATGAAAAATCACTGACTAAATGAAATTTAAAATAAGCTTTCCAAACCTCTAATGAGGTATTGTCAACAATTGGGCCTAAACCTTTGAAGTAACTCGGTTGAATGACTTGTATGGTTTTAATCTTATCGGACAATTCTTGTTTTTCTAGATAAGTTTGCCAATCAATTTTTGGACTAAGTTTGGCTAAGTCTTGCGTTTTATAAATATTATAGAGTTTTGTTACATCACGGTTTTGGACATTACTCCATTGTATCTTGGCGATTTGAGTTTCTAATTTTAAAATCCCTTGCGCATGCTGGGCGGCTTGCTTGTCTCCAGCTAGGCTTAAAGTTTTTTCAATATACTTTAAATATTGCGAACGGATTTTCTTAAATTTGGCATCATTTTTTAAATAATAATCACGATCAGGTAACCCTAAACCACTCTGTCCAAGCATTGCCACCATTTCAGTTGAATTTTTCATATCTTGGTCAATGCCCACATCAAAAGGGCTGGTTACACCAATACGTGAAAAATGTGCGGCCAATTGCGCAATATCTTTTTTGCTTTTCAATGCATCAACATTGGTAATTTCCGCTTGAATCGGCTGGATCCCCAATGCTTCAATACTTTTTTCATCCATAAAATTAGCATATAGACTTGCCACTTTTTGCTCAGAACTTCCTTCCACCAATTGCTGTTTTGAAAGCTCATCGACAATGTCATGCAATTGTTTTAATGATTCTTCATGCAAAATATCAAAAGTTCCCCACCGTGATTTATCTGCAGGAATTTCAGTATTTTTCAACCATCCTCCATTTACATGTTGATAAAAGTCATCATTTCCTTTTATATTTTGATCAAAATATTGATGATCAATCCCCGATTTTTTTTGATCTTTCACAATAGCTGAAGTGGTTTGAGTGATTTGCCCTGTTGTTTCAGCCCATACTGGTGCAGATGACAACATGATTGCAGATGCTAAAACACTTTTTACAAATCCAAATTTCAAAGCGATATCCTCAATTTTATTTCTAAGGTTTGAATTTAAAACAATAATAGTAATCTTGAGCTCAGACTTTATGTGTAGCAAAAATGCAATGATTCACTGATTTTGTTTTCAAGATAGAATTTCACAGCATAGATTATTCCAAAAAACTCAATTTAAGCCTAAATCTTTAATCACTGTGAACAGCATCAACATTCAAAATATATAAATCCACTTATTTAGCTGGAGCTTTAGTAAGTCAACCTATAAATTAAGCGAGCAAATTTAAAATATGTTTTAAACGGATATTTTCAGCAGCCTGCTTATAGACTGCATAAATTGGTGCAATACACGGCGTATCCGCTTTAAGCGCTTTGTAAATAATTTGCTTGTTCCAAAAATCTCGAATGGCCTCTGGAACAATCGACAAACCAATTCCAGCTGCAATCAGATTTAAACTCGACGTTAAACGTGGGGCTTCTTGAACAATCTTTGGACTAAATCCAGCCTGATAACAGCTGGCCAAAATATTATCAAACAAGTCTTGTCCTGCTAAACGGCGATACAGCACAAAATCATAAGGCTCTAAATCAAGTAACTGGATGGCATCTGGATGTTCAGCTAAGGGGTGATTATTGGGCAATGCCACAATTAAGGGCTCATCAAGTACATGCAAACTGGTGAGTCCCAAACCAATCGGTGCAGGCTTACGCAAAAAAACGATGTCATTCTTTTCATTGATGATCGAATCAATCAGGGAGCTACTGCCATCTTCTTCCAAATGAATAGACACCGCTGAAAATACTTCACGAAAATTACGCAGTAAAGCAGGTAAAAAGGAATGTAAGCCAACTGAGTTGGTAAAACCAATATTGATTTGCCCTTCCAAACCTTTAGAAATATTTTGCACGCGTTTGGGGATAGCCTGAGCGTGTGCAAGTATGGTAAGTGCTTCTTGGTATAAGGCCTTACCCGCTTCAGTTGCCTCTACGCCACGCGGTAAACGCTTCAATAAATCCGTATCTAATTCATCTTCTAAGTTTTTGATAATTCGTGTTAAAGGCGGTTGCTGCATATTCAAACGTACCGCTGCCCGAGAAATATTACTTTCCTCAACCACAGCGATAAACGCATTAAGCTTATGAATATCAATCATCTTTTCGCCTCAATATCGATCTTTTCATTTTTTCGTGCTAATCCACGTTCAAAGCATACTTTTTAGGTATGGATAACAGCAAAAATAGCATTTTTCTTTATGACTCAACAAGCAGATAATCACATTCAAGCCAAGTACATCACAGCAAATTGAAGAGGTCTAAATGAATACTGAAGCAATCCCAATGGAACAATCCATGACCATACCCAATTGCAAAGCATTATTTTTAGGTTTTATGAAACTTGGCCTCATGGGATTTGGTGGGGTACTTCCTCTCGCACATCGTTTAATTGTAGAAGATCAGAAATGGTTAACATCTGAAAAATTTACCGACTTGTTGGGTGTCTGCCAAATCTTACCTGGTGGAAATATTGTAAATATGGCAGTGGCGATTGGTTATGACTTTGCTGGAGTAAAAGGTGCGATGAGTGCGGTATTGGGTCTTATGCTGGCCCCGACCATTATTGTCATCTCTTTGTACCAGTTATATAGCAGCTTTCAAGATATTCAAATGGTACAGCACATGATTCAAGGTTTAGCTGCCGCTGCTGCGGGTCTACTGTTTGCTACAGGTTTTAAGATGTTAAAACCAATCATGAAAAGTAAGCTGACCTATTTCACCATTATCTTGACCATTATTTTTATGCTGTTGATTAAATTGCCCTTGGCACTGACGCTGTTGATTTTAGTCACCGTGAATATGGCAGTTTTAGCATTTAATCAAACTAAAGTGACTCAGGAGTAAAATAAGATGTATGTTCTCATCGCACTGACTTTAGTGTTTACTCAACTGTCTTTATTGGCCTTTGGTGGCGGGAATGCCATCTTACCTGAAATGCAACATCAGGTGGTTGTGATTCACCAATGGATGACTGCTGAGCAATTCAGCTCTATGTTTGCAATGGCGCAAGCTGCACCCGGTCCCAACATGATGATTGTTCCTTTAGTGGGATGGCATGTCGCTGGGCCAATGGGACTGATCGTGACGTCTTTTGCGAAGTTTGGTCCGTCTTCAATCATCACCATTTATGCACTTAAATTTTGGAATAATTTTAAAAGTCATCCACTGCGGGCGAAATTTGAAAAGGCGTTAAAACCGATTACAGTCGGTTTGGTTTTAGTCAGCGCTTGGATTATTGCCCAAGCCTCTGCTCAAAATATTTTACTGATTGCAATCGTCGCCATCACCATTTGCCTAAGTCTGTTTAAGAACGTTCACCCAGTTTGGTTAATGGTGATTGGTGCTGGTACAGGTGCTTTAATTCTATAGATATTGATTAAGACCGCCTATACAGGTTCATTCATAAAAATTCAGACAAGACATCTTCCTCCCTCTAAGCAGTGCATCACACAAAGCAAAGAGGGAGAAAATTTATAATATAATATGAGATTTAAATCGCGACTGCTCTATATAGCTTAATTTATCTATTTTACTGCTGGTTTTCTAAATCACGTTCACGACAAGAAAGCTCATAATATTCTGCCGTTGGTAATGCTTTCAGTTTAAAACCATAATAATTACTGGCATCTGACTCTACTTTGCTTAACGAACACTGATTAGTTTTGGCAAATTGAGTCAAGAGTTTCATATCACTCTTTTTAGCTAAAACAGCTCCCCAGCCCTCACTGACACAACAACCAGCATACTGTGTCATATATTCGTCTGATAGGAGTGCAACTGTTTGCCCCATAAATTGAAGCGGTTTTTTTAATTTATATACATCATTATAGTCATTTCTTGAAATATCCGGTTTTTTATTGATTATCCCCTGCTTTTGCATCTTTTTAAAGCTTGGAAACTGTGCAGATGCCTCGCCCATTCCTCTATACACTGTTTCTTCTACTGCAGCATGGTTGCTCATAGCAGCAGTCGCGATCACTAAACCCAATAGATACTTTTTCATATTTTTCTCATTCATCACTGAATACAATTTTTATTACAGTTAAGTCTGTTAAATTAAGACTAAAGCCGTATAAATTCAACTTAAAACTGCAACTAGAGCATGCTATTTTACATGAAATAAATCATAAAATTTAAACAAAAGGTGTAAAAATGTCTAAACAAATTCTAATGTTAGTGGGTGATTATGTAGAAGATTATGAAACCATGGTTCCTTTTCAGTTCCTCACTGGATTAGGCTATAGTGTTCATGCAGTCTGCCCTGATAAAAAAGCTGGCGATACAATTGCAACAGCGATTCATGATTTTGAAGGTGAGCAAACCTATAGCGAAAAACGTGGTCACAACTTTGCAATTAACTATGACTTTAACCAAGTCAACAGCGACAACTACGTAGGATTAGTGATTCCGGGTGGCCGTGCACCTGAATATTTACGTATGAATGACCGAGTAATTGAAATTGTTCGTGAATTTGATGCGATTAAAAAACCAATTGCCGCTGTTTGCCATGGCGCACAACTGCTTGCCGCAGCCGATGTATTAAAAGGACGCTTATGTTCCGCTTATCCTGCATGTGCCTCAGAAGTTAAACTTGCAGGCGGGCAATATGCAGATATTGCAGTCACTGAAGCAGTCACAGATGGACACCTGGTAACAGCGCCAGCATGGCCAGCACATCCTGCTTGGTTAGCCCAATTTGTTAAAGCGCTTGGTGCAACGATTACTTTATAAAATTTAAAACTGTCTAAGCTAAGATTTCCGCTGAGAGAAAACTTAGCCTTATACAACAGTGAAACTTTAAAAATGTTTAGGCTACATAAAGACCTATCAATGTTGCGTTTTTTAACGCTGTATCTCAGCACAGCGCTTTGCGCTGTGCAATAATTATTTATAGAATTTTATGTTCAAACAATAGGTTAGTATAAAAGTGGAAATCATTGAATTACTCCAACCCGTTACCTTAAATAAAGATAATTTAGAACCAATTACCATTAAAACAGGGACTTTACTAAAGGTACTGATGGTGAATCCATCCTCATATCTTGTTGGTGATGAGTCAGGTGTTTCGTTTCTAGTTAATTTCTCAGAAGAAAATCGACAATGGAAAAAGATATAAGCTTTCAATTCGGAATCAGGATAAGGCTCAGTCCATAATTAATCACTGTGATAAATAAAATATAGGTTTCATATTTTACAATTTATTAGTGTAAAATTACACTCAAACACAACCAATATTTGATAATTTATAAATCAAAATCATACACTTCAATTCAAAACCCCATCTAAATTTTGCATTTATATCATCCATAAAAAAGTTTAAAAATTATGTTTTATTTGTATCTTTTTGTATGTTAATTGATAATAATAATGATTCTTATTTACTAATTTCTATTCTTATGGACAATCTACGTAAACAAACGGCATTAAACATTGCAATAAAATCAATTCTTATTTGCAGCGCTATTTCCCATAGTGCTTTTGCACAAGAGCAAAAAAGTGATGAAGCGAATACTTCTGTACTCCCAACCATTACAGTTAAAGCAGATGCTCAGGATGAAAAAACTGAGGGAAGCGGAAGTTTTAAAGCAAAGTCCTCAAAAAGCTCATCAAAATTAAAATTATCTTTAAAAGAAACACCACAATCTGTAAGCGTGGTCACCCGTGAACAAATTGAACAACGCGGGCTGACCATTCTGGATGATGTTCTTGCCGCAACACCAGGTGTTACCGTCACTAAAAATGACAGTGAACGTTCTAACTACTATTCCCGTGGTTTTCAAATTACCAATAGGCAAATTGATGGTATGCCTGTAGGAGACAATGCTCCCCGCTTTGATAGTTTTTTCTTTGACCGAGTTGAAGTGATCAAAGGTGCTTCTGGCTTAACTGGTTCAACAGGCAGCCCTTCTGCAACCATCAATATGGTGCGTAAGCGTCCTGAAAAAGAGTTTAAGGGCAATGTCAGCTCAACTTATGGCTCATGGGACAATACCCGTGTTGAAGCAGATGTATCCATTCCACTGACTCAAGATGGCAGTGTCCGAAGTCGATTCATGGCAGCGTATACCGATAAAGAATCCTATATGGATCGTTATAAGCTCAAGTCAACAGCCGCAATGGGAATCATCAGTGCAGATTTAACCCCAACAACAACAGCCTCAGTAGGATTTCAATATCAAGACAACGATCCTAAAGGCTCAACGTGGGGAACAGTACCATATTTCAATGCTGATGGAAGCAAAGCAAATTTTCCGCGAAACTTTAGTTTATCTACGGACTGGAGTTCAATTGCCAATACTGATAAAACCGTTTTTGCCGATCTTGAACATAATTTTGCCAATGACTGGCTGGTTAAAGCAGCGATTGCCCACAGTACCTCAGATAATAGTTGGATGGTGGCTTATGGTGGTAGTGGCTTTCCAGACCCAAAGACAGGGAAAGGCTTAAGTTTATGGACCAGTGTTAGCCCTTATGCTGAAAGTAAAAAGCTCAATATCGATTTGTATGCCACAGGACCATTTCAGTTGTTAAATCGCCAACATGATTTAATTATTGGCTATAGTGGTTTTAAAAGTGAAAGTACCTCATTGAGTGTAAAAAGCAATGTCGAGTATCCAGCAGCTATACCTGATTATCGTAATTGGACAGGTAATATTGCAAAACCAACCTATGAGAAAACCGGAGCTGGAAGTACCAATACCACAGAGCTTTACGGGGTATATTCGACTTTACGTTTAAATCTAGCTGACCCGCTTAAGTTAATTTTGGGCGCACGTTATAGCTCATATGACTATAAAGTTAACAAGTGGGATCCTAATGCCCCAGTTTCTCCTACAAAGCCACGTAACTTTGATCAATTGGTGCCTTATGCAGGGATTTTGTACGATATTAATGATACTTATACGGCCTACACCAGCTACACCAATGTATTTAATCCATCCACTAGACGAGATCGTTTCGGCGATTATCTAGACCCTGAAATGGGAAGCACCACTGAGCTAGGGATTAAAGCAGATCTATTGGATGGTAAGTTATTGACCAGTGCTGCTTTATTTTGGTCAAGTGTCAAAGACCTTGCGGTAGAAGATGTTGAATATCGTGAAGGTGTAAAAAATGGCACTATTCCAAAAGTAGATGAGATGGATACTGCATATATATCATCGGGCAAAGGACTGAAAGTTAATGGGTTTGAGTTAGAAGCCATAGGAAAGATACAGGAAAATTGGAATCTTAGTTTCGGCTATACCTATGTCAATAGTGTAAGTTCTGCAAACGCCAATGCTCTAAGCAATATTCCTCAAAACCAAGTAAAGTTATTTAGTAGTATTACTCTTCCAGAAAATCTTTGGACAGGTTCAGAAAAGCTAACATTAGGTGGTGGATTGAATTGGCAAAGTGAAATCTCACAAAAATGGGGGGGAGCTCCTGTAAATGCCTATAACGGTGGTGTAGTCACACAAAAGGCCTATGTATTGGCCAATGCTTTTGCCAGTTATAAGTTAAGTGATGAGCTGACTGCAAGTGTGAATATCAACAACTTATTTGATGAAAAATACTATTTAAATGTAGGTTTCTATAATGGTGTTTATTGGGGAGAACCACGGAATGTGACTTTCACCTTAAGAGCGAAATTTTAATAAAATATAAAGCCAAGCATGAGCATATGATTAAAAGCGCTCATGCTTGCAAGTATTCTCAGCAATGCTTTAGCTGAATTGAACGGATCATAATGAATTAATGGCTAATAATAGAATCAGTCCACCCACTAAAAGGATTTTCAAACTCTTGCCATTTTTCTGCGCCTAACGCCATTTCATCATCGTTTAATAAACAATTATCAAATTGACGAATAAGTTCAGATTGATCCATCTGCATCCCAATCAACACGATTTCTTGTCGTGCATCACCTGTTTGAGCATCCCAGCTTTGTTGAATTGCATCTCGACTTTGTTGATCCGTTGGCCAATGTTCGTCTGGCACTGCTGCCCACCAATATCCAGCAACACCATGGCGTGCCATCGCCCCTGCTTGAGACCAAGATCCAGCAAACTCGGGATTTGAGGCTAACCAAAAAAAGCCTTTGGAACGGATTACGCCTTTCCATTCGGAGTTGATAAAATCAAAAAACCGTTGTGGGTGAAAAGGTCTGCGCGCTCGATAAACAAAATTATTGATTCCATATTGCTCTGTTTCAGGCGTATGCTCACCTCTTAATTCCTTTAACCAACCCGGAGCTTGTGCCGCTTCGTTAAAATCAAATAGCTGGGTATTTAACACCCGATCAAGATTCACCTTGCCAAACGCAGAAACTTCAATTTTTGCTCTTGGGTTTAAAGACTGCAAAATTCCAAATAATTTTTCCAGCTCGTCTTGATCAATCAAATCTGTTTTATTCAATACAATCACGTCACAAAACTCAATTTGATCAATCAGTAGATCAACAACATTTCGCTCATCTTGTTCACCTAATGATTCACCGCGCGCTTGTAAGCTATCCAGCGAACTATAATCTTTTAAAAAGTTATAAGCATCGACCACAGTCACCATTGTATCTAAGCGGGCAAACTCATTGAGAGAAATCCCATTTTCATCTTCAAAGGTAAACGTCTCTGCAACAGGGAGTGGTTCAGAGATCCCTGTAGATTCAATCACCAATTGATCAAAGCGCTGATCCTGTGCTAAACGACGTACTTCAACCAGTAGGTCTTCTCTTAAAGTACAACAAATACAACCATTACTCATTTCAACTAACTTTTCATCCGTTCTTGAAAGCTCAGCACCGCCCTCTCGAACTAAAGCGGCATCAATATTGACCTCCGACATATCATTCACAATCACTGCAATTTTTCGGTCTTCACGATTGTTTAAGA
The DNA here is from genome assembly GCF_037152175.1 of Acinetobacter sp. AS167. NCBI lineage: Bacteria > Pseudomonadati > Pseudomonadota > Gammaproteobacteria > Moraxellales > Moraxellaceae > Acinetobacter > Acinetobacter sp. AS167. The sequence continues at coordinate 358,699 of NZ_JBBCMP010000002.1, forward strand.
TATGATTGAGTAAGGTGGTCTTTCCAGCCCCTAAGAATCCAGAAAGCACGGTGACGGGAAGTTTTTGCGGAGTGGCTAAAAGAGTATTCATTGGCATTCTCACTTTATATTTTTGTGTTTTCATATCTAGATCGACATGAAAATACTGACTGAATAACTCCAAACAGATCGCTTTAGAGTTAAATTTTAGCTGTGCTTGCATATACATTTTCAACACTGCAATTTGATGATTCGGTTTTAATCATTCGGTGATGATTACAGCGTTTTTCCAGATCCTATAAATCTAAGCTGAGGATTGAAAAACATCAGGATTAAGATTATTTAATAGCGGATAAACATGTGTCGCTTGAATTTCTCGTATTAAAAGTTGTCTGATGTCACGGATGAAATTTGACTTCATGGCGATTCACTCACTTTTTTATTTTTGCCAATTAAAGCGTTATTGATACATGGTGATGAGCTATAGCGATGGTCTGCACCCCAAGTACGAAAACCTGCACTATCAATATGAATCTGTCCTGATGCATAGACGCCTAAGCCCATGTGAAGTTCCTCACCAGAATCCAGCCAAAATTGACATAATTTTGCTTTGCGCTCTTGAATCATCAGCTGTTGGTTTAAGTCCGGATTTTCATCACCGATACGAAAATCTAATGCGGCATTAAAAATATGTTTGGAGGAAGCAGCGCCTTTTGCACACTGATTAAGCTTGAAATTTCGATAGACAGAAGTCACGCTAAACTGGGTTAAAATTTTTTCATCCACAAGACGATTTAAAATTTTTAATGTTGGCACAATATTGCCCCACAGCTCTTGTGGCGGAACTTCAAATTCAGATGCATCACATTGTTGCCAATCTCTGGCTGTTTGTAAAAATTCAAAAATAGGAACATAAGCAGAAATACCTTGTTGCTTTAAAAAGCGCTGATAAGCCTGAACGCTTTCAGCATTTGTCGGCTCACTGAGCCATTTTAAATAAGCAGGCGGCAGATTTTTCTCTTGTTTTAAAATACCTTGCTGCTGAGGAAAGTCTGCTTTTAATGGCACTTGTGGTGACGTTTGCTGAACTGTACGCATAGCATGCATTGTATTTGAGTTATTTTGACTACATGCAGAAAGGCAGAGTATGAATCCGATCAAATATTTTTTGTTCATCTCAATTTGCAATGATCTCATAGCGTAAATTTAACTCAGATGAGTAGTGTTGATTAATATTGTTATGTTATAACATAACAATATCTATTTCAACTTAAGCTATTCCCCCTATGAATCTTGTTCTTCCAGATGTTTCTGCTGAATCCTCACTTACAAGAAGCTATCACTACCCGCTCGATTGGGTCGGTATGGAAAAAATCGCGCTTCCGCTTTATCTAGAAAATAGTCTTTGTCAAAGCCAAGTGAATGCTTATGTCAGTTTGGATGATGTGTTTGCCAAAGGTATTCATATGTCGCGCTTGTATACGCGACTTTTGAAATTGAGCACGATCAAAAATCTAGCTCTACTTGATATTAAAGATGCTTTATTGGATTTCTTAGCCAGCCATAAAGATTTATCAGCACATGCCAAAATCGAAATTCATAGTGAGCTTTATATCGAGCGCCCTGCCTTAGTCAGCCAATTGTCTGGCTGGAAAAGCTATCCTTTTGTGTTGTCCTGTCAGCTTTTAAAAGATGATTTTTATGCTGAATTAAAAATCGAAATTCCCTATTCATCTACTTGTCCTTGTTCCGCAGCACTTGCCAGAAATATCATCCAACAAAGATTTGCAACCGCATTGGAAAATCATGAAATTCAGTTAGACCCGCAAGAAATCCTCAGTTGGCTAAATAGCACAGATGCAATTGCAGCAACGCCTCACAGCCAAAGAAGTTTTGCTCAGTTAAATTTCAAATTAGATCAGAACATTCAGTATATTCCACTGATTTTATTTATTAATCAGGCTGAGCAAGCCTTGATGACACCCGTACAAACGGCGGTAAAACGTATTGATGAACAAGCCTTTGCTATTGCAAATGGTCAAAACCTGATGTTTTGTGAAGATGCCTTAAGACGCTTGTATACCACATTTATCCATCATCCCAGTATTCTAGGCTTTAACTTTAAGGTGATTCATGCGGAAAGTTTACATGCCCATGATGCAGTTGCTCAGGGTGCCTGGCAATGGTAATGCCTTATCTTCCCTCCCTCATTGTTTAACTTATTTAAAATGGTCTAGTCATGCTTAGAAAAAACCCATCTGGTGATCTCCCTGTTATAAATCAATCAGCCTATGTTGACCAAACCGCAATTATTTGTGGAAAAGTCATTATCCATGCCAATGTCTTTATTGGTCCTTATGCAGTGATCAGAGCAGATGAAACCAATGACGCAGGTGATATGGAACCCATCATTATTGGTGCAAATTCCAATATTCAAGATGGTGTCGTGATTCACTCCAAAGCCGGGGCAGCAGTGAGCATTGGTGAAAATTCTTCAATCGCACATCGCTCTATTATTCATGGTCCCTGTGAAATTGGACATCATGTTTTTGTTGGCTTTAACAGTGTGTTATTTAACTGCAAAGTGGGTCATCACAGCGCGATTCGTCACAATGCCGTGGTTGATGGTCGTGATTTACCCGATCATTTTTATGTACCTGCAATGAGTTATATCAACCCTAAAACTGATTTAAAGCAATTTCCACCCATTGATATTTCAATCAGTGAGTTTTCAGAAAGCGTTGTCAGCACCAATATCAAACTGGTTCAAGGCTATAAGGCATTGCACAATGAGTTTTAAAAATTCACCCAATCTTATTATTCGTAATGCCAATATTGTCAATGAAGGCAAGCAGTATTATTCCGATGTACTGATTCGACATGGACGGATTGAAAAGATTCATCCTAATATTACAGGGGCTTATCCTGCGAAAAATATAGAGGCTGAAGGTTCGTGGCTAATTCCCGGCATGATTGATGACCAAGTTCATTTTAGAGATCCCGGCGCAGCGCATAAAGGCAATATTGCTTCGGAATCAATGGCAGCAACGATTGGTGGAATTACTAGCTACATGGATATGCCAAACACCAATCCAGCCACCTTAACTCTAGACGCTTTGACCCAGAAAAAGCAGATTGCAAAACAACATAGTCGGGCCAATTATGCTTTCCATTTTGGAGTCAGTGCGCATAATTTAGATATTATTGAACAACTTGATCCTAAATCAATCAGTGGTGTTAAAGTTTTTATGGGTGCTTCTACGGGTGATATGCTCGTCGATGACCCTAAAGTTTTGGAACGTTTATTTGCAAATGTTCCAACAGTTTTATTGACCCATTGCGAGTTTACCCCTGCCATTAAAGCCGAAGAAAATTTCTATTTTCAAAAATATGGGGAAAATATTCCAGCTGAAATTCATGCTCAGATTAGAAATAAACATGTTTGCTTTGAAAGCTCAAAATTAGCGGTATCTTTGGCCGAGAAATATGCCACACAGTTGCATGTTTTACATATCACCACCGCGAAAGAACTGTGTTTGTTTAAAAATCTGCCTTTAAATCGAAAACATATCACAGCAGAAGTGTGTATCCATCATCTCAGTTTTGATGATGCCGATTATGCTACTTTGGGTCACTTAATTAAATGTAATCCCGCCATTAAAACCCAGCAAGATAAAGATGCTTTGATTAATGCCCTTGCCAACAGTAATCGGTTGGATATTATTGGTACTGACCACGCACCACATACTTGGGATGAAAAACATCAATCATATTTTTATGCCCCTTCTGGCCTACCTTTAGTACAACATGCGTTGCCTGCACTCATGGAGCTAGTTGCAACAGGTAACCTGAGTATTGAAACACTGGTTCAAAAAACTGCTCATCAAGTGGCAGACTTATTTAGGATCAAAGACCGTGGTTATATTCGAGAAGGTTACTGGGCTGATTTAGTGATTCTTAAAGAAAATCAACAGCACATTGCAGTGAAAGATCAAAAAAACTATATGAAATGCAATTGGACACCATTTATACATAAAACACTTGCTTATGAAGTCAGCACTACAATTGTTTCTGGACAACTTGCTTGGCATCAACAACAACTGTTTTTGAATTGTCAGGGACAGCAACTAGAAATTGACCGTTAAATTAGCAAATAAAAATTACTGACGTGGTTTTTATCTAAGTTAAGGATGCCCAATTGTCTGGACTTATTAAGTGTTTAAGTTGCTTGATTTTCTAAAGCATCGATGATGGCTAAAGCCGTACGACGTGCAGAAAATGGATTTTGTCCTGTGATTAAGTTTTTATCTCTTACCACATAAGGTGCGAAGGGAATAACTCTCTTATCATAATTTGCACCATGTTCTTTGGCCAAATTTTCTGCATTATAAGGAACAATTTTTGCAACTCCTGCAACGACTTCCTCAAGCCATGCAAAACCCGTCAACTTCTTACCATCAATCAGATATTGACCATTTGAAAGTCGTACATTGAGCAGCCCACAATAGCCATGGCATACACTGGAAACAATAGCGCCTTTTTCATAAATATTTTTAGTGATTTCTTGTAGCTCAGGATTGTCTAAGAAGTCCCACATCACCCCATGACCACCAGTATAGTAAATCACATCATAATCTTGCCAATTGATCTCTGAAGGCTTTTTGGTATTCTCAAGAAGCCGCATAAATCCTGGATCATTTTTCCGTTTTAATACCGATTCATCGGTAACAAAACGTTCTAACGATTTTGGCTCAATAGGAGAGTTTCCACCTAAAGGACTAACAATATCTTGAATATAATTGTACTTTTCGAACTCATCATAAGCATGGGTTAATTCACCTAACCATAATCCTGTAGGTCGCTTTATCTGATTATATTCAGCGATGTTCGTCACAATGTGTAATATACGTTTCGACATGATTAGCCTCAGCTTTTAAGTTATTTCTGATCTTTCTTTTAGCTTACTATAAGCCTAAAGTTAACTTTAATGTCAAGTGGAAATCAGTAAAATGAATCTTAGCGAGTTATCCAAACAGAGTGATTTGAGTACCCCAACGGTTCGTTATTATGAACAAATCAAAATATTTCCTAAAGCAAAACGTAAATCTAATGCTTAATATAAATATAGCGACAATGACCTAAAACAATTATTTCTAATTTAGCAAACTCAACAAGTTGAATTTTCATTGACTAAAATCAAAGCTTACCTGCCTTCAAATGTAGGCAAATGGAATCAGGATATTCTAATTGGATTACTCGAAAGTAAAATCAAAGACATTGAAGATCTAGAACAAAAGTTGTTGATCAGTAAGCAAAACCTAGGCAGCATGATCACTGCAATCAATAGTAAGCCTGACGAAATCGCCTGTGAAGAAAACGCCAACCGTTTACTGAATCTCTATTATGCCAATGATAAATGTTAAAAATTTCCATGTTATCGGAAAATCATAAAAGCGATTGAGCTTAAATCTCACTTTAAGCTCAGGATTGTGCATAGGTCATTGATATGTGATCTATGATTTTCAAATATTGAAGTCTGCAAAACTGTTTGATCAGTATTCTCATCATTACTTTTAATGAGTGATCATACCTAAACATCGGGTAAATCCTCTTCGAGCCACAGCTGTAGTACAGTCTGTCAGATCAAATCCAATATCTAAACAAAGCACTGTACTTAAGCTGAAGGTGAATACTGATGCATACGTTTTTTATACTGACGTGTGCGGCATGTCGTTTCTGTTTGTTGTAATATCAAGGCCCATAAAGGTGAAACTTTAGGATTCGGTGTTTTCCCATGGCTGAGTTTCCGTAACTGGAATTTAACTGTTGCCATATTGGCAAGTGAAGCTAATGTTTTATTTTCCCAGCGAATCGGTTTCAATTCAGGTGCGATATTCTGACCTTGTCTCCATTTGTTGGGTAAGTTAGGTTCGATTGCCAAGCCTGTTGCAATTCCTACCATATCGATCCCACTGTCAAGGACTTGTTCTGCAACGGGTTTACGGCGAATACCACCAGTCACCATAATCGGCATATGGGCAACCTTGCCAATCTCTTGAGCAAATTCTAAGAAATAAGCTTCACGTGCCAAAGTCCGTCCATCTCTGGCTTGGCCTTGCATAGCAGGTGCTTCATAACTCCCCCCTGACAATTCAACCAAATCAACCGACAGATCATTTAACATTTTAACTACTTGCTGAGCATCTTCAGCACTAAAACCACCACGTTGGAAATCTGCAGAATTCAGTTTAACAGCAACTGTAAATGTTGATGACACCACCGCACGTACTGCTTTGACGATCTCAATCAAAATACGCGCACGATTTTCCAATGAACCGCCCCATTGATCTTGACGTTGATTGCTTAAAGGCGAAAGGAATTGACTGAGTAGATAGCCATGAGCTGCATGAATTTCTACACCGGTAAATCCCGCTTTTTCACCCAAATATGCGGTATGGGCAAAACGTTGAATCACTTCGTCAATCATGGCCTGAGTCATTTCAATTGGAGTATTAAAACGATCTGACATTTTACCTAAATCTAAAGCCACAGCAGAAGGTGCCCACGTTGACTGACCTAAATTTGACTGCATTTGGCGACCTGGATGGTTGATCTGCAACCATGCTTGCGCGCCTTGAGAACGTGCGATTTGAGCCCAACGTTTGAAGTGCGCTAATTGCTGTTCATCTTCCAAGACCACCCCACCCGGTCCTGTCATCGCACGACGATCCACCATCACATTACCGGTAATGATTAAACCGACCCCACCATCTGCCCATGCCTGATACAAACGCATAAGCTCTTCTGATGGTGCATGATTGAGATCTGCCATATTCTCTTCCATCGCAGCTTTTGCAATACGATTTGGAATCTGAGTACCATTAGGTAAAACTAATTTTTCAAAGACGTTCATTTTTATAGCCTCATAGAGTATGGACTTACTTTAAGATTAAAGCTCACTTTAATGTCAATCCTTTTTTTGCATTTAATTTTTATTATTTTAAGAACTAATTTTATTTAAAGACTTACATCAGAATAAAATGGTTCAATGCTTTAATAGCAAAAAAATAGAGGCCGCAAGGCCCCTATTAATATTCTGTTTTTAAATCAAACGACAACTGTTCACTCGCGAATAAACGCCAACAAATCTGGATTAATCACATCTGCATTAATGGTTAACATACCATGTGAATATCCTTTATAGGTTTTTAACCGGCCATTTTGAACCAGTTTGGCAGAAAGTACCCCTGAGTTTTCATAAGGTACAATTTGATCATCATCTCCATGCATGACTAAAACAGGCACTGAGATTTTTTTCAAATCTTCGGTAAAGTCAGTCTGTGAAAATGCAACAATTCCATCATAATGCGCTTTTGCTCCACCCATCATGCCCTGACGCCACCAATTCAATACGATGGGTTCCGAAGGTTGAGCATCTGGTCGGTTAAAGCCATAGAATGGCCCCGCTGGTAGATCATGATAAAACTGAGCACGATTTTTAAAGAGCTGATTCTGTAAGTCATCAAAGACTTCTTTGGCTAAGCCTTGCGGATTTTTTTCCGTTTTCACCATAATTGGAGGTACAGCACTGACCAATACGGCCTTTGATACATTTTCCTCACCATGACGTGCGATGTAGTGAGCAACCTCACCACCACCAGTAGAATGTCCAATATGCACTGCATTTTTAATACCCAAGTGTCTGACCACTTCTGCAACATCATCGGCATAGTGGTCCATATCATGACCATCCCATACTTGACTTGAACGTCCATGTCCGCGACGATCATGTGCAACTACACGAAAACCTTCATTTAAAAAAAACAATAACTGAGAATCCCAGTCGTCTGAGCTTAATGGCCATCCATGATGAAAAAATAATACTGGGGCATCTTTCGGTCCCCAATCTTTATAAAAAATATCAACACCATCTTTTGTCGTAACATATGCCATGTTAATTTCTCCTGTGTATGATTTACACTTTGAATAACTTATTGCTGTTCTCATTAATGTCAATAAATTACAATGTTTGATACGATTCGTATGGACCGTCATTCTATACTAGGATTAAAGTTAACTTTAAGGTCAATGCTTTTGGTGATTTTCTGATAGCAGAAATGTAAATCTATAAAAAATAAAAACACGCAAATATCAGTATTTATCATTGAAAGAAAACAGCTTTATTTTTTATTCAAGATTGTTGAGGCTTTATGTCGTTACATAATTTAAACCATTACAAATTTTCTGTTCAAAGTTTCAACGACAAGCCACAGTATTTTTTATCGGTATAAAAATGAATATAAAAAAGCCAAGACTGGCTTAAAAATCTTGGCTTTAACATCTTGCAATGGAAGTTAGGCGATACGATATTTTGCCTCTTCAGAAATACGCTGTAATGCCTGACGCTGTTTTTTGAAATAAGGTAAAACATGTTCGCCAAGGCGATAAGCTTCTTCTAAATGTGGATAGCCCGCCAAGAAAAACAGATCAATCCCAATACTATTATATTCTTGAATCCGCTCGATAATCTGCGAATAACTTCCCACTAAAGCAACACCGGGTGGAATGCCAATATAGCCAAAGCCTGACCAAACATTGGGATGGATAAAGAAATCATCAACGTTTTTACTGCCTGCTTTTTCACTGTATTCTTTTTCAAAACTCAATACACGCGCCGATCTCAAACCTGCATGAGCAGCAGACGCATGTAAGCGTTGTTTTTCAGCAGCTTCATCCAAATAGCGTTGTGCCTCTGCCAAAGCTTCTTGTTCGCTACGGCGTGCAATCGTATCAATGGATAAGCCAAATTTAATATTATCTCGCCCATATCTTGCAGCACGTTTACGCACATCTGCAATCAATTCGGCAATTTCACTGGGTTTTTCAGCACGCATTAAATAATAATCAGCATGCTTTGCACCAAACTCACGGGCAGCTTCAGATGATCCTGCCGTACAAATGATCGGTAGTTCAGCTTTATTCAAAGGATATTTTAAACCGCCACCTTCTGCAGAATAATATTTGCCCTGGTAATGGAATGATTCGTTATACCAGTACCCTTTCACCACATCTAAAAATTCAGTGGCACGGATATAACGGTCATCGTGCGGGGTAACATCTCCAACTTGGCGCTGAATGACCTCAGAGCCCCCATTGATAATATTCCAGACCAAACGATTCCCAGTCGCGCGCTGATACGTTGCTGCACTTTGTACTGCATTATAAGGACTAAAATGATAAGGCTGGAATGCAGTCACAAAGTTTAAGCGTTTGGTTTCTCTTGCCAATAAGGAACACACTGTCCATGGTTCTTCACCTGTAGGTGCATTCACCATCAGCGCACCTGCAAAACCGTTGATTTCAGCCGCGCGAGCCACTTGGCTAAGATAGTCGATATAGGTAAAGTCATCACCAACTTGGTAGTTTGATGTCGCACCAGTATTCTCTACACCCGCCACACGTGACCAATCACCACGATTCCTTGGATCGCCTGCTAAGTACTCTGCTTCACCGTGTAGTGGTAGACGGGTAAAAAATTCAATTCCCATGAGGTTCTCCGTATAACTTAGAATTTAGCAGTAAGAGAAACACCAACTTGGCGTGGGTTTCCATAAGTTAGAACATATTGTCCAGCGGGTCCATTGGGACGACCATGTACTTGATATTCTTCATTCAATAGGTTTTTAACATAGGCATTGATTTGGTATTTATTATTAGCACTATGGTAGCCAACATTGGCATTCCATAAGGTATATGCTTTTTGGCTTAAGATTGGATCTACCGAATAGTCTTGACGGTTTACGAGGAAAAATTCACGATCACGGTAGCTGGCATCTGTACCTACAACAACACGAGCACCGTCATTGAGATTAAAGGTATATTCTCCCCCCAGACCGACGGTGTATTTTGGCGAACGGACTAGACTGTTGCCTGTATTATCTGCATTAACCACATTGGTTACTGGGTTTTTATCGACGAAATCGGTATATTCGCTGTCAAGATAAGCACCAGCAAAACGTAAACGTAGATTTTCAGTCACTGAATAATCTAACTCTAATTCAGCACCTTTAACTTCAGCTTTTGGTCCATTGGCGAGAACCGAGGTCACACCGCCACCTTGTCCCTCTGTTGCAACCAGTAAATTGGTTTGAATATCTTTATAGTCATAGTAAAAGATATTGGCATTTGCGATTAAATCTCCGTCCAATAACGTAGACTTTAAACCAAGTTCATAACTATTTAAGTATTCAGGATTCACGTCGGCAAGTTGGGTTAAGCTGCTGGATAAACCTGTGTTAAATCCACCTGAGCGGAAACCGCGTGCGAATCTAAAATAAGTATTTAAATTAGGATTAATTTCATATTCTGGGGTGATGTCATAGGTCAACTCATTCCAAGTTTTATTGCGACTTGTTGATCCATTTGCATTTGGAGTTGGGTTATAAACTGCATTGCTATAGCCATCTTTTTTCCACCAGCTGCCTTTTGTATAGTCTCCCGTTGTGATCTGGGTCAGATTGAGATCAATATCTTTTTCTTCACTGGTCCAACGTAAACCACCTGTCACTTTAAATTTATCTGTAAATTTATAAGTACTGTTACCAAAAAGTGCAAAGCTTTGAGTGGCTTGGTTATAGGTTATATCTCTAAATGCTGGCGTAGACGCAGTTTGAGAAGCAGCGCCATTTGGCAATGTTTTATTGACACGTGCACTGACTCCAGTGGAATCTAAATCCTCATTGAAATAATGAAATCCTGCAATCCAACTTAAGCGTTTTTCAGCATCAGAAGCGATACGGAACTCTTGGCTATATTGACGCCATTCATTATCACTATAGCTTCGTGCGACATCATAAGGGGTGTAATCACCATCTGAAATCGACTTTTGTGTGGTCTTATCAAAAGCAGTAATCGAAGTAAAGCTATATCCGCCCCCCAAATCTCCAGTTAAGGTTAATGACGCGCCATCATGCTGAATCTTATTGTTTTCATCTAAATCTAAATTGGTGTCTCGTCCTTTAGGTCTTTCATAAATACCCCAGTATTTACCCACGCTTAAGGAACCATTACTGCCTAAACCATTATAAGTTTGGCTGTGTAGATTGACCAAAGCATCCCATTCATCATTGATTTTGCCTAGCACTTGGAAGCGAAAAGATTTTTTATCCACGTTGCCATAATCTTCACCATTGGCAATATTCTTTGCATATCCGTCACGGTCTTCAGAGTAAAAAGCCCCGCGCACCGCAACATTTTCTGAAATTTTGCCGTTGGCAGCACCTTCAAATGTTCTTAGGTTATGATCCCCTAAACCAATGGTTGCATATCCATTGGGTTTATCTGAAAAATTAGGCTTTTTAGAAATATAATTGACTGCACCCGCAGTGGTGTTTTTCCCATAGAGCGTGCCCTGTGGACCACGTAAAACTTCTATACGCTCTAAATCAAACAAGTCACCTGCACCTGCAACTGGCGCATTTAAGTAAACCCCATCTGCATACACGCCAACAGGAAATACTGTCGATGCAGCCACATCTCCCGTACCTAGACCACGAATATACCAACGTGGACGACTATCCCCATCTGGGTTTTCAGCTGCAGCATTTGGTGTATAGGTTAAAACATCCCCAATAAAAGTAGAACCTTTCGCTGCCAAGTCCTTACCCGAAACAGCAGTAATTGCAGTTGGAACTTTCTGAATATTTTGCGCCCGATATTGTGCAGTAACGATCACATCACTTAATTTTTTGACATCTTTGGCTTTTTCAACCTGTGCTTGTTGTGCTGGTGTAGTCTCGATCTCTTCATTTGCAATAGCCAGTGTTGAAACACTCGCCGTTACGCCCCACATAGCAGTTAAAATACTCTGCCTAATTTTTGTAACCTTAAACATGGTGACTCCATTTAAATAAATCTATTCTTGTTATTGGCAACTTTTGTGCCATTCTATTTATTTAAATATTTTCAAATTGTTATATAAAAAATCATAAAAAAATTATTTATTTTTGCTGATAGATAGACATTTTTAATTGTCGTATTGTTGTTATTTCAACATTTTGCTGTTTTTTATTTTTAATGATATCTACTAAGAATAAATTTATAAAAAAGCCATACAAAAGTATGGCTAATGCAATCAAAAATAAAAATCTGTTTAATTTAGAATTTATAGCTAAATTGTCCTTGTACCGTCAATGGACGCATTGGCTGTAAAAACTCGCTATTTGCACCAGCTAAACCATTTACGAAATTACGCTCATTGGTCAAATTAAGAATATTTAAGCCCACTGTCCACTGCGGTTGACGATAATAAAGTCCCAAATCTAAATTATAATTATTGGGTACCTTTACGGTCTGACTTAAATTGGTATACCAGTTACTTGTCCACCAGCCCGATAAGTTTAGCCCAAAACCTGACTGGTGCTGATAGTCCACATAAGCACTTGCAGAATATTTAGGAATGCCTGCTGCATCATAACGTCCAGCTTTGCGTTGGTTTAAAGCATTGCTATCGCCCCATACCGTCGCATTGTCTGCATGGAAACCAAAAGGTGAAAAACCAGCCGGAATAATGGAAGAATATTCAGCATTGAGATAGGTTAAGTTTGCCCCGATCGCGATATTTTTTTGTAGCTGCCAACGTAATGATGATTCAAGGCCTTTAATTTCAAAACGCGCCATATTGCCATTGGTATCAGGTGATAAATCGCGCTTCTGTTCAAAACCACTGAGCGTTAACAGAAGTTGATCAGTGATCGGCTCGTATTTCACTCCCACTTCTTTTAATTCACTTTGGCTGTCAAAAGCCAAAGGATTTAGCTGATTTCCAGCGCCCCAAATTAAAAATGGACCAAATACACCCGTATTCAAAGCTGTACTTTTATCATAAGTAAAATATAGGGTACTTTTTTCAGTAGGTTTAATAAAGGTACTGGCTTGATAGCTGAGTAAACTGTATTTATTGGAATCTGAGCGGACATCTGTAGGGACTAAAACCAGTGGATTCTCTAATTTTGCTTTTATAGAACTGTGGTTAATTCCCAGATTAATCCCAAAAACATCATTAAAGGTAAAATTTTGCTGTGTAAATACGCTGTAAGTGTCCCAAAAGCCTGTTCCTGTATAAACTGCTCCACCTCCATTGGGAGGAAAACCGCCTTTTTCAGCATATAAGCCATGACCCACAGGGTACATTCGAGGTAGATTTAAATAGCCAAAATACTGCGAATACTGTGGAACACCAGCCTGCCCAATCCAGCTTCCAGTCGAACCACCATGATTGACCAACCCCAATAAATCTCCAGGGTTTTTCTGTGATGGATCATTGGTTAAATCATAAGGATTGATATTAAAACTATTGTTTGCTGCGAGAGAGGTAAATTTCTCATGCCGATAAGCGCCACCTGTACTGCTTTTATTGTTGATTTTGACACCCAATAGCTCAAAGTCATGATCGCCTAAAAACTCTAAGCGGTTATCCAATAATTCATGGTCCAAATCGGTAAAGAAACTCCCAACAGAATCACCCAAATCACGACTCTTTTGATATAGCGTACTATTGGCCACAGACCAATTTTCATTGATATCTTTGACCAGTTTAAATTGTGTACTAAAGCGCTTTGCACTGTTTTTATCTTCGCTCCGACCAGAAACATCATCATCTAATTTGACTAAGCCATTGCCTGCAATTGATGGATCATAGACCCAGCCTCGAATTGTACCCGCTTGATCAGCAGTAGAACTTGGCAAAGGAGAAGTCTGTACTGGACCTACAGCAATATATTGATTTTTGTCATTCTTCTGCCGAGTTTGCCAACCAATCACTTTAGAGTGAGCTGCACCAGACTCAAAGACTGGAGACCAAAAGTTTGAACCGTTTTGAATAATCGGGGTCGCTCTGCCTTTATAGTAAAGCCCTTGATCAACGGATTGTTGTGTCGCTCTGTTCCAACCATGCGTCACATTAAAATCTGAATAATCGTCATAACTGATATTCCAGTCAACCCGCAGACTGTCATCTGGACGCCAAGCCAAAGCACCATAAAATGCATTAAAATTATTTTTTACATTGTCATAATAGTCATCTGTTCGTTGTGCTGTTGCACTGACACGAAATGCCAATTCTTTAGAAATAGGTGCAGTATGATCAATACTGACTGAGAAATTAGGCTCAGCACCTTGCCCTGCATAAATTGAACCCACTGATCCCGAAATCGTAGTTTGTGCTTTATTAAAATTCGGTTTTTTGGTGAGATAATTAATATATCCCCCTGAACCTGAGGTCGGTGCAAAAATTACTCCCGTTGGTCCCGCAACAATATCAGCAGCTTCATAGGCATTTAAATTGGTCGGATGTCGGGTACTGTATATTCGTTGGCTATCTTGAAAAACTTCGGAGTTTTGACCTCGTATTTGTGGCGCGAAATTGGCATTTTGCCCACCTCCTCTGGTGATACTTGGAGCATACTTAACCAAATCATCTGCACTACGAATAACATCTTCACGAAACTGTTGTTCTGATACTTGTGAAACGACACGTGGGGTATCTAGCACAGAACTATCCGTTCCATAAATCGAAGTGACTTTACGCTTGGGAAGAATGGTGGCTTTTTTATTTGCCCCTGTCACCACAACATCAGCTAAGGTAATTACATCACCATCAGAATCCTTGGCTTGCTCTAAGGTTTCTTCAGCAAAAATAGCGCATGGAAAAATTGCCCCAAATAGCCCTAGCGCAATCACCAGTGGCTGTAATTGAAAGTTCTGTTTCATATCACACTCAGTAAAATAAATTTACACTGCGTTACGCAAAGCCTATGCCAATCTTTAAATAGGCAAAACTCAAATATAAGACATTGATTTTTATTAATTTTAAATAGCCTTCATTGATATACAACTTTTATGCATGTTTATTTTTTCAACAGAAATGCTGAAAAAGCAACAGTGACAAAAAACACAATGCTTATAATTAATTGATAAATATTAGAAAAATATAAAAAAGAATTGGCATTCATTGTGCAATCTCCTCTGGATACGTTCTAACTGAGTATTTTTAATGACACATGAAACCTTGTTACTCTCACGTCGAAAATTTTTAACCCAGAGTCTTACTGCGCTCGGTGGCGTTTCTTTAATCAGTGGTTTATCTGCTTGTGGACAATCTCCACAACCTAGCGCTGACTCCCAAAGTTCACTTTCCAGTACCCCTAAGCATGGTGGAACAATTCGATTAGGGCTGATTGGTGGACAACAATCAGGTAGCCTTGACCCTCACCTTTCAGCTTCAGGAAGTGGGATTACCCGTGGATTTGCGATTTATAATAAGCTCTGGGAATGGGACGAAAACATGCTTCCTCGTCTTGCTTTGGCTGAATTTGCAGAACCTAATCATAATGCCAGCGAATGGACCATACGACTGCGTAAAGGTTTAGAATTTCATCATGCTAAAACCGTCAGCGCAGATGATGTCATTTTTTCATTGCAACGTTTAACAGATCCAAAGCTTGCCTCACCTTTTCGGAATCTTGTGCAATGGATTGATCGTGATCGTATCCAAAAATTAGATCAATATACGGTACGCATCCCTTTTATTAGTTCAATTGCTGGCTTTGTGGCGCTGCCTGAAACTTGGGTCAATTTTGGTGGTATTGTCCCCACTGATTTTGATCCCATTCATAACCCTGTGGGCGCAGGTCCTTATAAAGTCAAAGAATTTATCCCCGGTCAACGTTCAGTCTTTACTCGGTTTGAAAACTATTTTAAAGCAGATCGGCCTTATGCAGATCGTTTTGAAGTCATTGACTTTAAAGATCAAGTTTCTCGACTAAATGCATTATTGGCAGGACAAATTGATCTTGCAAATGCGATTTCACCTGAATACATTAAAATTTTAGAGCAAGCAAAACATATTCAAACGGTTCGTTCTCAAACCAATACCCACAATAGTTTTGACTTTAATACTCAACAGGCACCATTTAATGATCCCAAAGTCCGCCAAGCATTTCGTTTAATCGCCGACCGTCAAGAGCTGATACAACGGGGTTTAAACGGTCAGGGACGCATCGCCAATGATCTATATTCTCCACAGGATCCAGCATTTCTAAATTTGCCACAACGTCAACAAGACATTACGGAAGCCAAGAATTTATTGGCTCAAGCGGGCTTTAAAGATGGCTTAAGCGTTGAACTGATTACCCCCGTTGGGAACGCCCAACCTGCCCTGATATTTGCAGAACAAGCAAAGAAAGCCAATGTCAGTATTCGGGTCAAACAAGTTGATTTAGCTACCTTTAATGGACCTGATCGAAGTAAATGGCAATTCTCCAGTAATGCAACCAACGTGGGTACACCCTATTTATCCACTGCTGTAGTGAATGATGCGCCAATTTCAACAACCAATCGTGTCAACTTTAAAGACCCAGAATATAGTGAGCTGTTTTATAAAGCACTGGCTGAACCCGATTTAGCCAAGCGTAAAGTGTATTTGGCTCAGGCACAAAAAATTCAACATGAACGCGGTGGAATGCTGATTTGGGGTTTTAGCCATAGCATAGATGCTGCATCGAAACAGATCGGAGGATTAGCGGCAGAACACACTATTTTCCCAACGTGGCGTTTTGAGAAATTATGGACCGATCAAGCCTAAAATAAAATTTGCAGAGCCTTAACACCAGCAAGCATCTGCTGTAGTCAGCGATCTTCTGACTTTTCAAGGACGAAAAGTCAATCCAGTATGGGGCTCTGATGATGCATCCCGACTATTGCTACCCAACACAACGACCTTAATGTTGCTGATCAAAATCGTGAATAACACATTCATTTTGTACATATTCAGTTTATAAAAATCAGGCTTATATAAATCATGCTTATACAAAGCAACAAAATTTGAACGCTGTTTTTATTTTAACTACTCATATCTTTAGGCACTAAAAAAGCTGCCGTAGCAGCTATTTCATTCAGCATCCAAAGACTACTTGGGTACGGTAATCACGGATAATTTTTCTACCCCTACTCGCTCAATACTGGCAAGTAATTTTGCAACTGTTCCATAAGGAATGGTCTCATCGGCATTTAAATTCAAAGCCAATTTAGGGTTACTGTTTTTACGTGACTGAATCTCTTTTTCAAAACTTGCCAAAGTTACTTTATCCTTGTCAAGGAAGATTTCTCCTTGCGGATTAACACTAATGACAACCGCTTTATTCTGATCCGTTGACTGCGTCGGTGCAGCCTTGGGTAAATTTACTTTCACGGTATTGGTTAACAGGGGTGCTGTAACGATAAACACGATGAGTAAAACCAGCATTACATCAACCAATGGCGTAATGTTAATTTCACTCACCACATCATCTTCTTGGGAGGTTGAAACGGCCATTATGCAAACACTCCTTTTTCTTTGACTTCTTTACTGGATGCATCATGATTGACTACAGTATTTCCAGTGGTATTTTTTGGCTTAGCGACAGGTAATTGAAAACCTGCTTTTTGATTTAAACTGACAAAATCAGTAGCAAAATCATCGAGGTCTGCACCGATGGTTTTAACTTTACGTATGAAATAGTTGTAAGCCAACACAGCGGGTACCGCCACAGCAATACCAATACCTGTAGCAATCAAGGCCTCACCAATTGGCCCTGCAACCACATCCATACTTGCATTACCTGAATGTGCAATGGCCTGTAAAGCATGAATAATCCCAAACACGGTTCCAAATAGTCCAATGAACGGTGCGTTATTACCAATCGAAGCCAATAATGCAGAACCTTTTTCCAATTGACGACGTTCAGTTAAAATTTGCTTGCGTAAATGACGCTCTAATAAATCCTGACGACTCCAACTGTTTTGCAAATCTTGATGAGTCTTTTCATCTGCCTCAATCAAGGTTTGAAAACCTGCATTTGCAACACGGGCTGTAGGGCCTTCACCTTGTTGTGATTGAGTCACTGCCTCAGGCAAATTTTTGGCTTTCCAAAAGGCTTCGACAAAAACCTTACTTTGCTTGCTGGCTTTCTGTGTCTGTACCACTTTAACCACGATCAACACCCATGTGACGATGGAGAAAGCAACCAATAACCAGATTGTGCCGTCATGGATTAATGAATTTATGTCTGTCATGTAGATATCCTCTTAATTTAAAATAGTTTATTTCGGTAATTGATAATGAATTGGAACATCAACCCAACCTTCGACAGGTGTTTTACCTTTTAAGGCCGGTGAAAATTTCCATTGCTTTACTGTTCTTACAGCCGCGCTGTCTAAAAGTTTTTTGCCGCTACTTTGTTTAACCGTTACGCTATCTGGGCTACCGTTTGGCAATACTTTGACCCTTAAAATCACCGAGCCTTCCCAACCACGTTCTAAGGCCTGTTCAGGGTACTCTGCTGCAGGGTTGCTTAGATAACCTGCATACCCCTTGGCTTCTGTCACAGGTAAATTGTCATCAGCAGGCTTCACTGGTTCTGCTGTTTTTGGAGCAGGTTCAGCGCTCAGTTTTTTGCTTACAACAGGTTCCTCAGTTTTTTGAACTGTGTCTTGCGCAATGGGTTTTACAATCGGTTTGGCTTGCTCCACAGTTTTTTGAACAGGTTTCGGCTGTTCAATAGGTTTCGCAATCGGTTTTGGTTTTTCGACCACAGGCGGAATTTTGGGTTTTTGCGTCACTGGTGGAATTTTAGGTTCAATGACTTTAGGTGGTTCCACTGGTTTGACAATTTCAATCACCACGGGTTCTGGCTTTGCAATGTCCAAAGCTGGTGTCGGTAATTGTTTTGCGATATACCAAATACCCAAATGTGCTGCAGCAACCGCAATGATCGCGATCCACAATTTATTCAATTTTGCTGGAGGTGATTGACTCACATCCAAATGATGTCGTGTAAATGGGTCTGATATGCCAGTTGCAGTTGAAGCAGATGCATATTGCCCAAATAGCAACGCCCGCTGATGGGGATTAAATATTCGTTCACTCATGGCAATTTAAACTAAAAAATAAAATACTGTATTGAAAATTGCACAAGTCATGCCAACAATATAAGCTACTAATTTTTATAAATTTAATTAAAAACGCTCTTTGACTTTTCAACAAAGCTGTTGGTTTTAAGACAGTTCTATGCTGTTGAAACAACAAGATCCCTCTAATATCTCAAAGGGATCTAAACTTATTATTTTAATTTATATCCAACCAAGGGTAAGACTTCTTCAGCAACCCGATATGCTTCTTCCAAATGTGGGTTACTGGCGAGAATAAAATGCCCAACGCCAATGTCGATATATTCTTGTAAGCGTTTTGCTACTTGTTCATAGCTCCCCACTAAAATACAGTTTGGCCCGCCCCTTACGTTTGACATACCTGCCCAAACATTTGGACTGACAAATAAGTCTTCAAAACGATTGCCTTGTGCTAAGGCCTGCTGACGTTTTGCACCAACCGACTCAGTATCTTTACGTTCAAATGCATTGCCATCAACAGCAATGGTTTCATACATCTGTTTAAGCTCTTGAAATGCTTGTTCCTGTGTGGGGCGTGCCAAAATATCAATACGCATACCAAACTTTACCTTATGGTCTGGGGTATTTTGTGCAAGAAAGGTTCGCGCCTGTTCAATCACTTTTTTTTGCTCTTCAACGGTTTCACCCCAAGTTAAATGGATATCGGCATGCTGACCTGCAACTTGCAGTGCCGCTGGACTTGCTCCCGCTAACCACAAACGAGGAACGTCATATTGATTCATTGGGTATTTCAAACCACCTTGTTCAACATGGAAAAACTTTCCATCATAGTCAAAAGGTGCCTGATGCGAATACCCTTTTACAAACTCTAAAAATTCATTGGTTCGCGCATAGCGCTGATCATGTTCAATAAAATCACCATAGGCACGTTGCTGTGCCCCACCGCCACCTGAAATCACGTTCCATTCGACCCGTCCCTGACTGAGACGTTGCAAACTTGCTGCCATTTGGCTTGCGTATGCAGGATGAATAAACCAAGGTTGAATCGCAATCAATAGTCGGAGTCTTTTGGTTTCTCTTGCCAATGCCGATGCCAGCACCCACGGTTCTTCAGTATGTGGAAAAGCAGGAATCAATGCGCCGTGAAAACCCACGATATCTGCGGCTTTTGCTACCTGTTGTACATAATCATAGTAGGCAAACAATTCATCTTGATGTTGAGGTGCCACACGTTGAGGGGATTGTACTGCTGGGCCCAACTGGTTCCATTCACCTCGTGTATGTAACTGATGTGCTCGACGACCATCCCCATGTACAGGGATTCTCCATAAAAATTCAACAGACATAATACTTCTCAATAATTTAAAGGTTTTACACGCTATCGTGAGTGATACAACTCATGAGCAGAAACCATGCCGTTTTTTATGCAATATTGAATTCATCTATATTGTTGTTTTATCTAAATATTATAAAAACCCAGCTAAACATGGTGTTGAAATTTCAACACTTATCCATCCAATACTGTCGGTTTCACAACATAACCTGTTTAATCCATTCAAATAGCACCAATCATAAAAACATAACAAACTGATTTATATAAAATAATTATTTTGGCTTGGTTCTTGCTCTATCCCCCTTATATTTCTAGATTTTTATGATGATATGCGTATTTTTTCTGGTCTTTTTTTAAGTTTTAGTCTTTTAGGATTGGTTGCTTGTGGCGTACAAAAAACCGAAGATCCAAACCAAAGTAAAACCAGTCAACAACAGCTTCGTATTGCGGTTGTGGCCAATGGAACTTCTGGCGGTCTGGACTTTATTGGTGTACCACAACTTATTGCACAGGACCCCATTTTTCTAAAAGCATTAAAGCAGAAAAATATTGAATTAAAGTGGGAACCTGTAACCACTGCGGCTGTGGCCACCTTAGTCAATGAAAGCTTTATCAACAATAAAATTGATTTTGCTTTTTATGGCAATCTTCCTGCGGTAGTACTCAATGCCACTGGTGTTAGAACACAAATTGTCGTCCCTGGCGGAGTCGGTAATAATGTTTATTTGGTGGTTCCAGCGGATTCACCCATCAAAACCATTGAGGACCTCAAAGGTAAAAAGATTGCCTTACATCGTGGTCGTCCTTGGGAAATTAATTTTGCTCAATTGATACAGAGCAAAGGTTTAAAGCTTAAAGATTTTCAAATCATCAATCTCAATCCACAGGCGGGAGCTGCTGCTTTATCCGCTAAAAGCGTCGATGCATTTTTTACCTTAAGTGATGCGCTCACTTTACAAGATCGCCATCTTGGCAAAATTATTTGGTCATCGCAAAGTCTACCCGCTGACTGGAAAATGCGTGCTGAACTATGGGGACGCAAGACTTATCTGGATCAACATCCAGACACAACCCAACTGCTTGCTGATGCGACAGTACGGGCAATGCAGTGGATTTCACAGCATCAAGATGAATTCCAACAAAGCCAAACCAAATTTGGTCAGCCTCTAAGTGTGATTCAACGCGAAAGTCAAAATACCAGCAGTAACTGGCAACAAGATTGGTCACCTGAGTACCAAGTGGATTTTCTTAAACAGCATTATGCAAAAGTCATCGACCATGCTGTAAAAAACCAATTGATTCAAACGCCAATCAAAGCTGAAGAGTTGCTCAATGCTCAGTTTACCAGTCAAGCCATTCAAAATTTACAACCACTTGATATTCAACATAAGCAAGGAAACTAGGTTATGAAAATCCTCGTAAATCCGCTTATCGAAAAAAAAATCGTGGCGATCAAAGCACCATTATGGAGGCGATTGTCTTCTGAGCAGGTCTATCGCTTGCTCTCATTCCTTTCACCCATCTTGGCGTTACTGGTTTGGCAATTGATTAGCTATTTACAGATTTTTCCAACCCAAATTTTAGTACCACCTATAACGGTATGGCAGACATTTCTTGCCTTGTTGCAAAGTGGTGAACTCCAACTGCATTTAAAAGATAGCCTTTCTCGACTGCTGATGGGTTTTTCAATTGCGGCCACCTGTGCGATTTTGTTTGGCATTGCCTATGCATCTCTCAGCTCTTTCCGAAATTACACCTATATTTTGTTCAATATCCTTTATCAAATTCCAATCTTTGTGCTTATTCCTATTTTTATTTTGGTTTTTGGCATTGGTGAACTATTTAAAATTTTACTGATTATTAAAGCCTGTTTTTTTCCAATCGCACTCACAACAGCGGATGCTGTTAGAAATATTCCTAAAAAATATATTGAATTGGGCCAGATCTACAAACTAAAAACTCCAGCATGGTTGAGATACATCATCATCCCTTGCATCCTCCCACCATTAATCGGTGGACTGCGGATTGCTCTAGGTCGTGCCTGGTTGATTTTGGTGGCCGTTGAATTACTTGCTGCAGGCACTGGCATTGGTCAAATGATGGAGCTCGGACGACAAATGTTACGTTTAGACGTTGTCATGGTCGGAGTTTTTATTACAGGAATCATTGGTTTTGCTTTAGATAAAACTTTACGTCAGCTCGAACAATATCTTGTATCACCTGCATTGAGTTCAAGGGGGAAATAATGTCACAGCATCCACTGAACTTAAAAAGTGCTTTTGCGCAACCACTGATCTTGATCAAAGGTCTGCTGCTCCCGCTCCTTTTACTGGCTTTATGGCAATACAATTCAAGTTTAGGCGCCAGTCATGCCTATGCATTTGTGCCTTTACAGAAGGTGTATTTTGCTTTTATTCAGCTGCTTGAAACAGGTGAATTATGGTTAAACACATGGGGAAGTCTTAAAAAAGCTGGACTGGGGTTTTTACTTGGCTCGACAACAGGGCTACTACTCGGTGCCTTACTTGCCTATTCAAAAATTTTAAATGCCTTGGTTTCACCATTATTTAATAGCATTCGCCAAGTACCCTTACTTGGTTTAACCCCATTGATTGCACTGTGGTTTGGCAATGGTGAGCAGGCAAAAATCTTTATTATTGCGCTTGCTTCTTTTTTCCCGATGGTGATTAACAGCTTTCAAGGGCTAAGTCATTATGATCAGAAATACAGTGAAGTCGCTCGTATTTACAAATTATCTTTTTGGCAGGAATTTAAAAAAATCCGTTTCCCTCAAGCTCTCCCATATATTTTAACAGGGTTGAATTTAGCGGTGCCTTTTACATGGATTACCACAACTGCCAGTGAGCTGTTATTCAATGCTGGTGCAGGCTTAGGCAATTTAATGATGAAAGCTGAAATCAATGCCGAAATGGATATTTTGTTGGTGTGTGCAATCACGGTCACCCTCAGCGGTATTGGCATGACGCTTTGCATTCACTTGATTTCTAAACGACTACTGCAATGGCGTGTTTAACTGAATCACCCATCTTCTCAGGATATTGATATGAGCTTTTCCTTACTCTCGATTAAAAAACTCAATAAATCATTTTATCGAGACCAACACACTTTCACCGTATTAGATGGTATTCATCTCGATATTCAACAAGGAGAATTTATTTCTATTGTCGGAAGCAGTGGCTGTGGTAAATCGACCTTGTTGCGCTTAATTGCAGGATTAGATAAAGACTATCAAGGTGAGATTTTACTGAATCAAACACCAATACAAGGGACAGATTTAAAACGAGGTTTAATTTTTCAGGAGCACCGTCTATTGCCTTGGCTCAGTGTTTCCGAAAATATTCATTTAGCGCTCGAAGAAACCGACTTAAGCCGTGCCGAAAAAAATGCCCGTGTGGCAGAACATCTTACAATGGTGGGTTTAAAAGGTTTTGAAAATGCTTATCCACATGAGCTATCGGGGGGTATGGCGCAGCGGGTAGCGATTGCACGAGGCTTGGTTAATCAGCCTGATATTTTACTTTTAGATGAACCCTTTGGTGCTTTAGATGCAATTACACGTAGCCATCTGCAAACTGAATTACAACGTATTTGGCAAGATCAAAAGATCACCATGATTCTAGTTACACATGATATAGAAGAAGCAGTTTATCTGGGTGATCGCGTGATCGTAATGTCTGCTCGACCAGGAAAAATTAAAGAAATCATTCAAGTTCCTTTGATCCATCCAAGACATAAAGACAGCGAATTATTATTTAACTATCGTAATCAAGCACTCAATATGCTGGACCATAGCGCATAATGAAATCGAATATTCATCGATATAAATATTATTTAGAAAATATATTCAAGCATGATATTTATATCAACAAGTTTTAAATTATTAAGGAAATATGAAATGGGTTTATCAATTTGGCATATATTATTATTTGCCGTGATCGTTATTTTATTATTTGGTACATCAAAACTTAAAAACTTAGGTAAGGATTTAGGTGGTGCAATTAAAGATTTTAAAGACTCGGTTCATTCTGATGATCAAAAACTGTCTGAAACAAATCAGCCTAAAGAAATCCATCATCTCGATTTAAATAAAGAAAAAAACACTAACCGGTGAGTACTAAATCATTATGTTCAATATCAGTTTTGGTGAACTCTTGGCTTTTGCTGTTATTGCACTGATTATATTGGGACCTGAAAAGCTCCCTCAAACATTAAGGGTGGGATTACTTAAATATAGAGCCCTTAAAAATAATCTTAACAAAATCCAGCTAGAGTTAGAAAATGAACTGGAATTGCTTGAACTAAAAAGGATCATGCAAGAAGAGCTGCTCAAAATAAAACAAAACGAAGAGCTGCTCAAACAGCAGCTTGCACAAATGCAACACGAAATCCAAAGTGTACATAGCGATGTTGCTATAGCACATCAAGCGCCCCCTTATCCCACACATGATTATGTTTATCAAATCTCTGCGCGTGAATTAAAAGTACCCTTTTTAATTTACACAACATCATCCAATATCTTGCGTGAGGATCAAGCTGCATGACCGAACAAATACTCAGTGAAACACTCACTGAAATGAAATATAGCGAACATTTAAAAGAGCTTAGAAAGCGTTTGATCTATAGCATTGCTACAGTCTTAACTATTTTTTTACTATTATTGCCCCTTGCACAACACAATTATCATTTTTTGGCTCAACCCTTAATATCCCGATTGCCTAAAAATTCAACCATGATAGCTACAGATGTGATGAGTACATTTTTAGCGCCCTTTAAACTCAATATTTATTTTGCAATTTTATTGGCGATTCCCTTTATTCTTTATCAATTCTGGCGCTTTATTGCACCTGCTCTATATCAAAGTGAAAGAAAATTTGGCGTGGCGCTTGTACTCTCCAGCATCGGTTTATTTTATCTTGGCCTATTATTTGCCTATTATTTGATTCTGCCTTTGGCGTTAAACTTCTTTGTCTTAGCTTCACCAGATAATGTTTTACCGATGACTGATATCAACAGTTATCTTGATTTCTGTCTCAAGCTTTTTCTGGCTTTTGGTATCGCCTTTCAAATCCCTGTACTCACCTATATTCTTATTTTTATTGGTATTCTTTCTATTCAACAATTGGAACATTACCGTAAACACATCATTGTTTTGTTTTTCTTTATCGCAATGTTTATTACACCCCCTGATATTTTTAGCATGCTTGCACTGGCAGTACCAATGTGGCTTTTGTTTGAACTGGGTTTATGGATCACAAAAATGACCAGCCCAAAATAAAACATCCATGGGTAAAATGGATGTTTCTATTGCACAGCCCAATTAAACAATTTCATTTTTATTTGGTAATAAATTATATCTTGATAACAAATTACGTAAAACATTGCGCGACAGTCCTAACATTTTTGCAGTCTTAACCTGATTATTCCAGCAACTTGAAAAAGCGGTATTGACGATTTTATCTTCAATGATGTGCCATGCTTCACCATCATATTCTTGAAATAAACGCTTGAGTACATCCTCAAACTCTTGAATCAAATCATTATCTGGTAAAACGCTTGAGCCACCCTCCTCTGAAAACCTTAAATGTTCAATATCAATGGTTTTGCCACCACTGATAAGCAGTGCATAATGGATATTATTTTCAAGCTCACGGATATTTCCCGGCCAACTATAGTTGAGCAGCGCATTTCTGGCGCGATCACTGATGTTGGGTTTCGGCGTAATCATCTTTTGCGAATAGGAGTTTAAGAAAAAATCCACCAAAGGCAAAATGTCACCCTTACGCTCTCGCAATGGTAAAATATTTAGCACAACCACATTTAGGCGATAGTATAAATCTAAACGGAATTTATTTTCCGCGACAGCTTTACGCAAATCAACATGTGTACCAGACAAGATGCGTACATTAATCGGGATCGGTTTACGTCCACCGACCCGAACAACTTCCTTTTCTTGCAATACACGTAACAGTTTTACTTGCAAAGACAACGGCAACTCACCCACTTCATCCAAGAACAAAGTTCCGCCGTCGGCTGTTTCAAAAATACCAGGGCGTGTCTTATGCGCACCCGTAAATGCACCTGCTTCATAACCAAACAATTCAGATTCTGCAAGTGTTTCAACTAAAGCACCACAATTGACAGCAAGAAACGGCTTATTTTGGCGATCACTTTTCAAATGAATTTCACGTGCGATTAATTCTTTACCTGTACCTGATTCACCTTGGATGATCACACTGGCAGAACTTGGTGCAATGGTTTCAACTTGGCTTAATAGCTTACGAGAGTTTTGATCAGAAAATATAATCGCTTTTGCTCTTATTGGCTTAATTGGCACACCATTATCAGGCAAGGTAATTACTTTATAATCATTATCCAAATAGGATTTCATAATTAACCCTTTAAATAGCTGAGGAGGATATTAAAATAGAATAGTACAATTCTATTACAAAGCTGATAAATAATAATTACAGATATTTAATCCTAAATTTATATATTGAATGATTTAATAGGCGTTTTTGCTTATGCATTTATAATCAATATATTTCTATTTTTATGCAATGTTGCTTTTTAAACAATATGTCTGTCAATTGATCATATATAAACAGCTTACAATAATATTTTTGAAAAAATTATATATTTTATCTCCCCTCACTATTTGGCATCTATTTTGCTCTTTTATTTAAAATTTACAGCATAGGTTAAATGATGAGCATAGAGTTTGTGGGTATGGTTTTTCCAAATCAATGGTCTGAAACCAAAGGAACCCGAATTGGTCATAAAATTGATCTCGAATATTTACGTTATCATGCTCGTGCACATGAATATGCAGGCTTTGATAAAGTTTTAATCGCCAATGGACCAAGTAGCCCTGATAGTACCCAAATCGCAGCTTATCTGGCACAACAGACTGAACGACTTGGATTTATGATTGCACATCGCCCTGCGCTGATGACGCCTAATCTGGCTGCACGTTCCTTTGCCACACTGGACCATACCACTGGCGGAGGACGCATTCGTTTACATGCCATTACGGGAATTACTGCTGAACCGCAAGAAGGTGATGATATTGTTGATAAAATTCAACGTTATGAACGCACGGGTGAATATCTAGATATCATCCAAAAGCTTTGGAAAAGTGAGCAACCGATTCACTATGAAGGCAAATACTTTAAACTGGAAAATGCTTTCTGCCCTTTAAAACCGGTCAATGGAACTTCTATTCCGATTTCATTCGGTGGTTCTTCGGATATTGCCTACGATATCGCAGTGCGTCATGCAGATCTTTATTCTCTTTGGGGTGAGCCTTTAGCGGGCGTGAAAGAGCAGATAAATAAACTTAAAAAGGCAGCAGAAGCAGCCAATAAACCCCAGCCGCAGGTCAGTTTATCAGTACGTCTTATTATTGGGCCAACAGAACAACTCGCATGGCAACGAGCACAACAAATTTTAGCTGATATTCAGCAAAATCCAACGTTCCAAAATAATGGCTCACTTTCGGGACATAAAATTAAAGGCGTAGGTTCACAACGGTTACTGGCAGCAGCACAACAAGGTGATCGCCATGACCGAGCCTTATGGATGCCAACTGCAAGCGCAGTTGGGGCCTATGGTGATACCACCGCCCTTGTCGGAACGCCTGATACGATTATTGCCGCATTACTTGATTATGTAGATCTGGGCGTCACCACCTTTTTAAATCGTGGTTATGATCCAATTTACGATACTGTGGACTATGGTCGTTATATTATTCCTGCGGTACGAGATAAGGCGGCCAAGCGAAACAAACAGATTGCCTAAGTCCTCAAGCTAAATAAAAACCGCTCATTTAATCGGATTGAATGAGCGGTTTTTTCTTGCTTGCTAATTTAAGGTCTTGTCATAACCATGAGCATCATTATGAGGGATGGTTATTTTCTTCTGATTTTCTATTGTAAATCTGGTTTGCAAATGGACTGAATCTTCTCCCCTGCAATCACCTTTTTGGCAAATGGAATAGAATCTTGTAGGGAAGCATTCACTGTCTCACTATGTCCCAATCCATGATACAAATGCCCTTCAACGACTGTACCTGCCTTACATGCATCCGCCACCAACTTCATTTGATTACGTGCATCTGGTGTACGATCATTTGCCCCAGTGCCAATAAATAATGGATGATTGATTTTTAAGGTCGGGTAATAGCCATAATCATTGGATTGTTTTTCCTGTAATTTTTTATAGATCGATGGTGGATTCACCTTATAGGCTTGCGCAGGTGAAAGTCCTGCTGTTTGAATATCTCCCATAAAACTGGTCAAACAGGCATTTCTTGCTTGTTCCACCAAAGGCACTGCTTCAGCGGTAAAAATATCTTCAGTTTTGATTTCAGGAAATAAGCTTTGCGTCACTAGAAAACTATAAATACCATATGCTAGGGATGGACTGACTTCATAAGGATTTAACTTTAACTGATTCTTTTCAGCTGTTGCCTCGGGGTCCTGATAAATCACCCCTGTGCCAATAGATCCTTTAATATTTAACTCTGGTGCATAGGTTGCTGAATAAGCTGAAGCTGAAACAGCCCCTGCCCCACCTTGAGATTGCCCCACAATAACAAAACGATTTGCTAGAGGTAATTTCGTTTTAAGCGCAGCTCGACCGCTGTCTAAAATACTATAAGCAAGCATTGGATTATTGATCAGCAAGTGCGGGCCAGCCACACCAAGTCCTTCATAGTCAGTTGCTACTACAGCGAATCCTTCTTTTAACCATCGGTTTAAATATTGTACATCTCGATAAGATCGTCCATTCCAAGAAGGTGCGCAGGCATCTGCTAGACCAACCGTACCATGTGCCCATAACACAACAGGCCAACCTTCTTTCGGTGGCGTACCTTTAGGAAGATGTACTGTCCCAGAAACCACAATGGGGGTCTTACTATCCCTTCCACTTGTTGAACTATATAAAATACGAATGGCCGTACTATCATTGTCCAAACGGATATAAGGGTTGCTGATGTCCTCTGTCTTTAAGAGTTTTCCAGCTTGTTCTGGAATCGCAGCTTTCCATGTATAAAATGCTGAAACACGTCCATCCCCATAACGATCTTCAGGCTGTGGGGCTTGCTGGGCATTTGCCATTCCAGCAGACGTGAGTATGCTTGCGACAAAAACGGATTTAACCACATTAGATATAAAAGTATTTTGCATTTTCATGACCTTGAAACCTATTTAAAAACTGTTTTAAAAATTTATTTTTTAATTTAAAAGTCGTAACTTACACGGCCATATAAATACGTTCCAAAGGCACCTTCTGGCGCATTAAAACTGTATTTGACGATGTTCCCTACAGATGAGTCTTTGGCTTTGTCTGGGTAACTGTTAAATAAATTATTTGCGCCCAGATTGAATTTTAGCCCCTTTACCCACGCATCTGCTTTGTAGCCAAAGTCCAAATCAGCAATCCATTGCGGATCAAAGGTCTGATCCAATGAAGTATTGGTATTATTTAAGGTGGTCCATTTATCATAACGACGGACTGCGGCATTGATACTCCACACTTGATTTGACCAAAGTGCACCCAATGCTAATTTGGTTTTTGGCGCTGTAGATTCAATTAGGCTTTGGGTATTTCGACCAGCAATACTAGAGACTGGAATTCGCTCACCTTTTGCAGTGATTGAGTCTCGGCTGTCAGTGATTTTATTTTTATGATAAGCCAAACCTAAATTCAGCTTTAACTTGCCATATTGTTCAAGATCAAGATCATGTTTTAATGCGAACTCCAAACCACGTGTTTGCGTATCTAATAAATTATTAAAAAACGCCACATTGGCAATATTTACATACGGCGTATTTGCAAAAGCATTATTAATCACGCTGCCAGTAATATTGTCAGAAAGTAAAATACGATTTCGAATATCGATTTGATAAAGATCTAAAGTTGCAGAGGTATTGATAAATGGTTTGAGTACCAAACCTAAAGAATAATTGGTGGATTTCTCAGGCTTAAGTGAAGTTCCACCAATCAGTAAAGCCGCTTCACTTCCCGCAACTAAAGTCCTTTGCTGTACATCTTGCCAACCTGTCGGAGTTTGCACCGTTTGTACACTATAAGCGGAGTATCCTTGCTGGGCTAATGACGGTGCGCGATAACCTGTATTGACAGATCCACGAAGGGTCAACTGCGGAGAGATATCATATTTGGCAAAGAGTTTGCCGTTGGTTGTCGAACCAAAGTCTGAATATTTTTCTGTTCGAATAGCAGCACCAACATTTAAATCTTTTACAATATCGGCTTCGAGATCCAAATAAATGCCGTACACATCTCGACTAATTTTGCGTTGGTCTTGATCTGTAATACCCGCGTATATACCTGGGATACCCGTACCTAAAGCCGTACTTGGATTAAAATAGGGTCCACGGGTATAAGCAATGGGGTCGCCTGCATTTTGTTTATATTGTTCCCAACGGTATAGCGCTCCCGTCGAAACAGTCAATGGACTGGCTAAACCATCAATTGCAAAATCACGACTATAGTCCAGTCCTGTATTGAGTTGGGCAAAAATGTTTTCCCCTAAATCATAATGAGAGGGTGAATCTGCACCATAACTTGGGTTAATGCCATTGCCTTGTTCAGTGCTGACTTTGTTTTGTCCATAAGTGGCATACAGGTCATATTTTCCTGAAGTCTGGTTGCCTTGTTTAACCCCAAACGTGGTCGCAAAATCATCCACACTGACTAAGCTCAAAGGTGAGCGTCCATCAGGATAACGTTGCTTAAAATAAATGGATTGATTCAGTACTGTTTTGGTGGTTGGAGGTTCATAAAAATTTTCCCCGATGGTCTTACGATGCCCATAACTACTAAAACCATACAAGGCAATTTCATCAGTTAAAGGTAAATCTAAATTCGCAGTGATATTGATTTGGTCTTTTTGTTCAGGAGAACCAAATTTCCAAGTTCTAAATGGTGTGTTCTGCTCGGTATATTGGGCTTGGGTTGAACCATCATAAAATGTTCGCGTATCTGGTGCAGTATTACTTGCAGCTTCACGCTTTCCTAAATCTACGGCAACAGTTAAAGCACCATCATTGGGTAATTCAAAGCCTTTCCAAAGATTGATTTTATGCTGTTCACCATCCCCTTGTGTATAGCCTCCAGTTTGATAACTCACGCCACCACCATGATCACGTGATTTCAATATAATGTTAACCACGCCCGCGATCGCGTCAGAACCATATTGAGCTGCGGCACCATCTCGTAAAATCTCTATACGTTCAATGGCACTAATCGGGATTAGGCTTAAATCTGTTACCGCAGCACCTCTCCCCCCAGCATACGCTTGTCGAGTGAAGTAAGCCGCTGTATGGCGACGTTTACCATTGATCAAAATTAAGGTTTGATCTGCAGATAAACCTCGCAATGCAATACTCGGCGGCACCGATGCACCGAAACCACCCGCAGGTGATGTTGGTAAACTCACTGACGGCGATAAGCGTGTTAATGCAGCTGCAAGATCACCTGCCCCTGTTTCTTGTAGTTCTTTGGCTGTCACAATGTCTACTGGAGCAGGAGCCTCTAAAGCACTATTGATAGCTCGCCGAGAACCCGTTACAACAACTGATTGCAATGTCACGACATCCTCTTTTTCTGATACAGGCCTTTGTTCATTTGCCAAAGTGATTGAGGCGGTAAGTGTACTGAACGCAAAAACAGAAGAATGAAGAATGAATTGAGAAAAATATGTACGCATATAAGCTTCCTTAACGATCTGCACCGATATAGCAAAGCCAATGCCAAAATTTTTATTATTGAATATCAAAAACTTGTCATTAAAAATAAAAAAATCATTGTTTATATTTAAACAATGATTCGAAAAAATGTTTATAAAACCACAGATTTGCTAGTGGCGCATAAGCTTATACAAGTTGATTGTGTAAATAAGATTGATACAACTGATAGTAAGATTGTTGCTGTTGAATCAGTTGTTCATGAGAACCTTGTTCAACTACAGCCCCATTCTCAATCACCACAATTTTGTCTGCTTCTTGAATGGTACTTAAGCGATGTGCGATCACAATACAGGTTCTATTTTTACATAAGCGTCGAAGGGCATATTGGATTTTCTGTTCCGTATAAATATCAATCGCAGAGGTCGCTTCATCTAAAATTAAAATTTTAGGATCAGCCAAATATGCACGTGCGAGACAAACAAGTTGGCGTTGCCCATGACTTAAATTTTTTCCGAGTGTTCCAACTTCAGTAAAATAACCATGAGGAAGCTGTCCTAGAATATCATCTGCACCAAGTTCTTCAATCGCCTGAATCAGTTGTTGATCTGTAGCTTCGGGTTGAATTAAACGTAAATTGTCTAAAATTGTGCCGCTAAACAAGACATTGTCCTGTAAAACAATACTGACATTTTGTCTTAAACTGTCCAGATGAATATCCTGTATCGGATAACGGTCTAAGAAAATCCCACCCTGCTGAGGCTCATAAAACCGTGTCAGTAACTGAACGATCGTGCTTTTACCATGACCTGTAGGCCCCACGATCGCAACCACCGTTCCAGCGTCGATCTCTAAATCAAAATTTTGTAAAACAGCTTTGGTGGTATAAGCAAAATGTACAGACTGAAAACGAATATGCCCGTTAAGTTGCCCTAATTTCAACGCATGTGGTGCATCTTGAATGCTAGATTGGGTATCTAAAAGTAGAAATATCCGTTGTGCACACGCTGCACCATTGGCATAACGCTCAAATAAATCGGTCAATTCCTGTAAAGGTGCCAAGAATAAAAACACATAAAAAATACTTTCGGCAAACTGTCCAATACTGATGACACCTTCACTATAAGCATAACTTCCAATCACAATAAAAACTGCGGTTGCCACTGTCGAAAGCAATCCAGTAAATGGGGCAAACCAGCTGGTCCGCTTACTTCCATAAATAATAGAATCATTAAAATCTTTTAAGAGCTGCTGATAGCGCTGTTGATTGGTTTCACTATAATTCAATTGCTGAATAATTTTGGCGCCATTTACCGTTTCAACCAAATGTGCAGTAAATCGACTGCGTTCTTCGGCAACCCGTCCCCAATGCCGTTGTGATGACTTTTTAAATATTGCAGTCATTGTCAATAAAATCGGCAAAGTTGCAAATAAACACCAGAAAAATGGGGGATAAATATGCCACAAAAGCACAGATGCTAATCCGCAACGTAAAATCGCAGAAAGTAGTTCAGGTGGTCCTTGTATCAATACTGGTTCTAAAGTATCGACATCACGATCCGCTCGTGAAATAATTCGGCCGGCTTTAGTTCGATCAAAATAACCAATATTTAAAGCTTGAATATGTTGAAATAATGAACGTCTTAGATCATTAATGACACTTAAAGCCGCTTTTCCAGACAAGTATTTTGATATACCCGCTAATCCAAAACGACACACCCAGCTGAATGCCAGAATAGCAATTGCTATAAAAAGTACTGGCTGATACAACACCAGTTTCCCAGCCACTTGCTGAAATCCAGAATCTAAAATGTACTTGACTGCCCATGGACGTACAAAGATGCTCAGCACTTGTAAGATCTCTACTGAGATCATGGCTAGAATTAAATAACGAATCGGATAAAGCAAAGGAATGAGTTTTTTTAACATTCCGCGATGTAGCGCGGTTTTTGCTAAGTTTTCTTCGATCTGCAGATCAGAGATTTTCGTCAGCGGTTGGAAATTTTTAACCGTGGTATTCATGCTTGAATCTCCTGTTGCACTTTTTGAAAGCCCATCAACTCCCGATAAAATACGCAATGCTGGAGCAATTCTGTGTGGCTCCCTTGAGCAAGAATTTGTCCCTGATCTAATACGATAATGCGATCTGATAAAGAAATCGTGGTCTGTTTATTTGAATTGATCAGAATGGTTCTTTTGAGCTGATTTTTATTGTCAGCCAAGCCTGATAAACGCTGTAACACCTGTTTTTCTGTAGTGGAATCTAAAGCACTGGTTGAATCATCAAGTGCCAAGATTGGCGAGTTTTTTAAAATTGACCGTGCCAGTGCAATCCGTTGTTTTTGCCCTCCCGATAAGGTGACTCCCTTGTCCCCTATTGGTGTCTCCAGACCAGCATCGAGTCGCTGTAATAGTTCAGATGCTGAAGCCAAATGCAACGCGTCTCGCATCTCCTGTTCAGTCGCATCCTGTTTGGCTATTTTTAAGTTATCCGCCAAGGTTCCTGAGAAAAAGAAATTATCTTGCGGAATAATCTGAACCATATGACGTAAGTTAACCAAACTCAGATCTTTAAGATTGAGCCAACCGCGTTGATCTGAACCAATCCAGACCTGCCCTGCCGTTGGATCGATAAAACGATTGAGCAAGTTCATCAGTGTGGTTTTACCCGCTCCAGTTTTCCCCACAATGGTGACGATTTCACCTGCTCGGAATTCAACATTACACTGTTTTAAAATATACTTTTCTGTGCTTCGATCCTGAAAACTGACATTTTCCAGTCGAATATTTAAACCTTCATCCCCTTCAGCATCCCCTTGTAGTGGCAAAGCATGTGCAGCATCTACAATTGCCGATTTCTCATCTAGCATTTGCCATATTCGAGTTGCCGATGAACGTGCATCTGCAAAAATATGTAAGACCTGTCCAATACTTTCAATACGAAACACCAATAAATTTGCCATAAGTACAGCAGCCACAAATTGCCCAATCTGTAATTGATTTTGTCCAATTAAGTAACCACCAAACCCAATCACCCATAAGTAAGAACAGGCAATAATCATTTGAGGAATCGGTAAGCGTTGTGCGCTGGTGCGAATGGTTTGAATAGAATGACGAATAAAGCTATCAACTGCAGCATCAAAACGTTGTAAGAGCTTTTCCTCAAGTTGAAAGGCTTTGACTACTCGAATGCCATTGACGCTTTCAGCCAAAGTATCACTGACTTTTTCATAGGCATAGGCAACTTGATGATCCAGCACCACCAACTGATTGGTCAGTTTAAATAGCACTGCTAGGCCTAGAAAAATAAAAATAAGCGGGACGATCCCCAACCAAGGATGATACCAACACAACAATCCAACTGTTGCGGCGACCACTAGACTGGATTCAAACACTTGTCGCCAAAAATTAATTAAAGCTTCTTTTAATTTATCTGAATCTCGGGTAGTTCTTGATAAAACTTCACCTAATCCGTGTTTCCAGTGCCATGAAACATCTAAATGCTGGACTTGGCTAAAGATTCTTTCTCTTAAAATACTTAACAATTGCTGTCCAATCGTCAAGGCACTTAAACCTGCTAAATATTGAATAATTGCACGAAGTAAAGCGATACTCGTCAGTAGAATAAACCAAAACCACGGATTTAACGGATCTGTAAAAGCATGTTGAAATAAACGTTCAGGTTGGCTGTGTTTTAGCGTATCAATCGCATGTCCGATTGAATATTGCTGTAGTGCTAAGCCAAAATTGGCAAGGACAAATAATGTTGCCGTCAATACAAAGCGAAATGGCATAAAACGATATAAGGCCAAACTTCGCAGCAGTGGATAATTTTTAAACATAAAAATAAAACAACAACTAAAGATCTATAGCTCACTGCGAGATCTATGCCAAATTTTTCAAAGGCATAAATATTTTAATCTACTGTTTTATATTATTTTTTTAAAAAACATGTTTGATGAGATGTTTGATTTAAAACATCCACACTTGTTATCTGTTGTTATTGCAACAATATTTGATATATCAACATCATAAAAATAGATATTAAAAATATATTTTAAATATCAACAAGTTAAACAATGGCATCAATATTGCTTTAAAGCATTCAAATCACAACAGGATGTCACAATGACAACACTTCAAATGCAACCATTGAATACACTTTGGTATACACGCTGTCCAGTTCCTACAGGGCTTGGAATCTCGATTCAAAAAGGCTGGCTAAAAGAAAAATTTATTGAGCAACAAATTGAAATTAAATCAATTCGTGAATCGAACTCAAAAGAGGTTCGTAACTCACATTTTAACCATACCCTTGCCAATTCAGTTCGGCATGGTGGCAGTATTCCTGCAATTTGGGCATATGCTTCTGGACAAAAAACCAAAGTCATCGGTTTATCTTGGGCAGATGAAGTCCAATTACTGCTGACTCGATATGATTCCCAAATTAAGACGGTTGAGGATTTAAAAGGTAAACGCTTTGGACTCCCACTCAATCAAGATGCCATCATCGATTTCTCTCGTGCTCAAGCCATTCGCGGTTTAGAAAATGCATTAAAAACAGTAAATCTTAAGGTCAGTGATCTGGAACTGGTGGATTGTCTGCGTGCTGATATATTAGTGGCGCAACAGCAAAATCATACCGAAGAAAATGATTCGAGTTTCTTTAGCAATCGTAATAAACTCAGCGCAAGTGCAGAGATTGTGGCTTTAATCAAAGGGGATGTCGATGCCATCTTTTTAAAAGGTGCACATGCAGCACAAATTGCCCATGATTTTGCCCTGCATACCATTATTGATATTGGTTCACATCCCGACCCTATCCTACGTTCAAATAATGGTACCCCTCGAACACTAACTGTGGATGAAGATTTTCTATCGCAATATCCACAACAAGCTCAATCCATTGTCGATGCGGTTTTACAAGCTGAACAATGGGCGCATGTGCATGCAGATGAAACTCACCGCTATCTGGCTAAAGAATGTAATAGCAGTGAACAATGGGTTCATGCAGCTTATGGCGCAGATGCACATCTCAAACTGAATACCAATTTTGATGAAACATCGATTATTGCCTTACAAGACCTCAGTGACTTTCTCTATCGCTGGAAGTTTATTCCAGCTCAAATTAATGTTCGTGAATGGCTAGCACAAGACATTGCTATTCATGCACAAGTGGCTTAACAATACGAAAAAATAAAAGGTTGTCGTAATGACAACCTTTTATTTTTCAGCTTTCAAATTTAAGACATCCCCCTATACAAAAGCTTCTGACTATTCTCAACGCATAAAGCACTGCTATGCTCATGAATAACAATTATCTTAATGGCGTCTTACTGAAGTTCTTAACCAGCTCTTACCTAGCCTCAGAATCAGTCAACGGCTCACGCTACTTTTGTTCCGGGAAAATGAGACTCCAAACTTTGCAAGAAAAGCATCTTGCAGAGTGCTGCTTCTCACCGTAAAACTCACTGCCCACCATCAGCTCGTTTAATCAATCGCAAAAAATATGCGATTAAGTACTGCCTCAAACAGTTGTGGATGAGGTTTACGAATAGCATATTTTTATCGAACTCAAATTATGACTTAAATTTGGTCACATTTTCAGCCTGTTTCTTTAAAAGTACAGAGTTATATTCACCAGGTGGAATATTATTTAAATAATAATTCCCAACATGATATAAACGCCAACGAATCGGATCATGTGTGGTATGCGTACGTGCATTACGCCAGAAACGATCTAAATTCCATTTTGACAAAGTAGAGCTTGCTCCAAGTAAGCCAAAAATTTCACTGGAAATTTTCAAAGATGCATGGTCGGACTGACTCCGTGTGGCAGCCACAGATAAAATCAATTCAGTTTGTAAAGCTTCATCTTCCAGATTGGTTAAATGCTGCTCAAAAATCGCTGCTGAGCGATCTAAAAGTGCTTCTGCTGAACGGACCAAAACTGCAAACTCGCCAATTTGCTTAATGATATGCGGTTCCTGTGTCGGGGAGTCGACACCACTTTCCACCCAAGGACGAGCATTCTGTTGCAAATAATCAATCCCCCCTTCAAGTGCACCTTTGGCAATACCTGTATCCATAGCTGCATGCAAAATCTGAGGCCAAGTTAAACCTGTGCGTAGCACTGTCCCTAAACCACCAGTATTGCGCTTGGCAACATAGCGTTCATCGACAATAACGTCTTTAAAATTGACTGTACCACTGACACTATTGTTTTGCCCCATTGCATCCCAATCATCAAGCAGTTCTACCCCATGCGTATCACGATGAATCAAGATCGAAACAGGTCCATCATCACTGCCTGCAAATAAAGAGATCCACTCAGCCAATAAAGAGCCTGTGGAATAAAATTTACTGCCATTTAAGATTAACTGCCCTTGTGAATTTCTTTCTACACGAGTCTTATGCTGAAATTTATCTTTTCCGCCCACTTCTGCGAGTGCATTGCCTAAACGTTTACCACTCAATACATCACGCAATAATTGATCGCGAATATCATCCTCATAACCCGTTAAAATTCCTCGAAACATGGTGAAATGAATTTGTAGAAGTTGTCCCACACCACCATCTGCAGATGAAATGATCTTTACCACATTGACCAATGTGCTAATACTCGCACCTAAACCACCAAATTGTTGAGGAACAATAATCGCTGTCAGACCTGCTTCTGAAATTAGGCGGGCCTGTTCATAAGGAACACTTTTGTTATATTGAGGATCTTGGGCAAATTCTGTCAGTTGTTTTGCTACTGCCTTGGCAATATCCAATGCTTCTTGTTCACTTTGAATATGTCTTATACTGCCCAATTCTAAAAAATTGTGTTGCTGAATATCGTTCATTTTAACTCCGGAAAATCTCTTTTTTTATGCACAGATACGCTGTGCTGTAGTCTTAAATAAGCTGGGGGCATGTGTAAGCAAAGTTTTGGTATACGCATGTTGCGGATGACTCAGTACTTGATCGGTTTCACCGTATTCCACCAGATGGCCATTTTTTAAAACGGCAACTCGATCAGCAATTGCTCTAACTACCCCAAGGTTATGGGTAACAAAAAGTAAAGTTACGCCTTGCTTTTGCAATTGTTGCAACAGTTTTAAAATAGATGCTTGTACTGAGACATCTAAAGCAGAAGTAATTTCATCGCAAATCAAGACATCAGGCTGACATAACAGCGCTCGTGCAATCGCTACACGTTGCCGTTCTCCGCCAGATAAATCTCTTGGGTAGAGTTCTTGAACCTGTGGAGGAAGCGATACTTGTTGAAGTACCTGAACGACCTTTTGTTGAGTTTCTTGCTGAGATGTAGCAAAAAAGTGCTGAACCACTTTAGTGAGTGTCTGTCCTATGGTATGTGCTGGATTCAAGGCTTTATATGGATTTTGAAAGATATATTGCAGTTTATGTCGTTGTGTTAACTGACGTTTTTGTCCCTGCAAGGACAATACTTCATCTGCTAAAATCACCTGACCTTCTGCATTTTCATTCAGTCCTGCAATCACTCTAGACAGTGTGGTTTTACCTGAACCAGACTCCCCGACTAAGGCCAAACATTCTCCACGCTGTATTTGAAAAGAAACATCGAAAAGTGCTTGTTGCTGGCCATACCAAGCATTGATATGTTCTACTTTAAGCAGTGCCTGTTGATCTGTTTTTAATTCAATCATATGCGGATCAAGCTCTTGAAAATTGATCACGCTCACTTCATCCCAATGATGACAAGCAACAAAATGTGGATCAAATGCTTGAGATAACAGGGTTAATTTCGGTTGCTGTTGATGACATAATTCGCTAGCGAAAGTACATCTTGCGGCAAAAGCACATCCTGTTGGACGATCATTCGGTGAGGGTGCATGTCCTTCGATGGGGGATAAATATTTACGAATCGACACATCGGGGATGGCATTGAGTAAACCTTGGGTATAAGGATGTTTTGGCGTTTCAAATAACTGGCTTAATGCGGCATCTTCTGCAATCTGGCCTGAATACAGGACGATTACGCGATCTGCAATATCTTTCACCACAGTCAAATCATGTGATACATAAATTGCTGCGACATTATATTCGCGACATAATTTACGAATAATATTCAGCACTAAAGTTTGGGTCGTAACATCCAATGCTGTTGTCGGTTCATCCAAGACAATTAAGCGAGGCTGTAACAAAAATGCCAATGCTAATAAAATCCGTTGTTGTTGCCCGCCAGAAAGTTGATGAGGATAGCGCTTTAAAAACACATCATCCTGAGGCAATCCCACTTCATCTAAAATTTTAGCAACTTTATGATTTCTTTCACTACTGGATAAGCGTAATTGATGGACTTCTAATAACTCAAGTAGATGCTGTCCAATGGTTAATGCTGGATTTAGTGCCGTTCCCGGATCTTGGGCAACGTGACTGATTTTATAACCTCGAATTTGACGCAAGGCGTGATCGTCAAGACTGAGGATATCTTGTCCATCCAGCGCAATTGTGCCTTGAATAATTTTGGCACCATGTCGTGCATAGCCCAATAACGCACTCGACAATGTGGTTTTACCTGAACCACTTTCTCCCACCAACCCAAGGACTTCGCCCTCATTTAAATGAAAAGAAATATTCGAAACCACATGATTGCCTGTGTTGACCAATGCCACCGTTAAGTCTTTTACCTGTAGTACCGTATTCTTTAAAATCTCTGTCATGGTGATTTTTCCTCAATCCGTGCTGCGGCACGCCCTACACCTTCAGCCAACACATTGGTTCCCAGCGCAAACAAAGCAATTAAAATCACCGGTGCAAATACTGCCCACGGTTGAACCAATAACCCAGCACGATTTTCATTAATCATCAGGCCCCAATCGGCTGCAGGAGGTGCGATACCATAACCAAGAAAAGCCAGACCAGATAACATGCCAACAGCCCACGTCAACATCACCCCAAGATGAATTAATAAGGGTGTCAGCATATTGGGTAGGATTTCACGGAATAAAATATAGCTTTTCGAGTAACCTAAAATTTTGGCGGCCTCTACATACTCTTGCTCAACCAAATTTAGCGCAACACTTCGTGCAAGACGTACTACCCCAGGAATAAAAGCAATCGAAACAGTGAGCACAATCAGCCATGGCTCACGCCCTAGCATCGAAACGATTAATAGCACTAAAATCAGATCAGGAAATGCCATAAAAACATCCGTCAGCCAAGTCACAAACTGGTCAACTTTATCTCGTGCAAAAGCAGCCAATATGCCTAAACTGGAACCAATAATTAAAGCCACCAGACTGGCAGCGAGGGTCATCCAAATAATTGAAGCACCACCCGCTAATACACGAGACCAAACATCATGCCCAATATAGTCATAGCCAAGAAAAGCCTGTGCTTCAGGCGCACCATAGGTCATGCCCACTAAGGCAGTTGGTTCAAAAGGAACCAGCACTGGGCCAATAAGCGCAAATATCAAAACTAAGCTTGTCACTACAAAACCAAAACGAACTTGTCGCTCAGAAATCAAGGCTTTAAAAAACTTACGTTGATACCAATGAAGTGTGCTCATTTTCCCTCTCCCGAATTGATATTCTTCAAGGCATTACGGCGATCCACAGGCTTTACCGTAATCGGTCGGCCAGATTTCCATAAACGTAATGCCTGACGTAAACCAGGTGAGCGGGCTTTATGTTTTTTTGCAGTGCGTATTTTCGGTGTGAGTAAAGTCGTAATTAAGTCTGCAATTAAATTGACCACCACCACACAGATGGTCAGCAATAACACAATCGCTTGAATCGTAGGAATATCCCGCATTTCAATTGCTGCATTCAATGCATTGCCAATTCCCGGATAACTAAATACAACCTCAATAATTAAAGCCCCACTGAGTAAAACCCGTATGGTCAATGCCGTGCCTTGTACCACGGGCACTAAAGCATTAGGTAAAACATGCTTCCAGATAATGCGACGCTCTGGAATACCACGTAATCGTGCTGAAGTGACATAATCGGACTCTAAGGCATCGATCATTGAGCCTCGCACAAGACGCATGAGATAAGGAATAAGCGATAAAGCTAAAGTTAAAATGGGTAAAATTAAAAACTCTAGCTGGCTAAACGGAGACTGCCCAGGAATCAACAATGATGCAGCAGGTAATACATGCATGATCGAAGTTGAAAACAACATCATCAGCCAAATGGCAATGACAAATCCGGGCACTGCTTTAAAAATAATCGAGCTAGATACAATGATTCGGTCTAGTTTGCTATCACGACGTAGCGATAACCAAACCCCAAGTAAAACTGAAATCGGCACAGTGATTGCCACTACCAAGCTACTCAAAGCAAGCGTATTACCAAAATAGTTTTGAATAATCTGTAACACAGGTACATTAGAATCAATTGAGCGTCCAAAATTACCTTGTAATAATTGAGTCAGCCAATTCCAGTATTGCACCAATATCGGTTGAGTCAGCCCCAATTGTTCACGCAGTATTTGAACCGTAGCTTCTGGTGCTTCTGGCCCTAAAATGACCCGCGCAGGGTCAGATGGAAGCGCTTGAGTCGCGATAAATACAATTAAACTAATCACAAAAATCACTAAAATTCCTGACACGATACGGGTCAAAAACCAAGGTAACCATGCAGGAAATTCAAACGACTTGGCGATAGCTGGATGTTGAATCGAGCTTTCAATTTTGCTGGCTTGAGTCGTCATCATTACTCCCCTTTACGCCAAAACTCATCAGTTCGCCATGCTGCAAAACCGGTTCGATCAGGTGTTACACCACCAATCTGATGAGAATGTGCATCTAAAACATTGTTAAAACCCCAAATCAGTAAGCCACCTTGTTCATGTTGAATTTGCTGTGCCTCATGCACCAGAACTTTGCGTTTTTCCAGATCAGGCTGTTGCAATGCGTGATGCACCAGCTCCGTAAAACGGGCTTGATTAAAACGGGTTTTGTTATTGGCTGCACCGGGTCCATCAATCTGCAATACCGTCAATAAAAATGGACGAGAAACATTTGAACCTGTACTCAATGCCCAATCTTGTTTGACTGCATCTGCAAATGTTGCAGCTTCAACTTGTTTA
Source organism: Acinetobacter sp. AS167 (assembly GCF_037152175.1). NCBI lineage: Bacteria > Pseudomonadati > Pseudomonadota > Gammaproteobacteria > Moraxellales > Moraxellaceae > Acinetobacter > Acinetobacter sp. AS167. Next base: position 401,755 of record NZ_JBBCMP010000002.1, read on the forward strand.
ACGTTTACAATCACGCCAGCTTGCGCTGCATGTTGCGCAAACACCAAGGCGGCATTGCTATCTGGTCCTGTATATAAATCAACTTTTAAGTTTTGATCAAAACCAGCAGCTTTTAATAGTGTTTTAGCTTTGGCTAAATCTTGCTTACGCTGTGGAATTTCATGGTTATAAACAGGATCACTAAATGAATACAGATCGTTGGCAATTCGTCCTTGACCCGCCAATGCCCGTTTCACTAAATCATCCCGATTGGCAATCAAACGAAATGCTTGTCTGACACGAGGATCATTAAACGGTGCTTTAGTGGTATTCATATCGAAGGATTGCCAAGCATCTGTTTCAGATGAAACAACACTCAGTCGTTTATTGGCTTGAATCAAAGATAAATGCTCGGCACTAATACCTGATGCAATATCAATTTGCCCTGATTGCAAAGCAGCAAGACGCCCGGTTTGCTCTTTAAAATCTATAATTTCAATGGCATCTGCATAAGGCTGATTGTCTTTCCAATAATTTTCAAAACGTACGAAACGGGAACGTTGACCTGGGGTAAAACTTTCTAGCTTAAACGGGCCTGCTCCGACGACATTCTTGATTGGGTCATAATCTGTTGGAACAATACCGCCCCAACTCATCCATGCTTCAGGTAGGGCTACTAAGCCTTTGCCTTGAGCAAATGGAATTTCAACGGTGTAATCATCCCGCTTTTTAATCGCATCGCGCTGTAGTGAATACAGATAAGCCGCAAAGGGAGACGCCAGTTTAGGATCGGTCAAACGACGTAAAGAGAAAATGACATCATCGGCTGTAATGGTTTTACCATGATGAAACTCAAGCCCTTTCTTTAGCCGAATCGTCCATTTAGTGCCATCCTCATTGGGTTCTGCAAATTCAGCAAGCGCCAATTTAGGTTGAATATCTCGCCCCCATTCCCATAATTTGGCATATAACGGCCAACCTCTAAAGGCACTCGACATCCCAATCGGCTTATGGGCATCTAAATTTCCAGCTTGATTACCATTAATCACCCCAATTTTGATCACTCCACCTTTTTGCGGTGTGGTATGCTGGCTTGTATGTGCAGCAGCTTCATTTGATGCTGAGGAATCGGAACGAGAACACCCAATCAGGCTTGCTGCTGCAATCGTACCTAGACCTAAACCCGTATTTTTAATTAATACTCTGCGCGTAATTTTACTCATAGGATTCTCCTTTTAAACCACAGTTTCTTGATTCAACAGAGAATCTACAGACGAGCATTTTTTTAACTTCGGTAACTCAAAACCATGATCGAGCTCAAGTAAAGGAAACAACAAGTCTGCAACACGATAAACTTCCGTAATTAAAGGAAAACCTGACAAAATAAATGCAGATGTACCGTAGCTTTCATATTCTTGGATACGTTGAGCAATATTTTCAGCGCTCCCGACCAATGCGGTCCCCGCAGCGGGATTTAAGATATCAAAACCAAACAGTGATGGCCCTGTCCAAATATTTGGATAAATTTCAAAGTCTTTAGCTTGAGGTAATATCCCCTGACGTAAGCGTTCTAAATTTTTTTGAACAATCGGGTTACTACTCTGATAGCTTTCGAAAGTTTCATTGGGTGGAAGCTGACGTTTTACAGCTTCAATCGCATAATTCACATCAATTTTATCGAGTAGAGACTGCGCGTATTGCCACGCTTCTTCTTCGGTTTCACGAACGATAATTTGTAAGCGAGTTCCATACTGCAAAGTTCGTCCAACTTTAGCGGCTTCTTTTGCAACTTTACTGAATTTTTCTCCCAGCAGCGGCGGTGTGTTGGCAAAGCTTAAATACACATCCAGCAATTCCACTGAATGTTGTACCCCTTTGGCTGATGTGCCAGCTCCCCACAGCGGTACGCCTTGTTTTTGGGTTGCCCCATGCCATTTTGACATCGGTGAAGCCCCCTCTTGACGTGGAGCAACTTGAATAAACTCACCCTGAAAGCCAGATTTATCGCCTAAATAATTCTGTTGAAATGTGCTCCAGTATTCTTTACTAAAGTCATAGCGTTCATCATGTGAATAATGAATACCCAATGCGGCAAGTCCCTGATCATTGCCATTGACCACATTAAACAACAAACGTCCCTGAGAGAAAGAGTCAAAAGTTTGTGCATATTTGGCTAAAACTGCGGGTTGAACTTCACCTGGATGCTGCGCCACCAAAAACTTCAGGCGCTCAGTAAAAGGAATTAAACTCGCAGCAACTGCCAGTGTTTCATACTCACTTGTACCCATGAGTGAACCGTAAAACCCCAGACGATCTGCGGTAATTGCAATTTGTTGTAAATGTTCATAATCGGTATCCCAGCGTCCCGACTCCAACCAAGGATAGGGACCATCAGGAGAGGTGAGATACCATAAAAGTTTTACAGCCATAATATTCTCTATATTTGTTTTTAAATCATGTTTCTAATGGAGTGGAAGTAATCCCAGTGATTTTGCTTTTTCAGTCAATCCACTCATTTTCCACTGTTGCTGTAACACCCCTTGCCCATATTCACGACTTCCCCCAACCAGTTCTGCTAACAGTTGAATTTGAGCACCTTCTTCAAGCAATAAAATAAATTCAGCAGTTTCTTGTAGACCTTGACGCCCCCAAACTGTGGCACCGCCATTGGCTTCCAAAATAGCCCGATGCTCAATATCAATCTTGAGTTGATCTAAAATAAAATCGACTTCTGCTTGACGGCGATCGATATAAATCGGCAGTTCATTAAATAAATGAAAACGCTGAACAGGCACATAACGAATCGGTAGGGTTCGGTGTGTTTGGGCCCAAGCACCTAAATTCGGTGCATGTACATGAGAGATTGTGGTGACATCTGCATGTTCACAAAATAGTTTGTTATAACGGCCACCCGCACCTTTTCGTCCCAATAAAACTTCACCATCAAGTTTCTCTACCAATACTTTGCTTTTTTTATCTCGTGACCAAGGACCTGCATAGTTAAAGGTCACCAAGGTATTTTCAGGGGCGCGTTCAACAAAATTGACTGTGCCATTGGCAGTGATGGTGCCCGTCTCACGGAACACCTCAAATGCAAATTCAGCTTTTTGACGGTTGCGTTCAATAAAATCATTAAGTTCAGGGGAAAGTGGCGATTGAATCAGTGTAGTCATGATAAATATCCTGTTTTAACGTTGTTTATTTTGGCGACGCTTTAAAACTTCGAGTAATGGGCGATGATCGACCCATGTATCAAGATCGACGTCTTTTTCAAGGAAGCCATGTAACCAAAGGAAATCTTTTTGTTGTTTTAAAAGCTCAAGGCGTTCTGCACTTAATGAAGGATGTAAAGATTTATGAAAATTATTACGATACGCTGTAGCCACACTTTCAGCACCCGCAATGGTTTCATCTTGTAGAATAACCAGCACTTCATCTAAATGATCTTCTGCCCAATCTGCGGTATCAAAAAGCTCTTCCAAAAAGTCAACGACGACATCAAAGTGATGTTCCAATAAATCTTCATGTACCGTGATAGGTCGAGGTGTCCCGTTGTTCACACGCGAAGTCACATCTGTAAATTGATCTAAATCGATACCGACTTTTAAACCACGTTTGGTGGCTGCCTCAACAGCCGATGCCCCTTTGACATACACGGCATCCACCTCACCTGTAATCAAGGCATCAAGGCCTGACCAATAGGCACTGGCATCACGATCTTGTTTCGATTCAGCTCGCTCAGGAACTTCAATAAAATCAACATCACGAAAACTTAAATTTGCAAGTTGTAAAGCCCCTCGAATACCTTGTAATGACATGGCTCTAAAAATACTGCCTGCACGTTTATCGGCATATTCAGGTAAAGCCACTTTGGTATTTTTTAAATCTTCGGGCTGACGAATTGCTGAATCTGGTCGAACAATAATCACTTGCCATTCATCAATCCAAGTTAATCCAATCAGACGACTTGGGGCACCTTCTGAACGCGCAGCCAAAGCAGGTACATTACCTCCTTCACGGAATAAAGCCGGGAGCTGATGATCAAAATGATGCACAGACAAGCCTTTACGCGCATCTTGCAATACCGCAACATCAATACCATGTCGCTCAAATTTTTCGACTAAGGTGCCGCGTTTTAATGAGATTCCTGTTGCAGTGGGTACAGGACATCGTGTGACCCAAATTTCAGATAAAGTACTTTTTACAAACTCTTTAGAATTTTCTTTTTTATCGATGACAAGTGACATAGGTATTCCTTAAGATACTTCCAATTTCATATCACTTGTATTGAGCAGCTTTTATGCCAATATTTATTTTTATAATTTTCAATATCTTATACAAAATCTAATTTTAATAAATGTTTAGATTTCATCACTTGTTTTAGATTTAGTGTTGTTTTATCAACAGCGCTTTAAGCAAGCCTGCCCTGAGACAAAAATCCCATCCGCATTATTTTTTGATTGAACAGATTTAAAGCCCCTCATTGAATCAACATACAGCACCATATAAAAATATAGTGCTGTATCGCTTAAATTAAAAATCGATAGAAGCCGACAGCATAAAAGTTCGAGGTGCACCCAAGGCTAAACTGGACAATTGTGGCATGCCCCAATACGCCTTATTGGTCACGTTATTGATACTCGCAGCTAAGTTTAGTGGAAAACTTGAAACATTGGTCTTATATCTCGCCTCAACATCAAACAGTGTTCGTTCAGAAGCATGTAGTGTATGTTCCTGATTGATATATTGCTTTGAAACTGCTGTGGCATTTCCAGTCTAGATTAAACCCTGCAAAATCGAAATATCCCACTCCATACCTAATTTCGCCTGTTGCTTGGCAACCCCAGTCGCAATATTGCCTTGATTTTTACCACCTGCAGTTTGGGTTAATTCAGGATCAATATAGGCAACACCACCGATTACACCAAGATTCGCAATAGGTGCTCCAAAGAAGCTCCATTCAATTTCACTTCAGCTAAAACTTGTTATTGATTATTGATCAGTAATTGTGAAGCCCTCCCACACACGATTCATTAACCAATAACATGCCTTATTGAGTAGTATGATTTCTAGGGATGCACAATAATCTTGACCGCAGATTCGTTGTTATGAATCAAGGTTTCAAAGCCTTGCGAAACCAAATCATCTAAAGCAATTCTTTGGGTAATAAAAGGTTCTAAATTGATTTTACCTTGCTCAACCAAGCGAATGGTTTCTTGATGGTCATTAACATAGGCTATCGTACCGCGAATATCCAGCTCTTTCATCACCACACTATGCACATTAATCGTTGCAGGATGACTCCAGATCGAAACTATCACTACCACACCAGTTGGTTTCATAGCTGCCACCAGTGTATCCATGACCTTATTGACACTACTGCATTCAAAAGCCACGTCTACCCCACGGTCTTGGGTGATTTTCATGACTTCAGCCACAACATCCACTTGAGACGGATCTAGCACATAGTCGGCAACACCCGCTTCTAAGGCTTTTTCTTTACGTTTTGCACTGAGCTCGGTAATGATGACGGTTAAGCCTTTGGCCTTTAAAATTGCAGACAATAACAATCCAATCGGGCCCGCTCCACCCACCAAGGCAATATCACCTGACTGTGCTCCACTTCTTACAAAGGCATGATGCCCGACAGATAAAGGCTCAATCAATGCGGCTTGATCCAACGGAATTTGGGCAGAAATGGGATGTACCCAACGGCGTTGTACCGCAATTTTTTCAGATAGCCCACCACCGCGACCACCTAGACCAATAAAATTCATATTTTTTGACAAGTGATAATTGTCATGCGGTCCAGTCGGAACATCATCCGCAATGATATAAGGCTCAACCACAACATGTTGCCCCACCTGAATATCATCAACGCCATCCCCTACAGCGTACACCACACCTGAAAACTCATGCCCCATGGTTACAGGTGCAGCTTCACCCGAAATCGGGTGCGGATGACCACACGGAGGAATAAAAATTGGACCATCGATAAATTCATGTAAATCTGTGCCACAAATACCACACCATGCGACTTGAATGCCAACTGTTCCTGGTTGTACCTGTGGTTCTGGAATATCCTCTATTCGGATATCCCCTTTATCATAAAAACGAGCTGCTTTCATAGATGCATTCCTCATTCCAATATTAACGATAAACCATTCCGCCATCGGTCAAAATTGACTGTCCAGTAATATAATCAGCGTCCTCACTGGCTAGAAAAGCAACCAATGCGGCAACATCATCTGGGGTTTCGGCACGTCCTAAAGCAATTCCATCCACATATTTCTGATATGTTTCACCAACGGGTGCACCAGTGATATCAGCGAAACGTTGATCTATTTCCACCCACATATCTGTACCAACTACACCGGGACAGTAACTATTCACAGTGATACCAGCACTGGCATATTCTTTTGCTGCTGTTTGAGTCAAAGCACGAACGGCAAATTTAGTAGCTGAATAGACACCAAGCAAAGCAAAACCTTCATGCCCAGCAATCGAACATGCATTGATAATTTTGCCAGAATTTCGGCGCTGTTTAAATTTATCGGCAGCGGCCTGAATCCCCCACAGCACACCACCCACATTGATATTCATAATCCGATTAAATTCATCTGGACTGACCTCTGCCAAGGCTTGGACTTGGGCAATCCCTGCATTATTAATAATGATATCAAAGCCATTTAATGTTGATTCTGCATGGTCAATCGCACTGCTGATTTGTACAGGATCAGCAACATCTGCAATAAATGTGGTGGCTTTAACCCCAAATGCTTGAATCTCTTGCTGAACAGCAGTTAACTTTTCTTGGTGAAGATCAACCAAGGCAATATGTACGCCCTCTTGTGCCAAGCGTAAAGCAATACCGCGTCCTATGCCCTGTGCGGCACCAGTAATTAATGCGACTTTATTGTTTAGACCTCTAGGCATGTTGCGACTCCTTAAATATGGATTGCACGTTGCATTGCCGATAAAACCGACTCATGCATCGCCTCAGATAACGTAGGATGTGGGAAAATAACCTGTGCTAGGCTTTCATCAGTGGCTTCTAAATATTTAGCGATGGCAAAGCCCTGAATATGTTCAGTGACCTCATGACCCACCATGTGTGCCCCCAATAATTCCCCTGTTTCTTGATTAAAAATAGTTTTTACAAATCCTGTGGTCTCGCTTAAAGCCAAAGCTTTACCATTGGCTTGTAAAGGGAATCTACCCACATTGATTGTAAAACCAGCTGCTTTGGCTTTTTGCTCGCTTAGACCAATACTTGCCACCTGCGGATGGGTAAAAATACACCCTGGAATTTGGCTACGATCTAAAGCATGTACATGCGTCAGCCCTGCAATTTTTTCTACACATAAAATTGCTTCATGACTGGCTTTATGCGCCAAGCACGGCGCACCAGCGACATCACCAATGGCATAAACTCCAACTACATTGGTCTTACACCACGGATCAACTTTGATAAAACTATGCTCAAACTCAATACCCAATTTTTCTAAACCCAAATTTTGAGTATTAGGTTGTACACCAATTGCGGAAAGGACTTTTTCAACAGTAATGATTTGTACACCTGTTGCGGTTTCAACATGGCAATGTACTTGGTCCTTATCTATTTCGATGTTTTGTACAGCAGCTTCAGTCAAAACCGTCATACCATGCTGTTCAAATTGCTTTTGCACATATTTGGCAACTTCAATGTCTTCACTAGGTAGGATCTGTTTGGCAATATCAACCAAAGTCACTTGGCAACCTAAGTCCTGATATAAACTGGCAAACTCACTGCCAATGGCCCCTGAACCAATTACCAAAAGTGATTTCGGCAAGTGTTCTGGGACTAAAGCTTCTTTATAACTCCAGACATGCTGTCCATCGACAGGGACATGCGCTAAATTGGCGGCTCTGGCGCCCGTAGCCACAATAATATGCGGTGCAGAAATCTGCTGTTTTTGACCCTTTGCATCAGTCAGTTCTAAGCTTTCTTTCTCGATAAATTGAGCGCTTGCATTAAATACAGTAACTTGATTCTTTTTCAGTAATTGCCCAATCCCTTGTACCAACTGTTCAGAAACCTGACGGCTATGACGAACCAGTTGTTGGATATCAAAATCGATAGAACCTAAAGAAAAACCAAACTGTTGTGAATGTTTAAATTGCTGTGCAAGTGCCGCTCCACTCAATAAAGCTTTGGTTGGAATACAGCCCCAATTCAGGCAAATTCCACCCAAATGCTTTTCTTCTACAATGGCGGTTTTTAAACCCAGTTGGGCTGCACGTATCGCAGCCACATAGCCACCTGGACCAGCGCCAATCACAATGAGATCAAATTGTGTGTCTGACATGCTCATACTCCTACACCAAAATCAATGCAGGATTTTCAACAAACTGCTTAAATGCTGCCAAGAACTGTGCACCTAACGCCCCATCAATCACCCGATGATCACAAGACAAGGTCGCGGTGACCATCTGTCGAATCACGATGCTCTCATTTTCAACAATTGCCCGTTTTTCTGCTGCACCTAAAGCTAAAATCGCACCTTGGGGTGGGTTAATAATCGCGTCAAACTGTTGAACGCCGAGCATACCTAAATTCGAAATACTGAAACTACCGCCCTGAAATTCATCAGGCGCCAATTTGCCAGTTTTGGCACGTGTTGCAAGATCACGCATATCATTGGAAATTTGTGCCAAAGACTTGGTATTGGCAGCTTTAATGATTGGAGTGATGAGGCCATTCTCAATCGCTACAGCAACAGAGATATCCGCCTGATCAAACTGCAAAATCTGCTGATTCTCTTCATCAAACTGAACATTGACCTGTGGCACTTTGATCAATGCAGCTGCTGCCGCTTTAATCAACATGTCATTGATTGACAATTTCACTTGCGGCACAGTGGCATTAATCTGTTGACGTAGTCCCTGAATAGCATCCACATTTAAATTTACGGTTAAACGGAAGTGTGGTGCATTACGTTTTGCTGCCTGTAAGCGTGAAGCAATGGCTTTACGCATACCATTCATCGCAATGGTGGTCACCTTGGCAGTTTCAGTTCGCATTACATCAGCGCTATTTTGGGCAAGTGCAGGGTTTTCACGCTGATGAACTGCTTCAACATCTTCCTTACAAATACGCCCTCTTGATCCTGAGGCACGACAGTCATGTAAATTAATGCCCCATTGTTTGGCTAAACGACGTGCAACTGGTGTTGCCAACACTTGGCTATCATCAGCTTTAGATTTCGCCACTTTACCACTCGGTTGCTGCCGAATATCGGGCCATGATCCACCCGCAGCTTGAACTGCGTTTTGAATGTCTTGCACACTGATACGACCTCCACGCCCTGAGCCTGAAACCAGCGCCAAATTCACTTGATGCTTTTCAGCCAATTTCAAGGCATGCGGTGTTGCAAAAACATCCTCAACATGTTGATAACCTTGTAATGCAGCAGGAATTACATAACCATTTTGGGCAACAGCTTTTGATACCTGCTCAATACGATTCTGTTTAGGCGCAGTTTGTGGCTTGGTTTCAGGCTGCGTTGCCGTCAGCTTTTCAGTAACCACTTCAACAGCTTTGCTTTCATTGAGAATAGGTGCGCCAGCCAAAGATTGAGCAAAGGCATCAATTTCAGCATCGGAAACTTGCGCATCTGCACAAATTGCAATGATCCCGCCCACCACTAAAGTATCGCCATTATTGGCAATGATTTTACGCAAGGTACTATCAAACGGTGCTTCAAGGACATTGACGATTTTTGTGGTCTCAATTTCACAAATTTCTTGTCCTTTACTAAACTGCTCGCCTGCTTGAATCAACCATTGGGCAATGGTGCCCTCTTCCATCGACAAACCCCATTTTGGGATTTCTAAAGTTTTAATTTCGCTCATCCTAAGCCTCCAACGTTTTACGTACAGCCTGTTCGATACGTTCTACACTTGGTAGCCATTGTTTTTCTAATACGGGTGAAAATGGCACAGGTGAATGCGGTGGTGTCACCAGTTCAATGGGTGCTTTGAGATAATGAAAGCCTTTTTGTGCAATCAGTGCGGCCACATCATGCCCAAAACCACAACGGGCAGCAGACTCATCAACAATCACCACACGCCCTGTTGACGCTACAGATTCTAAAATGCCTTCTTCATCCAATGGAGAAATCGTTCGTGGATCGACAACTTCGACAGAAATTCCCTCCTTAGCAAGCTTATCCGCGACTTCATTAGCACGATGCACCATTAAACTTAAGGCAATAATCGTGACATCGGTTCCTTCACGGGTGTAATTTGCTACACCAAAAGGAATGGTATATGGTTCATCTGGCACTTCACCTTTGATGTCATAAAGCAATTTATGTTCACAAAAAACCACTGGGTCATCATCACGGATGGCTTGGATCAATAAGCCTTTTACATCATATGCACTGGACGGCACCACGACTTTTAAACCGGGTACAGCAGCAAACACGTTATACGGGGATTGTGAATGTTGTGCGGCAGCAGAAAAGCCTGCGCCGATCATGCCTCGAACCACCAAAGGCGCTTTGGCTTTTCCACCAAACATATAACGAAATTTGGCCGCTTGGTTATACAACATGTCATGACATACGCCATAGAAGTCCATAAACATCAGGTCAGCCACAGGTCGTAAACCTGTTGCAGCAGCCCCTGCCGCCATTCCAATAATTGCAGATTCAGTGATCGGGGTATCAATCACACGCTCAGAGCCAAACTCTGTCCATAGCCCTTTGGTGACACCAAGTACGCCCCCAAAGCCTTCGAGTTTATTGTCATCTGTATTTTTACCGCCATGCCCGCCACGCACATCTTCACCGACAACAATCACACTTGGGTCACGGCGCATTTCTGATTCAATCGCTTCTTTAATCGCGTTTCGATAACTTTTATTTGGCATTGTTTTACTATTCCTTTAGTAAGAGACATAAACGTCAGTAAGAAGTTGAGAAAGTTCTGGATAATTGGCAGCACGTGCATTTGCGACAGCAGCATCGACATTGGCTTTTGATTCAACATCAATTGCATCCAGCGTGGCTTCAGCAATCTTGCCTTTGACTTTTTCACGGAAAATTTTCAACGGATCTTTATGCTCTTTGACATAATCGAGTTCTTCTTTGGAACGAATCAGTCCTGGGTCACCTTCAAAGTGTCCATAAAAACGATTGGTAATGGTTTCAATCACACTTGGGCCTTCGCCACGCCGTGCACGTTCAATGGCTTTTTGGGCGACCTCATACACAGCAAAGAAATCTGTCCCATCTACTTTTTCAGCAGGCATCCCAAAAGCCGCAGCACGACCTGCAATGTCTTTGCTTCCGACTGCATAATCATGCGCAGTACCTTCACCAAAACCATTATTTTCAAAAACAAAAATCACGGGAAGTTTTAAAACCACAGCCATATTCATGGCTTCAAAGGTCAGACCTTGGTTAGAACCACCATCCCCAGTAAATGACAAACCAACTCCACCCGTCTTTAAGGTTTTTGCGGTTAACGCTGCACCAATTGCCAAAGGTGGCCCACCACCAACAATTCCGTTGGCTCCCAACATACCTTTGTCTAGATCAGCAATATGCATTGAACCGCCTTTGCCACGGCACAAACCATCATCTTTACCAAAAATTTCCAACATCATGCCGTGAATATCACATCCTTTGGCAATGCAGTGACCGTGACCACGATGGGTTGAGGTAATAAAATCTTTGTCAGTCAAATTTTCACAAATTCCAACGGCTACCGCTTCTTCACCACTGTAAAGATGGATAAATCCGGGAATATCACCTGTATTATTTTCATCGTGAAGTCGATCCTCAAACTCACGAATATCTCGCATCCGTCTGTATGCTGCTAGCAATTGCTCTTCCGTTAATTGCATATACTTATTCCTTCATGCTCACAGTTAAAAGTAAAACCATATATTTAAAAATAAATATTGGTATTTAAAACCCGTATATTTATATAAAATTATTTCATTAAAAATTAATATTAGACTAAAAAAATATCTCTTTATAAAACACAATAAAAATATTAAAAACAGCACCTTACAAAGCAAAAAATATTTGTAAATTTTTATAATTTTCAAAAACTTAAAAAATCAAACCTTTAACCAACCTTTATTTTATAATATTAATATTTTTCACTCTTTTATTATATTTAAAAAAATTTTAAATATAATTGACATCGAAAATAAAAATGTCATCTTATATTAAGTTATATTATTTAATGGACTATTTAAAATGGATTTAAAAGTTTCAGTCACCACAGGACAAAAACTACGTGGTGCAGATAAATTGGCACGTATTCCAGTAAAAATTATCAGTACAGAACAGATCCCTCAAAAGCCTGAATGGATTCGTGCCAAGATCAGCCAGCCTGAAGAAGTGCAACGTATTAAAAATTTATTACGTCAACAAAAACTACATACAGTATGTGAAGAAGCCGCGTGCCCCAATTTGCCACAATGCTTTGGTGGTGGAACAGCGACCTTTATGATTATGGGAGATATTTGTACCCGTCGATGCCCATTTTGTGATGTGGCGCATGGACGTCCAAATATTTTAGATGCTGATGAACCGAAACATTTAGCAGAAACTGTTAAAAATCTAAATTTAAACTATGTGGTGATTACCTCAGTAGACCGTGATGATCTTATTGACGGTGGAGCAGAACACTTTGCTGCATGTATTCGAGAAATCCGTAAAAGTAGTCCAGATACGCTGATTGAGATTTTAGTCCCTGATTTTCGAGGCAGATTAGAAGTTGCCCTCAACATTCTGAGCGAAACCCCGCCAGATGTATTTAATCATAATATTGAAACGGTCCCTCGTTTGTACCGTGCAATGCGTCCAGGTTCAGATTATCAACATTCACTGGAACTGTTAAAACGGTTTAAGCATTTACGCCCAGACATCGCAACGAAATGTGGCTTGATGGTGGGATTAGGTGAAGTCGAAGCAGAAGTTATTGTGTTGCTGAATGACCTCAGTGACTATCAAGTGGACTATGTCACCATTGGTCAATACTTACAGCCATCTAAATCTCATGCCCCAATACATCGTTTTGTTTCATTGAAAGAGTTTGAACATTATCAAGCGCATGGTGAGTTATTAGGGTTTAAAAATATATGGAGTGCGCCAATGGTTCGTTCTAGCTATTTTGCTGATCGTCAATACAAGGGCGAGCCTGTACCTAAGCCGTTTACACGTGAAAACATTGCCACAGAAATTTAGGATGATTCAGTGTTCAAAGTGAATATGTACACCTAAACATTAAACAATGAGTATCAAAAAGAATACGCTGTCTTTTTATTGGTAACTTTATTTAACATTTGTGAGCAGAAAACTCATTTTAAAGCAAAACATTAACTTCTAAAGTGAGAACCTAATAAAGATGATTATTTTCAGAACACTATTTGTTTGAATATAGATTAAAATTTGGTGTCATCAAATAAAATCACCAGATACAGCGATAAAGAATACAAAGTATTAATGGCATAACCATTCATCATAAAGGAATATGATATGAAGCTATTGAATCAACTACAGCCGCAAGCGCTTCGTTTACAGACCACACATTTTGTCAATATCGAATCCGTCACTGCTGCGCCACTTCTCGCTTTACCTCCCGAACCAGAACCCTCTCTGTTTCGTCGTTCTCTTCAACATAATTATGCGGATTTACTAAAAATTGCAGATGATTCTGAAATGGCAATTGGAATCACAGATCATCATGGCACCTTACTTTGGACATGGAGTAGCCGTGCTATGCTCTCCTCTGCTGAGCAAGTGCATTTTGTCGAAGGTGGACATTGGTCAACACAGGCTGTCGGTACAAATGCGATTGGTTTGGCCTTAAATAATCATCTCTCTAGCTGTGTTTATTCACATGAAAATCAGATGAACAGTGTACAGGATTGGGTTTGTTATGCCGCGCCGATCGTTGACCCTGTATCTGGACAATTTCACGGTGTGATTAATTTATCGACCAAGTACAAGAAGCATACTTCACTGGGAGTATTGGCTGTAGAACGCTGTGCAGAGTTGGTTCAACGTGCGATTCAATTTGAACAAAAAAACATGCTTTATCTCAAAGTTTTTGGTACACCCAAAGTTCAATTTAACCAACAGCTTTTAACATTGACCCATCGACAAATTGAAATTTTATGCATTCTTGTGTTACACCCTGAGGGTATTAACCTAGATGAACTGCACTATGCCTTATACGGTGATCGGGACATTAGTGAAAAAACCTTAAAAGCAGAAATGTCACAATTACGCACCTTGCTCCCCAACTGTATTTTATCGCGCCCGTATAAGCTAGTTTGTGAGATTCAAACCGACTTTACCAGAGCTGAACAATCCCTCAATACAGGTTTTCTCGCCAGTACATTTTCACTCTACAAAGGAAGTTTTTTGGCGAAATCAGAAAGCCCTTTCTTGACCACATGGCGTGATTGTTTCGATGCACGTTTAAGTCATCTGATTTATCAAATTCAGGATATTGACCCGCTTTTAAAAATTATTAGTCGTCTTCCTGAACGTAATGATGCTATACAACGGGTACTGGAATTATTGCCTGAACAAAGTCAGCATCGTGCGTATTTTTTAAAATTACTTTAGGCTCAATGAACTTAGATATTTTATTGCACAACTGATAGCACAGCACTGTTTTGCCCTGATGTTTAAGGCTATAAAGTTGCTCTGTATAAAAATAATAAGTGAATCAATCTAAGACTAATTTTTAAAGCCAACGACAGAAAATGCACGGTAAATATAGTCAACCTGTCAAAAAAAATCAGACACAATAATATAATTTCTCTTAATTAATATTTTTAATTAAATCAATAATATGATGAAATAGTATTGTTTAATTATATAAAAGCTTACACTGCCACATCTTACATTCAAAGTTTAAATCCCTTTGCGTAGGCGATGCCTCACTTTCGTAGGCGGTGCCAAACCTTGCGCTTCAAACAAAGCAGTGCTTTGTTTTTGCTCATGTTGGGCGAGGGGTAGGATCACCAGCTATGATTCAAAAGTACAAAAATGAATTGGTAACCAACAATTTTTAATAGTTCATACAAAAACATAAGCTTCATTTATGCTCAATGACTTGATGCAAATCACTTGTATGAAATAATTAGGTGATTTGACTATATAGAAAATTATAAGATTAAAATTAATATATTTTTCACGCAATTAAAATAAACCATGAGCCTGATCAATACTACAACGTCTCACAATCTTACCTCTCTCCGCAATAAATCGATTGCTAAAATTAAAATACAAGTAATTTAAACATAAATGCCCTTTAAATGATAATGATTATATTTTACATTTAACACCATGCAGATTTTCTCGATCCGCTCAGCACTGAAAGAAAGGCAATTGTGGTTTATTGCTCAATAAAGATAGGTAGACTTAATGATGAATAGCCAACAACAAACGACATTAGATCAAAAAATAGTACCAGACCAAAAAAAGGTTTCAGACAAAAAAACAGTATCAGATCAAAAAGCGATACTGAAACAAGATGATCATATGCGGAATCTGGAAGTCATTGAGATGACGATAACGGCGATTTCTCATCCTTTTCCATCAATTGTACGTATTCGGGGCGAAATCAATACAACACAGCCAGACTTATGGACAACACCTAACCTTGCTATTCGTTTAGAAGTGCATCAACAAGCAGACAGCTTACCTATATCACGTGTATATACCGTGCGTTGCTTTGATCCAAGTACTGGTCAAATTGAAATTGACTTTGTTCTACATGCTGACCCAAGTCCAGCAATGCTTTGGCTAGATTCAGCAAAAATTGGCACTAAAATTCAACTTACGGGTCCAAGACCGCACTTTCTCCCCAATTTTACCCCAGCTAAACGCGTGGTGATGTTTGCCGATGAAACCGCCATTCCAGCCGTCTATTCAATTTTACAGCAATGGCAAATGGGAATTCAGGGAGAGATTTATATTGAAAGTTGTGACGCCAATATTATTGATGATTTACCAAAATATCATGGCGTAAATATTCATTTACTTCATCGGGGAAAATCACAGCAAGCGGGTAAATTGGGCTTACTACTTAAAGTTGCCGAACATTTTAAAGATCGTGAAGATATTAGCATTTGGGCAGCCTGTGAACGTAATGAAGCAAGAGTGATACGGAAGCTGTTTACCCAACACGGTCATTTGAGTAAAGATGATATTCGTGTGGCCGGCTATTGGAATGTCGGCATGTCCAGCTCAACATTAGATCTAAGCAGAGTCGCATATTATCAAAAACACCTAGAACAAGGTAAAACGCTAGAAACATTTGATGATCTAGATATGCCTGTTTAAATGAAATCATTGACCTATTTGCCCCCATCTCAGTTTTCTTAAGACGATTATTTAGAGGGAGTATTTGGAATGTAAATCAATCTTTGAGGTTGATACTCTGGCGTTATTATGTCCTAGCTCAATGATGACCCAACACAATTAACAGCACTCGACTTGGATCTTACGATCCAAGTCTTTATATTATTCATTGCACAGCCTGTGTTGCATATCTTTACATCATGGTCTGCTTAAAGATCCAAAGCGAATCCACTACAACATTTTTACATGATGGCTAATTATAACAACGGCGAAAACATGGTGATGTAATTGCTGAAAACATGATTGCCAAGCTTATTTTTCTCTAGCCAAGTGCAAAGCTTAAAATCAATCTTCCCTCGTTCACAGATAGGCCCATGCAATCTCAAAATGACAGGGATAAATTTATTTGATCCTTTTTTAAATCTCAAACGACATTATAAGCATACTCCTCACATCTTATAAGGCCGCTTTCGATGTCATCAACAAGAATACAAATGGCAGACAAAAAATACCTGTCAAAAATGATTCAAATGATCATGTTAGGTCTCACTTCTGTAGTTGCTTCTACCCTTTTGCATGCTACTGAAGAGATAACTCAAAATAATGCAGAACCTCTTGCATTGCCAACGCTCAAGTTTACAGCAAACCAATTGGGTGAAATTACAGAAAACAGTGGTGTCTATACTCCGGGTTCAATTGCCACAGCAACGCGTTTGGTTTTAAAACCCAAAGAAACCCCACAAACGATTAGTGTGATTACTCGCCAAGAAATGGATGATTTTAATCTCAACTCTATCGATGATGTTATGCGGCATACCCCGGGTGTTAGTGTGGTGACCTATGACAGTGAACGGACAGAATATTACTCCCGTGGTTTTGCAATACAAAACTTCCAGTACGATGGGATCCCGATGAATCGTGATTCGGCCTACTCAGCAGGAAATACCCTAAGTGATATGGCGATTTATGATCGTATCGAAGTTTTAAAAGGAGCAACGGGGCTTTTAACTGGGGTGGGTGATCCTGGTGCAACGATTAATTTGATTCGTAAAAAACCAACCAAAGATTTTCAAGGGAATGTTTCTCTGGGTCTAGGCACATGGAATAACTACCGCGGCCAAATTGATTTAAGCGGTCCACTTAACCAAACGGGCAGTATTCGTGGACGTGGCGTTGCTGCGTATCAAGACAAAGAATCTCAATTAGATCGCTATGAACGCAAGACTCCTGTGTTCTACGGCATATTAGAAGCAGATTTAACTGAGAATACCCTACTGACTATAGGCGCAGATTATCAAGACAATAAACCTAAGGGCTCAACGTGGGGCGGTATCCCAATTTATAATTCAGCGGGTCAATTTAATAAAATGTCGCGTGGCTTTAACAATGGTGCAAATTGGAGTAATTGGGAACAATATACTCGAACTATTTTCTCAACTTTAGAGCATAAGTTTGATAATGATTGGGTCGCAAAAATCCAGTTAAATCATCAAATCAATGGCTATGATGCACAATTAGGCGCAGCGGCAGGTGGTCATCCAAATCCATCGACGGGAACTGGTGTTTCAATGTGGGCTGGAAACTATAAGGGCGAAACCAAAAGTGATGCTGCAGACATCTATGCAACAGGTCCATTTCAACTTTTTGGCCGTGAACACGAGCTGGTTGTAGGCGCAAGCATTTCTGAGAGCACTTGGAAAAATAATGGTTATAGTGCACCAACTGGTTATAAAACCAGTGTAGATCAATATTATCAATGGAATGGGAACGTTGCGGAGCCTGATTGGCAAAAAGGTAATCATTGGTCAAACAATGAAACCACCAAGCAGAATGGATTTTATCTCACCTCACGTTTGAATTTACATGATGATTTAAAAGTCATTTTGGGTGGACGTATTGCAAACTATAAGTCAGAAGAGACTAAAGAGTCAGGTATCTTTATACCTTATGTCGGTGCGGTTTATGATTTAAATGACCAATACTCAGTTTATGCAAGCTACAGCACCATATTTAAACCTCAATCTGCACAAAATCCAAACGGTAAAACACTTGATCCGCTTGAGGGAGAAAACTACGAAGCTGGAATCAAAGGTGAATTTTTTGATGGTCGCTTAAATGCAAGTTTGGCATATTACCAACTCAAACAAGACAATTTTGCGAAAGAGATTCCAAACGTCCTTACACCATCTGGTGGTGTCGCATCTGAAGCGCTCCAAGGTGTCAAAACCAAAGGGGCTGAACTCGAAGTTACTGGTGAAATTCGTCCTGGTTGGAATTTACATGCTGGCTTTAATCATAAAATCTCTAAACAAGATGGGATAAAACAGAGCACTTTGACTCCTGAAAATGAATTTAGCCTTTATACCAGCTATAAGCTCAATCAATGGGTGGATGGTTTAACTGTTGGTGGTGGTGCACGTTGGCAAGATAAGACTTGGGGCGATGTCACCAATCCACTGTATAAAGATCCTGTTAAACATGTGGTGTCTGATTATTGGTTATTTGATGCAATGGCAAACTATGAAGTAAATGATCAATTATCCGTTTCTTTTAATGTAAACAATCTTCTAGATGAAAAATATTATACGATTTTTAGCTGGTATAGCACGTATACATGGGGCGAAGGTCGTAATTATAATTTAGGACTTAAATATAAGTTTTAATCAGGTTTAACTGACTTCCTCTAGGTAATAGACAAACATCATACTGCATGGGGAAGTTTCAACTATTCAGTCAGCTTTTACTATTGTTCCAAAATCACTGATCTCATTTCATCCTACGCTAACATCAACCTAATTTGGTCTTAAATCACCCGGTTGATCTGCGGATTTTATTATTTATTTTGAGCATTGAATTTTTTAAAACTCAAGCCCTATCTTTAGCTATGCCTTTTCACTGTCTAGTGGAGGAAAAGGCAAAGCTAAACCAAGCACAAAGAAGAATCATAAAACTATAGTATTTCTGATTTTTATTTGTTCCGATCTGAGGATTCAATGGGTTTGTTGATGACTTTTTTGGGGGCTTGATCAGCTAAGTCCTGATTAATTGCTTTGGTTAAACCAAACATATAAAGCAAAATAATCACCGAGAATGGTAATCCACATAATACCACAGCACTTTGCATCGAATGGAAACTACCTGCTAACAATAAACCAATACTGACAATAGTAATCACCACCGACCAGAAAATTCGCAACCAAATCGGTGAATCACTTTCATTACTTCCGCCTTTTGTAGACAGATTTGCAATCATCAGCGTGCCAGAACCCACTGGAGTCAAAAACAGCACAAAACATATCACCACAACAATCCCAGCCACATAAGGATTAAAAGGTAAATATTCGAGTAACTTAAACAAAGATAAAGCTGGATCGGTGAGAACCATATCGCCCAAAACTTTTTGTTTTTGATTCAAAATTAATTCAATTGCAGTATTACCGAAAATGGAAATCCAAGCCAAAGTAAAGCCTAAAGGGATTAGACACACACCCAAGACTACTTCACGAATGGTGCGCCCTTTTGAAATACGCGCAATAAACATCCCAACAAAAGGTGCCCAAGCAATCCACCAAGCCCAATAAAACACCGTCCAAGAACCGAGCCAGCCTTTCGCTTGTGAATTGTATAAATACACATCAAAACTTTTCGCGACAAAATGGTTGAGATAGTCACCCACGTTCTGTACCAAACCATTGAGCAAATGATTGGTTGGGCCTGTTAAGAATACAAATAACAATAAGCCATAGAGTAAACGTAAGTTAATCCGTGAAAGCCAAGCCAGTCCTTTTTCAATCCCCACCACTGTGGTGATGGTCGCAACAGACATCATCACCAATACCACTGCGATCAGAGTAACATTGTTGTCTGGAATGGCTGGGACTAAATAACTGATGCCCGAAACCAATACCAAAGCACCTATACCTAGATTGGTGACCAAAGATATCACCGTGGCTAAAATCCCAAAACCATCTACGAAGTCACCGATCAAACCATAGATCCGATCGCCAAAAATTGGATAAAGTGCAGAACGTAAAGCTAGGGGTAAATCTAAGCGAAAAGCAAAATAGCCCAAAGTGACACCTAACAAGGCATAGAGCACCCAGCCATGTATACCCCAATGTAAGAAGCTATACATCATGGCATCTCTGGCAGCTTGGATTGTGCCACCCTCGCCTTCAGGTGGTCTTAAAAAATGATCGACAGGTTCAGCAACACCATAATACAGTAAGGCAATACCGATACCTGCGGAAAACAGCATAGATACCCAAGCCAAGTAACCAAACTCAGGTTTATCGCCATCTTTTCCAAGTGGAAGTTGTCCAGCACGAGAAAAAGCCAACCATCCAACAAAACCTAGACATGCCACAATCACCAGCATGTAATACCAACCAAAGAGTTGATTGGCCTGCTCTTGTACATAGGTTAGCCAAAACTGACTTTTTTTTGGAAATAAAACAAACAATAGACCAAAAATACCGATACTGATTGCAGAACTTCCAAACACAAATAAATTTAACCGAATCCGTTCGGATGAATATCCTTTATGGCTATTTGACACCATGCTATTGCTCCTTGCAATTGGTGTATTTTCTTAAAAAATAATAGGATATGTACTCTTTTTACTGAACATTCTGATGGATCAGAATGTTGATGTATACACTTACATTTCTTATTACTCATCAAAAAATTATTGATTTTTGTAGATTATACTTTTTATTGATTGAACGTTCAATCAATAAAAAGTATTATAAAAAAATGCTAAGATGTTCTACATTGAGTAATGTTAAATAAAAAGTGCCTTTTCAGCACTTTAAGTGGATATACATGACAAAACGTAGAGTCAAACCAGAGCATGTGCGACGTGAAGAAATTATTAACGCCGCATTTGATGTGATTTATGAAGTGGGTTTATCCAATATGACCATTGCACAAATCGCAAAGAAAGCCGAGCTATCCACAGGTATTGTGAGTCACTATTTTGGTGATAAACAGGGATTAATAAATACCTGCATGCAAGAAATGTTGAATGTTTTACGTCGCAAAACCGACCAAAATAAAACTGAAGCAGACGAGCATCCAGAAAGCCAACTTAAAGCGATTATTGATTCTAACTTTGATATTAGTCAGGTCAATAAACAAGCCATGCGCATCTGGTTAGACTTTTGGTCTGCAAGCATGCATCTACCCGAACTTGGGCGCTTGCAACAAATTAATGATCAACGCCTGTACTCAAACTTGAAGTTTCACTTTCTCAAGTTATTGGACAAAGAACAGGCAAGCATTGCCGCTCGTGGTTTAGCGGCATTGATTGACGGATTATGGTTACGTGGCAGTCTAAGCAGTCATGATGAATTTGACAGCCAACTGGCACGTTCCATTGCTTACGATTATGTAAAAACGCAATTACAATTTGCGGAAAAGCCTTTGCAGGAGAGACAGAATGAGTGATTCACAAGTTCATCAATTGTACATCCATGGTCGCTATGTAGCAGCGACCAGTGGTAAGACCTTTACCAGTATTAACCCTGCCAATGGTGAAGTGATTGCAACCCTTCAACAAGCATCACAACAAGACATCGAAGCGGCTGTTCAAAGCGCACAACAAGGTCAAAAAATTTGGGCCGCAATGACAGCGATGGAACGTTCTCGTATTTTACGTCGCGCTGTCGACATCTTACGTGAGCGTAATGATGAACTCGCTCGCTTAGAAACCCTCGATACAGGTAAAGCCTTTAGCGAAACATCGACCGTTGATATTGTCACAGGTGCTGATGTCCTCGAATATTACGCAGGTCTCGCGACTGCAATTCAGGGAGAGCAAGTTCCGCTTCGTGAATCAAGCTTTTTCTATACCCGTCGTGAACCACTTGGTGTTGTCGCGGGAATCGGTGCTTGGAACTATCCAATTCAAATCGCATTATGGAAATCTGCCCCTGCTCTAGCTGCTGGGAACGCCATGATCTTTAAACCAAGTGAAACCACACCGCTGAGCGTATTCAAACTTGCTGAAATCTATACTGAAGCGGGACTACCAGATGGCGTATTTAACGTGGTACAAGGTGCAGGCCGTGAGATTGGACAATGGTTAACTGAACATCCTGTTATTGAAAAAATTTCTTTCACTGGTGGTGTTGAAACAGGCAAGAAAGTTATGGCAAGTGCCGCAGGCTCTACACTCAAAGAAGTGACCATGGAACTCGGCGGTAAATCCCCTTTAATTATTTGTGATGATGCTGACCTCAATCGAGCAGCAGACATTGCGGTGATGGCTAACTTCTTTAGTTCAGGTCAAGTATGTACCAATGGTACACGTGTTTTTGTTCCAAAAGCCCTGTTGGCAGATTTTGAAGCCGCTATTGTAGAACGGGTAAAACGGATCCGTATTGGTGATCCAATGGCTGAGCAAACCAACTTTGGTCCACTCACCAGCTTCCCACATATGGAAAAAGTCTTGTCGTTCATTGAGTCAGGTAAACAACAAGGTGCCAAACTGTTGATTGGCGGTGGTCGTGCGACAGAAGCTGAATTGGCGCAAGGTGCTTATGTGTTGCCGACAGTTTTCAGTGACTGCCAAGATGATATGCGCATCGTTGAAGAAGAAATCTTTGGCCCTGTCATGAGCATTCTCAGTTATGAAACTGAAGAAGAAGTCATTCGTCGTGCCAATGACACCACTTTTGGTTTAGCGGCAGGTGTTGTCACACAAGACATCACCAAAGCACATCGTATTATTCATCAAATCGAAGCAGGTATTTGCTGGATCAACACTTGGGGCGAATCCCCTGCTGAAATGCCAGTGGGTGGCTATAAACAATCAGGTGTCGGCCGTGAAAATGGTTTAACCACACTTGGACATTACACCCGTATCAAGTCAGTTCAAGTTGAGTTAGGTGAGTATCAAAGCATTTTTTAATGCACTCAGGCTTTCTCCGTATATCAATCCTATGTGCCATGTCATCACCTGATTGCATTGGCACTTTTAAAAATACAAAAAGGATAATTATGAATACTCTAGCATATGACTACATTATCATCGGCGCAGGATCTGCCGGAAATGTGCTCGCAACACGTTTAACTGAAGACAAAGACATTACAGTTTTACTCTTGGAAGCAGGTGGCCCAGACTACCGTTTAGATTTCCGTACTCAAATGCCAGCAGCGTTGGCTTATCCACTACAAGGACGCCGTTACAACTGGGCATATCTCACTGATCCTGAACCACATATGAATAATCGCCGTATGGAATGTGGCCGTGGTAAAGGTTTAGGTGGTTCATCATTGATTAACGGGATGTGTTATATCCGCGGTAATGCGATGGACTTAGATCACTGGTCGACGCTCAAAGGGCTAGAAGACTGGAGCTATGCAGACTGCTTACCGTATTATAAAAAAGCTGAAACCCGCGATATTGGTGGCAATGACTACCACGGTGGCGATGGCCCTGTATCTGTGGCAACCCCTAAAAATGGCAATAATGTCTTGTTCCATGCCATGGTTGAAGCAGGTGTACAAGCAGGCTATCCACGTACAGATGACTTGAATGGTTATCAACAAGAAGGTTTCGGTCCAATGGATCGTACTGTGACACCAAAAGGCCGTCGCTCTAGTACTGCGCGTGGTTATTTAGACATGGCAAAGGGTCGCCCTAATTTAACTATCGTGACCCATGCCACCACCAATAAAATTTTATTTAATCAAAAACATGCCATTGGTGTGGAATATATTATTGGTGCAGATCAAGCCAATCTCACACAAGCACGCGCAAACCGTGAAGTCTTGCTTTGTGCAGGCGCGATTGCATCCCCACAAATTTTACAACGTTCGGGTGTTGGCGAAAGTAATTTCCTTAAATCGATGGACATCGACGTGGTACATGATTTACCGGGTGTCGGTGAAAACTTACAAGACCATTTGGAAATGTACTTACAATACAAATGTAAGCAACCTGTTTCACTCTACCCCGCTTTAAAATGGTTTAACCAGCCTGCGATTGGCGCTGAATGGTTATTTAATGGGACTGGTATTGGCGCAAGTAATCAGTTTGAAGCAGGTGGTTTTATCCGCAGCTCAGATGAATTTGACTGGCCAAATATTCAATATCACTTCTTACCTGTTGCGATTAACTATAACGGCAGTAATCCCGTCAAAGAACATGGCTTCCAAGCCCATGTCGGTTCTATGCGCTCACCTTCACGTGGTAGAATTAAGCTGAAATCAAAAGATCCTTTTGAGCATCCAAGCATCCTGTTCAACTATATGTCGACTGAGCAAGACTGGCGTGAATTCCGTGATGCCATTCGTATCACACGTGAAATCATGCAACAGCCTGCACTGGATGCATATCGTGGCGAGGAAATCAGTCCTGGAAAACAGGTGCAAACTGATGCGGAACTGGATGACTTCGTGCGCAACCATGCTGAAACGGCATACCATCCTTCATGTAGTTGCAAGATGGGTGAAGACGAAATGGCAGTGGTTGACGGTCAAGGTCGTGTACACGGTCTACAAGGCTTGCGGGTTGTTGATGCTTCGATAATGCCACTGATCATTACTGGAAATTTAAATGCCACAACGATCATGATCGCTGAAAAAATCGCAGATCAAATTCGTGGTCAAAAATTGCCACGTTCTGAAGCGGGTTATTACAAAGCTGGCACTGCACCCGTGCGCAAAGCACCTTTACGTCCGATCGTGTAAAAGTATTCATATTTTAGCGACACCTGAGTTTTGACTGAGTGTGTCGCATCTTGCAAGGACGAATAAAATGAGAAAAAAATTATTATTGACCATCCCTTTGAGTCTATTTTTTCAAACCATACATGCCAATGAATCAGGTGTAGAAACACCATCTCCTTATAGTGCAAATTTGACAGTGGCCAGCCAATATATCTCACGTGGTTTTCAACAGACCTGGGGCAACCCTGCTATACAAGGCGGATTTGATTATGCACATCCCAATGGTTTTTATGCAGGAACTTGGGCTTCTACTGTGAGTGATGACTTCATCCGTGATGCCAATGTTGAATGGGATGTCTATACTGGTTATAGCCGTAGTTTCGGTCAGTTAAATCTGGCTACTAAAGTCGCTTATTACTACTATCCTGGGGCAAAAACCACTGCTGAAACAGGTCATACCCGTTTTGATTATGGTGAAATTATTCCAGAAATCAGCTATGGTCCGCTGAGTGTTAAATATGCAATCACCTATACCCAAGATTATTTTGGCAATAATTCTGAAACTTTAGCAATTGGTTCCAATAAGCACTCTCGAGGTTCAGGCTATTTAGATGTAAATTGGTTACAACCCATCGCTCAAGGCTGGTCGGTGAATATGCATTATGGCAATCAACGTATAAAAAACTTTTCTGCCGCAAGCTTTCAAGATGCCAGTTTTGCCATTAATAAAGTGCTACCTTATGGCTTATCTTCCAGTTTAAGTTATAGCAAAGCATGGGACAAAAACGGATATTATCAAAAATACAGCAATGGCAATCCCAATGCCAATGTTTCAAATCCAATTGATTCCACCCTCACTTTTTCACTCACTAAAAAGTTTTAAGCTAAAGTTTAGATATTTAGTAACCTGTTATAGATTAACCAAAAACTATGCCCTCCAAGAGCGTGGTTTTTTAATGTCTATAGTCACCCCCCTAATTATTCATACAAGTGATTTCTATCAAGTCATTGATCAGAAATGAACTTATGTTTTTGTATGTGCTTTTAGAAACTGTTGGGTATCAATTCATTTTTTTACTTTTGAATTATAGATGGTGATCCTACCCCTCGCCCAACATGAGCAAAAACAAAGCACTGCTTTGTTTGAAGCGCAAGGTTTGGCACCTCTTACGAAAGTGAGGCATCGCCTACGCAAAGCTATTTAAACTTTGAATGTAAGGTGTGGCATTGCAAGCTTTTTATAATTAAATAATTTATTTTCTCATGCAATTGATTTAATTAAAAATATTCATTAAAAAAAATTATATTATTATGTCTGAGCTTTTTTGACAGGTTGACTTATATCTTGGCTTAATTCAATAAAGCAAACTCAAATCTCCCCATACTGTTGAATTATCATTAGACAGCCATTGATTGTTTGTATAAAGTATCAGGAACGATTGTTCCAGTATGAATTAACATTATGCGCACTAAAGCGTTTGATCCAGAAGAAGTTGAAAATGCCGTTATGCAAGTTTTCTGGCGTAAAGGGTTTGCAGCGACATCCATTCAAGATTTGGTTGAGGAAACTGGACTTTCACGCAGCAGTTTATATAGTTCCTTTAACAATAAAGAGCAGCTATACCAACAAGCCTTATCTCGCTATCAACGCCTGATTAGTAAATCAAATATCGACTTATTATCCAGTGATGGATCAGTCAAAAGTATCATCCAACAATTACTATCTCGTATCATTGAAGATGAATTAAACGATCCGCAACAACGGGGCTGCCTAATGGCCAATGCCTGTTTGGAGTTAGCAGGACATGATCAAAAGACAGCTGAATCTGTCACGTATAATTTTGAACGATTACAACTTGCACTAGAACAGCTCATAATCAGAGGAAAGCAATCTGGTGAAATCATCCTACATAGTTCGCCACAAGCTTTAGCTCTTTTTTTTGTGAATACCATTCAAGGCATTCGCGTTTTAAGCAAAGGCTGTAGCCCAGAAAATCGTCAGCAATATCTAGAGAATGTTGCTGAAGTAGCATTGAATATCTTGTATTAATTTCGAGTTACCCCTTAGCAGACTGTCCAATTTGCAATGCTGAGGATTTTATTTACCCTAAAATGGAACGATCGTTCCGTTATAATGACAACATGGTGTTTAGTATGGATATTTATCTTCAATATTTTGTGATGCCTATATTCCTTAACCGAGATGATCTTTCTGTCAATCATACACAGAGGTATAACGCATGAATCAGCTCAACAACAGACCAGAGCTGAATCGATCTGCGTCAAGCTTACCAATTTGGAAATTATTGGCCTTTACGGTTGCAGGTTTTATTACCATTATGACGGAAATCATACCAGCTGGCTTATTGGCATTAATCAGTCATGACTTAGAAGTTTCTCAAGCTTTAGCAGGGCAAATGATTTCAGTTTATGCCTTAGGATCGGTCATTGCGGCGATCCCTGTGGTTGCTGCAACACGAAGTTGGTCAAGAAAACCTTTATTATTATTGGCAATCGCCGGCTTGTTTATCTTCAATAGTCTAACAGCGCTATCTTCTAGCTATATCGTCATCCTGATTTCACGATTTATTGCCGGAATGTCTGCTGGAATTATCTGGGGTATCTTGGCTGGTTATGCTCGAAATCTGGTTCCTGCCCATCTACAAGGCAGAGCGATGGCAATCGTTGGGGTTGGTCAACCCATCGCATTATGTATGGGTGTGCCTTTAGCCATTTGGTTGGGCAATCTGTTTGGCTGGCGTGGGGTTTTCTGGATGATTTCAGGGCTTGCCTTAATCCTAATCATCTGGATTAAAGTAAGCCTTCCTCATTTGGCTGGACAACCCCCGAGTAAGCAACAGTCTATCCTCAAAGTCTTGGTTCACCCTGGTATAGGCGCAATTTTGACAGTTATTTTTGTTTGGATTTTGGCACATAACATACTTTATACCTTTATTTCTCCTTATTTATCAGCTGTCCAGCTGAGTGAGCATATTGATCTTATCCTGCTTATTTTTGGTCTTTCTTCAATATTCGGCATTTGGATTACAGCGATTTGGATAGATAGATCATTACGCAAATTAATCCTGATCAGTTTAACAGGTTTTGCAATCGCTGCTCTTTTGATGGGCTTGAGCGGTCATCACATCTGGCTTGCGATGCTAGGTATCGTACTTTGGGGAATGACTTTTGGTGGTGCACCAACCCTACTACAAACTGCGCTGGCAGATGTTGCAGGTGAAAATGTAGATATTGCCCAATCAATGCTGGTGACAGTGTTCAATCTTGCTGTTGCAGGGGGCGGTATTTTTGGCGGCATCCTACTGCAAAATGTAGGAATAGACTCATTTTTTGTTTGTATCATCGCCTTATCATTATTGGGGTTATGTATTGTATTTTTAGCAAGTGAAAATGGTTTTAAATCAGGGCATCGTTTAAACAGCAAATAAGTTTAAAACCGTCATTTAACTGCATGTTCTTATGACAAAATCTATTGGATTAAACAGCGCCATCATCGTTGACTGTGCTGTTTGATCAATTTCTTAAACAACAGCTATGGTTTGGTTTACTAAAGTTAGCTTATGGTCTGTTTATTTCACTTTTACACACTTCTGCTGCTGAAGCTTGCTTCATAATGTCAACAATATTTGCGATACAGTAGATGGTATTTAATTGAACATGCGCATTATCATAACTACTTGCATGTTCATAACCATTGATAATAAATGTTTCAATTGGACTACGACCATCAGCACGCACATCCTGTCCAGACTGATAACAAACCGTTCCGTCTCCCTTTGAAGTTGGCTTAATATCTAAATAAAATGTGGCTTTATTGGTTTTAGAAATTTTGGACTTTTCATCTAGCAAGACTTCCCTTATGCCATCTTTTTTATAGGCATTGTCTAGTAAATTATGGATTTTCGAACCTTTTATACTTAATTCAGCATCATCTTCCTGAACATGTTTTACATCGTCTTCTTTTATATCACTTCGATCTTTTATATCTGGAAGTTCAATTAAATTTTTCTTGCCATATAAGTTCATTAATTCAATTAGTTCATTTTCACTGCTAATATTTAACTCTTCTTTACAACGCCACACCACTTGACCAAATGCTTTAAACCCTTCGTCAGCACCATAGCTTGCATAAGTATTGGCATGATAGGTATCTTTTATATGATCATGCAATTTTTTGACTATATTTATATTCTTACTATAAACATCAAAAATACTATCATATCCTTCTTTATCTACCGTTTTTGCAACCAATCCAGCAGGATCGATAAAATCAGGATTGATCATCGCCCACCAACAGTCTTTTCTTTTATAGAGATCATTATAAGGATCATTGCTTTTTGGCAATGTGGCAGTCATTTCACCTGTAGGCGTTTTCGCTTTAATGACCAACCATGCTTGAGAATTTTTGGGAAAATCCCCAACATTGGAATAATTTGAAAAAGGCAATAACTCTAAGCCACCGGGCGCATTTGCCAATGTTGCGGTGAGACGTTCAGAAGTATTCCCAAACATAAATTTGGTTGCCCAAGCTACAGCACTTTTGAAAAGTCCTGTTGAGGCTTTCCAACCATCCCAGCCTACAGTGAGGCGTTGATATACTGCTGGCGCACCACTGGCAGGCATCGCACCATGTATCACACCAGCAATCTTATCTTTAACCTTAGCATTTTGGATCAGGGCGCGAGTCACTAAGCCCCCCATAGAGTGGCTAACGATAATAAATTTTTTAAATTTTGCTGTAGGAAATTCTTTTTTAACTTGCGCCATAACTTGATTATTCAGTCGGTCTGCAACATGATCTGCTGACTTCATATTACTTTGTAACCAGTTATAGCCACAGGCAAACACTGGAAAAGCATAATCTGCCAATTCCTCATGCTGTTCTAGACCTAATAATTCAACAGTTTTTTGCGACGACCAATTTTTAAGTATTTTTTCCGTATCTGCATTGCCGGGTTGGACAATTTTTTCCCATTCAGCTGTACCATTAAACTTATCCTTCTCTTGATCTTTTAATTTCTTGAAGGGTTGATTTAAATTACTCTCCAAATAAATCAGTAAATTTGCATAACCCATGGTAATCACTGAACCCCAACCGCGTGCCAAAGCCAAGTCTTTGGTCATATGTGGAATTGCTTTTTTACTTATTTTTACATCGCCATCGTACCCAACCTGAGTTGTTGCTGGGTTCAGGGCAATCTGTCGTTCTCGTGCATCTCGTTTACTGTATTCAATAATTGTAGACAGTGATATTCGGGGATACCAAACCTCTTTATCATCAGCGGTATCTTTAATATTTGACCCCATAATCCCTGGAATAAAAATAATCGGCACGACATATTTGACAGGTGCAGGAATTACACACTCGGAATTAACACTCTCTGGTGTGGTATATGAAACATAAGACACACTTCCAGATTCGTAAAGTATTTCATAGGCTTCATGACGATGGACATTATTTGACATTATTATTCTCCGAATTTACGGATGGTTTTTAGAATCGATTCATATAGTTTTAAGGCATCATATTGTTCTAGGCTACTGCTCTGTGTAAGAGGTGAAGAACGTGCCGTATCTACCTCAAAACTAATCAATGGATCTTGGTTATTATTGGCACTGCCTGTATGTTCCCATAAGGCACTAATGCCATTTTTTCCTTTCATTTTTTCTACTGAAATCCATTCTTGTCCCGTTAAATGCCCAGTATTTTTTTCACCTTTACGAATATTGCCTTTATCAATTTGACGCTGGCTTTGCCCGACCTCTTTAAACTTTTTTTCTATCCGTGGAATCATTGGCAAGACATATTCATCATTTGTTTCTGCCTCAAAACGTAACACTACTGTTGGATAGTCCTTAAATCTAAAACCAAGCTTTTGGATACTATAGCGGTACTGTTTGGTTTGATCTTTGATAAAGCCTTGGTAAATACATTGTCCTGCTTCCTTAGGAATCTCATGTTCATTACGATAGCGTAAGTTTTTCACTAAATTATGAATCGCCTCGTTACTTCTCTTGGTTCTTTCAGGGGAGTCACTATGCCCACCTTCAATTAAATATAAAGTATTTTTATCAAGTACAAAGCCAAAGACATCTAAAGGATCGCCTTTATGTTTTGATGTCTTACCTTTGATAATTTTAGTGACTCGACTATCAATTTTTTGTTCTTGAGGATCATCAGTGATAAACCAACCGTCTTCAGAATATTCTTTTCTCACTTTTTGAACTGCTTCATCAAAATCTTGACGTGTTGCTTTAGTTTGAACCTTAATAGTAAAAGAATCATATTTATCATAACGTTCTAATGGATTAGCCTCAGCAGGAATATCCACCACATAACGCCCAATACAATAAGTTTTAGTTTTTTCTAAATTGATCATATTATTTCCAGTATTTTTTATTGCTGATTGTGCAAATGCGCAACTTGTCGTGATCATGCAAGTGGTGAGTAATAAAGAAGAAAATAGTTTATTCATTAATATTTCCTTTTTAGATAAGCGTTATCAGATGTATAAGTATTTTTAGCTATTGAAGAAAGTAAAAATATTGTTCAACATTTATTTATTCTTATAGCCTAAAATTAATAAGCAAAACTTAACACAAAATGTAAATAATCTCAAAAAAACAATAAATATCATTTAATTATTAAGCAATTAAAAATAATTTGTATATTTGAACTCTGTAGTTGCAGTCTTTGTTAAATCGATTTTTTCTTATAAAAGCTTTTTAAATTTCACAATACAGCTTTCAGCACACCATTTAAGAAATTTAATGATTATCAAATAGACTTTTTGCAAAATATAATTGATAATGATTATCAATTTCATTATCTAAAGATTGGTGAACACTTTGGAACAGCCTACTCTAGCGACTGAAGCGATTCGAGCATTTTTTACCTTACAATGTTGCTGGTTAAACAGTGAAGAAATTTATCTTGAACAAGGTTGTTTGCATTGTGGTTCGGCAGCGACTTATTTAATTTATTTTACTCACGCCCCTATTCAAAAAATAATGCTTGATTTTATTCAAAAATATAACTGCCATAACAGCAAAAAATCAGATTTACTCGACTTATTAGACTTTGAACAGAATTATAATGATTTTTTACAAGTGCTTGAAAATGCAGTAAACAGCTATGCGCGACAATATCAAAACCAAACTTGTCATTTGGTATTTGAAAGTGTTGAATCTATTTTTGAACGTGAAGCAGCAATCGCATGTTAAACAATTCACGCTGTAATAAATCAAGCTGTAATGATTGAATCGAATAGACTATTTTTAACAGCTATTTTTTAATTTAATCACATCAATTTGTTACTCTCAATCTATCAAAATAAAGGGGCCAACATGTTGCTTGAAGTCTTCTAGACAACAGCAACTTATTGCCCCCGATAATAAATCTTAAGTTAAGATCTCGCATATAAAATTTAGCCAACAAAAGTTAAGCGATTAAATTTTCATACTTATACCCAGCTGTACCCCACGCCCAGGAAGAGGTGCAATGTATTTTAATGGCGAGTTCTGTGGTCGTGCATCTTCATTTAACAAATTAGATCCATTGAGGAAAACATCAAAATTGGCATTTTGTAATTTGAAGTGTTTCTGAATTTGTAGATCCAGCAAGTTATAAGACGGCAATGGAATTTCTTTAGACACATTTTTGCCTAAATACTGAGCTTGATCATAGTAAATATTGGATAAGCGTGCTAACCAATCATTTTTATTCCATTCAAGATTTAGCCCATAACGGTTCGTTGGCATATTAGGTAAGTAATTTCCATCATTTGCTAAACTGGTTTTGTTTGGATTCAAGTTTTTATTTTTCACCAAATCAGCAAAAGCAGAGATCAAAAGATTACCATACTGATTGAGTTCAAACTTTTGTTTTAAATCAATTTCAAATCCAGTAATTTCAGCATCTGTCTGGGTCCAATATTTGAGTGGCAAACGATTACGCATTTGTGCCCCTGAATGGGTCAAATACAAATACTTGTCATATTTCATCTTATATACAGTTGCTTCAAAATTAAAATTTTTATAATTGAACAGACCTGTTAACTCAAGATTTTTGGACTGTTCTTCTTTGAGTTTTTGGTTACCTTCTTCTTGTAACATAATTGAATAATGTGGATGGCTGGCATAAAGTTCATTAATTTCAGGTGCTCTATCTGATACTGAATAACGCAACTTTAAACCCAATAGATCATTATATTTTAAGAATGAACCGAAACTATAGCTTTCAAGATTAAATTTCGTATCGGTGAGTTTTGTATTCGGTGAGTTTCTGGATGGTACAAAATCACTTTTTTGAATTTTATGTTCAACCTTTTCGTTACGATAACCAGCATCGAGTTCTAGCCAATCAAAGTCTAATTTTTCCTTGATAAACACGGCTTGTGTTTGCGTATTGATATTCGGTAAATAACGTAAATTTCCATGCCCTACCACTTTACGATCAATCTGATTAAAGCCAATAAAACCATTCCAAAATTCAACAGGTCTATGCATAAGTAATAATTCAGCCTGTTGGGTATCAAATTTATAGTTATTGGCCATTTTTGATCCTAAATATTCTCCTGATGTATTAACGCTCTTACTCACATCAAATTGTATTTGTTTCAATAACAACGGGCTAAAATTAAACTCGCTGTCTAAGGCATATCTTCGCTGATCTGTTTTCACCCCGACTGGTATGCTGTCACTGGTAGATTGAAAAGATTTATTTTCAAGAGAAAATCCGGGTACCCCATATTCACTTTTTTTTGAATCAGCACTGAGCCCAATACGTCCATTGTTAAGAAAATAAGTGCTTCCAATCGCAAAGTGTTGATTGTCTAAATAGCTATTGCCCAGCTTTTTTTTATAGTTGGGTGTGACATCTTTATTAATTTTGTTTTCAGTATATTGCTGGGTATTGGGCACATATTTAGGGTTTATCGGATTGGTATAGGTTTTTCCACGCATCTCAGTAGTTGGTTGATCCGTATAGAAGGAAAATGAACCATCTGCCCAATCAGGGTTTTCTGTCATAAACTGGTTAATATAAGGCTGAGATGCAGTGTTATAATTTTTTTGAATGCGTACTTCTTTTTGGCAAGCATCTGCTAATGCTGTATTTACCCCACCCGTCGCTGGAAATACGCCACTATTACATACGCTCGCTTTACCCTCTCCCGGAATTTTATAAGCTGACATATCTTGGCTAGAAAACAATAAATTGGTGGAAAAATTACTTTGGTTATTGAGATTGAGCTTAAAACCTTTGGCATCAAAATCATTCCAGCCCTTTTTCGCTACCAGCTCTAATTGAGAACTTTTATTCGGCATCGCTGTATCGATTAGACCAGAATCAATATTCACACTTCCGCCAATGGCATTGCCACCATAACGTACACTGTCTGAAGATTTATTGACAGTAACAGATTGAGTGAATAAAGGATCAAAAGGGATATTAATATTGCCGCTGATACTATTCATTCCATAAATAGACTGACCATCTTCCAAAATCTGCACTCGGTTTCCACTTAAACTGCGAATCACAGGCGCACCTGAATTGGGACCAAAAGCGCTACTTTGTACCCCTGAAAGATGCTTTAAAGCATCACCTAAAGTTTTATTGTCTGCATTTCTATTTTCTACAACAATACTTTGATTGATAAATGGATCATTTTCGGCATTGACTCGAATCACTGGAAGTACAGTCAGTTGTTTGTTTTCAATCGCATATGCAGGAAAGACCGGTAAAGAAATAGCGATTGCTAAAGTATGGTGACGCATCATGGATTCCGAATTGTAATTTATTGTTATGTTATAACATTACATAAACAGATGTACAACAATTATCATCAGTGCTTATACAGCTAGACCAGCTAGCGATTTATATAGGAAATGAAGAAATATAGAAGATGAAACTGGAATCCGTGTTACTTGTGCTTGATCTGTTGCGCCAGCTTCTGAATATTCATGCTAATCTCATCTGGAGTATGCGCTGCATAGCCAAACAATACCGCAGCTTTTTCATAAGGTTGTTGACAGTAGCGGGATAAAGGCTGAACAGCCAAATGAATGGCAAGACACTGGTCAATAAAGCTTTGCTCAGTCCATGGGGCATTTAGCCAACAAATCACATGAATCCCTGAGTCGGTTGGCTGAACAGTCAATACATCTGCAAGAAATTGTTGAATCGCAGCAATTAATGCCTGTTGACGTTCTTGGCAAGCTTTACGCACTTTACGTACATGGCGTGCATAATGCCCCTCTTTGATAAACAAAGCCAAAGCCGCTTGTTCTAAATAAGCACTCCGCGTATCAGTATAGTATTTTGCCAGACTCAATGTTTCTATCAGCGATTCTGGAACCACCATAAATCCAAGTCGGAACTCCGGAAACATCATTTTAGAAAAAGTACCAGAATAGATCACTCTTTGTTGTTGGTCTAAGCCCTGTAAGGCTTGAATTGGATGAGTTCCATATCTAAACTCACTATTATAATCATCTTCAAAAATCCATTTTTGCTGACTCGCTGCCCATTCCAACAGGGCCAATCGTCGACTTAAACTGAGTGTTCCACCTAAAGGGAACTGATGTGAAGGTGCGGTATAGATTAATTTACTTTCGGAATAATGCTGAATAATCTCGGCAACTTTCATCCCTTCGTGATCACTTGATACAGGATGAACTTGAATGCCAAAACTCCGAAAAATATTTAAAGCGGCATCATAGCCCGGCTCATCTAAACAGATCTGATCCAAAGGTTGTAATAATGCATAAGCTGCAAGATGAATCGCTTGTTGGGTACCATTTACAATCAAAATTTGTTGTACATCACATTTTAGTCCCCGTGTAGAACGAACATAATCACAAATTGCCTGACGTAAAGGCAAATAGCCTCGACAATCATGAAACTGCCCCAATTGCTGATGAGACTGCCGCCAAGCACGTCCCAATAATTTCCCCCAAAGCGAATGTGGGAATAAATCGATACAACCAACGCCGACATGAAATATTTTTTCACCCTGCCCAGATACATTTTGTTGCTGCCAAGCAGGTAATAAGCTTGCGATATGCGGATTAATATTTAGCTTGTGACAGATATCAGATGAAGATTCTGTCGGTATCTCTTGTATAGAAATTAATTGATCAGGAATCAGCTCTGCGACATAAGTACCAGAGCTTGGCTTGGTCACAATATAGCCTTCATCCAGTAAACGGTCCATTGCAGCCAAGACTGAATTTCTAGAAATCGACATCATTTCTGCCAAGACACGACTAGAGGGCAGTTTGGTTCCAGAAGCTAGACGACCATCTAAAATTGCATCACGTAAGACGCTATATAAACCCTCTTTAATCACCCCTTTAGGTAAGATCAAATGAGGGAAATAAGCAGAGGTTACTGTCACCATAAACAAAACTGGTACTGTTAAAAATACTCAAAGTGTATCTTATTTCAATACCACAATCATACTTAAACTCATTTCTCCTCTTTCTTTCCCGACAACTGGAGAATACCTATGGAAAATTTAGTGGTTCAAATTGTGCCTGTTGCACAACAAGACTATAAACAATGGCTGGAGTATTGGCTGGCTTATCAAGACTTTTACAAAGTGGCTTTATCCAACACTGTTACGCAAACCACTTGGCAACGTTTTTTTGATGATCAAGAGCCGATATATTGTGCTGTTGCTAAACAAGCTGAGCATGTTCTTGGCTTTGTACATTATGTGATCCATCGCTCGACATGGGCCGAGACCAACTTTTGCTATCTAGAAGACTTATATGTTTCTCCACAGGCAAGAGGTCAACATGTAGGCAAGCGCCTGATTGAATATGTACAACAGCAAGCTATAGTTCAACCCTGCGCGCGTTTGTATTGGCACACTCAACAAAGCAATCAAACTGCACAAAAACTCTATGACTGGATTGCTGAAAAACCAGGGGTCATTGAATATCGTATGCCTTTAAATTAATCCATAAAAAACCAGAAACACAATGCTTCTGGTTTTTACTTAAATCTCAATATATTGTGATTATTTCAATTTGTAGCATCTTTACTTAAACCTAAACCGTTCTAAAGTCAGTTCAACATGACTTAAGCTGATTTTTCAATCTCTTGAGCATCATGAACTCACAAAAACCTGATATAACTTTTCAACAGTTTGACGGATTTCCAATTCGGTCAGGGCTGCAAAACCAAAACGAATATAAAAACTATCATCTGAATGATGCCATACCGAACCAAAATCATATTCAGAATCAATATGTAATTGTTTTAAAACCATTAAAAACTGCTGTTGATAAGGCAACTTAAATTTTACCCACAACGCCATGCCACCTGCGGGTGTGGCTATTTTAACCCTATCTTCAAACGTCTGTTGAAAAGCCATCACAGCAAAATCTCGACGTTGCTGATAAATCTTGCGCATTTTACGGATATGTCGCTTAATTTCACCCTGCTGCATCAGCTCAGCCATTGCCAATTCAGTAATCGCATTGCCCTGTTTATCGATCAGCAAAATATCTTGTTTCATCGCCTGAATAATCTGTACATTGGTCACCACATAACCAATTCTTAAACTGGGCGCGAATACTTTAGACAAAGAGCCGATATGAATCACTTTGTCTGCTGCTGGTAAGCTAATTAACGGCGGAATGGGTCGGCTGTCATAATGAAACTCATGGTCATAATCATCTTCAATAATATAGAAATCAAAGGCTTTAGACAGCTCTAATAGTTTTAATCGTCGATCCATAGACATCGTCACTGTCGTTGGATATTGATGATGGGGTGTGGTGTAGACCGCAGCAACTGCATGGCTGGACAAAATTTCAGTTAAATGATCGGTATCTAAACCATGCTTATCCAAACGCACGCGAATAATTTGATAATGATTAGAAAGAAATGTTTCTACTGCCGGTGGGTAAGCCCATTGCTCTACCACAATCATATGACGCTGAGACTGATGTTGAGCCAGAACCCGCGCAGCTAGAAAAATCCCCATTTGACTGCCACGAACCACACAAATGTTTTCCATAGAGGTTTGTATAAAACGCTCCATAGATAACATATTTAATAAGGCTTGACGAAGTTCTAAACTGCCCTGAGGATCTCCATATCCCATGGTTTGATGGCGTGTCACTTGAATCAATGCATGCCGATAAGCCCGAGAAAACAATTCATAGGGGATCAACCGATTGTCTGGCACACCATCATTTTTGATAAGTATCTGCGTAGGAAAAATGGGTGTGATATCAATCTGTTTGAGTGTAGGCGATGACTGCACTTTTAGGTCTGGTAAGTTTTCTGAAACAAAAGTGCCCTGTCTGGCTTTTGAGACCAGCCACCCCTGTGCCTCCAAATCTTCATATACCGATTGTACGGTTTTTCGGTTAATCCCAAGTTCATCTGCCAGAGTGCGTGAACCAGGCAAGCGTGTTCCCTGAGTAATTCTGCCAGATAAAATCTCTTGAATAATCTGATTTGCCAACTTTAAAAAAAGGGTCTTTTCTTCACGATCTTCTAAATGTAGCCGAATTTTCCAAGGCTGACGCATAACTCTCTGGCCCATATAAGTTTTAGAAACTGGATATTTTAATCCATCCACAGAATTTTTATTCTGTACTTAGGCGATGTGAAAATCAACTCAGCGAGAGGTTTTATTTATGCAAACGGCACAACTAGACAAACAGCAATTGATGCAAAATGCACAGCAAAACATGCAGCAATTTATTCAAGATTCAAGCTATACAGATCGACAAAAGTTGGCATTAACCTGCCGTATTTTATTTGATCACGGACATGATGCTGGCTTAGCTGGACAAATCACTTGTCGTACCACGCAAGGCAATACCTTTATCACTCAGCGTTTTGGTCTCGGCTTTGATGAAATTACAGCGCAAAATTTATTGGAAGTTGATGAAGATCTAAAACCACTTGACCAACAAGGTATGGCAAATCCTGCAAATCGCTTTCATACATGGATCTATAAACAACATCCTGAAGTGAATTGCATTATCCATACCCATCCAACACATATTGCAGCGTTGTCAATGCTCCGTGTGCCCTTAGCGATCGCACAAATGGATACTTGCGCTTTATACGAAGACTGTTCTTTTGTGGAAGAGTGGCCGGGAGTCCCTGTCGGCAATGAAGAAGGTATCTTTATTTCAGAAGCCTTAGGTAAAAACCGCGCTGTACTACTGTCACATCATGGTCAGCTGGTGGCAGGTAAAACCATTGAAGAGGCTTGCAACTTAGCCATTTTAATTGAACGCGCTGCCCGACTTCAGCTTTTGGCAATGGCTGCTGGACAAATTCAACCTATCCCACATGAACTGGCAAAAGAAGCTCATGACTGGGTCTCTACCAACAAGCGTAATCATGTCAATTTTGCCTACTATGCGCGTAAAGCTTTAAAAAATCATGCGGACTGTATCGAGGAGTAATGAAAATGAAATTAGAAGGCATTATTGCATACCCAATCACACCATTTCACCCAGACACCCAAGCTGTCGATGTTGATGCGCTGACCATCACATTAAATGCTCTGCTAGAACAACAATGTAATGCGATTGTGCCATTGGGCAGTGCTGGTGAAAGTGCCTATTTATCTTGGCAAGAATGGCAACAAGTCGCACAAAAAAGTATCGAAGTCGTTAATCAACGTGTCCCAGTCATGTTGGGAATTTCTGAACTCACAACGGCGATGGCGATTCAAAAAGCCCAAAAAGCTGAGGAGCTTGGCGCTGATCTAATTATGGTGATACCAGTGTCTTACTGGAAACTCAATGATCAAGAAATCTATGATTATTACCAGCAAATTGCTGCATCGACCAAGCTGCCAATCATGGTATATAACAACCCTGCAACCAGTGGAGTAGATATGTCACCAGAATTGATCGTGAAAATGTTTCAAGAAATTGAGAATATTTGCATGGTTAAAGACAGTACCGGCGATATTCAGCGCATGCATAAATTTCATGAATTATCTCAAGGACAGTTGCCCTTTTATAATGGTTGTAATCCTTTGGCACTTGAGGCATTTTGTGCAGGGGCAAGTGGCTGGTGTACTGTGGCGCCAAATCTACTCGGTGAGCTACCAAGTCAGTTATATCAGGCAGTCAAAGATGGTGATTTAGACCACGCCAAAGCCTTGTTTTATCGTCAATTGCCTTTGCTGCGCTTTATTGTACAAGGTGGCTTACCTAAAACAGTCAAAGCGGGTTTAAATGAATTAGGTTTTTCTGTAGGTGAACCAAGAAAACCGTTACAACATGCTACCCCACTGGAAGTTCAGCAATTAAAGTCGTTGATGGCCTTAGCAAAACAAGCGTAAACGATCGTCGTATGCGCTTGTGAAGTTATAAAATTGATCCGATAAACATGCTTTGTTGCATACACAGCCGATCCGCTGCTTTGACAGATACTCAAATGATAAGTAAATGTCATCCAGCGGTGTTTAAATCTAAGTGCAACAAAGCGGTTATTGCCATAGCAAATATCGGCGTAACAAACAAATCAATTCCCAAATCAGCTTTCTAAAAACTAAATCCAAGGTTTAAATTGATACGATACAACCATTGGTCACTATAGGGTGAAACGGTCGAGCTAAAACCGGTTGAATTCATTGCACCACCAATAATATTGGCATTTTTCCCCCAAGTATAATCGGCCCACACCATAAAGGGTGACGCAATAAACATCATCCCAGTGGTATTCATTTGAGAATCTGACCAATCATCACGTTTCTTATCCATATAACTATAATCATTGTAGAATCGGATCGCTTTGAGTTTGCCCATATTTTGCATAGGTAAGGTATAGGCAAGATTTAAACTGGCAACTGTCGCTTCAGAGGCAATAAAATAAGCAGGGGTAAATCCGTTATTCCCCATTAAAGTCATATCATTATTGACCCCATCAGGATTCTTTGCATCATATTGATAATGAATCACAGAGCTTTGTAAATTAAAGCGTTTGTAATTGTTATCGCTATGCACCCCTACTGCATAATATTGACCATTTTTATCGGTGGTTTTATTATGCAATTGCGCAATTGCCCCTGATACCCCGACTTCCTGCTTACCCACTTTGGTGTCTAGCTTGCGCACAATCCGCGTATTGAATTGATGGCGCTTTTCATTTTGATAGGCTTTTTGACTTGGAAATGCATTGTCGGCTAGGTCATCATAAGTGGCACTTTCGGGCGAATAGCGCAGATTGGTTGCCAGCATTTCAGGGTAATAGCCCAATTTTACCTCCCAGTCCTGATTATGAAAATTCCAGTTCAAACCTGGCGCAATGTTATTGCCATAGCCCAAAAAGAATGGGATATGGTAAGTCCAACCATTTTGCGGATAAGGATAAATCGCAAAAGGCTTATATACAAATCCTGCTTCTAGACTATTCTGTTGGTCTAAATTGTAGCCCACATAAGCTTTTTCAATCGAGCGCTTCTCTTGATCTTGAAACAGATAACTTGCATTAAAATAGGCATCGTTAAATTTACCCTTTACATCGACTCTAAAAATATCAAAATAGAGTTTGCCAAAGCCATCATTGGGCCCTTCCCAATTTTCATAGCGTTGGTTTAATCGCACCACGCCACCCAATTTTATAGAGTCCGTCCCATCTTCACTTTTCCATTCTAATGCTGAGCTTTGCGCCAAAACATTGGATGTGGTACCCAAATAAATTGCTGCAAGTAGCATCGCGATTGATGTCTTTTTCATAATTGCGTCCTTCCCTTGTGTTCCAACGATCCTGTTGGACTTTTGTTTTACCTATAAAACATAGTTTTTATTGTATTTTGAGCAAAAAAATTTGCCGGAGCTTTTGCTGAACATCCGATGCCAGCATCGGATGTTCAACTGGGTTTAATAGAGTTTTTTCTGCGGTGGTCCTGCAAAGTTCAGTGGTCCAATCGAATTCATATCCAATTCGATCACACTTGGCCCTTGAAAATCGACCGCTTGTTGAATCACGCTTTTAAACTCATCTGCACTGCCCACTTTCCAGCTTTTCACTCCCATTGCTTCCCCTAAGATTTTATAATCTGGGGTATGCAATTCATTGAAATATTGACGCCCTTCAAAGTAATTCTTTTGGATACCACGCATGACGCCATAACCACCATCGTTCATGATCATCAGCACCATGTTGGTATTTTCTTGTGCCATGGTGGCAATCTCACCGATACCGAGCATCAAACCACCATCCCCTACTAAGCCGATCACTTTTTTATCTGGATTGGCAATAGAAGCACCAATTGCTGTGGCTAATCCAAGACCAATTGCCCCTGCAAGTGAGTGAATATTTTGATTTGGTGCTTGTACTGGAAATAATCGGCTGCCCCAAGTACTGCCTGACATGGTAATGTCACGAACAAAGATGCCGTCTTGAGGTAGTGCCGCACGTAAGTGATCACAGATCAGGGCATATTGATCCAGCTGAGTACGCAACGCCTCAATAGCTGACTGTTTTGCCGCAACAACCGCTGCATCATAATCTGCATCAACTTTTGAGATACCGCTTAGCCCTGTGAGCACACGTTGTAATACATCTTTGGCATCACCACAAATGAAGTTACGAACTTTATAATTACGTTGCTGTGCTACTG
Source organism: Acinetobacter sp. AS167 (assembly GCF_037152175.1). Taxonomy (NCBI): domain Bacteria; kingdom Pseudomonadati; phylum Pseudomonadota; class Gammaproteobacteria; order Moraxellales; family Moraxellaceae; genus Acinetobacter; species Acinetobacter sp. AS167. Next base: position 444,425 of record NZ_JBBCMP010000002.1, read on the forward strand.
GATTGGCATCAATCTGAATCAGATTATCAGGGAATTGTACCGAATAGGTTTTAGTTTCATTGCTGCGTAAACGCGAGCCCACCACCACCAATAAGTCAGCCTCTTTTAACAGTTGCTCAACCCCTGCTGAATTATGGAATGCACCTAAACTACGTCGATGCTCATCCGCTAACACACCACGAGCATGGGTAGAAGAAACAACAGGAATCCCAAGATCCGCAATGGCTTTCACTTCATCAACACTATTTAATGTGCCACCACCAATCCAGAAGATGGGGCGTTTGGCTTTTTTAACTTCTTCAACAATTAAATCTATTTCAACTTGCTCAGCCTGCGGTAATTCAAGCGCTTTGACAGGACCTAAATTCAATGGCAAGTCAATTTCTGCAGCTTGCACATCAATCGGGAGCTCAACACTTACAGGCCCCATCGGTACTGTGGTTGCAACACGAATTGCTTCACGAATTACACCCACTGCATTGTCTGGGCTGGTAATACGAAATGCAGCTTTGCTTGAAGCACGTAAGAAGGTCAGTTGATCTTTGGTTTCATGGATAAAGCTGGCATCACGATCAAGATATTCACGTTCAACTTGCCCTGTTAAATGCAACACAGGACTTCCAGCATTCATCGCTTCAATCAATGAACCTACTGCATTGCCTGCCCCAGCACCGGTACTGGTCAAAGCAACCCCTAAACCTTTAAAGCGTGAGTGACCATCTGCCATCGTGACTGCACCTGCTTCGCCACGCGCTGCCACAAAACGAATTTTTTCACGACGCCCTACGGCATCTGCAATTGGTAGGTTATGAATTGAAATCACCCCATAGATACTTTCCACTTGGTGTGCTTCTAAAACACGCGCGATTGCTTCGCCTACATTTACACGTTCTGTCATTGTTTATTCCTCAAAAACTTTTTCATTCCATGAATTTATTATTCACACCAAGGATTTGGCTGTTCGCTTAATCCCATATAAATACTTTTTTGCTGCATATAAGACAAAATACCTAAACGCCCTTTTTCACGCCCGATACCACTTTCTTTAAAGCCACCAAACGGTGCCGAAATAGAGAATTTTTTATAGGTATTAATCCAGACTGTACCGACTTCCAAAGCACGCGCAATTTGCCAAGCTTTACGGTAATTTTCAGTCCAGATTCCTGCTGCAAGCCCAAAACAACTGTCGTTGGCTTGGGTGATTAAATCAGCTTCATCGTGATACTTCATCACCACCAAGACTGGACCAAAAATCTCTTCCTGACAGGTTTGTGCAGTATTATTTAAGCCGGTGATGATGGTCGGTAAGTAATAACTTCCTTTCGCCAAATCACCATCCGTCAGCGCTTGACCACCCACTACAACTTGACCACCTTCTTGCTTGGCCAATTGCACATAGGCATCGACAGAAGCCAAATGCTTTGGATTAATTAAAGAGCCCAAATGTACACCCGCGGTTTCTGGATGTCCCACTCGTAAAGCTTTGGTAATTTCAACCAAACGCTTAAGGAACTGATCGTAAATACTGTGATGCACGAAGAGTCGTGAACCTGCAATACAGGCTTGTCCTGCGGAACTAAAGATCCCATAAGCCACACCTTTAGCAGCCAACTCAATGTCTGCATCAGGCATAACAATCGTAGGGGATTTTCCACCAAGCTCTAATGAGGTGGTAATCAATTTATCTGCGGCAAGATGAGCCAAATGACGCCCTGTAGTGGTTCCGCCAGTAAATGAAATTTTGCGGACCAAAGGATGCTTTACGATGGCATCACCAATTACAGAACCACGCCCCACTAAAACACTGAGTAAGCCTTTTGGCAGTCCTGCTTGTTCAAAGATTTTCGCAAGTTCCAAGGCAATTAAAGACGTTGCCTCTGCCGGTTTAAGGATCACCGCATTTCCAGCAGCAATCGCAGGGGCAAGTTTTTGAACTTCACTGGCAATCGGTGAATTCCACGGTGTAATCGCGGCCACCACACCGACAGGTTCATGCACACTCATGGTCATAAAGTCAGCCGCACGTTGTGTGGTGAGTTCATCATTCAGCGTTTCACATGCTGCGGCAACATAGCGTGCTGTCGCGGCTGCACTCATCACTAAACCACGTGTTTCAGCCAGTGGCTTACCATTATCACGGGTTTGTAATTTTGCAAGCTCATCTACACGCGCTTCAATAATCTCTGCCACTTTATACAAAATACGCGCACGTTCATGTGGCATGCTATTGCGCCAGCCCGCTTGTCGCCATGCCAAGTCTGCTTTTTCAATTGCTTCATTGACATCATCTAAACTCGCTGTAGAAATTTCAGCATTGACAGATTGATCTGCTGGAAACAGACTTTGAATCGTATTGCCTTTACCTAATCGCCATTCACCTGCGATATAAATTTCCTTTACCATGATCAAATCCTTTTAAATCTGAATTGCTTCAACGCTATTGCGACATGCACGAATCACGCTAAGCGCAGCCAAAGTTGAGGTTTTAGGATTGCTTGCCAAAGGCACACCCACCAATTCAATGGTCATTTCACCAAACACGCCTTCTGCCACAATGGTGTGCTTGTTCTTATTAGTTTTTGGATCAACCGTAAGCTCAACCATGGTTTCATCCATGCCTAAACCTGCGAGTGCAATGGTTGCTGCAACATTGGCATTGGCTGGAAACTTCAGTGCTGCTTCTCTGGCTGTACCACGAAAAAAAACCATAGCTTCACTGACCTGATCGAGATCAACCAATTGTTCAGCATAACTGCCACGCCAACTCTTCGGGCTTTTACAGCCTTTATAGGTGACCTTTTCCAAACCACCTTCTTTTGCCGCAGAGATACCATCGATCCCCGCAATCGCACCCGCTAAAAGATGCAGATGGGCATCGTGTTGTTCCGCAGTCTGTTTCAGTTGAGAGAAAAATTCGCTATCGGCTAAGGTTCCTACTGAAATCAGACCAATGGTCCAACCTTTCTCTAACACCTTTTGGGCATGTTCTTTTACCGCCGCTTGGCCTGCCACTTCGATCACATAATCAGGCGTGCCAAGGCATGCATCAATCGAACTAATTACTTGTACCTGAGCGGATACTTGTGCCTGTACTTTTTCAACACTGCGTGCAGGCACCACAATCCATTTAAGCTGTAAATCTTGTGGCATATGTGCGTACACTTCTGCTGCCATTGCACCGAAACCAATCATCATCAACTGTTTCATGGGCACACCTTATAAATGTTTGTTAAATCCACCAGAGACATCCAAGGCTGCACCCGTGGTATATGATGCCAATGGTGAAGCCAAGAAGACCAAAGCGTTTGCTGGTTCTTCAGGTTTACCTAGACGTTGCATTGGAATACCACGGTTTTTTGCAATATTGCCTGTCCACTGTTCCCATGACGCTTGGCTATCTGAACGTGTTTCAAAACGGCGTTTCCACTGTGCTGACTCCACCATGCCCAATAAAATTGAATTCACCCGAATCCCATACTGGCTAAATTCATGTGCTAAGGAATGAGTTAAATTCAGCAAAGCGGCGCGTGCCGATGAAGTCGCGATCATGTGTGGTTCAGGTTGCAAGGCCAGTAAGGAATTGACATTGGTGATTGATCCACACGCCGAATTTTTTAAATCATCTAAAAATGCACGTACAGGATGCAAAACACTGAAATACTTCAATTCAATTTCTTTCATCCAATCTTCATCTTGGGTGTCTTCAAAATTGGATACACGCCCTTGACCTGCGTTATTGATCAACATGTCGACATTGCCTAAATTTTGATTGACCTGTTGTGCAAAGCGTTTTACATCTTGTTTGTCTAAAACATTGCAGGCTTGAGTAAAAATATGGGCTTGCGGATACTTTTCCAAAATATAATTTTTTGATTCTGCTAAACGCTGTTCATCCCGACCACACCATGCCACTTGGGCACCTTCTGCAACTAAAATTTCGACAGCAGCCAAACCAATGCCTGACGAGCCACCTGTTACTACTGCTATTTTTCCTTCAACTTGGAAGCTCATTTTTTTCTCTCGTTTGAGTATTAACGTGCCGATAAAATAATGTCGTTAAACTGTTGTGGTTGATCGACATAACTCAGATGACCTGCATCTGTAATCAGATGACATCGGCTCAATTGCATTTCTGCGACAAGGTCTTGGGTACCTTGTGCAGGTGTAATTTGGTCCTGATCGCCTGCAATCGCGACGCAAGGAACACGAATATCTGTTAAATAATTTCTAATTTCGTCATAGGCCAACAAATACGATGCATGGGTAAAACCGTCTAGGGTCAAATCCTGCATCACCGCTGTGACCAAAGCCAAAGCTTGAGTATCTTGTTTATAAATTAAATGCGGTCCACGACTTGCCGCCATGCCTGCATGACCTAAGCTTTTCAACAGCATTGGTCGTTTTTGATAAACCTGTGATTTGCTTTCCTCATCTGAACGTTGATAACCTTGTGCTACATTGGCAATCAGCAAAGTCTGTACACGTTCAGGATAAAGATGAGCAAAAGCACTGGCCTGTAAAGCCCCAAGGGAATGACCAACCAAAATGGCTTGCGAAATTGCCAAAGCATCGATTAAACCCAACAAACGTTGTGCATAATCTTCTGCATTCGGTTGCGCTGTATTTAAACCTTCTGATAAGCCATAACCCGGTGCATCCCAAGCAATCACACGAAAAGAGTGACTCAGTACATCAAGTTGGTTGATCCATGAAGCAGAACCCGAACTAATCCCATGTAGCAAAATCAACGGCTGGCCTTGACCCGCCTCACGATAGGCGTGTACTTGTCCATCAACTACAATGGTTTTGACTGGATATTTGGCTAATCGATCAAGCAATGTCATGGCTGGATTCCTTTGCTGTAGGGCTGGGCTTTGTCGATTCAATCAACGTTTGATTTGCGACAATGGATGTTCTGGTGGATAGTTCGGAATGGTCGGTTTACCCGCACCTAACATCACACACATCAAGGCATCTTCCTGACCTGGATTAAACAAGCCACGGTAAATTCCAGGTGGAATTGAAATCAGATCACGCTCTTTAAGTTTGGTTTGAAATTTCTCACCGTTATGTTCGATAAATAGGTCAATCTCACCACGCAACATAAAAAACACTTCCTCAACATCATGATGAATATGCAAAGGCCCTTCGCACTGCGGAGGTAAAACCATGGTTGAAAAAGTGAAGTTTTCTGCTGGAACAGTGTTGCCATCATTCACTACACCTGTTGCACCCGTGCCCATATAACGCATTTGGGCACGACGATATTTGGGGTCATAGTCCGCTTGGAACTTCAAGGCATCAAAATCATATTTACGTGTTTCAAAACGTGCGATACGGGTATTTAACCAATCTTGTAAGCTTGTACCTTCAGGCTGTGACCATGATTCGAATTGTTGAGTAGTCATGTTTTAACTCCTAGATATCTTGAATTAATAACGTTTTAGTAAAGGAACTAAGAAGAACGATCCAATCACAGCAACTGCTGCTAAGAAGGTAATTCCTAAATTAAAACTATGGGTTTGCATCACGATGTAACCGATCAGAACGGGTGCAATTGCACTGGCAAAATTACCCAGTCCATTAAAAATCCCACCCGCAGTCGCGCCCACATCAGCAGTGGTCACACGAGCAAGTAGTGCAAATATTGCTGCGACACCAAAGCCCCAAGCCATTGCGCTAAGAGACATTGCAACAATCACTAAAATTGGATCTGTCATAATGACCATGACATACATAAAGATGCCGGCCACCAATAAGCCACTAAAAACTTGAATGGCACGACGACCTAACTTGTCAGAAAGAAATGCACCAATCACTTCACCAATCAACATGGCGATAAATGGGAAACTTGAATAAATACCAAACTCTTTAAGGTTAAAGCCCTTGTCTTGAATCAGGTAGGATGGAACCCAACTGTTTAATCCCCACAGATAAGTCATCAGTGCAATATTGAAAATACACACCAACCAAAATGAACCGTTCTGTAATAGCACCTTGGTGTTATGGATATGCCCTTTAAAATTGACACGTTTACTGGTCGCTTCCAGCTCAATGGTTTTCTTGAGTTGTAAATTACGTAAGCCAAAGACAATCGCAATCAGTGCAATTACAGTTAAACCAGCCATCACAAAGAAGGTGGTATGCCAATCATGGTTTGCGAGAACAGCCGCTGTAATTGGAAAACCCAAGAAGGCACCGATCGGCGTACCCAATAAAAACATGGTGGAAGCACGTGCTTGCTGACGATCTGTATAGGTTTGTTTCACGATGGTATAAGCCAAGGCAAATAATGGGCCTTCAGCTAATCCAAGCAGAACGCGGAGGACCAACATCCCTGTATAGTTGGTGGTAAAACCCATACAGAACATGAGTATCCCCCAAGATAAGACGCTCCAAAACAGCATTTTTTTAGGGCTAAAAATATCGCCTAAGAAGCTTAAGAACACAGAGGAAAAACCATAAGCCAATAAAAAGCTGGTCATTAACCATCCAAGTTTTGCTTTGTCTTGGGCAATCCCCATCGCGCCCTGAAAGTGCGGGTCAGCAAATAAGACTGCGATACTAATTTTGTCGAAAAATGCCAGAACGACACAGATCATCAGGACAAAAGCAGGAACCCAATGCTTCAATCCACTTTTCTCTTCATTACTCATATTTCATTCCTTCGATTGAGTCATGAACCGGATCTAGGTGCTGTTGACATTTCACAATGGTTTAAATATCAACAGACTCTAAGGTTTACGGTTTTAATTTCATTACATTAAATTCAGGGTCTGCTAATAATTGAGGGTCTAACACGGTATTGGATTGCATCCAGCGTTTTGCCAGTTTGACCAGTTTTGAGTCATTGATTGCAATCATGTTGATCAAACAGTTTTGCTCATCCAGATAAAGATAACTGCACTGATCTGCTGCATTTTGACGTAGCACAATCTGCTTAGTTTTTTCAGGTTGGTAAGTTCCTAAAATCTGAATGTTGTAGTGATACTGATCTGACCATAACCAAGGAATATCCAGATATTCCGTATCCATACCTAACATTGACTTTGCCGTGGCAATGGCTTGATTTTGTGCATTGGCCCAAGACTGAATGCAATAGCCCAAACTTGGATGTATCGCCACATCACCTGCGGCATAAATGTCTTGGTCTGAAGTTTGTCCAAAACCATTGACGACAATGCCATCTTTAACGTCTAAACCCGCACTCACACCCAGCTCTTTGGCAATATCAGCACCCGCACCCACTACTACACAATCAAACAGTTCACTGGCATTTGGATGATTCACCACTTCAACTTGCTGTTGACCTGCTTCAATCAAATGCACATTTTTACTATTTAAATGGATCTGAGTACCTTGTTGTTGATGCATATTTTGCAGAAATTCAGACACATCAGAGCTAACGCTACGTGCACAAAGTCGATCACCGTATTCAAAAACATGCACTTGTTTGCCTTGTTTCCGTGCCGTTGCTGCAATTTCCAAGCCGATCCAACCACCACCAATTACTGCTAACTTTTGCGTATGTTGTAAGATTTCGGCTAAACGTTCACAGTCTTGTACATTACGTAAAGTCACCACATTGGGAATAAACTGCCATGTATTGACTGGCACACGTGCTCGGCTTCCAGTCGCAATCAATAATTTGTCATAAGGCAAAACTTGACCGCTTTCTAAAACCACATGTTTTTGTTGGCGATCCACTTGAGTTGCCACAGCTGGTTTATGCCACTCGATATTAAAATCTTGAACCTGTTCAGCAGAGAACAGATGCAAACTGTCATAACTGGCTTCTTTGGAGAGGACTTGTTTTGACAGCGGTGGGCGTTCGTAAAATACCCGTTCCTCATTGGATACCACATGAATTTCACCTAGAAATCCATGTTGACGGAGTGTGCTGACCGCCCAACCTGCGGCTTGTCCTGCGCCAACGATGACAATTCTTTGCATAGCTTAATCTCTCTGTTCCAACTGCTTATACAGGTTTGACTTGGCGACGAGTGTGGTCATCTAAACCACCTTCAACCGCCCACTCAGTAAAGAGTTCTAAAGAATGTTCTTCAACACGTGGTTGCCATTCTTCCGTCAAATAATCATCATTGGTGTAGTATTCAAATGCACCACCCAAAGGTGAGTTGACATACCAGAAGTAAGCCGAAGAAATTGGATGACGACCCGGACCAATAAAAGTAGACCATTCAGAACGGTTCATGTTTAAGCCACCGCCAATCACTTCATGAATATCACGCACCACAAAGGCCACATGATTGAGTCCAGCAGGTTTATTGGGTACCGAAAGCAAAAACAAATCATGATGATAGCCTTTGCCACGACAACGTAAAAAAGCACCACGATTACGATAAGCATCCGATAAGAAGAAACCGAGCTTTTCGATATAGAACGATTCTGTTTTTTCTAAATCTGGAGTAAAGAACACCACATGTCCAATCGCAACAGGTTGCCCTTTTTCATACACTGGACTGGCTGCATTGACACGAGTGATACTGCCGTATTGATTAATCCCTTCAGTTTTTAACGCAGGTAGCTCTTGGGTAAAGCTGGCTTGAAAGCAAATGGTCATCCCATTTGGGTCTAAGCATTGCAGCATGTCAGCCGTGGCTTGATAGCCATCTACATCTTTCAGGCGAGTCGCTAAATCAGCCAAATCCTGTGCTGCATCATCCAAGCCCCAAGTCACTTCACGTAAGGTTGAACCTGACTCGATGGCCTGTGGTAGACGCTGATCATCACAATCAAATAAATAAATTTTACTGCCGTTCTGGGTTTGATAAAGATCCGTACCCTCAATATCTGATTGGCTTGGCTTTAAACCAAAATCTGCCAAAAATTTATTTGAAGCAGCCCGATCCTCAACGCCAAACTTTAAAATCTCAATCCCTGTAATCATGAAACAATTCCTTAATTAAAGACAAAACCACCATTTACGGGAATATTCTGTCCAGTCACAAATGAGGACAAATCCGAAAGTAAATAAAGTGCTGTTCCGTTCAGATCCTGTGGTAACTGCTGACGTTGAATCGCACGACCATTTACATATAAATCATGACGATCTTGCGGTACATATTCTGTTGCTTCAACCAGCGTCAATCCTGGAGAAAGCGTATTGATACAAATATTAAATGGCCCTAACTCTCTTGCCATCGAACGGGTCATTGCCAGCAAAGCACCTTTACTTGCAACATAAGCCATCAAGTTAGGTGCGCCCCATAAAGCCGTATCCGATGCCACATTAATTACCTTGCCTGCATCGGACTGCTTGAGATATGGCACACATGCTTTGGTGACCAACCACGTCCCTTTGACATTGATGTTCATGACGCGATCCCATAGATCGGCGTCATAATCCATCAAGCTTTTACCACCCACATTGGTCGCAAGTGCAGCGCAATTCACCAAACCATCTATTCCAGCTAAATGTTCAGCTGCTTGCTGAACAGCCTGTTGAATCGAATCAGCATCAGCCAAGTCAATCGTGACCGCAGTCACCTGTAAACCCTGTGCCTGCAATATTGCTGCTTCTTGTTGCACAAGATCTGCCAAGATATCCGCCATGACCACTTGAGCACCTGCTTCGGCAATGGCCTGTGCAAAGTCTCGTCCCAAGCCTCTTGCTGCGCCTGTAACAAAGACTTTCTTGCCCTGCAACAATGCGACATTAACCATGAACTTGTTCCTGCATTTCAATACGGTTTGAGCTATTCAAGCTCGCAATTTTCTTTATCTGCTTTTCCGCTTCTTTTTTCATTAAACGGCGTAAGCGCGATAAACCGACATCATGTTGATAGAGGAATTCATGTTGACGTGCGTTTGGCGCAAGATTTTCTAAAATAATTCGATCTTGTTCCAAGACATCCCAATGCAGTTTTTCTAAATGATTGCGATAAAGAAAACGCCAAACATTACGTTGCCAACCACTGACTTTACGACAACGCCAGAAGAAAACACGGGTATTTTGAGCATCAATCGGTGTGGCATACCCCACAATCCAAAACTCACCGCCTGGACCAAAATCTTTACGATAAGGAATCGAAAGACGTAACCAACTTGCACCAGTATTGGCATATTCAACCCAGTCAAAATTGACCCCAGTTTGTCCCTCTTTTTCAAAGACAAAGCCATTTTCTGTTGAACGGTGTTTCATTTCTGCGGTACGTTCACCGTCTGCCATTGAGTGCGAGGTACAATGCAAATAAGTGCCATGCATTGGGTCCATCACATTATCAATCGCATATTGATGATTGACCTTCCAATCCGCTTGGCATAGGAATGAACTCCACTCCTCACTCGCCAATTGCTCAGGAAAATCAAGGGGTTTAGCGACTTCATTTGGATCAATCCCAAACCACAGGAAAATTGCACCATGTTGCTCAATCACTGGGTAGCTTTTCACACAGGTTGTGCCTTTCATTGGGCATTCATGTACTGCGGGTACATCTTCAACCTTGCCATCATGGCGAACTTCAACGCCGTGATACCAACATGCCACGCGATTACCTAAGTTCCAGCCTAAAGAAAGACGAGCACCACGGTGCGGACAACGATCTTCTAAAGCATGTACCTGACCTTGGTCATCACGCCAAACCACGATATTTTCACCTAAACGGGTAATACCCACAGGATTGGCTGCGACTTCCCAACTTGCCAGTACAGGATGCCACTGATCACGTAAACCTAAATCTAAATACTCCTCAACACTCGGAGTCACTGTTACTGCTGCATTCATCACTGTTCTTCCTTGAATCAATAACCTAAACGTTGCATTTCTTCAGAAAATGTTTCAGAAGTCCAAAGTTCACCAGACTCGCAACGAAAACCTTGTTGATTTAAAGATTGAACCAAATCGGTAAGTTCTGTTACGCCTGAAGAAAAGGCTTGAATTAAATGTTGAACAAAATCCTGCTCATAGACTGTTGGCACTTTATAGCGCGTTTGCCAAATCAAAAGCTCTGGCTGTCCCGGTATTTGAATATTGTTGATCCCTGCTTCGGTCGCTGGCGTGGCATGAATCCAGTTCGCTAGCTTCTCATTAAATGTTTTCATGAGATTCCATCCTTATAAATAAGACTTATAGTTGAATTTGAACGTCCTGCCCTTCAACACGTACGGGATAAGTACACAAATCACGACATCCCGGTCCACTCTTTAGCTCACCTGTTTGAATATCAAAAATTGCCTCGTGTAATGGGCATTCCACGGTTTGATCTTCAATAAAACCTTCTGTTAGCAACGCAAAGGCATGTGGGCAAACATTCTCGATCGCAAAATAATTGTCATCGATAAAAAAAACACCAATTTTCTTACCCTCGACTTCTATGGCTTTCGGCTCGTCTTCGGTAATGTCATCTTGCTGACAAACTGAGATCCAACTCATTTTTGCATCCTTATTTGTTTTATATATAAAACTTAATTTAGCATTTAAAACATAATGAATAGCATAAGCTTTGATCATTTTGCTTGTCAAATACTATATTTTTATGTTTTTCAATGAATTAATAAAAAGTTATATTTTTAGATGTTTCTTAATCAAAAAAATGTTTTATATATAAACATTGAGATTAGAAAAATTGATGATTACTATAGTGATATTCCATGTGCAGGAATTCCAAAATAAACACAGGGCAACTTGGCAATGAACTTAATAAATGATGCTCTCTTGGAGCAAAATGCTGAACCCAATAATGATGAGCGTTATTTAGTACCGGGTTTGGTGCGTGGCTTAGCTATTTTAAAATTATTTGATCAACAGCATCAGGAAATGACCATTTCTGAAATCGCAGAAAAATTAGATGTAAACCGTTCGAGTGCTTTTCGTTTAATCCACACTTTAGAGTTTTGTGGTTATTTAAGAAAAATGTCGCAAAAGACTTATGCGCTGAACAGCAACGTGATGGAACTTGGTTTTAACAGCTTATCCAAATCATCGCTGACTGATCTGGCTAGCCCCATCATGCGTGAATTACGCGATAAAATTAAGATTGCTGTGCATCTTTCGATTTTAGAAGGCACTGATATTGTCTTTATCAGTAATGCCCAATCCATTGGTTCATTTACCAGTAATGTGCATATTGGTACACGTTGGCATGCCCATGCCACTGTAATTGGACAATTAATTTTATCTCGCCTTTCTGAGACTGAAGTGATTAAACGCTATGAACACTTTACTGATTGGAAAGTCTATTCTGATCGTACACCACGTGATTTGGCGAGTTTATTAGAACGTTTAAATTATGTCCGCAGTCAGGATTTTATGATCAGTTGGGGGCACTTTAATACCGACATGGCTGCCAGCGCTGCACCGATTTATAGTCAGGCAACTCAAGAAATCGCTGCCGTATTATCTGTAAGTTGCCCATTAAGCACCTATACAGAAGATTTATTTAGAGGTGAAATTTCTCAAAATGTGGTTGAGTATGCCGATAAAATTTCAAAATTTATTTATTTTTAAGCATTGATAAAATCTCATCGCTTCAATTTGGGCATCGTGAATACAAACCAAACTTTCTAGATATACACGCCAAATAAAAAGTCCTTCTGGTTTTTATTTGGCGATCATTATTATTTCTTTTCTTTTTTTTGGGGGGGGCTTAAAATCTCAATGCTCACGCTATGCTTCTTAAAAGAATCGCTGCGCTTTTGGCTAAACCTGAATGTTTAAAAGTCGCAAACATCGGGCTGCTTTATAATTCAATTTCTCTGCTGATGATGGCAGAAGCAATTGCTTGAGCAGTAGATTTTACTCCTAAGCGCTTTCTTATACTGCGTAAATGATTTTCAACAGTTCTCTCTGAAATTTTTAAAATGTCGGCAATCTCGAAATGCTTTTGACCCACTGCTGCCCATTTTAAAACTTCTTTTTCACGTTTGGTCAGTATTTTTCTATGCGCAATTCTATGCTTTTGTTTATATAGAATTTCACCAAAAGCAATATTACAAACCATCTGTACTGTGAGTTTAAAATCAGCACCCATATCCGAAATCTCACCTGCAAATGAAATTGCACCCTCTAAACCTGTTCGACCAAATACGGGCACTTGTATTCCATTGACCTCACCAAGATGTAGAGGGCTTTTGATAATCCGATAGGTTTCTTTTGCAGTTTTTTTATGCGAGCTCTTTGCCCAAAAAAAGGCTTCATCGTATTCAAAAATATGCTTGGTGATTGGGCAGCGGCGTAAATAAACTTCACGCTCTTCGATATTGCTGCGATCAACCCAGTTACCATGCACAAAGAAAACTTCATCAATCCATTCATGTTGGTTTTGAGGTGAAACACTACATACAATAATCCGATCAAAATTTAGCTGAGCAGCAAATCCCACCAGAATTTTAAATAGACTTTCGAGGTCACGTGCTTGTCTCAATTGGTGAACGGTCTGAAACAATAAATCGGCCAATTGATTGCTTGCAAGTCTCATAAAGCCGTCTTCTCACTAAACTGAACACTTAAAACTAAAATATTGGAGATCAGTAGCAAATCGCCTCTAGATCTCCAATATTGAGATAAAAAATTGCGTCTAAATAGAAACAACCTCTTGATTGATGCTTATAGCAATTCAGGATCAGCCAATAAGGTTTCAGCGGCTAACTTACCTAAATTATGCGATGCCAAAGGACTGTCTCCAGTCAGAAGTTTTCGGTCTTTATGGACCTGCCCTGTGATACCTTTATTTAGGATTTTAACGCCTAATTTATCGAGGTTTTCACCCACCAACCATTGTAATGGTCCCGGCATATAACCAATTTCAATATTTGCGCCTTTATCTAAAAAGTCAGGAAATACACAAATTTCATAATCTTTAAATATATAGTTTTCTGGTTTTTCATCGACAGCTGCGGCAAGTAGAGCTGCGGGTCCATGACACAGTGTAATCACATATTTATCATTGTTTATCGCCCATTCTAAAACTTTTTTTACACTTTTACTTTCAGGAATTTTTGCGAGTACACCATGACCACCGGGAATGAAAACACCTGCATATGGCGAGTTTCCAGTAATGATCTCGTCTAAAATATCATCAAGCTTTAACGGGTTTTTAAGTTTTTCAGCGTACTTTGCATAAGTATCTAAAACCACTTGGTCTTCATTCGGCATTGCCCATATTTCCAACTTGGCAGGATTGCCTGAAAGCGTTGCAATATCAAACTCAAAGCCTGCATTGTCTAAATGAAATACTGGAAGTAACATTTCAACTGGATGATTTCCTGTAGAAAAGAATTTACCGTTCTGCATCAGGATATAGCGCTCATCCGTTGCAATCATCAGAATTTTTTTGTCACCATGATATGGGTTGGAATAAGTCGTACCGTCATAATCTGTTTTCGATGCGGTGTACTGGCTTAAAGAATAAGGGGATGGAAAAAATGCATTATCTTCAGCAGTATCTGGTGTAGGTATTTTACTTAGTTCAGTCATTTTTTACTCCAAGCGTTCTTATAGAGGATATATTCAACATGCACAGTATATTCTGCCCTAAAAAGATTTTTGAATGAGGGAAAACCCCTATTTCTACAATTTTAAAACATATGCTGAATTCAATTTTTATCAGACTATCGCTGCCGATAAACCCTGCTTTTATTAAAAATAAGTATTTAATTTTTATTAAACTATATTTAAAGAAATTTTTATTTTTTCTACGATCAATACTCACGTTTGATACAGAAATACAACGTGGCGATGAAATGGAATACTGTGAGTGATTTTTTAAATGTTGATTGTGTATTGAGCCTTGAAACTCAAAATGCCGCTTAGAAAAAATCGATGGCTTTAATGATGAAACTTAACCCTGATCTTAGATTAAGTTTCACCTGATTAGCTTAACACATTATCCTCGTTCACCAACAATCACGAAGTTCATGAATTTAAAACAATAGGTCATTGTTAAATTATTTCCACTCCATCTCACCCGTCAACACTTTAGAGCTTAACTCCAAAGAGCTTTCTTCAGCCAAGTTCGGGTATTTTTCTTTTAAAGCAGCAATCACTGATGCTGAATCTTTATGATCTTTTAAAACTTGATCAACATCCACAAGGTATTGATAAGTAAAGTCGATTGCTTGAGTTCCTGTTGGAATATCACCAATATAATGTCCAGGAATCACTGCACGTGGATTTAAACGATTCATTTGTTTTAGCGTTTTTCGCCATTCGTTACGTTCTTTTTCAGTTTGTGCATCTGCTGTCCACAGATGAATCCCTGAAGATAACCCTACACCACCTAGAATTGTACGATTGCTTGGAACCCAAAGATAAGATGCGTATTTACCCGGTGATTTGATCTCAATTTTTTCACCTTCAAGCACAATGGTTTTATCTTCGCTGGTACTCGGTACAATCACTTGAGATGGCGCACCATTTTTTAAGATAGGCCCCCAATAAGCAAACTTACCTTCTTTGGTTGCTTCAATATGTTTAACAACTTCAGGGGTTGCAATCACTTTTGCATCTGGAAATGCTTGTACCAGTGGCTCTAAACCAAAATAAAAATCAGGATCACCCGCTGTAATCACAATATATTTAAGGTTTTTACCGCTGTCTTGAATGATTTTAACCAAGTTCTTTGCATCGTTAACACTGAATTGCGCATCTACCAGCACTGCATCTTTTTCACCCGAAATAAGTGTAGATGTAACTGGAAAAATGCCTTGTGCTTGTGGGTTATAAACTTTATAGCTTAACTCTGCTGCAAATGCTGAAGCACTCAACATCACTGAACTTGCAAGAAGTGTTTTTAAGAATAATTTCATATTGTTGGCTCTCTTTAGAATTAAATTAAGATTTAAGTAGTTGTTGATCTAAAAAACGTACAAAATCCTCTGATTTATTATAAAAACCATGAAGCGGTATTTTGCCCATTTCACCATGTTGATTTTCATACACCAATGTTGGAAAACCTTGTCCTCGAACATGGGATAATAATTGGCGTGCATGTTGAATATATTCATCTTGTTGATCTTGATCGATCGCATCTAAATATTTTGACCATTGGTCATTATTCAGTCCTAACTCGACAGCAAATTGCGCCAGTACACTATATTGTGTAACATTTAGACCTTTTTGATAGTAGCCCTGTTGTATTAAATTTAATAACGAAATCATCGCGCTATGCCCTCCCCCCTGCTGAATACTCAGTAAAGCATGAGTTGCAGGGATAGAGTTCATGATCAGTGTGCAGTCTTTAAGCAAGCCATTTTTATATTCATCACCAAAATCCACGCCTGTGAGTTGATGGATTTGTTCATCATAGTGAATGATCTGTGTTCGCATTGCTGCTGTCATTTGTGGTTGATGATCTTCACTATAAAGTCCACCAAAATGTAGACGTTGTAGATTTGGAAATTTTTCTTCGACTGCATTAATTAAAGGCAGTACACCATAACTCCAGCCGCAGATCGGGTCGATAATCCAGTGTAGAATTGGAGAAGCCATAAATTAACTCTCATCTATAAATATATAATTCAAAATGTGTGAAAAGCCACACAGTTTTGCTGATATTTGTTATAGTAAATAATAAACTTACTTTTTGTAAGTACTTACAAAAAAGTAAGTGTTTTTTAGTCGTGGAAAGTTTATGAATGCTGATGAATCTTGTTTAGCCGCAAATGTGTTGTCAAAGAATTGCCCCTCTCGGGTTAAGCTTATGCATTTAACCAATCGTTGGGGCGTTTTGGTCATGTTCTGTTTAAGAAGAGGGACTCACCGTTTTAGTGAGTTAAGACGTAGAATTGATGGCATCAGTGAAAAAATGTTGACTCAAACTTTACGTGATTTGGAAAATGATGGTTTTGTGATTCGTAAGGAATATCCAGTTATTCCGCCACATGTAGAATATTCTTTATCTGAAAATAAAGGAGTTGAAGTCGCTGAAAAAATTTATGATTTGGTTCAATGGATTGAACAAAATGAAAATTAACTTGGAATTGTTATAAGTTTTCTATTTAAGGTTCTTTTCACTTTTCTTTAGTTTGATATTATCAATAAACATAAGGGACTGAGTGATATCTATTTCAACTTATATTATTTAGGTTCTTAATACTTTATTGCCTAAATTAAATTCATTCACCATCACTTCCAAATCACAACTAATTTTTAAGCTTTTATTCTCGATATATTTATTTAAATTTAAAGATATATAAGGCAAGAAAATATTCATCAACTTAATTAAATCACTAATTCCTTTCGCTTCAAATTCGACAATATCTAAATTTATATTATTTTCATTCATGTTAACAAGATTTACTGTGACTTCATATTCGAACCCTATATACATATCACTTTCAATTTTTGGATAAATATAAATATCTAAAATTAATTTATATTTTTTGAATTCCCACAATAAAATTGTGATATGCATATCTGTTCATTAAATTACAAAAAATATGATTATTTTTAACAATCATATTCATTTTCAAAACTTAGTATTTCATTTATAGCTTTTCAACTTTTTACTACTACTTTGTCGTGATTCTGCTATGAATTAGCTTCTATTTTCTTCAGAAGATACTGGTAAAAATGAATAACCTTTTGCATATATTTCAAAACAATGATCATAAGTCCATAATAAATATAAATTCATTCCATTTCCATCATAATTTACATAATCAAAGTTTGAATTAGATTTATGTGAGTACAAATGTTCAAACTCATCATATTGAAGCATTTTAAAATTATTTACATTAGTAAACATGATTGATAGCAACTCGGAAGTTTTAAAAGTTTTACCATTTTCATTTTTTTTAATTTGACTATATGTCAAATTAAATTCTAAGCTATTACCTTGAGGATTAAATTTAAACTCATTTAACCAAAAATCTGTACGAGATGAAAGTATCCCAAATCTGGTACTGATTGGTAAAAAATTTAATTGTGACATATTGTTTTTCCTGCATCATTTGTAGAGAATCGACGTAAAGTAGCTTCTTGCTGTATTTCTTCTGGAGTAGCCCATCTTGTATTTACTCCAACTTTCGCCTGTTTCGCGGCCGCTAATCTTCGATTATCAAGAGAATATACCATATTACTTTTAGCACCTTGCTCTAATAATTTGGCTTGAACATTTTGTGGAAGATCTTTAAATCTCACTAACCTAATAGGCTCAACTTTGGCAGCATAAGATGGATCTGCCTGCAATCTATGTGCTAGGCCATTAACATTACCACCATTTCCAAAACAAGGACTATAACCATTTTGACTGTACCTAACTGTTTTAGTTGACTTTATACGTTCCAATCCTAAAGGATCAATCCAACTGGTTGAACTAGGTGCATATTGGTATAGATTATTTCCACCTGTTAATCCAATAGGATCTTTACTTACAAACCGTCCTACATAAGGCGAGTAATACCGATAGCGGTTATAATGCAATCCTGTCTCTTGATCCTTGCGCTTCAGACAGAGCAATGCTCTGTCTTTGCTCATGCACCTTGAAAACGAATATTATTTGAAATAATTTCTGAGTTTTCGAAGAAGTCAGATTTCACTTTTTCAGACTTACCACTTCGAGCATAGCTCTCGTCTTGCGCTCGTGCAAAGCGTTGCTTTGCTGACACGAGCTCACCCCATGCCTTATATTGCGCCGTCCAAATGATTGCACCTGTATGGTCACTCATTTCTTGCGGTGTACCTAAGTGGTCACAGTGGTAGAACCATACATCATCGAAGCCTTTGCTTTGCTTGGTGGTTTTCGATAGCAAATTTTGGCGTACGTTATATGAATAATTAAAATAAAAATAAGCTCAATGAAGCTATCATTGAGCTTTGTATAATTTGAAATAACTTATCTGATTTTAAATTTTATTGATTAGAAAAAACTACAATTTTCCCTTCAGGTAGATGACCATCCCATCCACACGGAAAACCACCATTTAAATATATTTCTAAAATTTCTTTCCAGATTGTAGGAAAATAGTCATTTGCATAACATTGAAATATTATACCTATATCTCTATACATTAACTCTACTATCAGACAAGCTTCACCCGTTATCCATTTTTCTTTAGCTCCGTTAAGGTCTTGATTTTCAAATCCAAAATAATTTTTTTGTTTTAGTTTATATTTAATCCGATCGCTCCATTCAAAGCTTTCTGGAAAAATCTCGGGGGTATCAGTCACAGTTTCCCATTCATCAAAATCATCAAAACTATCATTAGTCGCATAATCTATCCCTAAATTAGCATCAAAAATAATCTTGTAATCTTTTTCAGTACTAAACTTAGTATTATAAAAATTACCTTTTTCCAAAAAAGATATAAATTCAACTGCACTTTCTACTACTTGATCCCAAGTCTTCATTTATGTTCCTTTCACATGGTCTCTTATCATATTAGTGCCTTCATTCCTCTTCAAAAATATCAAATGAATGTAAATTTATATTATTCAAACTCGCTAATTGTTTTTTCATAAATTCATACTTACTTTGTTTTTCTTTATTTTTTCCATTTAAAAAACCCAATTTCAAAATAGTTTCTATTCCACCGTCATTTATTTGCAAATCACCATCAGGTAACTTATTTTGCAATATTTTAAAATTATCACAAAATAATCCCTCATAAGAGTAATAATTTCCCAAATAATCGCTGCTATGTTCAATAAAAGAAATATCAAATTTTTTTTCAAAAATTTCAGCCAAATCAAATACTTTAAGTTTTGAAGCATACGTTAAAAAAAAACTTTTTTTCATTTTACACCTTGTACACAGAAGTAAAAATCATTACTTTCTAAACCTTCATTTGAATATTTCATATGTTATTATTTCAGAAATAAGATCCTATTTAAACTTCAAAGATTTCTCTTATATAATTCTATTAAACCAATTTTTCTATCCATTTCAACATTTTCATCTTTATTAAATTTTTTTCAAAAACAAAATAATTAATAGCACCATTAAAAAATGAATTTAAAAAATCAATCAAATCAAATTCTTTCTTTAAATAAACCATATTTTCTGATGTAATTTCAAGACTAATAATATTTTTTTAATTTTTACCAAAACAAAACGTATATCCTGCGAAGGAAAGCCAATACCATAAACTCCTTTTTCAAAAAAATCATTAAATCCATCAGCAATAAATCCCCAAAACCAATTAATATCATCTACAATTTCTGATCCAAAAATTTCCTTCCCATAATAAAAAATTATGATTTTTCCTTGCACATAGTCCCAATCAAGACTCTTTACTTGATGAGATAAAGTAAAATCATTGATATCTACATAATTTTCATTAATTTTAATGAGTGACTTAAATTCAATCATACTGCCTCTTAATAAAATTGCCCTCTTCGCCCACGATTCGACCCAGAAAAAATGTAAAGCCTTGGAAAGATACAAAAGTTCATTCGCGAAAGCGAAATGAACTACTTTGGACGGTTAAACGTTTCGGCAGGACACTATGAAAAAATGGTCAGGCTATTATCATCGAAGTTTGGTTAAAACCAAGATCATGATTATTAAGCACTATTAATCCTTAGGCTATAATTATATTAACAATTTAGACTAGCTTTCAAAAAAAAGATAGTTTTCTCTGAATCCATATTTAAACTTAATATATTTCAAAGCAGCCACATAACTAAATTGGCTTAATTTAAAAATGAGCTCAATTAAATCAGGCATATCAAAATTTTTATTAACAATATATATTTCTGCTTTATTTAAGCTATATATTTCCAAAAAAATACCAGTATCAGTATTCTTAATATTAAAGCATGGTGAATCAGCCAAGTCTTCTTGTTGAACAATAATAACTTCTTTATCCATTAAATTTTCGCTATTCAAAAATGGATTCAGTTTAACACCATCTTCTTTGTTGAAATCTTCACCAGCTAAAATATAATAAAATTTATTAGACTCTGTTTGATATTTAAACTTTTTCCAAGGCTTATTTTTCATTAGTATTTTTTTCCATTAACGATTAAACCCTTCTTATATAACAAATGCACATTCTCTACTCCTCCTAGCTTATTCCAAGCATTCAAATGAGATGGTATTTCGGTTTTACCATTTTTATCATTAAATGAATGACCTGGTGAATCATCTCGCCAACCAGAGCAAGGATTATCTCCTCCACTATTCTTTCCGATTACACCATTACTATTACTCCATGTTCTCGGTCCACCTCGATAGTCTTGCCTACGTGTCGTTTTCGGTGCACTTGATAAGTTACCAGCAATTTCTGATGCTGCTTGCTTCGCTGCTTTATGTGACGGCATCTCATAATAATCAGATGTGATATGTTTTCCACCATATTTTTTTACAATCGCATCAACATTAACTTTTTTATTCAATTTGCATGCTGACAACCCTAAGGGATCCATCCAATCTATTGGATTTTGAGTATATTGATAATTATTACTCCCTCCCAACAACCCAATCGGATCTTTACTTACAAACCGTCCTACATAAGGCGAGTAATACCGATAGCGGTTATAATGCAATCCTGTTTCTTGATCCTTGCGCTTCAGACAGAGCAATGCTCTGTCTTTGCTCATGCACCTTGAAAACGGATATTATTTGAAATAATTTCTGAGTTTTCAAAGAAACTGGATTTAGCTTTTTCAGACTTACCACTTCGAGCATAGCTCTCGTCTTGCGCTCGTGCAA
The DNA here is from genome assembly GCF_037152175.1 of Acinetobacter sp. AS167. Lineage (NCBI taxonomy): Bacteria > Pseudomonadati > Pseudomonadota > Gammaproteobacteria > Moraxellales > Moraxellaceae > Acinetobacter > Acinetobacter sp. AS167. Next base: position 466,042 of record NZ_JBBCMP010000002.1, read on the forward strand.
AGCGTTGCTTTGCTGACACGAGCTCACCCCATGCCTTATATTGCGCCTTCCAAATGATTGCACCTGTATGGTCACTCATTTCCTGTGGCGTACCTAAGTGGTCACAATGATAGAACCATACATCATCAAAACCTTTACTATGCTTAGTCATTTTCCACAATGGATCATGATAAAGACTATAAGGTTTATTGCTCCAATCTACACTCTGATGTACTTCTGCTCCACCCATATAAACAGATTGGAGTAATGGAATAAAACTATCTTTTTCATAGATATAATGTTTTGTATAATCTTGAGTGGATTCAAAGGCTACTGTATCCCCATCCAAACCATAAATCACATTCTGTTCAGCACCTGTGTGATGATGTTTACTACGTTTTTGAATACGTCTACTTAATGCATCGTAAAGATACTCTGCGGTATATTCAGTATTTCGACTTTTGATTAATCGACCAAATACATCCCATTCAAGATTTAAATCACCTTGTCTCGTTTTTTGTCGAATTAGTTGACCATTGGCATCATATTGGTATTGAATGGAAAAAATATTATTTAAAATAATTTGACTTAAATAAATATGAATTACTTATAAAAACTTAATAAATGTATTTATACAATTTTCATCAGTAATGTTTAATAATTCCCCAATCAAATTATCCTTAAAGTCATTTAATACTTCGTAATCATCATTAAGTATTTTTTTATTGTAAGTAATATAAAACAATTGTACATAACAATCTAATATAGCTATAAACTCCTCAAAATTTTTGGCTAAGGGTTCTAATTCTATTTTTCCAACCCCATGTTTAGCAATTTTTACTTTATAATCAGTAGTTGAACTATAAAAAATTGGATTAGCTATAATATCCCCTAAAACGTATAAACTCAGATCATTTGAATACACATCTTGCATATCATAAATATCATAAATACCATATAAGGTAATATTCTCAGCCGACCAATCAAATATAAGACTATCTGAACCAACAGCATTTACAAAACTTAAAAAATCAGATGGTAATTCAATATTAACTTTTTTTCCTTCTGTAATTTTATCAAATTCAGCATATTTCTTTAAATTGTCTAAACTCATAATTTACATCCTTTTTTATCCATTTTGTCTTTTGCTAGATTGTATTACCTCATCATTTCCGCCCTATCAATTAGTCTTCCAGTTGTTGGATTAGTCCATTTGCGTGTGGTTTCAGTTTGACTGTTTCTGTGTCCTTGTAAACCATTTTTGTGTTCCCCACCATTTGGAGAGTTAGTTAAGAATACAATATTTCTAGGATCTCCCTCCCATTCAGGTGCAGAAGCAGCATTATTTATATGATGACCTGTATAACCTTTAACCTTACCAGTAGTTTTTAATTCAGTTTTTTGAGCTTCTGTCCAATTAGTTGTACCATAGCCTGTCAATGTAACTAGTTGCTTCTCTAAAGCCCAAGCTCTGTTTATACCACTTGTATAACTACCAGCTAAAGGAGTAACTTTATCCTTTTTGTATCGAACTATATCTACCTTTATTGGACAAGCACTTAACCCATAAGGATCAATCCACGCAACAGGATTTGGTGCATAAGCATAAACATTGTGCCCACCCAACAACCCAATCGGGTCTTTACTAACAAACCTTCCTACATAAGGTGAATAATACCTATAACGGTTATAGTGAAGTCCCGTTTCTTGATCCTTGCGCTTCAGACAGAGCAATGCTCTGTCTTTGCTCATGCACCTTGGAAACGAATGTTGTTGCTTATAATTTCTGAGTTCTCAAAGAAATTAGATTTGTTTTTCTCAGCTCTACACTCACCCCATACCTTATATTGCGCTTTCCAAATGATTGAATCTGTATGATCACTCATTTCCTGTGGTGTACCTAAGTGGTCACAGTGGTAGAACCATACATCATCAAAGCCTTTACTTTTCTTGATGGTTTTCCATATAGGATCACGATAAATACTATAAGGTTTATCTGTCCAATCAAGTGTTTGGTGTAGTTCTATTGAGCTTTGATAAACCGCTTGTAACATTGGTACAAAGTTGTCTTTTTCGTATATATAATGTTTGGTGTAATCTTCTGTAGACTCAATCGTCCTACATAAGGTGAGTAGTATCTATGAAGGTTATAATGAAGCCCTATTTCCTCAAAAAATACTGCCGCCAAAACAAATATAGTTTAGTTATCACTATTATGTATTCGAAAAACTTGACTATCGTCCGTTACCCAAATACCACTATCCCAATTTATATTAAATTTTTTGAAAGTTTCTAAAGTATTTATCTCAAAATCACTTTTTTGATTTTCATTTAAGTATTGTACAAATTTGAATTCAACAGTATCAGACGCATCATTTAGCACGCCAAACTCTCGATCCTCTCGATTCATTAATGCCAATGAAAAAATTTCATTTTGCGCAATAAATCCTAATTTTTCTTCAAATTTATCTGTTTCTTCTAGCTTAATTTGAAATGCTTTATCAAATAAACTTACATTCTCTTTGATATAAAATTTAGGATTTAATTTAAATGTTAATCTTCTATGCTTCATTTCATAATTTATTTTGTATATCGCTTTTGGGCTTAAATCATCAAGTTCATGGTTTTTAAATACTCTAAAACCGAAACTTTCACATCTCATCCCTTTTAAACATGGTTTTGATCTAAATTTAATATCAATTTATTGCTAAAGATGCCTTTAATAATAGTTTTGTGTAAACAAAGCCATTACTGATCCCTTATTATCTTTCTTCCTAGGTTTAGTGAATTAACAATATTCTCTAGAACTAGACCAATTTTAAAATCATTACTTTCAATGTTATTAATTAAGTCTAAGGATACATAAGACATAGTTTTATCAATCAATTTCAATAAATTACTTATTTTTTTCACTTCAAATTCAATCGTATCTAAACTTTCATTTTTTTTATTTAAATTAATTAAATTTACTGTAAGCTCATACTCAAAATCTAAATATATATCATTTTCAATTATAGGAATAATATATACATCTAAAATTAATTTATATCTAACTGATTTCACATCAACTTCACTTGACGCATAAAAAATATTTGTATAAAAGTATGCATCTATTACATCAAACTTCTCATCATCATCTAATGAATTCAACCATTGTAAATCAATATTATATAAATAATTTTTTACAATCGTCCAATTTCTAGTAACCTTTAATGAAAGCAAATAATTTTCATTTAAAAAAGATTCATAACTCATACTTAATTAATCCTTTTACGATAATAACCATTATAACGTGCTTCTGATATTGGATGCCCATGAAACTCGTTAGTACTTGAAGAAACTTCAATACGCATATATTGTGTTGGTTTTCCTTCATTGTAGCCAATTATTCTTCCGGCATCATAAATATAATAATGTGAACCTTTACCATCATTCTCATATTCTATGCCTTTTGATAAGCCTTCTTTTTCAATTTTATTTCTGAAAGCTGTAACTTTTGGTGTTGTCGCACTACAACCTAAACTATCCCCCCAGTATTGAGCAGGTTTTCCATAACTAGAATATTTTATTGCAGTATCTTTACATTTTGCTTGTGTATGTTTTAAATACACTCCTGATTTAGAATTTTCCCTACGTCGCCTATCTGCTTTTATTTCATCTAAACTTCTTTGTTTCAACCCTAGAGGGTCAACCCAATCTATAGGGTTATGTGTGTATTGATAAAAATTAAGACCACCAAATAAACGGTAATCCCCCTCAAAATAATTGAACTTAAAAGTGAAAAACCGAATAATCTTGATTAAAAAACTTTCATCCTACATATTCATTAATAATAAAATTATTATCCCCATAACATAATCCATATACAATTTCATACTTATAAAATTGATCAATATTTTTTTCAACGTATGGAATTGAATCAAAAAAACTCAACTTAACCTGATTTAAATTATAAAGTACTGTATATAGCTTACTTAAAATTTTATTATCATTACTTTCTTGAATAAAAAACTCATTAATTTCATTTAAATCATCATGTTTTTTTGACAAGAAGTAATGAACAAATCCATTCAATATCATTTTTGAAACAAATATATTTAAGGTGGTTTGGTTTATTTTAATACAATCCAAAATAACATTTAAATAATCTTTACAATTAAAATATTTAGAATCCCAAATTATATATTTATAAAATTTATCACTCTTTATAGAATAAAAATTATCAAATTTATTTTCAAATTCACTCACATTAAAAATATGTACAAATAACTTATTCAAGAATTTTGAAATTTTTTTATTTTCCATTCTACCTAAGATCACTTCCAAAATTTTCATTACATCCAATTTCTTAGATTCAACAATTAAAAACACACGTTCATCAATACTAAAATTTGACCATAACTCTTTATCAGCATAAACATACTTGAAAAAGTTACTTAAATTATACAAATAGTTATCTTTGCTTCCAAAAATCAATTGAAATAAAAAAAAAGTTTTTATAAACTGATTTTCATAGTATTGTAACTCTGTTCTAAAACAAAATGAAATAACAACAGACTGAATAATATTTATTGCATATTCAATTTCTTTATCTTCATACCCCTGTTTATTTAAAAAATCGTATAAATTTGATATATAATTTAACGAAAAAAAATCTTTTATGCTTTCTACCAAATCAATTTCTTCATTTCCATTCACATAAAATAAACTGAAGTCATTATCAAAATCCTTTTTCAGAACCCAGCTATCTTCGATTAAAAACTCGTCATTACTTCTTGAATTTAAAAACAAAGAACAATGGCTATTTAATAGGTTGTTTATTTCCATTTTCCATCACTACCTTTAGTTTGAATACAAATATTCTCTATTTCTTTATTAAGCTCAGGAACGACATTTCTTCCAATCCCTTTTGCACCAGGTTCATTTGTTTTAACCATAATACCATCTGGATGTGTACTTTCACCGGATAACATCTCATCATTTACTACATTTTTATTGAGAATAGCTCGCCCCTTCTCTGTCACAGTAATAACAACTCTCGTTTTTTCTTTTCCTGGATTAAAATCTGATCCATCATTAACCCAAATAGCTTTAGCGCTTGGTTTTCCATTACTTCCAATAATAGGAACTAACCCATTATTTGCTTTAATTGCCAAAGCTTCCGCTTTAGAAACATATCTTGTAATTTTATGTCCAAAGGATACTTTACAAGTATTTTTAGTTGCCTGTAAACCATAAGGATCTACCCACTCAATCGGATTAGGAGCATACTGATAAATATTGCTTCCACCCAACAACCCAATCGGGTCTTTACTAACAAACCTTCCTACATAAGGTGAATAATACCTATAACGGTTATAGTGAAGTCCCGTTTCTTCATCGAAATACTGCCCTTGGAAGCGAATGTTGTTGCTTATAATTTCTGAGTTCTCAAAGAAATTAGATTTGTTTTTCTCAGCTCTACACTCACCCCATGCCTTATATTGCGCCTTCCAAATGATTGCACCTGTATGGTCACTCATTTCTTGCGGTGTACCTAAATGGTCACAATGATAGAACCATACATCATTAAAGCCTTTGCTCTTCTTCGTTGTTTTCCATAACGGATCACGATAAATACTATAAGGTTTATTACTCCAATCTACACTTTGATGTACTTCTACCTCACCCAAATAAACCGCTTGAACTAAAGGAATAAAACTGCCTTTTTCATAAATATAATGTTTGGTGTAATCTTCAGTAGATTCAAAAGCAACTGTATCTCCATCCCATCCATAAAACACATTCTGTTCAGCACCTGTATGATGGTGCTTACTACGTTTCTGAATACGACGACCTAGCGCATCGTAACAATACTCAGCTGTATATTCAGCATTACGGCTTTTCATCAAACGACCAAATACATCCCATTCAAGATGTAAATCACCCTGAGCGTTCTTTTGTCGAACGAGCTGCCCAAATTCATCATACTGATATTGTTGTTCTAAATATTCTTTAACAATATTATTGACCAGACGGTTATAGCCATAATGTCCTTCTTCTGTATTTTGCTTAGATGACTTATCAGAAGCCATATTGTAAGGGTCAATAATATTGTTGGCAGGGTCAAAACGGAATGTTTCCTTGCCTAGTTTGCTCGTTGCATCCAATAAACGTCCTACAGGGTCATATTTGTAGTTAATATTCCCGCGACGTGTATCTTGAATACCTGTGAGCTGTCCTGTTTTATCGTACTGATATAAACGCTGAATCAGTTGCTGGGTTGTATTGATTGCATTATTTTGCTGTTGGGTTTGAGATCGATAACCAAATTCATGACCATTGACAATCCTTTGCTGTGTTAAGCGTCCGATATCATCATATTTCTGTTCTTGGCTAATTCCATTGGCATAGTGCCGTGCGGTTTCTCTGTGTAAATCATCACGCTCAAAGCTAACAACATCTTCACCATTCAAGATTAGGCTTTGAACATGACCACTGCCATAAGTGAGCCAGTCGATATTTTGCCCATCAGGTCGAATCGTCTGAATCCGCACATTCAGCTCATCGTAAGTATGTTTCCACACGGCTGTTTTATTGGTTTTTAAATCCTGATGATGTTCACGGATTTGATTACCAACCGCATCATAGAACCAGTGTGCAGCACTGTCTGCATTTCTTGCTAAGACAAGTTGCCCATTGCTGTCATAGGCAAACTCTTCTATTTGTTGCTGTTCAACTTCATGAGAGTCATAGCCATAACCTGCCGTACGCTGTTCAAGTCGTCCCATGCTGTCAAATACAAATTGCTGTATACGGTCTTTTTGTACAACACGGTCTTTTAAATCCTGACCATAAGCAGAAGCAACTTCGATACTGGTTGTCAGTTGTTTAGTTCTGTCATCGTATTTATAGACTGTTTCTTTTCCATCGAAATCAATTTCTTTCAGCAAACGCCCCATGACGTCATAGAAGAACTGGTAACTTGCACCATTTTCATTTATTAACCTCTGCAGGCGACCAAGCTGATCCCATTTGTACTTAAGCTTATGACCTAATGCATCTGTTCGCACAGTGATTAGACCCGACTCATCATACTCGTATCGGGTTTGTTGTTGATTTGGATCAAGGTGCGCAAGTAACCGCCCTTCGGCATCATGTACAAAATGTTCTTCAGTGCCATCAGCATGTTTGATTTTTTCAAGTTGTCCTAAAGCATTTAATGGAACACCTTTAATAATGGCCGTTCTTTGTTCAAGGTCTGATTCAGAATAAAAGTATTCGACTTTTTGTTTTAATGCATTCTCGGCAAACTTAACCCGACCACGCTCATCATATCCCCATTTGGTTTCTTTGCCTGAACAATCCTGATAACTGAGTAAATTACCCTGTGCATCATATTTAAATGATTTCGAGCCACCTTTGGCATCAATAATACTGGTCGGTAATCCTTGAGCACTATAACTGTATGAAGTTTCACGCTGTAACGGATCTATTTCTTTGATCAACTGATCTTTATTATCATATTCATTTTTCCAGATAGCTCCTTCAGCATTTTTAATTTCTACTGGATTACCATTTTCATATTTATATTCGACTGAACTGCCATCGGGATTGATAGATTCTAATAAATCACCCTGATCGTTATACCGATAAATATAGACTTCACCAGTCGTTGTAAAGTGCTGAGTGATTTTTGAATTACTATCACGGATAAACCATTCTTCTAGTTCATCAGGGTAAACAATACGATAATTATAACCATCAATATCATAATGATACTGAGTTACATTACCCTCGCCATCAATTACTAAGGTACAACGCTTATCATCTAGCCATGCTAAAGATAATTCTTGGCTACCGTCATCTGCCCATTCATGAAATGCTCTGGCTTCATATGTTTCACCATCCCATTCTAGATTTATTGCTCGATTGGTTAAGTCCGTATAACGGGTAAGTAAATGTTTATGATAAGAATAGTGATAATTCGCATGATCTCGAGTGGTTGCCTGTATTAAATCACCTTGCTGATCATAAGAATAACTTGCTATATCCGAACGCTTACCATCTTTGTTAAGAATCAGCTTTTCAATTTTTTGATTTGAATTTTTTATGCATTCAATATAACAGTCCAGTTTTTTATCATTAAAAAACTCGATCTTATTTAATATACCTTCTTCATGCCCAATAAGTATGGTGCTTTGATCAGGTTTTACAATTGCTTTCAGAATGTAGTGATCTTTATATTTTTCAAATAAATATTGTTCCTTATTTTTATACTCAATGACCAAACTATTACCAAGATTGGTAATATACAAATTTTCAGCAACAGATAAATAAGTTGTATTTTCAGCGAGTTTAGGAAGGTGAATAATTCGCCCTGTCTCATCGACATATAAAAATTTGTCATCTTCAACAAAAATTTTCAGTGTCCAAGGTGTAAGCCATCTTGCACCAAACTCACTCTTATCATAGCCTTCCAAATTAGAAGCGTAGCTTCGAGTTTGGTAAATTCCTCTTGTTGAAAATATGTCAGCATCAAGATGAGTGAGAGATTCAACACCAGTTATAAAACTAATACTTTTTTTACTTGCGACAGCCCCACCACAATTACATGGATTTGGATCTTTTTTAGGTTTTGTAACTTTTGATTTACTTTCCAAAGGCGCCGCGGGTGTAACGCTTTTAACTTGTGTTGTTGTGTTTGGTTTTACAGCACCACCTTTTGGTCTTCTTTTTAATACTGATTTTAATATTTCAATAAATTTTAATAGATACGTCTTTGCTTTTGCCTTAATTGCTTGAGCAGCTTTTGCACCAAATGTTTTTATTTTAGTTGCAACTGCTAAAAGTGCCGCTTTCCCAGCTGCCCCCAATCTTGCCAAAATTTTTTGTAAAACTTGATTTGCAACTTGTCCCACTTGCGCTGAGGCAGATAAGGTGAGTGCTTTAAACAAGTTATCAAAGGTATTTTTAGGATCTCGGATTAAACTACCTGTAGTCACCTTGCTAAAACTTTTCTGTGCATCTTTTTGAGCATTTGCAATCGCTATAGGGTTAACAGCCTGACCATTTGCAATATTGATTAAGCCCGATGAAAAATCATTAGATATTTTCATCGCATAATCTGAACAGCCATTGATTAAAGTATCAATTTGCCCTGTCGCTTTATCTACGAAAGGTTGTATTTGACCCGCAAGAGCATCATTTAAACTAGCTTGTATTGCACTTTCCACAGCCAAAGCTAAAGTAGTTTTACCTGTAGATACTGCATTTCTTGCCGCCATGACCATCGGCCTTAGGGTCATACGAGCTGTATTCATTCCTGGAGGGACTGGAATAACACCAATCAAATTAATACAAAGATCTACCCAATCTAATATGGCTGGATTTGGATTGTTAACCAAATTGATAATACCTTCGACCACATCAACAAGAGCAATAATATTACCGACTACAGGAATAACGCCTGCAACTTGAGCAAGAGTATTTAAATCAAAATCAGGACTAATATTTTGTTTTAGCCAATCATTGATGCTATTTCGACTTGATACAATATCTTGAGGTGCAATACTTTGAAGTGGGGCAACCACTACTTGTGTTTTTAAACTATTTGCTAATGTTACTATTGCTTGTTTTTGTTCTGGAGTTTGGTTTCCTGGCTTTGAAGGAACCATGCCTAATAGACCCATGTTTTATTCCTTATTTTTTTAATTTATGAAGATTAGCTACCAAACTTGAAGCATTACTAAATGCCTTAGACACATCTGATCTTGTATTTTTCATTTTTGAAATCGAATTAAATATCATATCTGGATTAAAACCTTCTAATTGTTGTACTGTTGGCCATTCAGCTTGTCTTTTTAAATCGCTAGTTTCAGCCCAAGGGTCTCTTTGATCCCCTTCAAAAAATACTTTAACTGAGCCAGGAACAATACCTGTAACACGTGCAAAACCTTTATCATCAAGCACGCCTTGATACTCTTTACCCTTAACATCAACTACTTTAAATTTCCCTTGTTTTATCGCCTCACCATGAATATAGCTATTGAAAAGCTCCAACACACCTTTGGCATTATTTGACTTCAATGATTGCTGTGAAGTATTGATATGCGCTCCAGGTTTAAACACATGCTGCCCAGCATTCACCTCAAACTTTCCACCTGTTTTTGGGAAAATTCCTGAATTATTCAGTGCAATTTGCGATGAACCACCTGTAATCACAACCTCTTTAGGACTACTAATCACTACTTTGTCATCAGTAGATGAAATGGTAATTCCCAGCTTGGCAAATACATCTAAAGCATCTGACTGTGCCTGAATTTCAACTTTACTTTGCGCTGCAATGGCTTTAATGCCACCTTGAGCAGCAAATAAACTGAGTTTGTTTTGCGCGTGTGCAATCAAATTCTTTTGCGTACTCAAGTTGATGCTATCGCCTGCAATCTGATTGATCTGCGAATCTGCAGAGATATGAATATCTTCAGGGGTACTTAAGGCAATCCCATCTTGTGAGCTTAATAAAAGCAGGGCTTTATTGAATTTAGCAATTTTTTGCTCGAGCTGTTCTGTAAATTCTTTTAGTTGCTCAATCGATTCTATTTCATCCGTCTTTTGATTCTTGGCAATATCACTTAAGGCTTTACTGTTGGTCTGGCTACCTTCAAGTTGCTTTTTGGCAAGCTCTGAATCAAGGTGATCACCTTTGGCTTGGTCTTGTTTGTAGGTCGAAAGCAGTAAACCTTGCCCTGCGCGTAGTGCTCCCCATTGGTCAGTTCTCAGCTCAAAACCTTCTCCACGATCATCACTTTCTGCTTTGTCTTTTGGATGACTCAGTTTGCCCAAGTTGAGTTGGCTGGCGCCATGACTACTCTGTAACTGGCTGCTGATTTGGCCAGTAGTATCGTCAAACCTCAGTTGATTGTAGCCACTACCTTGATACTCTCGACTTTTTATTCCTGCCAGTTTCTTGGTATCAGGCAGTTTGCCTTTGTCATCAAACTTGCTTGGATGACGTTGTGCTTCATGGATGCGCCCAACCACAAAGGGACGGTCAATGTTGCCATCAAAGAAGTCAATTACAACAATCTCACCGATTCTCGGTAAGAACCGCGCACCATAGCCTTCGCCTGCCCATGGGGTCAGGACATCGACCCAAGCTGAATCTGTGTCATTGTCATTAGAACCCGCACCGCCATCATGGGTATTGTCTTCATTACGGCTAAACAGGAAGCGAACTTTGATACGCCCCCATTCATCAACATGAATTTCTTCTCCGCTTGGCCCCACCACTTTGGCCCGTTGTGGTGATGCAATCGGTCGGTGTTGTAATGGGTTATAGGCTGGAACCGTGCTGATATTACGACGTTGAATGGTTAAATTACTGGCTTGACGTTCATCACTCGTGTTGCTGGTGATTTGACTTGTTTGCCAATTGCTTTGTTGGACTAAAGCGGTGACTTGATCGGTGAGATCTTTAGGTAAGTTATTTTGGTTATAAAAGCTTTTAGCCGTGATTAAAAATTCTTTGTCTGCACCTGAGTGTTGATCTATCTCAGGATGTTCATTTAGTTCAAACCAATAACCAACATGTGCATCGCGCACAGTTGATGTTGCTGTAAATTGTTTGGCTTGTGAATCGTAGTAGTTGCTGAGGTTTTGGTTAAACTTTTCAATCTGACTATTGCCCGATGGCGTGGCACCATCTTCGCCATTAAGGTCTTGAATCCATGCAGGACTAAAGTGCCAGGCTTGTTCTAAAGCTAAACTGGCATTGTCATAATTTTCACTATGGCTGTGTTTACTTTGAACACTGCCAGCGCCTTCATCAATATCCAATACATCAGCTTGCCAACGCTGGATATACACTGAAGTCGGTTGAATGGAACGCTGACCAATAAAATTGGTAATTGAATCAGTTTTTTCTACGGCGCTGCTTCTATGGAAGCGAATATTGCGGCGTTCTAAGGCACTGAATTGCGAATTATCATCAATTAAACGAAGCTTTTGTGCTTGAATTTGTTCTGTTGAGCTCGATACTTTAAGCTGAGCTTCATCGATCAACCAGTTAATCCCTTCACTTCTCATCAAACGGGTCAGGAAGTCAAAATCACTTTCAGATGCTTGCATAATGAATGGGCGCACATCATAGTCTTTGCTTAAGCCACTCTTATCTAGACTCAGACTTGAGGCAAACAGTGGGCTGCGTTGTGCCCATTCTTGAAACACGGTCTGGATCACATCCACAACCGACTTATTCATAAATACTCGAGAGTTTCTACGATGTTTCCAAAGTGCTGTTGGGTCTTCTACAGTCAAACGATAGATAGTAAGAGAACCATCAGATGCGCCAATATCGGCTTGGGTCACAATCCCTGAAATACGGGTTAATTCGGATTTATCTGTGACGATATCAATTGCAGCTTGAGTTCCAATAAAGCTTTTTAAAGGGATAGTTGCTGACGTTGCAAGACAGATGAGTTGGAGCCGAACACCCTCATTGATTTGATGTGTTCCATCGATACGTTGTAGGAACACCTGTTGGCTCAACGCCGAATTAGAAAATTGTACGTGAATCGCACGTTTTTGTGCTGATAAGCCAAGCTGCTCCAAAGCAGCGTAAATATTGTTAGACATGCATTATTATTTAATTTTAAATTGTGATGTATTCTACTAAAAAGTTAGGTGGACTGTCTATACAGACCTGTCTATTTATTATTGGTTATTTACACAACACTGACTAGGTTTTGAATATGCCCGTTTTAGCTCAATATCATTATTGATAATGGTCATTTGCACTGATTAAAAACTTGAAAGCGCGCTTAGAGTTTTTTCACCAAACATAAGTGATCAACAGCTCAAGATAAAAAGCTAAAATATCAAACGTATATAATATTAATATTGGGTTCTTATTCACGCTCTAAAATACGGGGACCAGATCCTTCGTGTCTTAATATATCTTCTGGATTACGTAAAGGACATTGTTTTAGAGATAAACAACCACAACCGATACACCAATCCATTTCATCTCTTAAACGTGTTAGTTTTTGAATACGCTCATCTAAATCCTTACGCCAATGCGATGATAACACTGACCATTGTTCTGCGGTTAATTTGCTTCCCATAGGATAAACACTTAATGCATTTTTAATTTCCTCCAGAGAAATTCCGACTTTTTGTGCAACCTTAATAATTCCAATATAACGTAAGACAATTGATGGAAAACGACGCTGATTTCCATTTGTTCTGATACTTTTAATTAGCCCTTTTGACTCATAAAAATGCAAGGTTGAAACGGCTACACCACTCCGTTTAGCCACCTCTCCTACTGTCATCATTCGATTAAAATCAATTTTTTCTTCTGCCTGCATTTTGATATTTCTCAACATTACTTGAGGTTTTATAATTCAGCAAAGTACATTTGTCAATTGATCTTAGCTGCCATGGCTTTTCATCATTACAACTCAAAATACAAAAAACGTTATCGCCAATTTAAGCCATTATAAAAATCTTATCCCTCTACAAATTTTCTGATCAAAGCCCATTGACCTAAATATAACTTGAGGTTTTAGACTGCTTGCCACAGCTGTTACGAGTAACAACAAGCTATTCATTTTAAAGGTTTTAATCATCCAGTCTTATTTCTTCAGGAAATATTCTCATGCCATGTTTCATTAAATTAAGTTTAGAAAGCCAATGGCTGTGGGCCATCAGCAGATGTTGTCTTGCGCTTCTGTTTCTAAGTTCAGGACTTAATAAAATTCTTGCTGTAGAAACAGGATTTTTGGAAATGCAGGCGGCTGGTCTAGAGCCTGCATGGTTATTTAATTATGCTTCTGCGTTGATTCTGCTTGTGGGCGCTTATTGTATTTTATTTGAGCGACATATGTGGTTTGGCACACTGATTCTTTCCGTATTTTTAGCACTGACAATTGTGATTGTGCATCACTTTTGGAACATGACTGGTCTTCAAGCCAATATCGCCTTTTACTTTGCACTTGAACATATTTCAGTGATTGGCGGTCTTTTAGCGCTGACCATTGCCAGTCATTTTCGACAACAACTCAGCAACATTGGAGTTGTCGCATGAAAAACAACAAATGGCTTTTTCTAATCGCGCTCATTTTAATTCTCGTGGGTGTCACAATCTATTTTTATTTAAATTCTCGTTCCAGTGAAACGCATCAATCTGGCGCTTATCCTCCAGTCAAAGTGGCATTGAGTTCAGTGGTCGAACAAAGTATTCCACAGACACTTTCCAGTATTGGTGAGTTGGAAGCAATCCGACAAGTCAAAGTGTCAACAGAAACAACAGGTATGATCAAACAGATTTATTTCCAATCTGGACAAGCTGTTCAACAAGGTCAAATACTGGTTCAACTCAATACCGATGTGGAACAAGCTCAATTAGGTCGCTTGCAAGCCAAATTGAAACAAGCCGAAATGGCCTATCACCGCAGCAAACTTTTGATTGATAGTCATGCAATTTCACGGGCAGAAATGGATACCGCATTGGCTGATCGAGATATGACGCGTGCAGAAATCCAACAGCTACAAGCCAGCATAAAACAGAAAGCGATTCGAGCCCCCTTTTCTGGTGTCATGGGAATACGCCAAGTACATCAAGGACAATATTTAGAGGCAGGCACTGGTATTGCTAATCTGGTCGACTTTCGACAAATTCTTGCCAATTTCACATTGGATGAACAATTGGCATCAAGGTTAAAAATCGGACAATCTGTACAACTCAAAATTGATGCATTTCCTGAAAAGTCCTTTACAGCTGTGGTCAGTGCAATCGAACCGATGATCACAACATCGCGAACTGTGCAGGGGCAAGCAATTTTAAATAACCATGATCAACAGTTAAAACCGGGCATGTATGCCAAATTAGACATCCAAGAATCTGAACGCCCAAGCTTGGTCGTTCCTGAAACTGCAATTACCTATACGGCTTATGGCAATACTGTCTTCCTTGCAAAACAAGACCAGAACAAGCTGATTGTACAACGTGTGGCGGTAGTGCTCGGTGAGCGCCATCAAGCCAAAGTTGTAGTCAAATCTGGGCTCAAAGCAGGTGATCAAGTTGTTGTATCAGGACAACTTAAATTAAGTGATGGTATGCAAGTTGAGCCGACCATAAATACACTTGAGCATCCCCAACCTTCCTCGATCAAGCCCAAAGTCTAGGGAGATAAGCGAATGAAATTTACTGACCTTTTTGTAAAACGCCCTGTATTGGCCTTGGTCGTCAGCACCTTGATCTTGCTGGCGGGCTTGTTTTCCCTGAATAAACTGCCTATCCGACAGTATCCTTTACTTGAAACTTCAACGATAAGTATCAATACAGAATATCCCGGTGCATCTGCTGAGCTTATGCAAGGTTTTGTCACCCAACCCATTGCTCAAGCAGTGTCTTCGGTAGAAGGCATCGACTATCTCAGTTCTTCTACTGTACAAGGTCGTAGTGCTGTAACCTTACGCATGCAATTAAATCGTGACTCAACCCAAGCGTTAACAGAGGTGATGGCAAAGGTTAATCAAGTCCGTTACAAATTACCAGAACAGGCATTTGATCCAGTCATTGAACGTTCTTCAGGTGAATCTACCGATGTTGCCTATATCGGATTTTCCAGCGAACAACTGTCCTTGGCGGAATTAACAGATTATTTGTCTAGGGTGGTAGAGCCCATGCTGTCTACAATTGATGGCGTTGCTAAGGTACAGACCTATGGCAGTCAGCGTTTGGCTATGCGGATTTGGTTGGATGCCGATCGTTTGGCCAGTCGTGGTGTAACTGCCGCCGATGTCGCCAATGCGATCCGTCAAAATAACTATCAAGCCGCACCGGGTCAGGTCAAAGGCGAATTGGTGGTTTCAAATGTCAATGTTTCCACAGATCTCACCAGTATTCAGGACTTTAAAAATCTGGTGATACGCAATGATGCTCAAAATCTAATTCGTCTACAAGATGTGGCAACAGTTGAACTTGGCGCTGCTTCGACAGAAACAAGTGCCTCTATGGATGGTAAACCTGCAATTTTTGTTGGTCTACAAGCGACGCCTACAGGCAACCCCTTGGTGATCGTACAGGGAATTAAAGATAAATTGCCTGAGATCAAGAAAACTTTGCCACCGGGGGTTACAGTTAATCTTGCCTATGAAACAGCCCGTTTTATTGATGCCTCTATTGATGAAGTTTTACATACTTTTATCGAAGCGCTGATTATTGTTATTGCGGTGATCTATCTGTGTTTAGGTTCTTTACGTAGTGTCTTGATCCCTGTAGTGACAATTCCACTGTCAATGTTAGGTGCCTTGGGTTTAATGCTGTTATGTGGCTTTAGCATCAATTTACTCACACTTTTAGCCATGGTACTCGCCATCGGCTTGGTTGTAGATGATGCAATCGTAGTGGTTGAAAATATCCATCGGCATATTGAAGAAGGTGCATCCCCAGTTGCAGCAGCTTTGATCGGGGCACGAGAAGTCGCAGGCCCTGTAATTGCAATGACCATTACACTGGCCGCAGTGTATGCTCCGATTGGTTTAATGGGTGGATTAACTGGTTCCTTATTCAAAGAATTTGCTTTTACTTTAGCCGGTGCAGTTTTGGTTTCAGGGATTATTGCCTTAACCCTGTCTCCTGTTATGAGTTCATTTCTACTTCTATCCAAACAGCAGGAAGGTAAAATGGCAAAAGCAGCCGAATGGTTCTTTGAACATTTGACCCAGCTTTACAGTAAATTGCTCAATTTTTCCTTACATCATCGTTGGATCACAGTCGTTTTTGCGATCGCTATTTTTATTAGCCTTCCATTGCTTTACCAACTCCCTCAAAAAGAATTGGCGCCCAATGAAGATCAAGCCAGTGTATTGGCAGCCATCAAAGCACCACAACATGCCAATCTGAATTATGCTGAGCACTTTAATCAAAAACTCGATGAAATCTTCTGGACTTTCCCCGAAACCAGTACCACGTGGATTATTAATGGTACAGATGGGCCTGCATCAAGTTTTGGTGGAACAACCCTTTCCACATGGTCTGAGCGAGTGCATTCTGCGGATGAAATTCAACAGCAACTTCAAGCCAAAGTTGGTGATGTAGAAGGCAGCAGTATTTTTGTATTCCAAAATCCTGCGCTTCCCGGTTCAACAGGTGGTTTACCCGTACAAATGGTGTTACGTAGTGCACAAGACTATTCAACCATTTATCAGGCGATGCAGAACATCAAGCAAAAAGCCCGTGAAAGTGGCCTTTTTGTGGTGGTCGACAGTGATCTCGACTTTAATAACCCCGTGATTCGAATCGAGGTTGATCGGGCCAAAGCCAATAGTCTGGGTATTCGTATGCAAGATATCGGTGAAGCCTTGGCGACATTGGTTGGTGAGAATTATATCAATCGTTTTAGTATGCAAGGTCGTGCCTATGATGTGATTCCTCAAAGCATCAATACACAACGTTTGACAGCTCAAGCACTGACACGACAGTTTATTCGTACCGACCAAGACACACTGATTCCCTTATCGACTGTGGTCAGTCTAAGTGAACAGGTAGAACCCAATAAACTCACTCAATTTAATCAACAAAATGCTGCAACTTTTCAGGCAATCCCCGTCGCTGGGGTTTCCTTAGGTCAAGCTTTAAGTTTTCTGGAACAGGCTGCATCTGAATTACCGACTGGATTTAGTTATGACTGGCAAGCCGATGCACGTCAGTATGTACAGGAAGGTAACGCTTTGATGTTTGCATTTTTAGCCGCGCTGATTGTGATTTATCTGGTTTTAGCCGCTCAATATGAAAGCCTAATGGATCCATTTATTATTTTAATTACGGTTCCGCTGTCGATCTGTGGCGCATTAATCCCCTTGGCTTTTGGACTTGCCACAGTCAATATCTACACTCAGATTGGTTTAGTCACACTGATTGGACTGATTAGTAAACATGGTATTTTAATGGTTGAGTTTGCCAATGAATTGCAAGTTCATGAAGGTTTAGATCGGCGAGCGGCTATTCTAAAAGCTGCTCAAATTCGTTTACGTCCAATTCTGATGACCACAGCAGCAATGGTGTTTGGGCTGATTCCACTCCTTTTTGCCACAGGCGCTGGTGCACATAGTCGTTTTGGCTTAGGGCTTGTGATTGTCTGCGGTATGTTGATCGGGACCTTCTTTACGCTTTTTGTCTTACCTACCATTTACAGTCTGTTGGCTCGTCAACACAATCAAGACCTTCACTCTAGCCGTTTACAAGCGCTACAACAGATTGACCAACAGGCGCAAAAATCATGACGTTGAGTGGGCTGAACAACCAGCATGCTGCTGTCTAAGCTTCTGTGTATGATCAGATCGCTTGAATATAATTTTTTATTGATAAAGTTCTATATCTATAGAACTTTATCAATTTTTTAATGCGTGATTCTAACCACTGATTTAGAGCTACTGATTTTTAACGACATGGTTCACTCATATTTTTACAGTTGAGTTTTGCCGATTTGATTGTTTTATGATTCTAGAATCTCATTTCGAACCCTGCTTTGATGGTACGGCCGGGAATCGGCATACCAATCACTGTACCAGGATCAAAGTTATAACGATTGGTTAAGTTATCAACATTAAACGAGAGATTTAGATTTGGATTCAGTTTATAGCTCGCAAAAATATCAACTAAGGTTTCCGAAGAAATTTCGGTCACCGCACGCCCACTCACCCCTGTACCCTGTAACCAACCTTTAGGATTTTTCTTTTCAGAATGATATCTAGCACGTACCCCCACATTAAGTTTATTTTCAAACAAACTCTTGCCTAAGCTCATATTAAAAAGTTTACGTGGTGGCAAGCGTGTTGAAATCAAACTCCAAGAATCACCGACCTCATTACAATCATCTTTCGTCGCTGGGCATACTTTCGGTGCTTGATATAAAGTTCCATTCATGTTTACAAAGAAACTTGGATGATGGTAAGCAAGACTAAACTCTAAACCTTTCAATACAACTTGCTCATAATTTAGGAAAGTATAGGAGGTGGTATAAGGCAAAATAAAATCAGGCGTAATCTCATTAACAATATCTTTACGTTGTACTCCTTGGGTCAGGAAATTTTGGGTTTGATTACGGAAATAATTGATATTGAATTTTAACTGATCTGCTTCAGTGAAAACGTTATCGTTGTGCCCAATAAAGCCAAACTCAACAAGACGAGAATTCTCTGATTTAATCGGCAAATCTGGATCATAACTAAAGGTTTGTTTGGAAACTGTCGATTCAAACAAACTTGGACTGCGGTACATATTGGAAAGTTTTGCATAGACATCAATACCATTCAGCAACTGATAATTCAGCTGCGCCATCCAGTCGATCTTTCCGTCATAGTCTCGAAGCGCATAGCCTTTGTCATTTAAATCTGAATTGGCGACCGGTCTCATTGCGACATACTGGTCTCCATAATCCTTAATTTTTGCCTTATGCCATTTGCTGCCTAAACTCAAAGTAAAATCTTTAAAGAGATAATCGCCATTGAGAAATAGAGAGGATTCCTGACGTAATCCATCACGTGCGATTTCATTATCAATAAGATTTTGTGGCTTCATCCGTTGCTCATCATATGTCAGACCATAATTCAAGGTTAAAGCATCAATTTTACTGGTATTTTCTAAATTAATCCCGCTACGGTAGTCCTGAAAACTCCCCCAATATTGATCACCATACTGTGAATTCGCAATACCAAGCATACCATTGTGCTGGCGATATTTGGCATTGGTATGCCAAACCCCTAACTCTAAATCAAACCACTGATTATTCTTGGGCTTATAGGTATAGTTGGCACTGAATGCATTAATCGCTGCGGTTCCAAGGGACCATTGTGGCATGGTATATGCGCCCTCTATATATTTGGGTAGAACATAATCACCATCGATGTATCCCCAAGGTGGAGAGTTGGGATCAATCACTTGCGATCTATTCCAATAAAAAGCCATGACCTCACCCGCTTTTTGCATATGGCGGCGCATATTCACTTCAACACGATGTTCGTCTGTAATATTCATACCCGCTTTGATGATGCCTGAATCACTTTTATAACTGGTGTTTACCACCTCTTGACCGGGTCCAACATCAACAATATCTCGCGCTTCATAATAATCAATGCCATGTTTTCCAGCATAGTAATTACCGACTTCCCGTTTACTATAAGCAGCCACCAGATCGAATACATCATTCCGATAAGCAGCAGCGATTGTGCCAGCGCCATTTTGAAAATTATTCGAGGACAGTTTATTACGAAGCAGATAAGACATCTGCTCACGCTCATTATCTGAGGTCTGTGGTGCTTTGTTATTGTTATAAAAACTGCCTTTTAGCATGACACCTGATTGACGATTAGGCAGCAAAATATCGTTTGCACTGAGTGTACGCATTTTCACGATTCCGCCAATACCGCCCACACTAAATTTCGCTCGCGATGCGCCTTTTTCGACTTCAATCTGACTAATCAAATCCATATCGATATAAGTTCGGTCACTCTCTCCTTGATAGCCTCGAAAGGTATGACTGGATTGTAGGCTACCATCAATAATTACAGGGACACGTCCCTCACCTTGTACTCCACGGATACCAATATCAATTGCACCCGCTTCGTTACGTAGGCTATTGACTTGCACGCCAGCGATATCAGAAAACACATCGCCATTCCCCGTGCCTCTAAATCGGCTAATGTGTTCACGATTCAGCTGTGTTGTATTGACCTTTTGTTTTTGTTGTACAGCATTGACTTTAATCTGAGGAAGCGTAACAACATCACTGTCCGTATTATTGAAAAGCGAAGGGTTATTTAACGGAGTGCTTGTATTTGCAATCGCAGTGTTTTTCTCTGTATTCGGTTTAACTGAGCCAGATTTAGCAATTAAGACATAAGTCGAACCTTGCTGCTCTACCCGATAAGGGTGATCTGCAAGCAAGTAATCGAAGCCTTGCTTTACACTATAATGCCCGGTAATTCCTTTACTTTTTAGCCCTTTTAAAATATTTGCATCATAACTTAAGGCAATACCCGACTGTGCTGCAAAACTTGATAACACATAGCCCAACTGATTCTCTGAAATTTGATAATATTTTTCTGGCGCTTTTTTCGCTGCCATTGAAACATTTGGAGTCATTTGTGCATAAACACCACTGATACAAAAGCACTGTATTAACATGGCTAGAGTTTGTTTTTTAAACTTCATAGGAACGCCCACACTTGTGAATGATTTTCATTTTCAATAATCATTACCCAGTGAATTGTTAAAACATGACATGAAAATTTATATTTTTTCTGGTCTGGTCCAAATCCCGATCAACCCAATCAGCAAAATGACCAGCAGGCTAAGTTTCAAGTGCAAATGCAGTGAGGACACCATTAACATGGTCGTACCGAATAAAATACTCAATGTCATCATCCATTTACGTGAACGCGAAATCTGTTTAAAACCGCCACGATACTGTGCGAGCAACATTGCAATATAACGATTTTGATGTAACCAACAATGCAAGCGTGCTGAACCTTTTGAGGCAAAAATCGTTGCTAAAAAGAGGAAATCAAAAGTTGGGATCCCCGGCAATACAATGCCCACCACAGCGAGAACAAGACATAAAATTGCCAAGATGATGCAGATCACACGCACCACTGAGGATGAATGTAAATTTGCGGATGGCGTTACTGGCAAAGACGCTAACAGCGTTAAGTCTTTGCCTTGGGTGTGATTGCTGACAGAAGACGCTTTCTTCATGTTGAATGAATGTCTTTTAATAATGCGCCAAAATAATCAAAGGCTTGTTGAGCAGCGTAAATGACACGATCTTGCTCGTCTTGAGTAAAGTCAGCCTGATCAAGTTCCTCAATAAAGTGTTTCCAGACGTTGGCCCGCCCTTCTGGATAGGCAGCTAAATTTCTTGCAGCAAAATCTGCGGAAAACCCCAAACTTTGTTGCGCTTGTTTAAATAAGAATGCTGCACCCAGCGTAGAACCTTCAGACACATAGATCCAACCCAGCGCTTCAGGAAAGCCGATCGTTTCAGTAACCAAGGCCAGCGATTCTGGTTCGATCTGAAGGTCTTGTAGGTCTAAGTAAGCTGCTTGCGAACGTCCACGAATATCTAAATCAGAAATCAAGGCTGCAACCTTGGGATGTTGAAATAAATATTCGACATTTTTTTGAAAATAATACTGTGACAAAGTAAATTTTGCATAATGTGCGACGTCTTTAAATACTTGGGCTTTTTCCATTAATTGATGCATATATTCATGTTGACTGGCTGTCTCTGTTTTTAAACGAGATGCAAGGCGGTTGAGTGTGAATGAGGTGCTCATCAATTTTCTCCAGTTTGTTTGGTTTAACTGTATTACCCGCCTTGTCTGTAAAAACTGACATCATTTCTTAATTATTTTTACTTTTCTGATTTTCAGCTTTAGGCTGAATACTCAACACACGATCCCCGAAATAACGTTCTACTTTGATTGGATAGCTGAATTGCAATGCTGTTTGTAAGGTGCCAAAGTCATTGACTGGATATGAACCTGAAACTTTTAACGACTTCAATTGAGGGGCAATATCTATATATTGGTGTTGATAGCGCCCAATCTCTTGAAGCAATTTTTCCAACGGCATTTCAAAAGCCATGACCATGTGGTTTTTCCATGCCAATATATTCGGATCTAAACTTTGTAATGCTTTAAAATTGCGATCATCAAAGCATAGCTGCTCACCAGCATGGACAATTTTAGTGTGTTTGGACTGGTTCAAACTGACTTTCACTGCGCTTTCTATGACGCCTAGACAGGTTTGCTTTTCACTGTTGTTGAAATACTGAACATTAAATACAGTGCCAAGCGCTTGCAGATTTGCCGATTCAGTTTCGACCAAGAATGGGCGATAAGCATGATTTTTTTCTTTGCCCGTACGTATTTGTATTTCGCCATAATGTAATTTTACAATACGTTGTTGCGCTGTATAACGCACGTCCAAAGCCGTATGAGTATTTAATTGAAGTTGTGTCCCATCTTCCAGCTCAACCTGTTTCTGCTGACCCACCGCAGTACGATAATCCGATAACCATATATAGCGATAATCCGAGTTCCATAGCATGACACTGCCAAAACAGAGTAAACAGGCAAGCACCAGTTGTTTGTTTAAATTAAATTGGGCATTTTTCTTGCCTTGCTGAATCAGCTGCTGCCCATCTTTGGGAAATTCCTCAAGGCTATACAATAAGCGTTCGGCTTTAGACCATGCAGCTTGGTGTTGGGAACTTTGCTGTTTCCATTGTTCAAATTCAAGCTGTTCAGTTTCATTCAATGGTGCGTGTTGGATTTTAATGATCCATTGCGCTGTTTCTTGATAAATTTGATCATGCAACATGCAGGCATTAATCCATAACAGCTAAACATTGACTCAGTACTGAAACCAGATCACGCATCACGGTTCGGGTAGAAATATTTAAGCGTGTTGCAATTTCCTGTTGAGTCAGCCCTTCTAATTGTGACCAAATAAAGACCTGTTGCTGGCGCTCAGGCAATTGATTGAGTAATTGATTAATCAAACATAAAGATTCAATTGCCGATATTTTTTGCTCAGGTGTAATTTCATCATATTCAGGTCTGCTTGAAAGCGCCTCTAAATAGGCTTTTTCAATCGATTTACGTTGATACCAATTAATCAAGATTCCCTTGGCAACAGTGGTCAAAATTGCACGCGGCTGATCAAAATACAATTCATCTTTACGCTTTAAGATACGCAGAAAAGTATCATGGGCTAAATCAGCGGCATCTTCACTATGGTTGAGGCGACGTTTTAACCATTGATATAACCAAGAATGGTGATGACGATATAGCGTGCTAATAGGATCAGACATGTTTAAAGAGAATGAGAATTATTAGCAATATCTTAGCAAAAAAATAAAGAAAATGAGAGCTCAGTTTGCCCTTTTAATTGAATTTTTTAATTTATCCAACTCATTTATAAGACTACGCAACATACTCAAATGGGACATATGGTAATTCTAAAAGAACATTTAATTCAAAATTATTATAATTTTATCAAAAACTTATCACTTTTAAATAAAAAAATTTCTCGATCATCCTCAAGATGACCGAGAAACTGTTTATTAGGTATTGACTATAATTTATTTGCTAATCGCTTGATCTATATTTTTAGCAAATTTTTGAATATCACTGGCTTGAATTGTTGTTTTACCTTTACCAATCACTTGAAATTGTTGTGCTGCCGTTTCCTGCATTTTGACTTTACCTGTTGCAATATTGGCATCAAAACGTTGCATAAACTCATCCACATATTCCTTTTCAGTGACAATATGATCACCATTCGCATCGGTTGCAAAATATTGTTTGTCACGCGCTGTTAGATAATCTCCAAGCGTTACATAGTTTTTCCCTTGACCATATTGACTAATAAATTCGTTGATGTTGCTAGGCATTGGCATTGAAATTGGTAGTTTCACACGGAATCCATCATGTGTTGCATTACTATTGCCCGCTAATTTGGCATCTTCTGCATTTACTAAACCATCCAAGTTTTTATCAAACTCATTAAAGGTTTTTAAACCTGTCTCCTGAAATTCCTTTAAAGTCAGTTTCTGGTCTTTATTATTATCGAGAATACCATAACGTACATGCGCCTGTTTTTCTGACATTTCACGGCGCTGTTTAAGTAATGGCTCTAAACGAGCTTGCTCGTATTGAACAAACTGCACTTGATTGACTTTTTTATTCGCCTTAAACAATTCGGCATAGTCCTGAGTATATTGTTTAATTAAGGTGCTACTGTTCTGCTCTTTATTATTAGGATGGTAAAGCACATACAATGCATATGCCTGTTGATAAGCATTGGGTTGATCTACTGTTTCAGCAATCGCTGAACCAGCAGTTGCCATTGCAGTTAAACTGGTCATCCATAGCGCCAATTTTTTCATGTTCGTTTCCTTGTAGGTGAATATTTGTTGAATTAAAAAATTCTTTCCATTGTGCTATTTAAAAAATCAATATTTAAATTCAATACTTGCCACAACATTACGTCCTGGTTCAGCAGCACGATCGATTACACTAGCCTGATTCGCTCCTGTAATTGTTCCCACAGCAGCATAATCCCAATAGGTCTTATCAAAGATGTTATTCAATGCTACGTTCAGCTTGGTAAACTTGGTCACATTCCAATATGCGGATAAGTCAAATACGGTATAACCTGCCACATTCTGATATTTGATATCATCCTGATAAGAACTGACATCTCGCGTTGCCATCCTTCCACCAACAGCAGTTGCGGTCATGCCTAAGCCAAAGACTTTATTTGGATCATCATAAGCAAAGGTAAAGCTGCCTTTTTCTGGCTGAACAGAATTTACACCACTTTTTCCGCCATTTTTATTTTTTGCCGAGCCTTTGGTTTTACCTGCAACAAGTGCAAGACTATAGCCATCTGAGTTTTGAATAAACTGACCTAAGTCAATTCGTGTTGAAAGCTCTCCACCCCAGATCTGTGCATTAGCTAAGTTTTCTGCGCGATAATAGCCAAAAGGATATTGAGGCGTATTGCCATAGTTAAAGTAGTCGATAAAATCTTTATATTTGCTGTAGAAACCTGTCAAATCAAATTTAATCCCTTCAATTGAGGTGTTTCTTAAACCCACTTCGAAAGCATCACTGGTTTCTTTTTTTAAGTTCGAATTACCCACCACAATATAAGCAGGATTAGCTAACATTGTTTGATAAATCCCGCCAATTTCAGTTGGCGATGGAATACGATTACCTCTTGAATATTTTAAATAGCTATAATTATCTGGAGTAAACTGATAACTTGCAGAAAAACTTGGCGAAACATAATTATAGTCTTTGGCTTGTATATCACTATAAGAGGTAATTTCAGGTCTAAACTCCTGACGTTCAAAACGAACCGCTGGAGTTAGAGTTAAATCTCGTCCCAATACATCCAATCGGATATCATCAGCAACATAAGCAGAGTAACGTTTTAATTCAGAATTTAATAAATAACTACCTTGATATATGCTTGTAATTGGAACGCCATTACGAAGATCTAATTTAGTACTTGCGTAATCTTTCTTGTCTGCTGTAATGCCATATTTAAGCTTTTGGTTTGTAAATTCTTTGCTTGCTTCAATTTTTATACCAGTATTTTTCTCTTTATAAGTGGTTGAAAAATCACGTGCAACTGTCGCACTATTCATAAACGAAGTATCAGTATCATTGTTCGATTCCTGATACCATATTTTACTGTTTAATGTATCAAAGAGCACAAAGTCATTCGGTCTATAAATATAATCAATACTCAATTGTGTTCGATCTATTTCTTGGTGTTGTTTTGCATCGCTCTTAAAATTAGAGAATAAATCGGCTGCAATATTATCTGTGTCAGACTTTTTCTTATAATAATCCGCAGTAAAATTTAGTTGGTGTTGGTCAGATACATTCCACAATAATCGGGTAAGCACTGCATCCGAGGTCCAATCTGCTGGAAAAGCTGCCGTTTTTGAATTTGGTTTGGTTTCACTTCCCTCACGATGCGCATAAGCCACAAGTGCTTTGAGATTATCATTGCCGACAGCGCCTGTCACAGAACTTAACCATGCGCTGTCCGCAGAGCTATAACCTGCTTTTAATGTTCCAGCGACTGTTTTGCCATCAACTAAATAATCTTCTGGTGATTTGTTTTTAAAAGAAACCCGACCACCAATACCATCTGTTGATACATCAGTTGTTCCTGAAACAATATCGACACTGGTAAACATCTCTGGTTCAATATAATCCCGACCAGCACCGCGCTTGCTCATGCTTTTAGGTGGTACATAAGTACTTACTGTTGCCTCGGCTAAATCTACCCCATCTACATCTAAGCCAATTCGATTTGCATCTATACCACGGATGTTATAACTACTGGTGCCAGTACCATCAAAAAATGTTCCACTCCCTCCAACGGAAAACGGCGCATTGACCAAAGGCAAATATTTCACAATACCTGCCATATCGGTTACACCCGTCTTATCCATGTTTTCTCGGTTGATTGAAGTTCGAGAAACAGGCGCATCATTTTTATATTCGGCATAGACCGTAATCGTCGTCAAAGCATTCTCATTCTTTTCCAATTTACGCTTTTCGGAATTATTCTCTTCTGCATAGCCTACCGTAGTGATGCTTGCTGTCATTAACGCAAGCAAACATAATGACAAATAACGTGGTTTTAAAACCACAGTATCAGACTTGGCTATATTATATAGCGCAACAGGGTTTAAATTCATGAGGGAGAAACCTTATTAAATGATATTAATCATCATTAAATGTGTATATTTAGACTCATCCAATATGTTCAAATCGGGAGTCAAAACATGGATTACAAATATACACATACAATCTATCAAATGAGAATAATAATCAATAACAATATCATTTACAATAACGGTGCTGCCAGATGTATTTTAAAGCATCAAAAAAATAATTAAGATAATGAAAAATAATAAATATTTATAATTAAAAATTAACTCTTTTATCAAAATTTGTACATGATTTTAGGGGAGAATCTGTATTTTTGGATGATCTTATTGCCTTAGAATTCGTATATTTTGTTGTTGTTTATAGTTTTACAATGTCGTTTTCAGTTTAGCTTTTCCACCCAATCATCCTATTGTTAATATAAAAACTTATTACATCTTTCCTTTTTATTTCTCTTTAATTTCTCGTTATATTTAGGTTTGTCTATTTTTTATTCTGATTGGCGTTATTAAAATATAAACACTCAAATATTAACCATAATAATCAAGTATTATAAAAATTCTAACAGCAAAAAATATTAATTTTTAGGTTTTAGTATAAAATTGATTTCGTGATTTTTTATTCAAGGCTTTTTCATTAATATCCAATCTCTGAGTTTGCTCGTGCTTTTATCCAGTCACTAAATGCTTTAACTTTAGGTAATTCATTATTTTTCAATGATGTAATATAGTAATGCTGATCGCATTTTAAATACATGTTTTTAAATGGCATTACCAGTTCACCACTTTCTAAGTCTTTTTCTACGAGTTTTTTACGTCCCATGGTAATACCCAAGTGATTTTTAGCAGCAATTAAAGCCAGATCAGATCGGTCAAAACTCATCTCTGAAGAATGATCCATATTTACATTAAAATGCTGCGTCCAACTGTTCCATTCATCTGCGCCTGTGCCGTTACTCCATGCTTGGCAGTCATGCAGCAATGTGCAGTTTTTTAAGTTGTCTAGATGATCGTGGAGGTTAAATTTTTCAGCATATGCAGGACTACATACGGGGATAATATATTCGTCCATTAAATGCTGATAATTCAACTGAAAAGACGGTTGATTGTCAAAATAAAGCGCAATATCAATTCCGCTACGTTGAAAATTTACATCCTCATTACCCGTTAAAACTGAGAGTTGGATCAATGGATAACGTTGAATGAAATCAGGCAATTGAGGCACTAACCAACACTGAGCAATCGATGGTCTTGCATAAATCGTGAGTGAGCCGACAAGTTGCTGATTTTGCAGTGCCTTAATTTCAACGTTTAACGAGTCTAATGAAAATTGTAAAGCAGCTAAAATCCGCTGTCCCTCAGTGGTTAACTTTACTTTACGATGCAAACGTAAAAACAGTTTGATATTAAGTTCTTTTTCTAACAAATTAATTTGGTGACTTACCGCACTTGGGGTTAAAGACAGTTCTTCAGCGGCGAGTGCAAAAGACTCATGTCTTGCCGCAACTTCAAATGTATACAGTTTTGAGAGCTGAAAACCGGTTAGATTTTTATGTGCGTTGGTCATGCCTTTTCCTTTTTGCTGAAACAAAATGATTGATCACATGCTTCTTGCTGTCCTATGCCCATATAAATAACGTATAAATCATTTAAAAATCAAAATTTATTTAGGATTTATTTTTCAAGTGAATTATTTTAACCCGTAGATCAAATATCATCGTTTGACGGATTTCTCTGGTTTAACTTCAATAGACCAAGAACAACTTTTGTCACAGAGATATATGGTATGGAAACCAATTTCGTGGATGTCGGTATATTATTAACCAGTATCGGGTTAATTATTTTCACTATTTTAAAATTTAAACTGCATCCCTTTTTAGCTTTACTTCTGGCAAGTTTCTTTGTCGGTGTAGCAATGAAAATGCCATTACTGGATATGGTCAATGCAATTGAAAATGGGATCGGAAGCACCTTGGGTTTCCTTGCCACAGTCATTGCACTGGGTACTATTCTCGGCAAAATGATGGAAATCTCTGGTGCTGCTGAACGTATCGCCCTGTCTTTGCAGCGATGTCACTGGATATCTAATGATGTGGTCATGGTGTTGATTGGGCTATTTTGTGGCATCACTTTATTTGTAGAAGTTGGTGTGGTTTTATTAATTCCCTTGGCTTTTTCTATAGCGCAGCATACAAAAACCTCTTTGTTTAAATTGGCTATTCCATTATGCACAGCATTAATGGCTGTACATTGTGTGGTACCGCCACACCCAGCCGCACTTTATGTCACCAATAAACTAGGGGCTGATGTCGGTACCGTGATTATTTTTGGCTTAATGGTGGGTTTAGCCGCAGCACTGGTTGGTGGCCCACTGTTTTTAAAATTGGTTGGTCAACGTTTACCGTTTAAAGCAGTGCCTGTCGAATTTTCAAAGCTTACCTTAAAAGAAGAACACAACTTACCTTCTTTAAAAATCACCTTATTTACAGTATTTCTTCCAATCGGATTAATGTTAATCAAAACAGTGGCTGAATTAAATCCCCATACATCCACTCAGCTTTCACACATTTTAGGCTTTATCGGCAATCCGATCACCGCCATGTTTATTGCGGTATTTGTTGCTTACTACACCCTTGGTCTACGCCGTAATATGCAGATGGGAAGCTTATTAAAAGCCACAGAAGACTCATTTTCTTCAATTGCCAACATCTTATTCATCATTGGGGCTGGTGGTGCATTTAACAGTATTTTAAAAGCCAGTGGTTTAGCTGACTCAATGGCTGTCACGCTTTCCCACTTGCATATGCATCCAATTTTACTTGCTTGGTTGGTTGCGCTGATTTTACATGCAGCTGTAGGCTCTGCCACTGTTGCAATGATGGGTGCAACTGCAATCGTTGCGCCAATGTTACCGCTCTATCCGGATATTAGTCCTGAAATCATGGCGATTGCGATTGGTTCAGGTGCCATCGGTTTTACCATTGTGACCGACTCTCTATTTTGGTTAGTCAAACAATACTGTGGTGCTACATTAAACGAAACCTTTAAATACTATACCTCTGCAACTTTCCTTGCCTCGCTCACTGCATTGGGCTGCACCTTCCTGCTTTCTCATTTTATTTAAGCCTTTAGGAGTATTTTATGAACGCTCAACAGATTCATCAGCTGATTGCCCAATATCCGATTGTTAAAGACCTTATCGCACTCAAAGAAGTGGCGTGGTTTAATCCCAATTTTACCTCACTGGTAGAAGGGCTGCCCTATGTCGGGTTGGACCAAAAAGATATTGATGATGCCAGTGCACGTTTGACACGCTTTGCACCCTATTTGATGAAAGCCTTTCCAGAAACAGCGGCATCTCAAGGTATTATAGAGTCCGAACTGGCAGCGATTCCTCAAATGCAGCAACAGTTGGAACAGTATTTTGGACAATCGATCCATGGTCAATTATGGCTTAAAAAAGACAGCCATCTTCCTATATCGGGTTCAATTAAAGCCCGTGGTGGCATCTATGAGGTACTTTGTCATGCTGAAAAGCTTGCGATTCAAGCACAACGTTTAAACCTTGAAGATGATTATGCAAAACTGGATAGTCCAGAGTTTAAACAGTTTTTTAGTCAATACAGTATTGCGGTCGGTTCTACCGGAAATTTAGGCCTTTCTATTGGTATCATGAGTGCAAAATTAGGCTTTGATGTGACTGTGCATATGTCAGCAGATGCACGTCAATGGAAAAAAGATAAGTTACGTGCGCACAATGTCACAGTAGTTGAATATGCTGAAGATTATGGTGTTGCCGTAGAACAAGGCAGAAAGGCAGCATTAGAAAATCCAAACTGCTTTTTTATCGATGATGAAAACTCACAAACCTTATTCTTAGGTTATGCAGTTGCTGGGCAGCGTTTAAAACAACAATTAGAACAAAAAAATATTTTGGTTGATCAACAACATCCTTTATTTGTTTATTTACCTTGTGGTGTTGGCGGAGGCCCTGGTGGCGTTGCATTTGGCTTAAAAATGGCCTTTGGTGATCATGTACATTGTATTTTTGCCGAGCCGACCCATTCACCTTGTATGTTACTCGGTGTTGCAACAGGTTTACATGATGAAATTTCAGTTCAAGATCTGGGTATAGACAATATCACCGCTGCTGATGGCCTCGCTGTTGGGCGAGCATCTGGCTTTGTTGGTCGAGCCATGCAAAGGTTATTAGACGGTTTTTATACATTAACTGATGAAACCATGTATGTACTCTTGGGCATGCTCAATGATGCAGAACAGCTTAAATTAGAACCTTCTGCGTTGGCGGGTATGCTTGGACCAATTTTGACCAATCAACATCAAGACTATGCCGCGCTACATCACTTTAGCCAACAGCAATTGGAAAATGCTAATCATATTGTCTGGGGGACTGGAGGAGGAATGGTTCCAGATGAAGAAATGGAAAAATATTTAACCCAAGCGAAAGCCTATAAAAAATAATTTGTATAGCCTTGATTCTCACAGACCTTGATCTCATCAGAATCTGGGGCGATAGCAGATAAATAAAGTGATTATCCTCTATCGCCCCCCATTAAAGACTTGAGTCAGGATTTTCCATCTGGAATTAAACGATCCCACCATTGACTCGAAGGACTTGGGCATTGACCCAATTACTCGCTTCATTTACGGCGAAATCCAACACTGCGGCAATATCTTCTACAGTGCCTAAACGCTCTAAAGGTGCAGCTTTGCTTAACTGAGCAATCAATGCATCACTTTTGCCTTCAAGAAAAAGTTCAGTTGCCGTAGGCCCAGGTGCAATTGCGTTTACCGTAATATTTTTTCCTCTTAACTCTTTGGCTAAAATAGCTGTTAAGGATTCAATAGCAGCTTTTGATGCAGTATAAACACCATAAGTTTCGAGCTTCATTCCCACCACACTGCTGGATAAATTAATAATTTTACCGCCCTTTTGCAGTCGCTTAGCAGCTTCACGCATGGTATATAAAGGGCCTTTAATATTAATTGCTAAAACTTGATCAATACTTTCATCGTCTAATTGTTCAATCTTACTTAATTTCAAAATCCCTGCATTGTTGATCAGCACGTCCAATCGACCATAGGTTTGAATTGCATAATCAAATAATGCAATCACTTCATTAGAATGGCTGATGTTGGCTTTAAATAAACTCGCTGTTCCGCCTAACGCTTGAATACTACTCAAAACATGCTCTGCCTCTTTATCATTACTGGCATAATTAATAATGATTTTATGGCCTTGCTGTGCCAATAAGCTGGCAGTAAATGCACCAATTCCGCGAGAAGCGCCTGTAATTAAAATCACTTTTTCTTGCTGTGTTTGATCTGTTGTATGCATGGTGATGACCTCATGGAATAAAATATACCTCTAATCGCGTCTATGATACTGTTCAGATAAAACCAGATAATCTAGTTAAATCTGACATCTTTATCCGAATAAATCGAACAATTGGAATGGCGTATGGATAAACTCAATGCAATGTCTGCTTTCGTCAATGTGGTAGAACAACAAAGTTTTACCAAAGCTGCGCAGATCTTAAACCTGCCACGCTCAACGCTGACTGATGCAATTAAACAATTAGAATTCCAACTCAATACGCGCTTATTGTTGCGTACCACTCGTCAGGTAAAAGCAACAGATGAAGGCCATATTTATTATGAGCGTTGCAAATATATCTTAGGTTATATCAATGAGTCTGATCATGATTTTCTTGATGCAAAACCTCAAGGGCCTTTAAAAATCGCAGTTCATGGTATTTTTGCTGCGTATTTTATTCTGCCAAAATTAGATGATTTTTTAACAGAGTTTCCACAGATACAGTTGCAACTCACCGAAAGCGACCGTTATGTAGACCTGATAAAAGAAGGCATTGATTGTGTGATTCGTATAGGTCAGCTCAATAACAGTGAGTTAATTGTCAGGCATCTGGGCGATATTCAACAAGTGACTTTAGCCAGTCCAAAATACTTAGAAAAATATGGCACACCACAACGCTTAGAAGATCTGCAAGCACATTTTATGGTCGGATTTTATTCATCTGCTCGACAAAAGCCACTGCCGCTTGAGTTTCTGACAGGCAAGAAAACACAGGTTTTTGAGTTGCCGTTGAAGATTCAAGTCAATGGTGCAAATACCTATGCAGCAGCAGCCAAACAGCATTTTGGGATCATCCAAGCACCACGTTATGGTTATTTATCTGAGCTAGAACAAGGCACACTTTGTCAAATTTTAACTGACTATCCTGTTCCATCCCTGCCTATTTCTTTACTTTATCCATCAAAAACACTGGTTTCACCACGACAAAAAGTTTTTATCGAATGGATTGTACGATTGTTTCAGGATAATCGATTGCTTTGAAGTTTGAATCACGCTGCTTGGGATGGATATGATTAACTAGCGCGCTCTCGCATTAATCCCCATAGCATTTATACACCAACACTCAATTCCTGACTCCAAGTTGAATCAGGTTGGTGATAAAGATGCCAACACATATTTTTAACCGAATCCATCAAGGCAATATTCTGACTATCCCAACTTTCCAACATACAATAAGTGATATGGATACCTTTAGGATGAAACTCTCTTGCCAAAGATTGTGCCAATGCCCGAATACTGGCAAACATACTCTGAGTTAAGCCATTATTTTCAGCGATCAGGTTGGGCTGTGTTCCTAGAAAGATCAAAGTTCCTTGTGACTTAATCAGCATCTGTCGAATGATCGCTTGGGAAATATTTACCGCAGCCAAACCAGTGTTTTGCCAAAGTTGTTCGATCTGTTGGGCTGAAGCATCGGAATTCGACAATGATTTTGAAAAATCAGCTTGGAAAATACACAGTTTAACTGAATGCCCTGTGCGTTGAATATAGCCCACTAAGTTTTTTAAAGCAGTCGGATTGATCAGATTCAAACGAACCCGCTTTAGACCTGAATCTTGTTGCTCAATCTTTAGATTGGTTTGCATAGGATCATGCTGAACTTGATATACAGGCATTGCCCTGTTATGTGCTTGATCCACAAAAAGCTGGCTGAGCGAGTGGGTTTCATTGCCAATAACAACAATACAGCCCTGTAGTTTGGATTTTTTTCTCAGCAATGGAGGAATTAAATTGTACATATTAGAATTTCTCCTGATAAGGACGTAAATCCAGTTCATGGGTCCATAAATCACGATTTTGTTGATAAAGCATCCAATAATTCTCAGCAATCGCTTCGATATTTAATCCACCTGTGCCTCGTGTTAGTCTCAATAAGCGTCCTAAACCTAATACCGCCTTATTGACCCGATCACCATTGACCATGCCATCAACAATAATATGTGCAACATGGATATTTTGAGGCTTATATATCTGGGCGAGATGCAGTGCATAGGTGCGTAATGCGGATTTGCCCATAGTAAATGCCGCAAAAAAAGGTTTACCACGAAGAGATGCACTTGCCCCAGTAAAAATCAACGTGCCATATTGCTGTTGTTCAAAGATTTTTAAGGCTTGTTGCGACACTAAAAAAGCCGATAAAAAAGTAGAACGCCACATTTGAGTAAAAAATTGAAGAGAGGTCTTTAAAAAAATTGAGGGAATATTGCCCCCCACATTGTGAATAACAGCGACGAGATGCTCCTTTTGCGCATTCCTCTCCGCAAAAAAAGTCTGCACTTGTTGTTCATTTTCAGCATCCAAAGCATGTGCTACGGCGTGTCCACCTTGCGCATTGATTGAATCAGCCACGGCTTGCACTTTCGCTAAAGTACGCCCCACAACATGTACTTTTAATTTTTCTTGAGCAAAACGACGACAAACTGCTGCTCCAATTCCTTGTTCAGCCCCTACGCCCATAACAACCACACATGGAAGTGTTGCTATATTTTGAGATGTTGCATTCTGCGTATTCATAGCAAGTCTAACCATTGAGCAATAGAAGGATAAGCTTTAATTTTAGCGCCCCAAATTTTACTGGTGCGGACAATCTCTAAAAGCTGCGAACCAACCGCAATATCAGCCAGTGTTTTAACCTCGCCAACCAACCATCCTGTTTGAGCCAATACCAATTCGATACGTTCTAAATGACGAAGAAATTCTGCCTCAATATCCTGCTTGGTCATGCGACCTGTACCCTGCATTTTAAGTTGCAGGTTTAATGTTGCTTTGAGCAAAGGTTTCAACAAATATATTTCATGTTTGGGGCGACCTTTTGCACTCATTTCAACCGCATAATCTAAGGCATCAGCATCATTCACACGAAAGTGCATTTCATAGAAATATAACAACTCGTCTGACCAATCTTCCCAAAGTTCAACATAAGCCTTTTGTAAGGGATCAATAGG
Organism: Acinetobacter sp. AS167; assembly: GCF_037152175.1. NCBI lineage: Bacteria > Pseudomonadati > Pseudomonadota > Gammaproteobacteria > Moraxellales > Moraxellaceae > Acinetobacter > Acinetobacter sp. AS167. Next base: position 501,612 of record NZ_JBBCMP010000002.1, read on the forward strand.
ATATAACCGTGGTAAAGCTGGGTAAGCCTCATCTAGATAACGCGCAATACGTGTACTGTCCTGAATACGTTGACCATCAATATCTAGTACCGGAACCTTGCCTGCTTTACTGAGCATTGGCACCTTTGCACCCAGTACACCGTTATAATCCACAGTCCGATAAGCAATCCCTTTAAATTGCAACATTCTGGCAACTTTTTGGCAAAACGGTGAAATTTCCCATTGATGTAATACAACTGGATTCATTTTATATTCTCAGCTTAACTTTGGGTCGATTGACATTTGAAGAGCGACATCACAGGATCAACGCTTAATACATCACAGACCTGATTCAAAGGCGATAAATCAAAAAACCTGAATTAAAAGCCATGATCCAAAAATTCTGGTTCAAATCCATGATACAGAAACAGAGTCTTTCAACGACGGATGATCATATTGGTTGCTGTGGCATGTGCATACAATTTTCCATCTTCATCTCGAAGATAACCTTCAGATATAACTAAATTTTTCCCCACGTTAATCACTTTTCCTTCTGCAATCAGCTTTTTATTAAACGGCATCGGCCGGCACATTTTTATCGCCAGATCTGTGGTTCCATAACCTTCACCCGCAGCTAATACTGTATGGGTGGCACAACCTGTAGCCGAATCAAGTACAGTTGCGGCAAAACCACCATGTACCCCACCCAATGGATTGCCATGACGTTCATCCGCAATTGCGATAAATACAATGCGACCGTATTCAACGTCTCCTACTTCCTCCATTCCCATAGTTTTTGCAATACCAGGCGCTGGCACCAGTCCTTTTTGGAATGCTTGCATAATTTCCAGACCCGTCATATTGAGTGGGTTCATCACTATTTCCTATTTTGATAAATATTTATTGAATAAATGTTGATTGTTCAGGGGATAAACCAATTTTTACTTTAGTTTGTGCAACAATTTCAGATTCATCGGTATCATTCGGATGAAAATCAAACTGATAATAAGAGAAAAATTGCGGTACCAGCTTACGATAGGCTTGCACTGTAAACCCAGCAAACTTAGTCCAAGACTTAAAGTTTAATAATTGTTTATCTCTCGACATCAACACCACTTGATATACATTAGAAAATAGCGTGATCAGCACAAGACTAAATGTAAAAATCGCTACGCGAGGAATGTAGGCATCTAAGCCCTTGCCATATAAATATTCATACATGTCATAAGCCACGGCCTTATGTTCAGTTTCTTCTACACTGTGCCATAACCATAAATTACGAATGGTAGTATCGGTCATTAACTCATTGACATTTTTCATCATTTCTACCACCAAAACTGCGGTGTAATGTTCTAGACCCACAGTCACCAAGAGATTCCATTTCTTAGGGAAAGTGCGCTCAATCGCTTTTAATATGATTCCTGTGACTTTTTCTAAAGATTCAGGATCTAAACCATATTGTTGTGCACTAACATGAAAAGCATGATGTTCTTTAGAGTGCATGGCTTCTTGTCCAATAAAGGCACCAATATCACGATCTAATTGTGGATTGTTTTTAATTTTTTCACGCAAAGCGCGCACTGAACGGACAAAGTACGACTCACCTTCAGGAAAAAGCGTCGATAAACCTGTGAAGTAATGGGTAAAGGTTGGTTCGTCATTACACCAATACTTGGGCATATCCTGAAATTCATAATCCATACGACGTACTGGAAATGATGCAGGTGTTTTTTGCTTTGATTTTTCTTTCACCGCTGATATAGACATGGTTCACCTCAAGAATTTATCTTAAAATAACAAGTTCTAAAAAAGAACTTGATGAGTTAAAATAATGATCCATGTTGATCTTGTCAATGATGTGAATACGTTAAAGCTTCAGGTTGTCCTTAAATGACAGACCTGTTCCTATAAAGACAATCGATCTAAGTAAAAAAACTTAAAAACTGTTTTCATCCATCACTTTTTGACCAGATGCATGATTACGCACCCCATAAAATATAAACAATAAAATTAACCACTTAAAATAAAAATACTGAATTGATATCTAGATTTCAACAACAGTTCAAATTAAAATTAAACATTCCCCTCTAACCTCTCCATCAAAACCGATTAAGCTTTTCCAATTTTATTTTCTATTTCTATCTGGATTTCTGTCTCGATTTCTAACGCTATTGCCATGTCAATGATTTGTCATAAAGGTGACACCTTGCTGTCACAAGCGCTGTCTAATGTGTGGGCATCTTTATAATGGATGAAACACATGTTAAGAAAATCAAAACAATGGCTATCGTACATTTATATTTTCCCCATTTTACTAGCACTCACAGCTTGTAATGATTCAAATGATGATAAGACCACCACACAGCCTGATGGATCTAAAAAACCATTAATGCGTTGCGCACCATAAACATAAAAATACCAAAGGGAAATATTGTGATTAATCGTCGTCAATTTTTAGCAAATACACTTAAAACAAGTTTTGGTGCTGCTGCCTTATCTACATTTCCAGCCAGCATTCAAAAAGCATTGGCTATTCCTGCAAATAATAAAACAGGAACCATTCAGGATGTCGAACATGTGGTTATCCTGATGCAGGAAAACCGTTCATTTGACCATTATTTTGGTACACTAAAAGGCGTTCGTGGTTTTGCCGACCGCTTAACCATTCCTTTGCAAAATGATCGTACTGTATGGCAACAACAACGAAGTAATGGTGCTTTATTAACACCTTTTCATTTAGATGGATCGAGTAATAATGCACAACGTGCACCCGGTACAAATCATACTTGGGTGGATAGCCAAAAAGCATGGGACAACGGCCGTATGTCAAACTGGCCCACCCATAAAACTGATTATGCAATGGGTTATTTTAAAGAGCAGGAAATCCCTTATCAGTTTGCTTTAGCCAATGCTTTTACCATTTGCGATGCGTATCACTGTTCAATGCACACGGGTACAGATGCCAATCGTTCATTTCATTTAACGGGCACCAATGGTGCAGTACCGACCAGTACTGCGTTTGTGAATAATGAATGGGATTGGATTGATGGTGATCCCAAAAACGTTGATGTCGGCTACACTTGGAAAACCTATGCTGAACGTTTAGAAGAGGCAGGTGTTAACTGGATTTGCTATCAAAATATGCCGGATGAATGGGGTGATAACATGCTCGGTGCATTCCGTACCTTTAAAAAAGCCAATATTGCCTCAGGTTACCCAGTTTCAAGTGGTGGTGCGCCGAATAGTCCATACAATAAAGCAGCGCAACCGTTACCTTATAAAGCTTATGATGCCACAACCGATAATGCTAAAAATCCACTGTATAAAGGTATCGCAAACACTCTGCCCGGCAATAAACCCGAAGAGTTTTTAGATGCTTTTAAAAATGATATCAAAACAGGCAAACTTCCCCAAGTGTCTTGGATCAATGCACCATCCATCTATTGTGAACATCCAGGTCCATCAAGCCCAGTACAAGGTTCTTGGTTTATTCAAGAAATCTTAGATGCTTTAACAGCAGTGCCAGAGGTTTGGAGTAAAACCGTTTTCTTGATCAATTTTGATGAAAATGATGGTTATTTTGACCATGTTCCGTCTCCATCAGCACCGACCTTACAAGCAGACAATACGTATGCAGGTAAATCCACACTTAGCCAAGCTGATATGCAGTATGAATATTATCTACATGATGCGCCACTAGGAAGCAACAGCCAGCCTAAAAAAGACAATGGTGTTTATGGACCGGGCCCACGAGTACCACTCTTTGTAATTTCACCGTGGAGTCGTGGTGGTGTGGTTAACTCTCAAGTGTTTGATCATACGTCCGTATTAATGTTTTTAGAACAACGCTTTGGGGTAAAAGAAACGAATATCAGCCCTTATCGTCGTGCCATTTGTGGTGATTTAACCTCAGCATTTAATTTTAAAACCCCAAATGAAGATGTTCTGCCAGAATTAACAGGTAAACAAACCCGTGAGCAAGCAGATCAACTTCGTTCAGCTCAACAAAAGCTGCCCAATGTTCCGATTCCAACCAATTTACAACTTCCAATTCAAGCCAGTGGTATTCGCCCGTCTAAAGCATTGCCTTATGAATTACACACCAGTGCACGTTGTCAAAATGATGGAACAGTTAAACTCTTGTTCTCAAATACAGGGACTCAAGGCGCAGTTTTTCATGTCTATGACAAGTTAAATCTCAGCCGTGTCCCACGTCGTTACATTGTAGAAGCGGGTAAAACACTGGATGATGTTTGGAATGTGAAAAAGGATAATCAAGGTTTGTATGATCTTTGGATAATGGGACCGAATGGTTTTCATCGCCATTTCAAAGGTGATTTAAATCGTAATCAAACCCTGCAAATCAATCCTGAAATTCGTGTGTGTTATGATATTGCCAATGGTAATGTTTATTTAGACCTGACCAATACGGGCACAAAAGATGTTGAACTGGTCATTAATCCAGTCGTCTATCGTAGTGACGCAGCGTTAAAAATCACTGTAAAAGCAGGTCAAACATCAACACGACATTGGGAACTGAAAGATACATGGCAATGGTATGATTTTGCCGTAACTTGTACTCAGGATACTAAGTTTTATCGACGCTTTGCAGGACGCGTTGAAACAGGAGCAGATTCTGTCAGTGATCCAGCGATGGTTTAATATTTAAGCAGTTGTAAATATTCAATTTTTTAGATTGTTAACACTGAATCAAATTTAACAGCACCTCAGATTTTATTTAAAACTGGGGTGCTTTTTTTAGTGCTTGCTTAGGAACAGGTCACCCCTTCCATCACCACAGCTTTATTGGCTTCTGTTGCAACAACAGAAGCGGCAATCGCTTCAACCACCTTACTCAATGACTGCCGTGAAACACTGACTATATCAACAATTTTGTTGCCATCTGCACCAACTGCGTCGGTAAATGCCATTCGACAACTGAGTTGTCGGTTGGGCAACACAGCATTCTGTATTGCTGTTGGCTGATTTAAGGGGCGGGCTGGATCATCACGTTTAATAATCCAAGCAACCGCCACCTCAATATCCCGATTCATCGCTCCCATTAACGAACGTGTGTTGGAGTGTTCGATAATATCAAACCGAGAAAAGTCGGTTGCAACACGGTATGACACTTTACCACCAGTCATACCACTACTATAACGATCTACAGCACCTAATTTCTGTTGTAAGCCTGCAGACAACCCATCACGTAACTCAGCGGCCAAAGTGGACGTCCAGCGTTCATTATCCAATACATTAGATTTACCACTGCTGTCCTGTAAGACTAAGGGTGCCCTGTTTAAACGGTCTGGCAATCCCACTGGCAGTACTTCAATTACCCGTACATTTGAACTCACCAAGGGTTTAACTGTTGGGGTCAAGGTATAGTAATTTGGAGTAGGCGAACTGGAACAGCCAATTAAACCTACAATGGCCAGTAGCAGTCCACAACCTGCTCGACTAGACTGCGGTAAATAGGACATAAAATGTGGACTATTTTTTTTATTTACCATTTTTAACCTCAGGCGTTTTCCCACGAATGAGTGATTCAGGGTGTTGTTCAATATAGTCTGCCATTAACTGTAAAGATGCGGCAGCACGTGTCATTTGCTGTAAAGCACGGCGAACATCCTGTTGCATTGGCGCGTCACTCGACAAAATAGTTTCAGTAGAGCGCATGGTTTTACGTACATCATCCAAAGTCGCTTGTAGTCCTGGTGCAACTTTACCATCTAACTGCTTCACTAATTTATCTGTTGAGCTAATCGCTGAGTTCATATTATTGAGGGTTTTACGTACATCCTGCCCAATTTCTACCAATGGGAATTTATTCAATTTATCTGCAATTTGCGATACTTGTGCTTGTAATCCCTTCAACTCGGTTGGTGTGGTTGGAACCTCAATCACACCATTTGATCGGATGATTAAGTTTGCTGGTTTTGCTTTAGGGAATAGATCAAAGGCAATATAGTTCTGCCCTGTGAGTAAATTTCCTGTACGCATTTGAGCACGCCAGCCTCTTTCGATGAAGCGTTTAAAAATTTCACCATCAGGGTCTAGCTCTTTACCGTTGGCTAAACGAGATGGATAAATCACCCCCTCAGCCCGCATACGAATCTGAGTGTAATTTGCATCAAATTCAGCATTAATTGACTGTATATTGCCAATTTCAATTCCCATAAAGTCAATCGGTGCACCTGCTGACAAACCACGTAGAGACTGATCAAAATACATAATAATGCGATGAGGATTTCCATCAGGCTCTTTCAATGCTTCAGTACGAGAATCCCATAAATTAAAACGGCTTTGATCCGAAGCAACAGCAGCATGTGAATTCTCAGGATAACCGAATGCAATACCGCCTGCGATAATACTCACTAAAGACTGGGTATCTAGCTTAAATCCTGATGCACTTAAGCTGACATCGACACCACTGGCCTGCCAGAAACGTGCATCGGTTGTCACGAACTTATCATAAGGTGCTTGAATAAAGGTCTGTAGCTCAACACTCTTTCCATCTTTGGCCAATTGATAAGCAGTAATTTGACCCACATTGATCTGACGATAATAAATAGGAGAGCCAATATCCAGTGAACCTAAATTATTGGCTTTGAGGAAAAAGATTTTCCCCGGTACATCTGATGAAATGACTGGAGGAACTTCTAAGCCAGTGAATTCATCCTGTTTTTGTTCAGCCTTACCGCCATCAACCTCAATATAAGCACCCGACAATAAGGTATCAATTCCTGAAACACCACTGGCACCAATGCGAGGACGAACCACCCAGAATCGTGAATCTTTTGCAGCAAAATTACTGGCATCCTTACGTAGTTCAATTTTGGCAATAACATGTGAATGATCATCAGCAAGATCAATTTGGCGAACAAGACCGATATCCACTTGTTTAAAGCGAACGGTTGTCTTACCTGCAACCAACCCTTCAGCGGTTCTAAAAGCAACATTAATGGTCGGACCAGTATCTAATACCGCTTTGACTGCCAACGACAGACCGATCAGCAATGCAATAAACGGAATCAGCCAGATCAACGATGGTCGCCAGCGTCCTTTATTTTTCTCAGGTTCAGGTAAAATCTGCTGCGTTTCATCTACAGCATGAGGATCCTGATGATCTGAGCTTTCGTTATTGGTTTTATTTTCAGACATACACACCCATCATTGTTTTATTGACTGGAATTGGATAAATCATGATTCAAGGGAGGATGATCCACGTGAATCACATCTGAGCCTTGCAGGGAAAGCCCGTTCTTGTTACGCGTATTCTGGGCAGCAGAATAATTATCCCAAATAATACGCGGGTCAAAACTCAGTGAAGCAAACATGGTTAAAACCACGACTGCACCAAAAGCAACCGCGCCCGGCCCAGCGAGAATAGTTGCCAGTGATTGAATCTGAATCAGGGCGGTCAATAAAGCCACCACAAAAACATCAATCATCGACCATCGACCGATAAACTCGACAATCCGATAAAGCATTGAGCAATGCTCAGGTGAAAAATGCAAACGTTTAGAAGACTGCATTTTTACTGCAATCAACAGAAAACACAGAATCAAAAGTTTTAACATGGGAATAAAGATACTGGCCATAAAAATAACAGCAGAAACCAAATAATCCCCATTCTGCCAAAAATAGATCACACCACTCATGATCGTATCTTGCTGACTACCTAACAAAGAATCTGTGACGGTCATCGGAAGTACATTGGCTGGAATATACAAAATACTCGCAGCAATCACTAAAGCAAGGGTTCTGTCTAAGCTCTTTGGTTTACGTTGATGCAGCACACTATGACATTTCAAGCAATGTGAAGCGTGTTTTGCTTCAGCCTCTGGAACCTCTTTATTGAGCGTTCCACAGCAATGACAAAGCACTAAAGACAAATCTTTGGCTCTTGGATATTGCAGCGAATTGTTACTGTCTATATTCGCTGAGTATTTTGAAAAATTAGCCTGAGACGGTTCAGTTTTCATGTAAGTCTCCTGTCGATCTCATCCCAAAGATCTTTGACTTTTACTGAGGCAATATAAACCAGTAATACACTCAGTATGGAGAATCCCCATAATGCAACGCCTGGAATCACCACAACCATTCCGACCAGTTTAACCAAGGTGACCAATACCCCAATCAAAAATACCTCAACCATTCCCCATGTTCTAAATAAAAACAAGGTACGAAATGCTGCAACTAAATAACGAGGCCGAACTTTAAAGAAATGAACTGATGAAAGGACATAGAACAGCAGTAACAAATCCAATAGAGGCACCACGAAAGTCGTGATAAGAATCAGCACACCTACGGGCCCTTGCCCGGCATGAAACATCGCCCATGCAGCACCCAGTAGGGTTGTCTGGGAATCATTACCCTGCAATTCCACCTTAACAATCGGAAAACTATTGGCAATCACAAATACGATCAGCGCTGTTGTGACCATTGCCAATAAAACACTAAATGGCTTGCTTTGCCGATAAAGCTCAGCACCACAACAGAGACAATAAGCACGTTCACCTTGGGTCAGCTGAATTCGATGATAGAGCGTGTCACATTCCTCACAGGCAACCAGCGTTTGCGGTGCAATATCACCTTTTTGAATCAATGCTTGCTGATTCATGGGCACAGAAACTGGCGGATAGGAGGACGGCTCACGCATAGAACATCAACACCATTTTATAGATTCTTTTTAGACCGAAGCTCATCTTGCTATATTTTACTGAGATGTATACAGATGAGTTGTGATATTTTTTGATGATATCCTGTTGGTTTTATATAAACAATTGATCTGGCTAAATCTAGTCGAACAATTGACCATGCATTTTATCTATTCTCAATATCAACATATATTTTGACATGATTAAATACACAGTCGTTGCACCAAAAAATCGATAAAGACACGGGTTTTTGCAGGCAAGGTTCCCGTATTCGGATAAAGCAATTGGACGTTTTGTACAGGTAAATCAAAATCAGCTAACACCCGAGTTAAACGATTTTGCTGAATATCTTCATCGACCAACCAAGCTGGAGATATCGCAACACCCAATGAAGCAAGTGTCATCTGATGTATCGCTTCTGCCGAATTAGATTCATACTGACTTCTAACAAAAGGCAATGTATGTTTTTCACCTTGATCATTTTGTAAAACATATTGCGCATCCTGCCAATTCAATAAACGATGACCAATCCAAGGAACATGTGCTAAATCAGCAATACTATTGATCGGATAACGTTTTAAAAATTCAGGGCTGGCAACTAAATAAATCGGATATTCAGCAATTTTTCGTGTCCGCATGGATGAGTCTTTTAAGTTTCCTAACCGAATGACCAAATCTAATTTTTCAGTGACCAAATCATCTAAAGAGGAATTAAAAGAATATTGTAGTTGTAATTGAGGATATTGGTGGCAAAACTCCCCCAGCAAAGGCAAGATGAATTTCCGCCCAAATTCATTGGTCGATGAAAAACGTAATATCCCTGTGATACTTGTGGCTAAGTTTTGACTGCGCTCAAAAGCTTCTTCGATTTGCAATTGAATGTGTTTGAAATCCTCATAAAAGCTTTTGCCTATTTCAGTCAGTGCGATATTACGCGTATTACGTATTAGCAAACTCACATTTAAATGCTGTTCTAAATGCTTGATATCAATACTCACCATCGATCGACTTAAACCCAAAATCTCTGCTGCCTTGGTAAATGATCCTGAATCAACCACTTGCAGAAAACTTATAATCTGTTTTAGGTTTTTTTGCATAATCACACTGATTGTTTGAAATTATTAAACAATGATTTTACTTCGCATGCATCGACAATAAAAGGACTGAATCGTACCCTCCTGCATCTTGGAGGTCGCTATGTCATATCGCTATAAAATAGCAACAGTGTTTTTACTTGGGTTCTTTATTGATTGCATCAATATTTTCATGTCTGCAATTGCCTTACCCGATATAGCAACAGCTTTCTCAGTCAGCCCATCGATGGTTGCATGGGTAAGCAATGCTTATATTTTAGGTTTGGTTTTAATCATGCCCATGAGCTTATGGTTAGCAAGCGTATTGGGTGATCGGAAATTGCTGTGTTATTCAATGCTGCTCTTTTCCGTCAGCGTTTGGTTGATTGGCATGAGTGAATCAATCCATAGTTTAATTTTTTGGAGATTTGTTCAGGGTGTGGCTGGCGGATTATTAATCCCTGTCGGTCAAGCATTGGTATTTGCACTGTTTCCAAACCATGAACGGCAACGTATCTCCACAATGATCATGGCAATCGCATTAATTGCACCCGCCTTTTCACCAACGATTGGCGGCATAATTATTGATGCTTTATCTTGGCGTTGGGTGTTTTTTGCCAATATCCCCTTTACCATGATCACTGCTTTTTTAGCATGGCGATGGATCAAAGAAACTCAAGCTAAAACGTCTGGGAAACCTGACTTTTTAGGACTGTTTATGGTCAATGTCAGCCTGTTGTGTTTGTTACTCTCTTTCTCATTATTTAACGATTACCATAGTGTTGTACTCGCGATCAGTAGCTTTCTGCTTTCCGTCACAATGCTTCTGATTTATCTCAAATACGCGAAAGGATCTGCTCATCCAATCCTTAATTTGCAATTGTTAAAAAATTATAATTTACGCAATGCATTTATCGTTTATTACGCAGTACCCGGTATTTTTACTGGTGTGAATTTACTGAATATCTTTAATTTACAACGTAACCTTGAGTTTAATGCAAAACAGACTGGCTTATTTATGCTGCTCTATGCAGTGGGTGCATTGGTATCGATGACCAGTGGTGGACTTCTCTATCGCCATCTCGGTAAAAAGCAGCTTTTTATAATCGGTATTACGCTACATAGTTTAGGAATTTCACTGTTGTTCTGGGTCTCAAACGCCAATGATTTAAGTACCTTAATTGTTGCTTATCTACTGATGGGAATGGGTGGTGGTCTAAGTGCCAATACTGCCCAAATCAGTGCCCTCATCGATTTTAACGGCCAAGACTTATTACAAGGCAGTGTGCTGTGGAACATTAATCGACAAGTCGCTTTTAGTTTAGGTACAGTTGCCCTTATTTCAATCTTTAGTCTGTTGCCTGCTGCAAATGACTTAATACGTTATCAGCATACTTTTTTGATTGCAGCTGTGCTGTGCCTTTTATCATTAATTTCCATTTTTAAGGAGAAAACCCATGTCTAATCCTATGGACAATGCATTACAACATGTCATCGATTTACATATTTTGATTGAAAACGTATTTACAGGTCAAAATGCAAAAGAAAGCCTAAATCAACTCTTAGCCAGTTTTGACCCAAATTTTAAAATGATTACGCCGCAAGGCAATGTCATTGGTTTACCCGAAATAAATGCCTTGTTTAGTCAAAATATAGGGAATAAACCTGCATTAAAAATTAAAATTTTAAATACTCGCGCGTTATTTGAAGCAGACAACCACTGCTGGATTCAATATCAAGAACATCAACAAAGCCATGAACCTGATACATTACGGATATCGACGGCTTGTATCAAAGTTGAGTCAGGTCAATGTTATTGGGTTTATCTACATGAAACATTGGTCAATCTTCACCTAGAAATTTCAAGCCAGTAGAATTTACGAGTAGATGCAGTCCATCGCTACTTTCTTGATAGCTAATCGCAATATCAATATGTTTTTGTCTTCTAAAAAGCGTTTTGTAGTCTGGCGCTGTCCAATCTAATATGCAAAGGGCTTTGTTGCACAAAGATTTATAATTTGAAGCATCCCCCAACTCACTCAAATTTAAGTTACAACTCGGGTATGAGGACGACCTAACTCTGTAAATCTATTAAGTACGGCCACACGTGCATGAATCTCATTGACTTGGCTTTGAAAGTTTCTTGAATGTAGTCGATCGCCTAATAATTTGATGCAATGCATCTTGGTTTCGACCAAACTCCGCTGATGATAGCCTGACCATTTTTTCCATAGTGTCCTACCTAAAAGTTTAACTGTTTGAAGTAATTCATTTCGCTATTGCGAATGAACTTTTTTATCTTTCCAAGGTTTAGCATTTTTTCTGGGTAGGATTACTGCATGAGCTTGCCGATCGGAAATCACTTCTCGACATTGTTTCCTATCATAAGCTCCATCAGTATAAACGGAATCGATTGGTTCATCTGGTGGAATCTGATTAAGTAAATCACCGAGTACCTGAGAATCACTGACGTTGTTTTTAGTGAGCTGAACTGCACGTATTTGCAGGGTTTCAGCATCGATACCAATATGTAATTTACGCCATTGTCGATGATATCCAGGCTGATGTTTCTTACGTTTCCACTCACCTTCACCCAAAAACTTTAGCCCAGTGGAGTCGACTAATAGATGAAGTCCATCATTACTTTTCTGATAGTGAATTGCGATATCAACATGTTTTTGGCGACGGCACAGCGTAGAATAATCGGGCACTGTCCAGTTTAATCCTGATAATTTAATTAAACTTCGAATAAAACCCTTGACCATGCGTAACGTGAGTCTGAACAGAGATTTAATCATTAAGCAACATTGTATCGCTGCATCTGAATAGGTTGGAGTACGCCCTTGTTTGCCATTTTCCTTAGCATACCACTGGGTATTTGGATCAAACCAAATGGTGAGATCACCACGATTAATTAGAGCTTGGTTGTACGAGGACCAATTGATAGTACGATAGATTTTCGGGGTAGGCTTCTTCATTCGAAAATTATATTGCTAAAGAAGCCTTTAAGAACAGGTTTGTGCAACAAAGCCTTTTCTTTGCTCTAATTCTCTCGAATGAACGCCTGAAGATAACAACAAGTACACTTGGCTTTAATTATTTTACAAGCATTAAAGAAATTCTAAATTTCTATGCCTAAATTAAAGAAACCAACTTTGTGTTCAATGGTTTGTAATTTTTGAGTTAAAAGAAAGCCACCATCTTTAATCAAGATTTAAAACCTTGCTCAAAATAGGTAACTTTCTATTTTTCAAAATTAATAACTAACCAAGTCTGAATAGTGCCCCTTTATCTCATTAAGCGTTTTAATTTCATAAGGTAAACCCACATAGTTTTCAGCCAATGTAGTTAAACCCGCATGTGAGTCTAAAATATAACTCAATTCAGCCTGCTTAATTTTATGATCAAACTCACTTTCCGTTTCAAAACGATGCAGTAAATGCGTCATCCACCATGAAAAACGTTCTGCTTTCCACACACGTTTTAAGCATTTTTCAGAATATTCCTCTATGCCTTGTTCTGAACCATTGAGATAAAATTCAATAAAGGCATTTGACAAATAAGCGATATCAGATGCAGCTAAATTTAAACCTTTTGCTCCTGTTGGCGGAACGATATGCGCCGCATCACCAGCTAGAAATAGTTTGCCAAATCGCATCGGCTCAGTCACAAAGCTGCGTAAAGGTGCGATACTTTTTTCAATTGAAGTGCCTGTAACTAAATTTTTACGACTTTCTTCATCAAGGCGATTTTTTAATTCATCCCAAAATCGTTCGTCAGACCATTCATCAACATGATCTGTCACAGGAACTTGCAAATAATATCGGCTACGGGTTTTTGAACGCATACTACATAAAGCAAAACCACGCTCTGACTGCACATAGATCAACTCATCTGAAACAGGTGGAACATCTGCAAGTACCCCCAACCAACCGAATGGATAAATCTTTTCAAAAGTTTTGATTTTATCTTGTGGCACACTTGCACGACAAATCCCATGATAGCCATCACAGCCTGCAATAAAATCACATCTAAGTTGGTAGGTTTGACCATTTTGCTGAAAGCTAACATACGGGTTTTGCTCAAAATCATGAATTTGCACATGCTCAGCTTCATAGTAAGTGCATAAACCTGCCGCTTCACGTGCATGCATTAAATCTTTTGTGACTTCCGTTTGTCCATAAACCGTAACTTGTTTACCCTGAGTTAACTCAGATAAATCCACACGATGTTTCAAGCCATTGGTTAAAATTTCAATACCATCATGCGCTAAGCCAAACTTCTTGAGATTTTCATCCACACCCGCTTGCTTCAATAAATCAACCGATACTTGTTCAAGTATCCCTGCTCGAATACGTGCAGCTACATATTCAGCACTACGTTGCTCAATGAGCACATGCGAGATACCCGCTTTAAACAACAGTTGTCCAAGCAATAGCCCGGCTGGACCTGAACCAATAATCGCAACTTGTGTGGTTAAATTTTCCATAACATTTTCTCCATATCCTGACCATTAAATTAATTTTTTTGATCTATTTTTGATATGGTGAAAACTGGATAATCACCGTATAGTGGCAGTAATGACCGTATATCGGCCATAAAATCATAATCGGGAAGGGATGAACGATGAGATACGATTTAATTGAGAACGAAGTTTCAGGTGAAACCATTAAGCAAGATGATTACATCGCTGGACTGGCCAAAGGACTAAGTTTACTTGAAGCCTTTGGGGTTGATCGCCAAAAACTCAATTCAACTCAAATTGCAGAACGCACTGGATTGAGCCGTACAGCGGCACGAAGATATTTACGAACTTTAAAATATTTAGGTTATTTAGAAACTGATGACCACTATTTTTGGTTAACTCACAAAGTATTACGCTTATCGAGCTCCTATTTAAGTTCTGCACATTTGCCTAAAGTTGTGCAACCTATTCTCAATCTGTTAAGCGCACAAACCAGTCTAACTTTTTCACTGGTGGTTTTAGATGAACATGAAGTCGTTCCGATTGCCCGAAGCTACTTACCTCAACACGATAATTTGCGCTTAAGCCCTTATGGGATGCATTTGGGCAATCGTTTGCCTGCACATGCAACTTCAACAGGCAAGGTTTTATTGGCAGCATTAAATTTAGAAGAACAGAAACACTGGGTAAATAACTATAGTTTGAAACGCCTCACCGCTTATACCATTCAAGATGAAGCTCAGTTTTACCAAGTATTGGCAGAAATTCAAAAACAAGATTATTGTTTATCAAAAGAACAACATGAATTAGGGGTTATTGCCATTGCAGTCCCCGTATTAAATGCACAAGGTAAAGCGGTCGCTGCATTAAACTGTATTGCACAAACATATCGGGTCACTGAAGAACAACTGATTCAGCAGGTCTTACCATTACTAAGAAATACAGCTTATGAATTGAGAAGTATGGTTTAAAATTATTCCAAAAACTTTTTTATGAATACCGAAATTACTAAATACCTTTTTTATTTTAGAAATAGCTGGCTTTTATGTAAAAGGCACCAGATTGGGGAACAATGGTTCAATTCGACCTATTCTACCAAAATCATTCACCGTATTATTATCATATTTATTTTCTGAAACTTGAGTTAATTCAAAAATATTCATTACTGTTTATAGTGGTAACTGCTCCCGATAAAGGATGAATCTTCACATATGCTAAGTTTTACACATTCAATTGAGCTGTCTAAAGCACTTTTTGAAAACCTCCATGTAGATTTTTTAAAGTGGAGTGAATTTTATAAGTATGTTGTGGATTAAGATTCAATTTACGCAATGGTCCTTTAGGTGCTTGAGTTTTAGGAACAATATTTTAAAATGCTTTTAGTATAGTACCCGTACATCCTATAGTTATGAGTAGCGCTATTGTTAAAACGGCTACCACACCAATTTTTAGTAGTTTGCGCATATTTATAGTCTTACTCTTTTGACCAATATACTCATCATTCGCTTTATCATAGTGCACTGAGGGTGTTCTTAGGCGGATTCATCTAAGCTTGATAGTGCCTATAAACTCACATCATCAAGCCTCAAGCATTCATAATTGAAAAAACACCCGAAGGTGCTTTTTAAAAATCAGATACTATTTAATCGCCTGCGCATAACGGTCACTAACTTTCTGCCAATTCACAACTGACCAAAATGCTTTGGTATAGTCAGCTCTGCGATTTTGATATTTTAAATAATACGCATGTTCCCAAACATCCAAACCAAGTAAAGGCTTGCCTTTGACTTCAGCAATATCCATTAGTGGATTATCTTGATTTGGGGTAGAGCTTACATCCAGCTTACCTTCTGGTGTCACAATCAACCAAGCCCAGCCTGAGCCAAAACGTCCTGTGGCAGCTTCATTAAATTTTTTCTGGAAATTTTCAAATGAGCCAAAGTCATTATTAATTTGTTTTAACAATGCTACTGAAGGTTTTCCTGATTTGGATACGGGGGTTAAGCTTTCCCAGAAAAAAGCATGGTTGAAATGTCCACCACCATTGTTGCGAACTGCTGCGTTATACTTTGAAATTTGAGCTTGGATGGCTTCAATATTTAATTTATCTAAAGCAGGATAGTTCTTAATTTGTGCATTTAAATTATCAACATAAGCTTTATGGTGCTTGCCGAAATGGATCTCCATGGTTGTTTGATCAATTGCCGGCTCTAGTGCATTAACACTATAAGGTAATGGTGCTTGCTTGAATTCAGCGTTCGCAGAAAAACTCAGCCCTGCGATTACCGCAACGACTAAGGTTTTTAAACTTTTATTCATCAGACTTCCACTTAAATGATAATACAAATCATTTACACGCTATAGGTATTCGCTCTTATTGTCAAATCTTAATAACCTTCTTATTCAGATATGTATAAAAATCAGAACATAAAAAACACCTGAAGAAAGCTTTTTATTTGAAAGTATTTTCACCAATGTTAAAGTAATGTTTACGCAAAGATTTAGTTTATAAAAGCCTAAAATTCGAGCTTGAATCAAGAAAAATTAAACATATATAAAACTTATTAAATTTATCTCATGAATTAGTAGAAAACTCCCTTCTAATCGCCTTTTTAAACTATACTCAGAGGCCTACAACATTCTATATTTTTATCTAAGCTTCAATAATCTTTATCTGGCCTAATCTATATTATCAGATTTTATTTTACTCGTTGCCTAGAGTATTAAAATAAATAGTTGAATTCTCACCATGAAATTGAAAAAATTTTTTGATTAACGACATGTGTGATCTTAACGCTATAACCTGCACTTTTAAATTCTTTTGTCAAAGCATCAATTTCAGATAAACTAATACCACTTGCAATATATTCATTAGCAAATTTTTCTCCACGACCAGCATTGGCTATAATATTATTGATCAAGTTACTTTTAAGTTGATATAGAGAATCATCCTGAGATGAATCTGAGATTTTCTTTGCCTCATAGGCCGGAATTATGATCATAACTTTATCTCATCTAATCAAATACAATCTATATCCAGATGACATCAAGAAGAATTTATGAGTGCCAAATAAATACTTACAAAATATATATTAGAAAAAAATACCCATGCTTTGGGGAAAGATGGGTATATAAACTTAACAAAGCGTTTTTCTTAACTTTAATAATATAGACTAAACAAAATTATTTCAATTTTATTTAAATTTAAATACATGTTTTAGAAACCATTTCTGATTAAAGTACATAAAAAATTTACTTATGAGCGTATTGAGAGGTTAAATTTCAATAAATTTGTTCATAAATAAAGAGCGGTTTAGTTTGTTAAATATTTATTAGGTAAATATCCAATAAAAATTAGATAAATCCAAATCCTAAAAATTCCTGTTTTTATTTAGTGCATTAAATTACATGATTTATTTACATTTTTTAATATTAAACTTATATCTATTATTTTAAAAAACTCATATTTTACTCGATTAAACAAAAAAATATAAATTAATTTAATTATCTCTTAAAATAATTTACTAATCCAACAATCTGGGAATATCTTCAATTTTAAAATCAGCATCATATTTTCTTTTAATAAGGTAAACCAACTCATCAAACATGTTCTGATAATTCTCTGCCCTATTCTGAGCACTTATAACATGTTGTGTGGAGTCAATAACGATCGCAAGTAATTGCTCATTCTCAGAACAAAGGCTGCTTATTTCTTTTTCTGCTTTTTCCAAAGCTTTGATGAGTTGCTCTTTATTCATTTTTTCAACACTCAAATTTTATAACGTAGATAATTTTTTTAAATTTTACCTCACATTTCAAGAGCTTTTATTTGCTAAATATTTAATAAATAAAATTTATAACAAAAAAATCCTCCTCTAGATAGAGATAAATATATTTTTATTTATTCAATCATTTTTAATTATAAAAATTTTTAATTCAAGGTTTTAAAAACTATGAATTTTAATAAAATAATTTAATTCTTTTGAATACTAGATTTCCCTCATAGATCCAATAAATTTTCATTACGCAAGTTAGAAGCTCATTTCTCTAGAGTATTTTTCTTGATAAATCCAACTAATCTAGCTTAGGTCAAAATGAGTGATGAATGTCTGATGGCTAATATTATCAAAACATATCCTGATCTAATTATTTTAATAGATAATGCTTATTGAACATTTGCAGATAACTTTAAATCTTTGTTTGCAGTTTACCCTGACAATACCATCTTGATTTATTCTTTCGCTAAATATTTTAGTGCAAATGGATAGAGACTTGGAGTCATTGCCTCGAATAATCATAATATTTTAGATAAGAATGTGCGGTACTATCTACTAAGCACAAAAATGAACTAGAACTATATTACTCATCCCTCACCACAGATCCATCTATTATGAAGTTTATCGACTGCCTTCTTGCCGATAGACGAAAATGTTGCATTAAATTACACGGCTGAATTATCCACACCTCAACAAGTTCAAATGGTTCTCTTTGCCTTATTTAATATGATAGAAGCTCCAAAGCTATAAAAAGCAGTGAAATCGCTAGTTCGAGAACGTGATGCGGCCCTTTATAGACTCCTTGGCGTTCAAACTCCACAAGCTCCGAATGCAGTTGATTACTCTACCTTGGTCAATTTAGAAAATACCTCACAAAAACTATATGGTGATGCGTTTGCTGATTGGCTGAGGAAAAATAAGATTCCAACAGAATTACTCTTCCGAGTTGCTGATGAAACAGGTTTAGTACTGCTTCTGGGTTCAGTTTTTGGAGTTTAATATCCTTCTGCCGATGTCTCGCTAACCAATTTAAAGGAATTCCAATATGCAGTAATCAGAGCTTCATTACGAAAATTTGCTGAAGAAGCCTATCAGGAATATAAAAAAGTCAGCAATAAGAATAAATAAGTATTGATAGCTTAATGATTTTTTTTAAAAGAAAAAGATCGCATTAATACGATCTTTTTTGTTTATGAATGAATAGCCAAGTTAAACTCTTTTACCTGTAGCTATCAAATCTCATAACAGTATTCAAACAGTCTTAATTTTGCACTTTACATTTTATTGCTTGTGCTGGAGTAATATTGGTTGCTGAAACTAATTGAGTAGAATCAAAACCTTCTGTTTCCTCTATAAATAAATGATAGTTTTTAATTTGAATCGTTGCCTGTCCTTCATATTGGCAATACCCTTTTTTAATATTGTTTGGTAATTTAAACGTCTTTTTTGCGACATCAAAGTTGCTAAAGCAAAACCATACATCTCGGGTATCACCTTTTGGACGTGGAATGAGTGTAGCTGATGTTTTGTTGGGTTCAAAGCAAATATCATCGCCCATATAATCCAAATATTCAGGGTCTAAATTACGTGAAAATTTTCCAGTTAAAGTGGCTAGTCCCTGATAATTTTTAAAACCAGACTCGGTATTTTTGTATTTGAAGCTTTGTGCTTGTACAAATACTGGCAATATCCCTAAGGCGATCACTAAAATTTTTTTCATCATCATCCTAATCTACATTTTATAAAGTACTAAATTTTCAGTAATCTTACCCAATCTCAACAAATAAAAAAACTACTTAGACATCTATTACAACTACCTTTTACTCAACAATTTGACTTGTTCAATTTGTTGCGTGGTTACTATGAATTTTAGACAATCGTCAGTAAAAATATATAGAAAATAGATTTTAAATTAGACTCATAGTGAACTGACCCCATAAGTTGAGCACAACTCATGGGGTATTTTTATGTTAAGACACTAGTCTTGTGAGTCAGGATACAAAGGACGATTTCCGGGACTAATTCGGTTGATATGCAAAAAGGTCATATGACGTTCGTACTTATCCAGAATGTCATTAATTACCTGCTCTTTGGTGTATCCAACCAAGTCATTGTCCTGTGAACCTTCGTACAAGAAGGTTTCTAAACGATAATAATATTGCATACCGCGTTTACCCCGTTCACTAAAAGTCGGCGCAATATAACGCACAGGCCAGATCTGATAAACGAAATTAAACTCTTCTTCGATGTAGATGGTTAAATCAAGATGATACAGCGTATCACTATCTTCAACCTCTCCCTGCATTACTTCGATATTCATCCCACGTTTAACCAACTCATCCGCAACCGTCTGAACTGCAGGTTTACACACACTATCGAGCATACTTAGTGTTTCGCTGCTGCCAGGATGATACATGACGCGAGACAAACGTTGCTTCCAATTTAGAATATCAACATTACCTACAACAGGCGCTGCATTTGGGCTACGACTCGCTTTACGATAATCCTCTAAGCGCAAGGATTTATACAAACCTGCCATCACTAACAACATGACAAAACTGAAGGGTAATCCCATGATGACCGTTGCACTTTGCAAGGCGGTAATTCCATTAGCCATCAGCATGGCTATAGTCAGTAAGCCGATTGCAGTAGCCCAGAAGATACGCAACCAACGAGGTGCATCATTATCAACATTTGAGAATTTGGTCGTGAAGTTCCCAAGAACCAAAGCTCCTGAATCTGCCGAAGTGACATAGAATAGTAAACCGGTAATTGTGGCAATACCCGCAATAAAGGCAAAGCCTGGATACTGAGCAAGTAAATCATAGAAGCCATGTGCGGGATTGGTCAATACGGTTTGTGCCAATGTGGTATTACCATCAAAGATCACGCTATGTAAGGCACTATTACCGAAAATAGACAACCATGTGATGGTGAACAATAGCGGAATGATCAAAGTACCGCAGACGAATTCACGGATCGTACGGCCACGAGAAATCCTCGCCAGAAATAAGCCTACAAATGGAGACCATGCTACCCACCATGCCCAGAAGAACAAGGTCCAGCTATTCATCCAGTCTTTTGGTCGATCAAAGGCAAAACTTTCCAAAGCTAAACTTGGGAAGCGACTAATATAATCACCAAAGTTTTGTACCAGCGCATTCAGCAGAAATTCAGTATTTCCGAGGAACAATACGAACAGCATCAAGCCAATTGCAGCATAGATATTAATTTCTGACAGGACCTTGATGCCTTTATTTACCCCAGCAGTCACCGAAATAATGGTCACAATCACAGCGACTAAAATCAGGGCAACCTGAACCCAGAGATTTTCTGGGATATCAAACAGCACATGTAGACCATAATTGATCTGAACTACTGCAATACCGCAGGTAGTAGCAATACCAAAGATTGTGCCGATCACGGCAGCAATATCCACAGTATGCCCAATAGGACCATCAATTTTTTTACCAAAGATTGGATATAGTGCAGAACGAATGGTTAATGGCAAATTATAGCGGTAACTAAAATATCCCAATGCCATCCCCACCAAAGCATACATCCCCCACCCTGTTAAACCATAGTGGAATAATGTCCAGACCATGCCCTGACGTGCAGCTTCATAAGTCTGTCCTTCACCTATGGGTGGATTCATATAGTGTGATAACGGCTCCGCAACCGAGAAGAACATTAAGTCTGTCCCAATCCCCGCAGCGAACAACATCGCTGACCAACTCAGTAAACTAAACTCAGGTTTCGAGTGTTTAGGACCAAGTTTGATATCGCCATAACGTGAAAAGGCAATAAAAATCACAAAGATTAAATACAATGTTGCAGCTAATAAATAATACCAACTGAATTTATCACTGACCCAAGCCAATACCACATTCAATAAATGATTGGCAAAGTCATTAAATAAAATCGTAACAAGTGCAAATGTTAAAATAAGTAGAGCTGAAACATAAAAGACCACACGATTCAAATGATCTTTATTCGCTAATGTAGCATCATCAACCGCTCTTGGATTATCTGTCGCCATACAATCCTCAGGAAGTTAGAGAAGAAAAAGAAGATATTCATCTACGTCTTTCCATCGCTAAATCAATGAAAATAAATATTTGAATAGAAAATGAAAAACAAAAGTTATTTACCCAATTAAAATGTTTCAGATTTTTTCAGTTATGTGATGACTGAGTTAATGTCTTTATCACTTGCATTGCTATAGGACTAAATTGGTCCTCTTTAAGTGTATTGGCTGAGCCAAACATATACAGCACAATAATGATAGAAAACGATATACCAGAACAGCGCGTTAGAGTCGAAACTTCCTACCAACACCTGTCAAATGCATACTATGCTAATCGCCACAGACCAAAAAATTAGTAAACAAATTGGTGATACACTTTCATTACTTCCCCTTTTAAGGAAAGATTTGCGAGCTGAGTATAACAGAACCTACAAATTCAAAAATAATACGAAACAAATCACAACACCCCATTTACATAAGGATTGAAAGATTAAAAGGAAAAATGAGACCGAGTCACCGGAGATTTTTGCTATTGTTCTAAGATAAATCACAATATTGCTAAAATCGGCATTCAATCACCAGATAAAATTCGGGCGAAAAAAGCGTAGACCAAGCATAGCATCACTTATGATCAGAATACTTCCCCCCAAAATAAAACAGATATTCCCTAAAAAAGGAACTGCCAGCTCAAATTTGAGCTAATACATATAAATCTTTCCCTCTTTTTACATCCCACTTCAATATCGAAGTCAAAGGGTAAAATCCGTAAAGCCTCATGTCGATATTTAATGAAAAATTCGACACGTATATATAGATATGTTGATAAAACTTATAAAAATCAGCATAAGATATTAAATGTGTTGATGACATCAGCATAATGCAATTTGAATAAGGCAGCTATTTTTAAAGCAATTGCAATACATCCACTTAAACCTTAGCCACTTTCGCCTTCAAACTTTTTAAAACTATATTTTGACTCTTTTATATCTTGGTATTGACTCGCCTTATGTGTTAATTCAAAAACAAGATAAAGTTAGAAATTTTCTTTCCAATAAAAAATCTATCATTGAATAAACAAAATAAAGGATCAAAAAATGAAAAAATTCCTACTTCTCTTCCTCTTAATTAGTGGTGAAACTTGGGCTGAGTTGCCAAAATCCAAATCATTATGTCAAATCCAAGCTCAACAATTAAAATTTGCTCGTTTAGTTGCTCTTAGTAGTCTTTGTGATAAAGATGAAAATTCAACTTACGGAAAAAGCTTAAGTGCTTTGTTTTTAAAAAATCAAAAGAAATGTAAAGTTTCCCGTGAACAGATTGAGCCTACAGATGAACAGGTAATGAATGCTTATGATGAACTCATTGGTTTACCTATAGAACAGCAAAAAATACGATGCAGAACAGCAGATAAACAAATCAAAGCCCATTTCTGAAAACTTACGACTTATTCGGTAAAACTATTTCAGCATAGTGAATTATAAAACTGCTTTGGCTAAGATATAGATGTTGAAAGTAAGATTTCAAGTCACCTGTATTGTGGTAATTTTACGGAAATCCGAATTATTGGCATTCTTGTATACTCTTATCCCGACTATTGAAATTCATAATTGAATTTTTTTTACTTAGACAGAAGTAATTTATAAATTCATATTGTCTAAAGGATTTTCCTTTTTTTAACTCAATACGGATCTGAGTCTCTAAATAATTTGACATAAGCATATCTTTTGAAAAGCAAAAAATATACTTACTATCTTTATTAGATAAATTTTCTAAACTTTGTGCATATATTTTGTTTGATAATTCATCATTGAAACTTCCACTTTCATTTTTAAATGATGTGTCAAACATTGAAAATTCATTAGAATCATAAATTTCTTGGGGTTTTAATGAACAAATGCTCTTATCTTCTAATATTTCATATTGGAAATCAGCTACACGTTTCTCTTTACAACCAATTAATATTATTGATATAAAAAAAACACTTAATATATTAATATTTTTCATGAGATGATAATTCAGAAAATTAAAAAAATTAAAGGAACTAGTGGAATCGGAGTAGAATTAGAAACCAATGTATATCCTGAAGGATTACTTATAATCGGTTGCATTACCTGTCTTATATATTGTGAATTATCAGCTTTATGATTTCGCCAAGCTAAACTGAAATTAATCTGATTATATCCTTCAATTAATCCAAAATAATCAGCTACAATATTAGCCTGTTGCTCAGGATTCAATTTTTTAAAATCTGTATCTTTATTTAATTCATAATTATATGGGTCATAGACAGAATCAGGTAAAGTCCGCTCTAATGTTTGTAGCACTACTCCTCTGCCCATTACATTGATATTAAAGCATAAGAAAGAAACAATACAAAATTTGATCACCCTAGCTCGAAACTTCCTCCATTAACAAAATGATTCCTATACGAAATAGCAGGTATTTTCAGTACCAAGCTAGAATCATCCATTAAACAAAAACTACCCGAAAGTAGTTTTTGTTATCCTAAAAAATCATATTAGCTCGATTCCGAATCCTTATTCCCAAGCTTTGCATTTCATATTTTAATCACAAAAAAAAATCTTATGGAAGATTGAGTCTACGGCAATCTTCATAAATAATTTTGCATTGACTCTCAGGAAAGCCATCATAACTACATGCCTCTAAAACTTTTTTCCGCCCCAAAGCTTTTCTACTACCAGGAACCAACATAGGAACAACATCACTTACTTCTCCTGCTGTTGTTCTAGCTTTATATAATTTATTTGTCCCAACCGCTTGCCCTACAGTCGCACAATGATTGTCATCATAAGTGAACCAAATTCTACAATCAGTCCCACCTTTTTTTTCACAATCTTGCAATGCTTTTTCTTCCAACTTTCCACGGAAAATCTTCGCAGTAGCAAAACCAATAACGCCATTTGTACTCGAAGCTACGTAGCCTTCTGTACTTGGTGTACGTGAGCTTGAACCTGAATACCCCCCATTACCACCACCGGGAATAGGCGCACAGCCTTGTACACCTTGACCACCGACAGGATAATAGCCCGGAGGACAATTCCCCTCAGCATGTGCAGCACCAGAAATAATAATTGAAAATAGAGCCACACAAATTAATGATATAAAATATTGAATGCTCTGCGGTCTATTGTATTTAGTCATAATTGTTTCATCCGTGTTTGTAATTTAATAGGTGAAATATTTATTTGATCTAAATCTTAAAATAATTCTTAGCTAAAAACCACCTTAGGGTGGTTTGGTTTATCATGTCTTTTATTGAATTAAATGTGTGTCGCAATGAAAACCCACTCGGGTGAGTGAGTTTTTGAGTTTTAATCGGCTTGTTGCACAAAGTCTTGAAAGTTAGAGTTTTCCTAAGTGACATAAATTTAAGTCACAACTCTAGTATATGGACGACCTAATTTAGTAAATTTATTGAGCACTGCTACGCGTGCGTGAATCTCACTCACTTGGCTTTGGAAGTTCCCAGCAGTCAGTTTATCTCCTAATAGTTTGATACAGTGCATCTTAGTTTCCACTAAACTTCTTCGATGATAGCCTATCCAATTTTTCCATATCGTCCTGCCCAAATGCTTAATCGTTCATTTCTTTCTAGTGAATGAGTTTTTATATCTTTCCACAGCTTCGCATTCTTTCTTGGTGGAATAACGACATGAGCTTTTCTAGATGCAATCAATTGACAGCAAATCTCAGTGTCATAAGCACCATCGGCATAGATTGAGTCTATTTGTTCTTCTTGTGGAATTTGATGAAATAAATCACCGAGTACCTGTGAATCATTGAGATTGTTTGTTGTGAGCTAAACTGCATGTATTTGCAGGGTTTTAGCATCTATCTCTATGTGTAATTGACGTCATTGGCGACGATACTCGGGTTGGTGTTTCTTTCTTTTCCATCAACCTTCATCTAAAAACTTTAAACCAGCAGAATCCACAAGTAGATGTAATCCATTACTGCTTTTTTGATAGTAAATCGCAATATCAATATGCTTTTGTCTTCTGCAAAGAGTTGAGTAATCTGGTGCTGCCCAATCTAAACCACAAATTTGAATGAGGCTTTAAATAAATCCCGAGGTCATTCGTAAAGTTAAACGAAATAGAGATTTGATCATCAAACAGCATTGAATTGCTGTATCGGAGTAGGTTTGATTTCGTCCTTGTGTGCCTTTTAATGGCGCATACCATTGGGTAGTAGGATCAAACCAGATCGAGAGATTCCCTCGATTCACCAAAGCTTAGTTGTAATAAGACCAATTCGTTGTACGATAGGTTTTAGGTGCAGACTTATTCATTCGGAAATTATATTACTGAATCAGACCTTACCAACACCTTTGTGCAACAAAGCCGTATTAGGACATACTTATGACCAAATCAAGATCAGAAATTAATCAAAGAAGTAATGAGCGTCGTGGTATTCTGAGCAAAAGTTATAAGCTTCATGAAAGTACGGTTGAGCAAATCAAAGTACTTTCATAATCTACTGGAGAGTCTCAAGCAAAAATTATCACTGAAGCTGTCAAACTTTACGCTGAACAATTAAATAAGCCCGATTAATTCGCGCTTCTTAAATCTTCAATACAACTTTTCTCTTTTTCTTCCTTATTTCGTGTATCAACCGAGTTCTTAACGCAACTACAGTAATCGTAATACTTTTTTTTATCCAGCTCTTTGGGTGGGTCTATGCCCTGACATTCCGTTAGTACTGTCCCTAGTCTAGGAAATTCTTTACTCTTTTTATTTTCTGAAGGAATACTAGGTTTATATAGAATTATGAGTAGTGATGCTATTATTGCTAAGAAAAATAAATATTTCATACAACCAATAGCCTCCCTAATTCAAAATATTCATATCTATTTATAAAGTAAACCTTGATATTAAATTAAGGATTACTTAAGTCTAATCAATTGAAAATAAAATTAATATAGCAATTTAGATACCAGGCAAAGTAATTACTAAAGCTGATTTCCAATTGAGTTTTGCAGTATTTACGCAGATTTTTGATTGCTTATTATTCAATAAAATATTAGTTCAATTAGTGACAAAATAATAACTAAGGTAGTACCAACGCTTTATTTCAAGCTACTAACAAAATTATTTTGATCAACTTTTCATGTTAAAATGTCATGCATAAAATTAAAAATAACAAACTCTGCTACTGACTGCAAACCATTTGCAATACCTTGCACAACAGCTTACAAATGCGAATCAAACGATATGCAAAATGGATTCATGGTGATAAAAACAGGAAAGAGATGGCAAAAGTAAATACGCGCACTTAATAAGTGGCTTTTTTATAACAAGAATTTGGTGGAGATGGCGGGAGTTTAATTAAAGCCTTAACTCATTATATATATTAAATATTTATTGTCTAGGATATGTATTGTGTAACTTATGTGTAACACACTACTTTGATAGTTAATGATTTTTTGTGACAGTTTAAAACTTATTCTGAGTTAGGTTTCCGATTTCCGAATTGAACTCAATCCTCTTTCTTAATTTTACCATCATTTCCTCACTATTAAAGCAAAACATTATAAAAACAAAACGTCGTACTCTGACTCACCTTAAGATATATATTTTGAATCACTTACCAAAATTTCCACCAAGCTTTATGAGGCCAATTAGCACAAGGGTCAGGGAATAAACCGTAAATTTTGACAAATTCATCTTCTACAAGTTTTCCATCTTGATTTTCATCTAGATATTTAAATAATTTAATGTTTTTATCTTTGCCTTGAAACCGTCTATCATCTGGCCAAGAATATGGTTCAAAATCTTTAACCTTTAAAAATTCATTAAGTTCAAAAGTACCATTTTTATTTGAATCATAGATTTGATAAAATTTCTCCCAGTCTAATGAAGTCGATTCACAGGCATGACTGAAACTTGAAAGTACGCTACAACTGAGAATCAGAATACAGATTATTTTTTTCATTTGTTTTATCCCATCTTTAATTAGATTTGATTATATAGACAAATTGATTTAGGAAAAATCATTTAAAGAAAGCTATTTAGCATTATTCATTGTAATAGATTACAAAACATCAATAGCGACTTTATTTTAAAAAAAAGTAGTGGTTAACTACTATTTTTTATTACATTAAAGTATTGACTAATACTGTCTGTTTTTGTTGGTGGTTTTTACTCCAAATTTATTCCTAAAGATAAATCCCTATTTAATAGCCTTATCTTTGCATCATTCAAAGCACTGCACTCGTTGTATATAGCAAATGTATCAACGATCAAAAATGTGATTTCTTTATCTTACCCTGATTCCAGTTAAAGGATTTTAGGGTAAGTTGTGATTCGGTTGGTGATATGATAAGTTACGCATAAGCTGTATTATGTTAATTTAGAAAAACTCAAATATATTCCATCAATAATTTTAGTCAAAAAAAATTTATTCTATCTTTTGATAGTCACTGATCTGAAATATGATCCGCTAGTAAGGAAAACATGTTTTGATTATAACTATATGTATTATTACAGTTTTTATTTTTTTTGTTATATTTATTAAAACCACATTTGATAAAAAATATAGTAACACTCAAATTTATTCATTTATGAAACGCAGTTTTGGGATTTGTATATGTCTTCTTCCGCTTGTTTGGCTTATCTATGTTAAAGACTTAAATCATCCACAGATGCCTGACAATGCAAATGGTTCATATGTGTTAGGAATTGCTTTATTCGTACTTACTTCACCTATTTTTGTCATTGTTGGGTTTTTAATAGGTCATATTTTTTATCTTGCAATATTTATGATCATTGATTTAATCATTTCAAAAATCTATGGCAATAACGTAAAGTCTATATTCAGTATTCTATTAACTACTTTAGTCATGATTCTCATTTTAGAATTTATTTGGTGGGGAATATTTTACTCAGAAAACTCTATTCCTATTCGAATTTATGTATGGAATATTACAATCCTAACTTTACCATGGTTGCCAATTATTAGTACTTTAGCTACCCAAAGATGGAAAAAACAGAAACTTTAATCTGGAAACAATAATTTATCCATCTAACATAATGGGGTTTATGCGAATTGCCCCTCACTCAGAGAGCTATTCCTCTATCAACCTTTCTGCATCATCTACGTGCTCATCAAATGATTTCTTTGGAAGCACAGGTCAAGCGACTACTTTTAACTTTGAGCGGCATTGACATGCTGTCAGCGTTGAGTTTTCTGCTGAAACCCTTGGGAATGTAAATTATTCATTGCTCATAAATTGGGTCCAATAAAAAACCCACTCGGTTGAATGGGTTTTAAGTTGAAGTACATGAGAAGGATTTAGAAATATCTTTTTGACGTAACACTCATGGTATTACCAGATACTGTCGGCTCTTTATCTGCATGCGGAGTTTCGACAATCAAGAATTTTGTTGCTATGAATGCATACATAATCATTGCTAGTATAAATACAGATATTGGAAATAAGTTGCTTTTGCTTTTTTCGCTATCCGATTCATAGTGCGCTGTTGAATTACAAATATTTCGCTCCATGTCCAAGCTCAAATTTTAAAAATATCTTACTTTTAGCACATAATTGTTACTTTATCTTGGATGAAGATTACAGAATTGTAATTTTTGAATTTCTTTCGAAGAAATTTATTATAACTGTCTATGAAATGCAGCAAAGCCACTCAGGTACGCTGAACTCTGAAATAGCTTTGACTAGGATATTGGCGTTGAAAAAAAATTATCATATTAATTTTTAATTCATACTAAAAAGATCAGTAACATACATTCTTACTAATTCACCGTCTTCATCTTTAACCATAGTTAGAAATTCCCACCCGCATTTTTCATAAAACGTCATATGATCTGTAATAAGATATAACTTCTTAAAATGCATTGCTCCTATATCTCTTTTAGCGAAATCTAATAGTTTTCTTGCAACATTAAGATTTCTATATTCTTCTTCAACATATAAAGCACATAAATTTGGCGTCAAATCTTTTCTATCATGGAAATCGTTATCAATGACTCCGTACCCACCAATAATGTTCTGATTGTCATCTAAAGTTATATACCATTGAGGAATAGTTTCTTTATTATCAATAGATATTTGTATGCTTTCTTTATAAATCTCTACTGGGATATCCCACTTATGTGAAAACCAAATAGCAGCTATTTCTAAATAGTCCGGAAAATCAGAAATTTTTAATATTTTCATAAATATTCAATTAACCATAAAACTATTGGACAAGCACTTTAAAAGAAATATTCTAAGTGCGCAAATTATTACTCTTCTTAACCTCTCAAACCTTGACTGGATTGAAGCAATATTTGAGCCATCTAATCTTTCATCCACTAACCATTGCACTACATATATTCACAATGTAGCGCAAATATAAGCACACGATATAAGTAGCAACTTCATAAATTTTTAGAGGTTAATATGCTAATTAATAAAAGCAAAGAGCGCGCTCAAGAAAGGTCAGAGAAAGCTACAGAAAATCGCAGAATACCTATATATATTTTGATCTTAATAGGATTATTCTTACTCGCAATCGTGATTTACATGCTTTCAAGCTGGTTGAATTAAATTAAAAAACATCCCAAGGGAGGTTTTGTTTATTAAATGATTAACTCTCTAAAATATTTACCTAATTCTTCTCAATGCAACTGGCATATTTGAGCTCTCTACACTTTCATCCTACAACCATTGCACTACATATATTCACAATGTAGCGCAAATATAAGCACATGATATAAGTACTAACTTCATAAATTTTTAGAGGTTTATATGCTAATTAATAAAAGCGAAGAGCACACTCAAGAAAGGTCAGAGAAAGCTACAGAAAATCTCATAATGCCTATATATGTTTCGATCTTTATAGGCCTAGTTTTAATCGAAATTGTGAGCTATGTACTTTCGAACTGGTTGAATTAAATTAAAAAAACCTCCCGATGGGAGGTTATGATAAATTCAATATCTAATCATTTAATACTTTGGATTTCTTGATCTCTTCGAGTTTAAAAATCTTGGAGTTTATTTTAATCCCATTCGAAGCATACACAACAATTGGAAGTTTACTGTTGTAACGTAGAATTGTGTTACCGCTCAGATTAATTGGAATTTCACCCATTTGGGGCATTTCAGAACAGCCCATCAGAGTTGTTACAACATCACCAATTTTACCAACTTCATAATATGGATATTGCATTCCTTCAACTACTTTTTCCGTATACTTAGCTGATCGGCTTTTAGTATTGCAATCTTGCATTCCATCTATAGAAGCTGTAATCAAAACTCTATAATCATCTTCATTTTCTTTTGGCTCTAAGACAATCACATTCCTATTTTGATCCTTTTTAACAGGAGGATATACGTTAAGATCATTTACACCTTTATTGGCATGGGCACTAATTGACAGAGCAAGAACACCTAAGACTAAAAATATATTTTTTTTCAAAATCCGACCCTCTTATGTTAATTATTCAATGTGCTTATCAAAGTCATTCTACTGAATTTTCAAACAATTGATAAAAAAATACACCAATTCATTACTTGAATCTTGCACATTATCAACACGAGTATATAATAATGATTCTTACCTGAAAATTATAATAATTATCATTATCAAATATAATAGTGGTAAATCATTAAAAAAGTTCGCTCAATTCTAACAATAGCTTTATTTAGTTCATTGTTTTCTAGTGCTTTTTTAGCCGGTCATAATGACTGTCGAGGTATGCCTGATGGACCTGTACCACCAGTAGGTACATGTACTTGCTATAACGAAGCAATGACCTGTAGCGCTCGCTAGTAATGTAGTTGATTGGGAATTTCCGAGCCTTTCTCAATCAACATTATTTATAATATTATTAAATATGAAAGCATTAAAAAAACCTCCCGAGGGAGGTTTTAACAACTGATCCAGATATTTAATTTCTTTACTGCACAATATGAATTTCACCATTTTGATCTATAGTAAATTCTTTAGAATTTGCTCCTATTTTTTTTGCACCATAAATTTTTGCAAAATACTCGATAGTAATGTTTACTGAATTACCAACCTGATAAATATAAACATTTATTGGAA
Organism: Acinetobacter sp. AS167; assembly: GCF_037152175.1. Classification (NCBI taxonomy): domain Bacteria; kingdom Pseudomonadati; phylum Pseudomonadota; class Gammaproteobacteria; order Moraxellales; family Moraxellaceae; genus Acinetobacter; species Acinetobacter sp. AS167. Next base: position 533,668 of record NZ_JBBCMP010000002.1, read on the forward strand.
CATAAGAGTGTCGATTTTTAAGACCATCTAGAATTGGAATCTCTGTCATTTTGATCCCAAACAAAGCTTGATCTCTAGTTAATTTTTTCCCATCTTTTTGGTCTACAAATGTTGATACATTCACAATAACGTCTTTTTTATTACCATCTTTAAGTGTTACATCATAATATTTTCCATCTAAAACATAATCATCATCTGTGAGCCTTACTATAGCCGAAGTTTGATTGTCCTTTTGTTCTACTTTTTCACCTTTAGAGTTTGTGGCCAACTCTGCATTACCTAATGCTGGCAATAACCCCAAAGTACCAATTAATAGTAATTTATTCATTCTGAAACATTCCTTTAGGTGTGTTTAAAGTATCAATAAATTAATTAAAAAACCCGCTTATGAGGTTTTTTTAAGTTGAATTAAATGAAAAGACTCTAAAAATATCTTTTTTGATGCAACACTTATAATGTCACTAGTTGCAGTGAGTCTCTTTAGTCAAAGATAAACTTTTCTATCTCGTCAATTATTTTATCTAAACCAGATTTTTCTTCCTCTTCTTTTTCTTTCTTTTCTTCTGAAGTAGTGAGTGGAAGTTCAGGATATGTCCACTTCCATGGAAGCAATATCCCGACTACTCGACTTCTGTTATAGATCATATCAATTTGATATTTTGAAAATATACTTAATCTATCTATAAATTTTGAATCTGTATTATCTTCTCTCTGAGGATAATCCATGAAATTATCTGTATAACCCCTTTTATATATAAACATCTCACCAGACTCAAATGTATGTGTTAGCCCTAGCGCATGCCCTAACTCGTGAGCATAAGTTTCAAGAAGTCCAAATTCCACACTATCCTTAAATATTACAACTGCATTTGAAAATTCTTGATCACTTGAATACTCACCTTCAGAATAGAGTATGTTTGAATGGGCCTTGAAACTTGCGCTACCTAAAACATAACTCCATTTGTCAGTATCCTTTACACGTGCATTTCTAACAGATACTGGTGCAAAAAAAATGTAAGTATTCCTTTCTATTTCACTATATGGAGACAACCCCACCTTTTTTTTCCGCCAATATAGTTCTTTTAACTCTCTAATGAATTCAGCATTAGCAAATTCAGTGGGATCTACAGTTTTCTTTCGCTCTATACTTAAATCAAGTAGTTCATCTTTATTCGAAACAACCTCAAGATACTTTTCTTTACCATCATTTTTTAATCTTTTGTTCCACCATTTATCAACAAAATCTTTTACTTCAGTGTCACTTACAGATAGTAAGTCCAAATCAAAAACTTCCTTTTTAACCACTTTAAAAACAGTAAGTGCTTGATTAAAAAATTTATTTCTTAGTTCTATTTCGTGATTTTTCGATTTTGGTATAATTTTACCATTAACCTTCACATCTATTTCTACAATATTTATAGTATAAATTGTTTCGTTTCGAGCAATATAAATTATCCCTACATCTACTGGCTCACAATTATTTCTTTTTGCTTTAACTATAATGTGCTCATTCTTTTTTAATGTACCTCCAGAACAGATTATCTTTATCGCACTCTTTTTCTTATAAAAGTATCTATTTCTTTCAACTAAGTTATTATGTTCATCATAATCCAATCCTAATTTCATAAAATTTCGATTTGAATTGATAAAATTACTTAAAGGTTCTTCTATACTTTTGGCATTTTGATTATTGTCAAAAGTTGAAATTTTTATATTATCATTTGATGCTTCAAACTGTAAAACAGTTCCATTGTCAGTTAAAGCTTCTTTTTCCTCAATATATTCTCCCTTAATACTTTCCAAATATTCCTGATGAATTTCTATATCAAGGCAAGCACCCTGTTTGTTGATCTCCTCACTCCCATAGACGCCTTTACAATCAGTAGCAAAAATGTATAGCCATGATGGAAAGTATCTAGAAGGAAAATTAATACGAGTATTAACATCATGATAAAATACTTTATATAATTCTGAATGAACAAAACGCGGAGTACCTAAAATATCTATAACTGTATCTTTCTTTCCACCAATACTAAGCAGTGGATAAATATATTCATCCCGCACCCAATCAAACCCATACTCACCATTATAATTATCAGGTGGTATGCCTATTTCATAAGGACGTCGGAATTGAACTGTAAAATTTCTTACACAATTTGAAGATGATTGACCAATTTTGGGACTACTTTTTATATTAGGCATATTAGTTCCACTACTAACTAAATGATTGTTTTAAATAAATATTTATTTTCAATGTAATACTATTATAAATTTAATTAAGTTTTAATTCTAGTTTTTCTGATCCTATGCCTCTTTTCCATAAAGTTGATATCAAAAAACCCAATAGTTGCTAGCTATTGGGGTTTTGTTTGGGGGGGGTAAAAACCTCACGAGGGAGGATATGTTTTTAATTACATTATTCCACTACAATTTTCATAGACGATTTTGCATCGTTCTTTAGGAAAACCTTCGTTTTGACATTGCGAATATACATTTTCTCGACCATCTAACTTTCGACTCCAGCCACGAATCCTACTGCCAGTAACACGGCCATACATTAAGGTTGTTCCTTCAGCTTGTCCAACTGTAGCGCATTCAGTTTCTGAATAGGTAAACCAAAGCTTACATTGGGTGCCCCCTTTCTTCTGGCAATCTTCAAGTGCATTTTCCTGTATTTTTCCGCGGAATACTTTGGCAAATGACGTTCCGACAACACCATTAGTACCAGCAGCAATTGCTCCTACAACTTTCCAAGTGCGGTTACTTGCAGCTCCTTGATTACCACCACCCCCTGGAATTGGTGCACAGCCTTGCACACCTTGACCGCCAACTGGATAAGAACCAGAGGGACAATTTCCTTCAGCATGTGCAGAACCAGAAAAAATAATTGAAAATAGAGCCATACAAATTAATGATATAAAATTTTGTATAATCTGAGGTTTATTTTCATTTGTCATAATTGTTTCGTCCCTGTTAGTAATTTAATAGGTGAAATATTTATTTGATCTAAATCTTAAAATAATTCTTAGCAAATAACCACCTTAAGGTGGTTTGGTTTCTCATGTCTTTTATTGAATTAATAGTGTGTAGCGCAATAAAAACCTACTCGGGTGAGTGGGTTTTAAGTTTAATGCTGAATAAGTATTTGAATATTAATCACTTGATGAACTTAAACCAAAGCTAAAATCTGCAGTTGTTTTGATAAGTTGAGGCTTGCCATTTATAATCAAAGGCTTAAAACTTGCCTGCTTGATGAACTCACTTAAAACATATTTATCTAGAGCAGGTATTCCAGTCCCTCGAAAAACTTTGACTTTGGTTAATTTACCTTTTTCATTAGCCTCTACACTCAATCTTATCGTTCTATCACTTCCTTTTAAATCAGCATTTTTATAATTAAATTTAGGATACACAGCATAATCAGGAATTCTGGAAACTGCAAAGTCTAAAGGTAGTTTTAAGCGAGATGGGTGATTTGTTTTTACATCCCATTCATTCCAAACTTTGAGTTTTGATCTTTTCACAGCCCTTAATACTAAATTGTCTAAGTCATCCAATCCGCTACTTTTACTTACTTCCGCTTTTTGAACCCTGCCACTCTCATCTGTTTCTAAATAGATTAATATATCTCTGTCGTAACCCTTTAATATTTCATTATCAATTCTAACTTTTGGCGGTATTATCCATTTCATTAACATTCCACTAGATGTGTCTCTCTGTACTTCTTGAACCTTAGCATTTGATCCAGTACAAAAAATTGAAACCAATAAACCGAAAATTATAAATAAACTTTTCATGATATATCTCTAGTATATTTAGACCAACATACTAATTTTAAGGCCAAAAAGAAACCTCCCGAAGGAGGTTTGGTTTATCTTCTATCTAGAACAAGATTAAAAGAGTTTTGATGTAGTTCTTCCATATCATGATCCCAAGCATTTATAGATTCTAGATGATGCTTAATTTCTTGATAGTCACTACTCGAATGTAATGTGCTTGTTAAGAACGCAGAGTATGCTTTATCTGCCTGGCATGATAATAATAATTTGGACACTGAATCCTTAGTATCATCAATATTTGCAAGGTTTAACGCTAATTTTGATAATTGCAGATTAACCTCATTACATGCTAAAAACCTAGGAAGAACAACGCGATCATCATCATTCAAGAAAAGTTTGGTAATTGTTGTCTTACCTTTCTCATCTTTGCCATAAAGCCTAAATGATTCATAACACAGATGTTCTTTGGGCTCATCAACATATGGATTAACTATTGGGAATTTCTCAACATCTAATGTCCATTTTTTTCTATTACAACGACCACATGAAGGTAGTAAATTTTCCCAGTCAACAACGTTATCAGGATATGAGTCTTTATCTCTAAAATGTTCTACCTGCATATATGAATCTTCAATTTGTAACTTACATTCACAGTAGGCACATTTATTTGATGAACTTAATAGTAGTGGATTACCAATGCTCTCATCTTTCCACACTACTTTAGTTTTGTCTTTTTTAAATCTTTCAGTCAATTCATGAACTTTTTCCACTGAAAGATATTCAGGCTTTTCACCTCTTTGCAACTTGATCATGGATTATTCTCCAAGACTATCTAGCTGCATTTTAAAAACTGGTCGTAAAGGATATTGAGGATGCAGCATCTTATCAAGTTCATGGTAAGCTGCTTTTGCATTATCTTTATTCTGCTCATCGAGAGCCTTATCAAACCTAGCTTTTATTTCATTATATTTTTTAGTTCTTAAATCAGGCATCCCCATAACGTCTTCAAGAATCTCCTCGATTGTCCAACCTTGGTATCCATATTCAGATTCAGGTAATTCACGTCTTTCAACTACTCCATTTTTACGCTCTAAAGCAATTACTTCACCTTTGATCGCAGTTTGTACTACATGAGGACTATGCGTAGTTATGAAAAATTGAGCATTAGGGAAAACTTCTTTAAGAATTGTGCAAATGCGACCTTGCCATTCAGGATGAAGATGTAATTCTACTTCGTCTATTAAAATAATCCCATTAAAAAGTTTATGGCTTGTAGTAACATAAATAGCTCTCTCAGAAAGTTCTCTAAAAATATTTATAATTATAAATAAAATTGATTTAAAACCAGATGATAAATATTCAAAGTATATATCTCCAGTCGGAGTACTAACAATAATTTCATTATTTTTTAATGATTTATATTTAATATCACTATCCAATAATGAAAAACATTTTTTAAGTTCCTCAATATTTTCTAAATCACATAAATCCAATGCATCAGGACTTGTACTAAGTAATAGTTGAGATACTAACCATCCTTTTAAATCTTCGCCATCAATTCCATTTACTAAACTCTTTAGTCGTTTTTGTAGTTTTTTTTCACTAAAGCTAATCGAATCTAGAAAACGATAATCAAATATTCTATTAACCTTGAGATAAATGACGTCACGTAATTCTGTAAAAATTGTTGGTTCAGAAGATATTGAAGAAAAACGGTGATTTGATGGCTCATACTCATTAATGCTTTTAATTAAAACATTCTCAAATGCGTCGGTTTCTAATTCAATGTTACCTTTTGTAGAACCAACACTTTTATTTACAACACTTTTAGGATCATACTCTGAGAATACATAAACTATCGAATCAAGAATATTTGTTTTACCAACACCATTTGCTCCACAAATAATATTCATTCGTTCATTGAGATTTTCTAATTTTAGATGAGATATTCCCCCTACATTTTTTATTTCTAATGATTTAACTTTCATTGTATCTAAGCCATTGTTGTTTGATGATTTCATCATACATTCGATAGAAATTTTTCCAAGCTTGTTTTGAGTCTGATTCATAGCTTTATTAAACCTTTAATTGAGGTTAAAATTTATCTATGTCTCTTTTGCACTAAGTAGATATCTAAAAACCCCAATAGTTGGTAGCTACTGGGGTTTTGTTTGGGGGGTGAAGAAAAGGTGTAGATAGGTTTAGTTTGTCCGGTTTTATTAGATTTAAAGTATTACTCTACAGTAAATCCCAGATGCTTGGTGATCACATTTAAAACTGTTCCAGATGGTTCTATAGAGAATGAACCCACTTTAAATCCTTCGATTCTAAAAGTTCCTTGCACTTCCGCACCTGATGGTGGATTAGCTAACCCCCTAGCGGTAAATTTTCCAGTATTGGTTACGGTATTTACTTCCACTTCAACATCCGTCGCTTTAAATGTTCTTTTACCGGTAATCATGCTGTTTTCCTCACTATTATCAGCCAACTTATTGTAAGCAATAGTTTTTGGTTATGTCCAAAAGTTCATCACCTAAATTAGACATATTATTTCCTAACTTCAATCAAGTGTTTTAAATTGCTCAAACGCCATTAATTTTGATTATCGTCTACACGATTTTCTAAGCTACCTACATGGCAGTGAACACTCAACCCCTGCGATTGAATAAATAAGAGTATTTCTAAGCTGCCTACATGGCAGTCAACCTGGAATCACATCCTGTGGCACTTCGCCTGTCTTTCTAAGCTGCCTACATGGCAGTGAACACTCAACCCCTGCGATTGAATAAATAAGAGTATTTCTAAGCTGCCTACATGGCAGTCAACTTATACATGCTTGATGAAAAAGCCACATTCGATTTCTAAGCTGCCTACATGGCAGTCAACCAACTAGCTGAAACTGGAATGTATGTCTGCGAGGATTGGTCAGATCAAATTATGCAGATTGAGCGGAAGATAATAACGGATTCAAATGTTTATTTTCATTGAATTTACAAAAGCACCTTAGGGTGCTTTATATCCAAGTTTGTCTAAATCAACAAATTCTGGTTCATATTTTGGAAAATTGAAACCTTTTCCTTGTGATAAACAAGAAGAAACCCAAATAGTTTCCCCAACTGAGTCTGGGAAAATTAATTCAAATCTGCTGCTGGGCTTAGTATTTGAACTTAGAACGCTCCCATCAGTATCATACTCAATGTTCGCCAATATTCGTGACTCCATGTTCGCACAAGAATATTTAGTAAGCGTCTTTGATGAGGTGTAATAACTTCCGTCAAAAATTTTCTTTTTTGTAGTTTTAGTCCAGACGTCAACTGTTTTATTGGATGAATCATATTTGTAGAAACTTTTGTCAATAAAAAAACTCAGCCCTCCACCTTCAGTAACATAAATCCAGTCCGCCCCATAACTTAGACTAGAAGCCAGAAATCCACAAATTAAAATCAATTTTTTCATATTATCCCCCATTCTTATGAGGGATTTATAACATAAAAATCAATAATATTAGTAATATCAGAATCGCCACTTTTTAGAGCTGTTTATGTGGTATTGAACAATTAGATGCACTCAGTTTTGAGCACATCTATTTTCTAAGCTGCCTACATGGCAGTCAGCTAATCGCCTAAGTAGGCTGTATATAGTGATAGTGCGTGATTTTCAAATTGTGCTTGTATATGTCCATGATAGAAATTCAGGCATTAAAAAAGCCCTGAAACTGTTAAATTTCAAGGCTTTATTAAGTTTCATGATACATCGTATAACTAAGTGACAGATCATGATTTACAAATTTGGTGGAGATGGCGGGAGTTGAACCCGCGTCCGCCAACACTACACTCGAGAATACTACATGCTTAGATATCGTCAATTATTTTAACATTAAGTGACCCGACGAACAGGGTACAAAACGCGATCCTCTAAGTTTAGTATAAAGCCCCGAGGCTTGACTTTATACGGACTTGTGTGCGTGCGCTACAGTCGGGTCCACTGACCACAAGTATTCAGTGAAGCGGACAAGCTGCCCTTAGGCAGCTAGAGCGTAAGATTCGTCGTTTGCGACTAAAATATGCAAATTTGATTTACGAGAGAAAATGCGCTCTCGGCATGCATCTATGAGCTTCATCATCGGCGTCGAAGCCAATAACATCCCCAGATAACACAGCTATCATAACATAATTGTTGCAAATTAAGCAGATAATTCACTACATTTATATCAAATGATGTGCCTAGTTCTATAATTGCGCTACTATCACTATTTTTCAAGGGACAAATATAAAAAAGATGAGCTATTTACTCTCACTTGATCAAGGAACGACCTCTAGCAGAGCAATTATCTTCGATGAGCGTGGAAAGGTATATGCCTCTGCTCAACGCGAAACCCAAATTAAAACCCCGCATTCTGGATGGGTTGAACAAGATGCGATGGAGATTTGGACAACACAAATCACCGTCGTACAGCAAGCAATCGCATCGGCAAGACTATTGGCCAAAGACATTAAAGCACTTGGTTTAACCAACCAACGTGAAACTACGGTGGTTTGGGATAAGAGAACAGGAAAACCACTTGCTCCTGCCATTGTATGGCAAGACCGACGCGCTACAGACTGGTGCAATCAGTTAGTTCAAAACAATTTATCTGAAAAAATACACAAAAAAACCGGATTAAGAATAGATCCTTATTTTAGTGCTGGAAAACTGGTTTGGTTATTGGAAAATATACAAGGCTTAAGAGCGCTTGCTGAACAAAATCATGTGGCATTCGGGACAGTCGACAGCTGGTTAATTTGGAATTTAACCCAAGGTTCAGAGCATGTCATCGAAGCAAGTAATGCTTCACGCACCATGCTGATGAATTTAAAAACACAGCAATGGGATGCTGAATTAATTGAATTTTTTAATATCCCGGCGAGTGTTCTACCTAAAATCATTCAATCCGATTGTTATATTGCCAATACAGCCACAGGGCTTCTTGGTGCGGAAATTCCAATTTGTGGTGTATTAGGGGATCAACAGTCTGCACTCTTTGGGCAATCATGCTTTGAAGCTGGAACAGCCAAAAATACTTATGGGACAGGCTGCTTTATGCTGTTCAATACAGGAACTGATATTCAATATAGCAAAAATAAATTACTCACCACCTTAGCATGGAAATGCCAGGACCAATCGCATTATGCCTTAGAAGGCAGTGTATTTATGGCTGGGGCGATTGTGCAATGGTTAAGAGATGGTTTAGGAATTATCAAAAATAGTGCTGAAGTTGAAAAGTTAGCTTGCCAAGTCGACACTACAGATGGTGTCGTTCTGGTTCCTGCATTTACAGGTCTAGGAGCACCACATTGGGATAGTGAAGCACGCGCTTTACTCTGTGGAATGTCACGTGGAACCAATAAATCACATATTGCCAGAGCTGCCTTAGAATCAATTGCTTTTCAAGTTTCAGACGTTTTAACTGCAATGCAATCAGATATCGCCCACCCCTTAAAACAATTACGTGTGGATGGTGGTGCAAGTCAAAATGATATGCTAATGCAATTTCAGGCAGATATTTTAAATGTACCTGTGCTACGCCCTAAACTTTTAGAATCTACCGCTTGGGGCGCTGCGGCATTAGCAGGATTAAAGGCGGGTGTTTTTAATAATCTCAGTGAAATTTCCGAATCTTGGCAATTAGATCGTGCTTTTGAGCCGAAGATGAGCGCAGACCAAAGACAATATCACCTAAGCTTATGGAATGGTGCGTTGCAGCGTGCAAAGTCCAATTAACAATTCTGCTTAGAAAAGCTTGGCTAAAGTGAAAGATAAAATTCAAGATGAAATTTTAGCCAAGCTTGCTCAGTTTAAAGTCTTTCAACAAACAGTACCCCATTTAAATGGTCGATTTCATGTTGCACAATACGTGCAGGAAAACCATGAAATTGCTGAATAATCTTTTCGCCAGTGAGGGTAAAAAATTGTACAGTAACTGCTTCAGCACGAGCCACTTGCCCTCTTTCATTGGGCACACTTAAACATCCTTCCTCACCCAAGATAGTCTGTTCAGATTTTTCTAAGATTTCAGGATTAATCATTGTAATTGCATCCATTTCAGGAGCATCTGGATAACGTGGATTCGCTCTTGAAGCAACAATAATCACCCGTTTAGAAACATACACTTGTGGTGCTGCGATCCCAACACCATTACGCTCTAACATGGTGGCCTGTAAGGCCTTGGATAATTCGTTTAACCAAGTACTTGAAAACTCAGCTTCAGCCACAGGCACTGCGATTAATTTTAAAACGTCTTCGCCACGTTGGGCGACAGGTAGCATGGCACTCATTATCTTGTACCTTGATCAAATGTAAATCGAATAAATATGAGTTTAGCATTTGAAATGCGATTTCCAATTCAATTATTGTGCAAAAGTATGTGATTATGTACAAATGAGTTTCTATTTATCCAAACCAAATGACAGCTTGTCTTTTAAGCCGTTTTTAATCATGATCGTGTAAATAACAAACGTCCAGTCTATCGTTGAAAATAATGAATACAGCATCCCTATTTTTAGGCTTGATCTTTAGCTCAATTGGCTTTGGCTATTTTATTTATGGAAAAATACAGAGAATGAATATACCTTTTATCTGTGGCATGACTTTGATGATTTTTCCTTATTTTATTGAAAATACAATGATTATGTCTGTATGCGGTATTATTCTGAGTCTTATTCCGTGGTTAATTCGCATGTAAATGATCAATATTCAACCCGATTGAAATTTAGCTTAGTACAATCCTTTTAAAGAAAAATGATTTTTAAATAACCTCGATCACATATAAAAATAAGTAGGATGTATAAAAATAAATATTGATTTTTTAAGTAAAAAATAGTCAATTAAAATGATTACATTCAATCTCTATTTTAAGGCATTGCATCATCATGGACGAAAAATTGGGCCTCAATAAGGAAGCGAAAAGAACGCTTGCGTTGTCTTCTTTGGGCGGTGCGCTCGAATTTTATGATTTCGTTATTTATGTATTTTACGCAAAAATCATTGCTGAACTATTTTTCCCCAGCTCTTTAAGTCCATTTTGGGCAATGCTGAATACTTATGGAATTTTTGCGGCAGGATATTTCTTCCGTCCGTTAGGTGGCGTGATCATGGCGCATTTTGGTGACCTCGTAGGACGTAAGAGACTGTTTAGCTTATCCATTTTACTGATGGCACTCCCTACTTTGTTCATCGGTATAATGCCAACATATGCAGACATTGGTTTAGCTGCCCCGCTGTTATTGTTGTTAATGCGCGTGGTTCAAGGCATTGCAATTGGTGGAGAAATTCCTGCGGCATGGACATTTGTTTCAGAGCATGTACCGACAAAGAAAATTGGTTTTGCCAATGGTTTGCTTACCGCGGGTTTGTCACTGGGGATCTTATTAGGCGCTGTGATGTCGCTGTTTATTTCACTTAAGTTTAGTGAAGCAGAAATCCATGCTTGGGCTTGGCGTCTCCCGTTTATAGTCGGCGGAGTTTTTGGATTAATTGCCTTATATCTAAGAAGTTATCTTAAAGAAACTCCTGTATTTAAAGCGATGGAGGCGCGTAAAGAACTCTCAAAAGATCTACCCATCAAGCAAGTTTTGGCATCACATAAATCTGCTGTTTTAATTGGGATGTTGTTCACTTGGTTCTTAACTGGTTGTGTTGTAGTGATTATCCTATCTACTCCAAATTTACTGACCACCACATTTAACTTTCAACGTGCAGACGCATTTCAGATGCAAAGCATGGCGATTCTCATGCAAATGCTGGGTTGTATATTGGCAGGTTTGCTCGCTGACCGTTTTGGTTCAGGGCGCGTTATTTGTTTGGGATCGCTCAGTGTGGCAATCACCGCAAGTATTTTTTATTACAGCTTAGGTCATACCGCTCATTCAACGATCTTCGGATTGTACATGTTACTTGGGCTATTTTCTGGCACAGTCGGTGTGGTTTCCTATAGCTTGGTCAAGATGTTTCCCGCCCCAATTCGCTTTTCAGGAATATCATTTTCATACAATGTTGCATACGCGATTGCAGGTGGCCTGACCCTGCCATTAGTCCAATGGATAAGTTTATATCGTGATATTGGTGCTGTGTACTATATTGTTGTGCTTTGTCTAATCACCCTTATCACAAGTCTAGTTTATCGTAAAAAATTTGAAACAGTTTAACGGCGTTGTTTATATTCAAATGAATGCGGAAGTTCTACTTCAAAGAAATGACAAACCTGATTGCGCCCCTTATTTTTTGCCAAATATAGGGCCTGATCAGCCTGACGAATCAACTCCTCTTTTGTTGTTAAAAAAGGATTCGTTGATACTGCGACACCAAAACTAGCTGTCACTTTGAGCGTCTGTTGATGATCTAATCGTATTTCTTCTTTTTCAATTGCTTGACGGCATCTCTCAGCCAGTCTCAGCGCATTTTCTAATGCACCATTGTTCAAGAGAATAATAAACTCTTCTCCCCCAAATCGTCCAACAACATCCTGTTCACGAATATTTTCAGTCAAAATTTTTGCAACCTGTTTTAAAACTGCATCCCCAATATCGTGTCCATATTGATCATTAACACTCTTAAAATAATCTAAATCTAATAACACAATCGCAAAAGAGCTTTGCTGCTGTTTTAATAAATCAATATTCTCACCAATCCTCCTTCTGTTATAAATACCTGTAAGTGGATCTAGAACGCTAATTCGCTGAATCATTTGCTCTCTTTTGCGCCATTGAATTAAGAGAACCTCGAATAAAACTAGACTTGCAAAAAAAATCGGAATATAAAAATACAACATGCAAAACACCCAAAATGTATTTTTATATAGCGACATCGATTGTAAGTGTTCACTAAAAATTGGTGCATAAGTCATTTTATTCATTAGGCTTAATCCAAGGCTGATCAACATAAAACCAGTGATTGGAATGATGATGAGATACACCACTTTTCGTTCAAATAATACCAGTGCCACCGTGACTAAGCTGACATAACCTGCACTTGATGCTGGACTAAAAACTCCGATGCAATGTGCACCAAAAACAAAGATAAGACCAAAATATGCGATGGTTATATACGGTATTATTATTTCAAAAATAGAAATTTTATTTAAAGCACGAATAATAAAAATAAGCGTAAAAAAACCCAATGCTGAAAAAGACAATAATCTGATGTAGGTTGGATAAAAATCCTGATTAATCCAAGCTTGTAGCTCAACTTGAGCGTTGCTAAAAAACCACCAGACAATCCATGATAAAACAGCAACACCTCCCAAGAGGAGCACAAGAGTACACTTCTTAAGATTACTCCAATTCATAATCATGACATCATGCATGAAGTGTTCCGTTGAGCACTGTATTGCCACTCTATTTTTTTGTTTCATATAGTAACTAATCCATAAATTTGTAAATTTCTATCCGTTGTTTTATTTATCTGTATCTATCACTTAAATATAACATTCTAGCTATTTTATGTAAGTGTATTTCAAAACATAGATTTTTATTCTAAATAAACCTTAAGGTTAGGATATTAACCTTCATATTCCTTGCAAATATTTCCTAAAGAACTATCATTTTATTACGTTTATTTTATCAATTTAGATTTTAAGTTTTCCTAAAATTTCAATGAGTAAAGTTATTTTCACTTACCCACTTTGACCGAATTCAACTATTTTTTAATAGCTTTATTTGTCAACCTTTAGCCTATTTGGACATATACGTTGAGTTGGATACAAGCACTTTTTAAAATAAGATTTTCCGCCTTTATCATTTTTATTGTTAATTTACTCTAATTTATTTTTATTTTATATTTTAACTTTCTAAAAGTTAATTTCAGCCGTGTCAAAAATTGAAATATCCAATTAGGCTAGTCTTGATCTGGGACCTGAGTATTAATCATCATACTGTTTTAAAACAACAAGCCATCACTACTTTTATTTAAATTCAGTACATACATCACTTTATCATCATCTCTCCAAAATTACTAAAATACAATTGAAGTAAAAATCAAATAAAAATATTTTTTTCAAACACTTAACAAACATACTTGGCTTTATATTTTTTTATAAACTCTAATATTTTTACTGTTAAATTTTAAAACGATAGAAGTTGATTGAATTTCTATATTAAAAATCAGCTCTCTAAATTTGATCTGAATACAAAATTCTTCTGCGCCATCATCCAAACCAGAAGTATTCCAAATTGTACCCTGTGGAAATTGATCTAACCATTGGGCTTTGTAAAAATCAGAGACTGAATCAAAGTCAAGATAATGCTCAGGTTGAGCCATGATTTTTTCAACAAGTTGTTCAAAATTTTGTTTTTGTAATTGAACAAAATCAATAATCATGGCAGCCCCTTAAATGATGTTAAATTCCATTATACATGCTACTCGTTTGTTTCTTTTTGACCTGTTCCCATTGCCACCATCCAAATGCAGCCAGTCCGACAAACGCTGCATACAAAGCAGCTGTTAGGAATAATTCTTTATACATAAACATGCCGACATAGACAATATCAACAAAGACCCAAAGCACCCAAGTCGCAATATGTTTACGGCTGGTCCAATAGGTTGCCAGTAAACTAAATGCAGCCAATTGGGAATCTAACATAGGCAAAGCTGCATCAGTAAAATAGTGCAACGATAACCCAAATACTCCCCCTCCAACAGCAGCGATGATCATTTGTAGAATTACGGTTTGTACGGCAATCGGCTCTATTCGAATCTCATGATCTTGCTGCTTGCCTTTTAGCCAGTGATAAAAGCCATAAAAATTCACCACCATAAAGAACAATTGTAAGATTGTCTCACCATATAATTTAAATTCAAAGAATAAATAGGCATATAAAACAAAGGCAAAGAAATTAAATACCCAACACCACATATTTCGCTTAATCGTCAATGTGACACCAATAATACTGATAATAACCGCAAATATTTCTAATGGTGACATGGTAAAAAGCTAATAATGAGAGTTAAGGCTATTATGAAAAAATACAGGATGATTGCAAGCAAAACGAACACTAAAATTGAGATGAGGATCTGAAATATAATTTTTGAATCAAAATTCCCAAAAAACGTTATTGTTTTGCGTTTATTTTAATGGCTACGGCAATAAGAAGAATTCATTAAAAAATATAGAATTGTCTTTAAATTACAATTTGCGAATATAATTTTTTAAATGGTGCCTCTTTAAAGATGATACCAAATAGATAAATCAGTCCTCCACGACGAATTGATCATTTCTTTTGAAATATGCAATTTAAGATTTGAAATATGGAAAAATCAACCTAATAGCGCATAGAAACTGTCTGTTTTACATTTAAAAATCACATAAATAACTGATTAAAAAAAAGCGCAACAGAGCATATTTCCAGTCAATAATATGTTTAAAAACATTTATTAAGGTATTATTTTTAGTTGATGTCGATCACATTTCAATCATCTTTACGAGATTTAACACTTGTTTACGTGAATACCAATGAATTTACAGAGGGGAACCTCTACTATCAAACTTAAGTTATGAACAATCCCCAATGTTCATAACATTTCTCCTTAACCGAACTGTGAAAGCAGATTCGTTGTTCTACGCAGTGATCACCCCAATCATTGCGTATTTTTTTGTCTTCAGTTCCCTCTGTAAACTCAATCAGTTATAAGGAATAGTTGGCTAAAATGCAAGCATTACTTTTCAACCAATTCTCATAATATGAAACAATATATTAAATTATAAGATATTGATTTTAATTAATATCATAAAATATTTTGTTGCAACAATACGACAAAACCGATAAACTTAATTTATTAATTGAATTAACTGATGATCATTTAATTATTCAGTTCAAATTAAAAATTTTATTTATAAAAACGCGCGACAATAATTTAGAGTAGAACAATATGTGGGAATTATTTACACACTCATCCAACTTACTGTTTAGCGTGAGTCTTTTCCTGATGTTTTTATTGGGTATTGTGGAGTGTTTACTCCTTATTATTGGTTCAACCTCACAAGGTTTCTTAGACCAGTTTATTCCAGATCAACTCTTAGAAACTCATCATGCAGATGTAGACATTCATACAGATCACAATCTTTTGGTTCAGCTGTTAGATTGGCTCTATCTTGGCCGTGTCCCCGTCTTGGTTTGGTTGATCATTTTTCTAACTGTTTATGCGTTATTTGGTTTTATTGCGCAAAGTATTTTTTTCAATTTCACTGGAAATTATTTTTCAATTTGGATTATTGCGCCAGCCAGTCTTTTTTTATCTATGCCGATTGTGCGAGTGTGTGCAGCACTCATTGCAAAAATTTTACCAAAAGATGAAACCACTGCAATTCACAGTGACGAATTGATTGGTCGTACAGCTCAGATTATTTTAGGCGAAGCAAAACAAAACTATCCTGCACAAGCCAAAGTTATCGATCAATTTGGACAGACACATTATATTTTGGTTGAACCAGAATTAAATGAAATCTTCCAACAAGGTCAAAGTGTGATTTTGACACAAAGAACAAAACTAGGCTTTCAAGCAACTCCACTTTAATTTTTCAATAACAAACCTAGGTATAATAAAATGTTGAATTCAAATTTATATCAAATCCTTGTTTTAGCAGGCATTATATTGATGGCACTGATTGTCATCGGGGTTATTATCGCCCGCCTGTATAAACGCTCAAGTAAAGAAGTTTCTTTTGTCCGTACTGGTTTTGGCGGTGAAAAAGTCATTTTAAATGGTGGCGCAATTGTATTGCCAGTTTTACATGAAGTGATTCCCGTCAATATGAACACCCTTCGTCTTGAAGTCAAACGTGCCACAGATCAAGCGTTGATTACTCGTGATCGTATGCGTGTGGATGTGATGGCTGAATTTTATGTACGTGTTAAACCAACCGCTGAATCTATTGCGACAGCTGCCCAAACCTTGGGTAAAAAAACGATGTCACCACAAGAACTCAAAGATTTGGTGGAAGGTAAATTTGTAGACTCACTGCGTGCTGTTGCCGCTGAAATGGCAATGGAGGAATTACATGAAAAACGGGTTGATTTTGTTCAAAAAGTTCAGCAAGTTGTTTCTGAAGATCTGTTTAAAAATGGCTTAGAATTAGAAACGGTTTCACTGACCGGTTTAGACCAAACCAGTTTTGAATATTTTAATCCTCAAAATGCTTTCGATGCAGAAGGTTTAACTAAACTAACTGAAACAATTGAAGACCGCCGTAAAAAACGCAATGACATTGAACAAGACAATGACTTAGCCATTAAAGCAAAAAACTTAGAAACAGAACAAGCACGCTTGCAAATTCTACGTGAAGAGGAATATGCAAAACTTCAGCAAGAACGTGAAATCGCCATTCGTAAAGCTGAGCAATCGGCAGAAATTGCAACACAAGAAGCCGCAAAAAAACGCGAAGCAGAAGAAGCTCAGATTGCCGCTGAACGTGAAGTCGAATTAAAGCGTATTGCGTCTGCACGTGATGTTGAAAATGAAAATATTCAAAAAGCACAGCTGATCCAAAAAGCCCAAGTTGAACAGAAGAAAACCATTGAATTGGCCGAACAAGATCGTGCAATTGCGATTGCTGAAAAATCACGTGCTGAATCTGAAGCTAAAGCATTGGCTGACCAAGCACGTGCACAAGCTGTAAAAGCGGAAGAAGAAGTGACAACTGTTCGTGAAACTCAGCGTGCAGAGCGTTTAAAAGCCGTTGAATTGGTGGCTGCAAAGCAAGTTGCTGAAACAGATGCGATTGCGATTACTGTAGCAGCAGAGGCCGCTAAACAGGCAGCTGCAGATGATGCTGAAGCAGTCCGTATTGCAGCACAAGCGGATGCTGAAAAAATACGTTTAAAAGCCAAAGGTGAAGCAGATGCAAAAATGTTGCTTGCTGCGGCACAAGAAAAGCAATATCAAGTCGACGCTGAAGGTACGCGTGCAGTCAATGAAGCCAACAACGTGCTATCAACAGAACAAGTTGAGATGCAAATCCGTTTAGCCTTATTGAAATACTTACCTGAAATCATTCGTGAAAGTGTTAAACCAATGGAGAATATTGATGATATCAAGATTCTTCAAGTCAATGGTTTAGGCGGTATGGCAGGTTCAAATGCAACAGGTGAATCTGGTGAACAAAATCAAATTGCTTTGTCTGATCAAGTGGTTAATAGTGCGCTGCGCTATCGTTCTCAAGCCCCACTGATTGATAGCTTAATGAATGAGTTAGGCATTAAAGGCGGAGATATTAATGGTTTAACGCAATCGTTAAAACCAAGCAATGACTAATACAACTCATCTCCTATTTAATTAATTACTAGCCTCTGTCATCAGGGGCTTTTTATTACATAAATTTTTATTCATGATCTGATCGTTTTTAATGGTATACATGTTTACGATACAGATATGCTTATCAAAATAAGTCATGATGGAAACCCATAATTTCTTTTAAAATTGGCTGATTCAACCAAGATTACTCATCTCAATGCTATGCTCTAACTCTATCCAATTTTGTTTAAAATGACTTGGTTTATTTTTATTCTCGGTGCCATGATTGCCGGATTTGTTCAAGGTCTAACCGGTTTTGCCTTTGCTTTAATTGCGATGTCTTTTTGGATTTGGGTATTACCACCACAGTTGGCAGCACCATTGGTGGTGTTTGCTTCGCTATGGAGTCATATCATTGCATTAGGAAAAGAACAAAAACATCAACTCCCGTTTTCCCTTGTTCTCCCCTATATTATTGCAGGATTGATCGGTGTACCTCTCGGTACCTATCTTTTACACCTCATTGATGGAAATACCTTTAAGACCATTCTTGGGTTATTTTTAGTGATTTGGTGTCCAACCATGTTCTTTGCACCTGTGTTTACTCGTATGCAAGCATTGGGTAAAGTTGCAGATGGAAGCATTGGTTTTATTGGTGGTATTTTAGGTGGTCTCGGCGGTTTTTGTGGTGCAGCACCATCAGCTTGGGTCATGCTTAAAAACCTACCCAAACAACAACAACGTTATATTTTAAGACATTTTAATTTTGCAATTCAATTATTCACAATTATTATTTATTTGTGGCAAGGAATCATCCATAAGATCCATCTCCCCTATTTTGCACTCATCATACTGACAGTGAGTATTCCAGCGCTGATTGGTGCGCAAATGTTTTATAAAATATCAGAAAAACAATTTAAACAATTGGTGCTGAGTTTATTATTCGCCTCAGGTTGTTTCTTATTGCTAACATCATTGTTTTAGCAAAATAAAGAGAAAATTGAATGAATTTCACTGGCTATTTATTCAACAACTGGTTGCTAAAATGCAAACAATATCCGAGCGGCTCTATTTTTAATACCCGATTCATCCTACAATTCCGCCACTCATTTTTCTTAAATATCTGTGATGAAAAACTCATTTTTGTTAAGTGCCAGTATTCTCTTAACAGGATGTGTACTTGGCACATCTAGTGAAATTAAAACTGCGGAAAAACTACTTAGCCAATTTCAATGTAATAATATTGAAACAGCAGAATTAGCGCATAGTTCAATTAATACTTATCATGAACGCTCACTTGTAGTGAGTAAAGAAAAAGCCACTGAGTACATCGATCGCTATAAATCTGGAGATGAACTATTTAAAATTCCTCTCGACGAAGTTGTTCAACAGCAATACGATATTTATAAAACAGCCTGTGAATCTCTCGGCGGTGTACAACACTCAATAGTAAGCAACGCTAAAAATAAATAAGCCGCTTACTGTTGAATATTGCAAAGCATTATGTTTTAAAATCATAGTGCTTTTATATCTTGGTATTTAAAAAAATAATGTGAAAAAGCATATAGGCTATTCGCCGCTTTTCCACACTACAGTGACTATAATTGTGTTAAATCAGTCTCAAAGATATATAACATATTAATTTTAGGCGTGAGTAAATCGAGTATCTATACTAAATAAATCTGGATGTTTCGGATTGATCTGAGCATAAAATCCCATGATTTCAGCCATGTCCTGTTCATAATTTCCAGTTGGATAAACAATTTTACCAATCCCAGTTTTCTTATTTTTATAATCCATATACGCCAATGCAATAGGTACACCAGCATTAGTGGCGACATGATAAAAGCCTGTTTTCCACTGTTCTTGCTTTGCACGCGTTCCCTCCGGAGTCACCAGCATCACCAATTTAGGGTGGGTCTTAAACAGCTCACTCATCAGTTGAACCATACTTGGACGTTTCTCTCCATCCTGCTTAGGACGGCGATCAATCCCAATTCCGCCCATAGCACGCACAAAAGGTCCAAAAGGCAATTTCATATAGCTGTCTTTAATGGTAATACGTACATGAACGCCCAAAGCTTTCAGCGCTAAACGTGCATATAGTGCATCCCAATTACTAGTATGGGGCGCTGCAATCATGACACATTGGTCGATGTTTAAATCCCAATGGTTATCAATTTGCCATCCCATCCAGCCTAAACTTTGTTCAGCTAATTTTTCAAACACCCAGCACACCAAAATATAAAGAATTTGCGCTGGATTGTAGCAACCAATAGATCAGATAAAAATCCACTTCGTATAAAAAACCAGCAATTAATATATAAATGTATAAAATTAATTCATCGAAAAACTTGTCAGTAAATATTCAGTTTTGATGAAATTCTGCAATGAATTTGCATATATCAATTTTTCGTTTGGTTAAAATAGTTAATCCAATATAATTCACCACAATGATTATCAAAATGAATTTTTTACGGCTGAATATTCACATTTAACTGGTGAAGGACCTGATATTCAATCCAGCTTCCTAGACAAGACACCACTTCAAACAACTGATTGTCTTGTTCTATGCTTTGTTTCAATTGTGTCCCATCTGAAAAGTATAAATTTTGCTAGTCTGAATGATCTCTATATCTTGCTCATAATTTTTTTCGCATTGCAAAATGACATTTTCAATTTTAATTTAATCATTGCTTTTTTGATTGTGGTTTTTTTCATTGTAAATACGAGCAACATATTCAGCCAAATGAGACATAGATTCGACTACTTAAAATAGCACAATAAGAGAAACTCTATAATAGCCTAACTTTTTAACATCGAACTACATTACTCAGCAATTTCTTACATAATTCACATTTCATATCAGGGAGATAATTTATATTCTGGATAAAATCATTCGCATATAATTATTTATTCATTTGGGTTATGTTATGAAAAAAACACTCTTCGTCATGTCTATTTTAGCGCTGTCATTAAGCGCTTGTTCTAAGCCGACTCATAATGCATCAGAGGATATCAAAGCGACAGCTCAAACACAGGCTGCTGCATCGCATGAAGCAGCAACCCCAACGATTGATTCAGAACACAATGCTCAAAGTAGCTTGGACTGGGCTGGGGAATACAAAGGCTTACTTCCGTGTGCTGATTGCTCAGGAATCAAAACCAAACTCATCCTCAAATCAGATCACACTTATGAACTGACTGAAGAATATGAAGGGGTTAAAGGTGAAGGCAAAGAATTTAAAACTCAAGGTCATTTTAGTTTTGATGAATCTGGATCGATTATCGGTCTAGATAAAAATGCAGATAACCGCAAATACTTTGTTGGCGAAAATATGTTAGAAGCACGTAGTTTTGCAACGGGTGAAAAGATTGAAGGTCCAAATGCTGAACTTTATCAATTAACCAAAGACGTGGAATAATTTTTAAATTATTTCCGAAGAACAGCATAGGGTCTGTTGACAATTCGTCTAGGTTTGCGACTACGTGTGTTTTTTAGGCGATACTAGGCGCGAAATACGAAATTTAGTCATTCTAAATAAGTAGTTCGTAACGACGTAACGGCAAAAAACACACTAGTCCCCGCTGCGCCTTGCGCTGCAAACAAAGCACTGCTTTGTTCTTGCTCAGGGTTGTGGCTAAAATTATCTCAGCCTACGTTATGAAACTCGAAAATAGTCTCGCTATTCTCTTCGTTTCATGCCTTGCCTGCTCAATTTTAACCTACAACGCAAGCCATTTATGAAATGTCTACAGACCCAAATAAAACCTGCTTCAAGCAGGTTTTTTTAAATTTTGGAGCATGCTTTTAGCGATGGCCAATCAAATATGCACCAAAGAGCGTAAAGATCCCACCTGAGATACCATCAATCCATCTTGAGGCATTTTGGTAAGCGGCTTTAAAGCTGGGTAATGAAAATACAAAGGCAACAAAGCTAAACCAGATCAGCGTTTCTACGGAAACAATTATAAATAATAATGAATGCACCCCATCTAAATGTGGATTGGCTAAAAACACTGAAAATACACTACCGAAATAAATCACCGCTTTAGGATTTGATAAATTGGTTAAGAAACCTTTAAGAAAGAAACGCAGATTGCTTTGCGGTAACTCAAAATGATGCTGTGACACAGTCTCTTTCTTACTCAAAGCAGATCTAAGCATTTGGTAGCCTAACCAGCACAGATAAATCCCACCAACAACCAACATTACTTGCTTTAACCATGCCATTTTTTCAAAAATGATATTCAACCCAGCCAAAGCTAAAAAAGCCCAAAACATCACCCCTGCGGTAATCCCCAAAACCACAAAAATAGATTGCTTTCTTGAACGGCTAATTGCGGTTTGCGAGACCAGAAAGAAATCAGGGCCTGGTGTAATCAGGGCACAAAAATGAATAAAGATTAACGTACATAATGCGATCAACATGGACCAGATTCCGTTCAGTGAGACAGATTAATATTAGTGTGAAAATTCATGTTTTTCCATCGATATCTGTACATCCATAAAATTCTTTATACTGATCACAATAGTTAAACCACCTAATTATTCATACAAGTAATTTCCATCAATTCATTGATCATCAATGAAGATTATGTTTTTGTAGGAACTTTTAGAAATTATTGATTACTCATTCGTTTTTTACTTTTGAATCATAGATGGTTATTCTACTGCGGGGCGACACGAATCTCTCTGTTGGTCGTGAGTACAGCACGTCCCCCTCGCCCATGAGCAAAAACAAAGCATTGCTTTGTTTGCAGCACAAGGTTTGGCATCCCCTACGAAAAGTGAGGCATCGCCTACACAAAGGTATTTAAACTTTGGATATAAAGTTTAACATGACAAACTTTTGATAATTAAACAACTATACCAAGCAACAAGGATATACAGAAAATTTCTCATAAGACTTGATGTCTATAGGATTTATTGTTTTTTCAGTACTGATTAAACTACCTGAATCTTATGACCCGATTACTGTATTGAATTTCATTTTCTCTACCTGCCTTTAAAACTCTCAGTTTTGCCAAACAGCAAGCCAATCAATTTATGGTCATTGAACAAAAGCAATTTAGTAAAGCTCAAATGGTACTTATCATGTTATTTTCTATTTTTTGGCTCTTGTATTTAATCGACCTATTTCTCAAACCTACATCATTGCAATGAGCCTAAGCTCATTGCAAGCTGTTTAAATTAGACCAAAATATCTCGCTTACCATTTGGTCCTTGTTCACTGACAATACCCTGCTCCTGCATTTGATCAACAATACGGGCGGCACGGTTATAACCTAAGCTAAACTTACGTTGCAGTGAGGATACAGACACTTTACGTGTTTCTAAGACAAATGAAACACATTGATCATAGAGTGCATCACGGTTCGGATCACCATCACCATCTTCAAAACCACGTGTGGCCGGTTCTTCATCAAACGGCGTAAGAATTTCATCAACATAATTCGGTTCACCACGTTCACGCCATGCGTCACAAATACGGTTGACTTCATCATCGGAAATAAATGCACCATGTACACGCTCAGGATCAATTTTACCCGGACCTAGGAATAACATATCTCCATGACCCAAGAGATCTTCTGCACCACCACCATCCAGAATAGTACGAGAATCAATTTTGCTGTTTACACGTAACGCCACACGAGTCGGAATATTGGCTTTGATCAAACCAGTAATGACATCTACCGATGGACGTTGCGTCGCTAAAAGTAAATGAATTCCTGCTGCACGCGATTTTTGTGCCAGACGGGTAATCATTTCCTCTGCCTTTTTACCCACTTGCATGATCATATCTGCAAATTCATCAGCTACAATCACAATCGAAGGCAATGGTTGCAAACGCGGTGCTCTATCTTGTGTCGCAGAATCACTTGGCTTCCAAGTTGGATCAATGAGATCCTCACCATTTGCAATGGCTTCTTCCACTTTACGGTTATAGTCTGCTAATTTACGGATCTTTAAAAAAGACATCAGCTTATAACGACGTTCCATTTCATTGACACACCAATTCAATGCACTGACAGCATCTTTCATGTCGGTTACAACAGGTGTCAATAAATGAGGAATATCGTTGTAGTTCGCTAATTCCAATTGTTTTGGATCGATCAGAATCAAACGCAATTGATCAGGTGTATATTTCAACAACATCGACAAGATCATTGAGTTTACAGCAACTGATTTACCTGAACCTGTCGTCCCTGCAACCAACATATGCGGGGCTTTACCTAAGTCAGTAATTACAGGATTACCCGAAATATCCTTACCCATTGCCATTGAAAGCAATCCATTTGGATCTTTAAAAACAGGAGTTTCTAGCAGTTCAATCAGGCGTACCATTTCACGGCTGCTATTCGGTACTTCAATCCCGATATAAGGCTTCCCAGGAATCACTTCAACCACACGCACAGATGCCATCGACATAGAACGTGCTAAATCTCGGGAAATATTGGTTACTTTCGAGGCTTTTACACCGGGCGCCAAATCTAACTCAAAACGTGTAACCACTGGCCCAGGTTGGGCTTCGATGACTTTGGCTTTGACATTAAATTCTTGAAGTTTAATTTCTAACAGTTCTGATAAACGTGACAGTTGTTCTGCGGTAAAGTTAACTTTTTTATTTGGATCGACTTTATCCAACAATTCATAACCTGGCAATGTT
The DNA here is from genome assembly GCF_037152175.1 of Acinetobacter sp. AS167. Lineage (NCBI taxonomy): Bacteria > Pseudomonadati > Pseudomonadota > Gammaproteobacteria > Moraxellales > Moraxellaceae > Acinetobacter > Acinetobacter sp. AS167. Next base: position 558,380 of record NZ_JBBCMP010000002.1, read on the forward strand.
GGTAAGTCTCGACGCTTATTTGCAACTTGCATTGCACGTGACATCGGACGACCAAATGCATCTGTTAATGGTGCATCTAAGTCAAACTCATCATCCAGCGCTGCCAATTCATTTTCTGACTCATCAAGCGGTTTTCCTGCAGTTTCTTGCCAAGCATCTCTAAATGCATCTTTATCTGCAACAATTAAAGACTTTTCTTCTTCACTGACCAAGGTCGAACTATTTAGATTAGTTTGAATATTGGCACGAGTAAATGGTGTAGATTGAGCATAATTACTGGTTGTGCGAACTTCTGCAGATTGCTGATTTTGTTGGTACGCAGTTGGGCTTTCAGTAAGCTCTTCATCTGCAAGCGATGCAAGCTCATCTAATTCATTGGCTAAATTTTGTATTGCCACCCCTGAACTTGTTGCTGCAGCCACCCCACTCGCAAAGCTTACTCCACCATGAACAGCAGTATCTACATAACCAGATTCCACTTGAGTCTGCGCCGTAGGAGTATTAAATGGGGTATGGATATCTGTGGCTGTTTGTCCATTTGGCACAACTGACAGCAACTCATCAAACACTTGATCATCATCCCAATCAAGCGAAGATTTTTTATTGATCTGCCTATGATCAACAACATGTTGATGCTCGCGTGGTAAATGATCTGCATATTTTTCTTCAGTTTGATCTTCTGAAGCTTTGATCAAGGCATCAATATCACGATTATGGTCTTGATCTTGATGCAAGGCTTTCCATACTTCACCAGATGAAACAGTACGTTGACTGTCTTGTTCTAGACGATGTGCTTTTTCTAAAGTCCGCTCAAATTCCAAATCATCAATATCATCTTGATCAAATTGAACATGATGTTGAGTTTTATTTTCTTGTTCAATCATGTCATCAAATAAGCGTTCAGCTGTTTGATTATGTTTAGTATTTTTAACAATCAAATGCTCTTTTACTGATACCTGATCATCAGCTTCAACGAATTCAGCTTGAGCTGTTATTGGTTCAACCTTATGCGTATGCGCATGATTTTTATTTTTTTGAGGGGATGTCAAATCAAAAGCAGATTCACTTTCAGGAACATTTTTATAAAACAAATCTTGTAAATAAGCAGGTATGGCTTTGAGTGTTGTCCACGTTCTGTTCCATTGAATACCAAATGCTAAGGTAAATAGAACAATGAGCAAGAGCAAAATAAATACAACTGCGCCATAAATACTCATCAGTTGGGATAGGCTTTCACCGAGCTCATAACCAATGATTCCACCAGAAGCATTGGCTAATGTGTCTGCTGGTACATTCCAAAGCAAATACAATAGGCTTGAGCTCGCAAGCAAAATAAAAAATTGAGCAGCGTAACGAAACGGGCGACTCACAAAACTTCTTGGCCACCACACTTGGACTGCTTCTATAAAAATAAATACAGGAATGAGTAAGCTTGCCCAACCTAAAAAACCAAACAACAAATCAGCAATCCAAGCACCCGCTACACCACTGGCATTTGAAACCTGTTGTGTATCACTCGAAATATGCATCCAGCCTGGATCAAATGGAGTATATGTCACTGTTGCAAGGAACAGATATATCCCAAATGAAATCAAGAATATTGTTGTTAAAAAGCGCTGTGCATAAACATTTGACACCGCAGTCATATACTATCCTGTAACCAATTGTTCAAATTACTCTTTTCTGAAGCTTGATCAGCTTTCTTGAGAGAAGAAATTTTTATATTATGCACCTGTTCTTAAAAAAAAGATGCACTATTATTTACTTGTGTTGTAAAGCATTGTTAGAAATTTAAGCTTTTATTTCGATAAAAATGCTAAACAGTATTATTTGATTATTCTATATAGCTCAATTCGATTTAGATGATCAATATTATCGACATTGAAGCCACACAACTTTGATAAAGTTTCACGTATAATTCAAACAATTTCTATATTTTTCATAAAAAAGGATGACTCATGAGCGCTCGCCACTCTCGGTTAATTATTTTAGGTTCTGGACCTGCTGGTTATAGTGCTGCTGTTTATGCAGCGCGTGCAAATTTAAAACCAACTTTAATTGCTGGTATGCAACTCGGCGGTCAATTAACCACCACGACTGATGTTGAGAACTGGCCTGGTGATGCTGAAGGTTTAACAGGTCCTGCATTAATGGATCGTATGCAAGCGCATGCTGAACGTTTTGGTACTGAAATTTTATATGATCATATCAATGAAGTTGATCTTCAGGTTCGCCCTTTCGTGCTTAAAGGCGATATGGATGAGTACACTTGTGATGCATTAATTATTGCAACAGGTGCAACAGCGCAATATCTAGGACTTGAGTCTGAACAGGCTTATATGGGTCAAGGTGTAAGTGCTTGTGCTACTTGTGATGGTTTCTTCTATAAAAACCAAAAAGTCATGGTTGTGGGTGGTGGTAACACTGCTGTTGAAGAAGCATTATATCTTTCGAACATCGCCTCACACGTGACCTTGGTACACCGTCGTGACAAATTACGTTCTGAAAAAATTCTTCAAGACCATCTCAATGAAAAAGTTAAAGAAGGTAAAATTTCAATCATTTGGAACCATCAAGTTGATGAAGTTTTAGGTGATAGTAACTCTGGTGTAACTTCTGTACGTATTAAGTCTACCCAAGATGATTCAACTCAAGATGTTGACGTATCGGGTATGTTTGTAGCGATTGGTCACAAACCAAATACAGCAATGTTTGAAAATCAACTTGAATTGCGTAATGGCTATATTCAAGTACGTAGCGGTACTGCTGGCAATGCCACAGCGACATCTGTAGCAGGTGTATTTGCTGCGGGTGATGTTGCTGACGATGTTTATCGCCAAGCAATCACATCTGCAGGTTCAGGCTGTATGGCTGCACTTGACGCTGACCGCTATTTAGATGGCTTAGAATAATTGATTTATTTTGTGTAAAAACAAACCGCCTACATGGCGGTTTGTTTATTTTTGATTTATAAATAAACAAGACCAATGACTTTAAATGAATACAAATTATAGGAAAAAACATGACAACAGCATGGACAGATGGCTATCAGACCGAAGTAAATTACACCTATGGTTACTATAGAGACTTAAGCCCGAATTACCAAAAGTTTTGCTTGTTACTCAATGGGGTTGATTGTCCACCTACCAATGAACGCCACAAACATTGTGAACTCGGCTTTGGTCAAGGTGTCAGTCTAAATATTCATGCTGCATCCAGTTTTGGTTTATTTTTCGGTACAGACTTTAACCCTGCTCATGCTGCCCATGCCAATGTCTTGGCTGAACAAAATCAAGTCCCACATCACTTTTATGACGCAAGTTTTGAAGAGTTACTCAACAAAGACTTACCGATGTTTGACTCGATTAGTTTACACGGGATCTGGAGTTGGATTAGCCACGAAAACCAGCATATTATTTTGCAATTTATCCGAAAATTTTTAAGCCCCAATGGGATTGTCTATATTAGCTATAACTGCCTGACAGGTTGGGCTGCCAATATGCCAATCCGCGAGTTATTTCACAGTCATTTTAAATTTAATAGCACCAGTACCAACCCGCTACAAAAAGTAAATGATTCACTTAACTTTAGTGAAGAGCTGTTAGCGCAAAATCCCCTATTTGCTCAGAGAAATCCAAATGCACTCAACAAAGTGCAAGACTTAAAAAAACAAAATCCAAACTATTTGATTCATGAATACCTGAATCAAGACTGGCAGTGTTTCTCTTTTCAACAAGTGGTAAGAATTTTAGAAGAAATTAAACTGACCTACGCAGGTTCAACAGATTTAAATTCGCATCTAGATAATATTAATTTTAGTGAACAGCATCAGCAATTTTTAAATACCATTGAACACCCTGTTTTTAAAGAGCAATGCCGTGATTATTTTGCCAATACACAATTTAGAAAAGATTTATATATACGCGGGAAAAACACCTTAACCGCATTAGAAATTCAACATCGCTTGAGAAACACAGCCTTTGTCTTATTAACAGCTCCAGAAAAATTACCAAAAACAATTTCAGGATACTTAGGTGAGTTCGATTTAATCCAAGAGATTTATCAACCACTCGGTGCCTATTTTAAACAATGTGACTATAAGCCACAGACGATTGCAGAACTTGAACAAGCCATCCCTGATATTACCTATTCTAAGTTGCTCAATGCCTTGGTGATTTTATGCCACTTAGGTTTAGCACAACCGTGTCAGGCAGCTTCAAATCAAGATATGGTTGAACATGCTCAGAAATTAAATCGTTATTTCCTTGAGCAAGCTAGCTATCATACCAATTATCAAGTCTTGGCCTGTCCACTAACCGGGATTGGTATTCCAGCCGATCAGTTTACCCAACTCTTCTACCGCGCTCATTTTATCGATGGTTTAGACTCTGCCGCACAATTTGCACAATATGTTTGGGATGTGCTAATCCAATTAGGCTGGTTAGTATTAGATCAACAAGGCAATACTGTTTCAGATCCAAAAACCAGCCTTGAAGTCATTCAAGAGAAAGCTCAATTCTTTCTAGATAGTGATAAACTCAAAATTGCAAAACATTTGAAACTTTTTGCATAGGGTCTGTTTAGACATTTAATCACATGATCAGCTAAGATAAAGCTGATCTTTTTTATTGATGAATTCTCGTGAATCAAATCTCCCCTTCACAATTTATTTTTCCAGATCCAATAGAAGCTGATCCAGATGAACAAGGCTTGATTTGTATAGGCGCAGACTTAGCACCTTCTACATTATATGAAGCCTATACACATGGCTTATTTCCATGGTTTTCCGAAGGTGAGCCAATATGTTGGTGGTGTCCAGAACCTCGTTGCATCATTCGCCCTCAGGATTATCATCCAAGTAAATCACTACTGCGAAATATGAAAAAGTTTGATTATAAAATTACCATCAATCATGCTTTTGAACAGGTCATCCGTTCCTGTTCACTCCCACGTAGCTATGCGGATGAAACCTGGATTTCTGAAGAGATTATTCACGGTTATTGCCAACTGTTTGAGGCTGGCTATGCCTATAGCGTTGAAGTCTGGGATCAAGATAAAATTGTAGGTGGATTGTATGGTGTGACGATTGGGCATGGTTGTTTTGGTGAGTCGATGTTTAGCACTCAAACCGATGTTTCTAAAATGGCTTTTTACACACTGATGTTATTGGGCCGAGAAAATAACTTACCGTGGATTGACTGTCAGTTGGTCAATGATCACTTACTCAGCCTCGGTGCTTGTACACTTTCTCGCCATGAATACCTTAAATCGTTACAAGATGTAATAAAACAACCCTCAATAGATTGGAAAAATTATCAAGAGCGTGTATTTTCAAGTAAAACAATAGCGATTTTATCGCGCTTAATGGAATGAAAATAAAAGGAGGGACATGATTTATGAATTCTTATCATCCTAAGTCCCTATTAAACGACTTACAATACTATATTACGCCACCACATGATTGCAGTTATCTAGAAAATAAATCTGCACGTATGGTGTTTCTCGATCCTGTACATCGTATTGATGTTGTCACACTTTCCGAATTATCGCGTGTAGGTTTTAGACGCAGTGGTGACTTTGTTTATCGCCCTGAATGTCATCTTTGCCGTCAATGTTTATCTTGTCGGGTGCCAGTTGCTGAATTTAAAATGAGCAGTGCTCAAAAAAAAGCATGGAAACGCAATCAAGATTTAACCGTTAAAATTATTTCGACCCAAGAGGCGACACAAACGCATTACCATTTATATGAGCGCTATATTATTGAAAGACATGCTGATGGTGATATGTTCCCACCCAGCTATGACCAATTTGAAAAATTCCTGATCCATAGCTGTACCAACAGCTTTTTCCTTGAACTATGGAAAGATGATCGTTTAATTAGTGTCTCTACCTGCGATCAATTGGATGATGGGGTCTCTGCGGTGTATACCTTCTTTGATCCAAATGAAAGTAAGCGCTCACTGGGGGTTTTTGCGATTCTCAAACAAATTGAATATGTAAAATCGTTGGATTTAGATTTTGTTTACCTCGGGTATTGGGTTCCACATGCTGAAAAAATGAATTACAAATCTCAATATGCACCATTTGAATTATTATTAGATGGGCAATGGCGACGGATCAATCGTCACTTGGAGGCCAAAGAAATTGAAGAATTGGGCGATATGCTGATGACAACCCTGCCTTCAGAATGGAATGAGCCGATTATTAAATAATCGGCTTTCACTGTAAACATTCTATAAATTATTAGAACTTATTTAAATAACTTTGAAAAATCATCACTACAGGATTTGACCATAATAATTGCATGTTCACGGCCACCCTGTTGATTTGGATAATAATTTTTTCTTAAATCAATTTGATGAAAGTTGGCTTTTTCATAAAGCGCAATCGCAGCTTTATTTGACTCACGCACTTCAAGAAAGATTTGTACTGGATTATTTTTTAATAATGCAATTGATTCATCTAACAGTTGATAGCCTAGCCCTTTACCTTGCTGGCTCGGATGAATCGCCATGAGTAATAAATTCGCTTCATCTAAAACAGGTTGCAGAATACAAAAACCCACCACTTGATGGTCTTGCTCAATCACCGTACTTAGATAACTTGTTATGGACTCTTCAAATTGACTTTTTTTCCAAGGATGACTTTGTACCAAGTCTTCAATTTGAGAAACAGTGTGCAGATCTGAAGATTGCATTAAACGAATCATCTGCGTTTATCAACTCAATATAAAAAATGAATTATAAGAAATTAAACCAATAAGTCTAATAAAAAGAGCAACAATTGTTGCTCCTTAATTTAAATACTCACTTTAAAAGCCTTACAGACCCAGTTTCGCTTTCCATGTCTCGAGCAAACTTACAGTATCTAGGTCATTTGGATGGAAACCTGGTTTAAAGTATGCCAACATTTCTTTGGTCATTCCTGTGATAATGCCTTTAGATGGGCTATAAGCATATTTATAAATAATACCGAGCTCTTTTAGGTTGAGCTTTCCATCCTCTTTTAATAAACGCACTACAAAAGATGATTGCGCCATAAAGATCAGTACCATTGCAAAAACTAAAGCTGTCGTACGTAAACCATAAGCTTTGATACCTTTACCAAATACAGCTTCATAAACATCATAAGCTACTGCTTTATGTTCATTTTCTTCCACAGCATGCCAATACCACATATACGACATGGTTGGATCAGTCATTAACTTTTGGATATGTCCATTGACTAACAGTTGCGAAGCAATTGTTGCAGTAAAATGCTCTAATGCAGTCGTCGCGGTTAAATCCACCATTTCTTGAGTCATACCAAATGGTTTGACTGCACGTGCAAACCATTTACGTGCACCCTGAATTAACACACCTGTTTCACGCTCGTATTTCTCAACATCATGACCAAACTTTTTTGCTGAAGCATTAAAGTTTTCATGCTCTTTGGTATGCATGGCTTCTTGACCAATGAAAGCACTAATCTCTTTTTGTAATGCTTCATTGTCCTTAATCGCAGGGTGATAACGCACCGCACGTACTGAGTCGATGAAAAGTTTTTCGCCATCTGGGAACAATGCTGACAATGCAGTCATGAAATGTGTAATACCCGCCGAACCACTTGCCCAATATTCAGGTACGTCGTCAAAATTAAAATCCATACGACGTACAGGGAAAGATGCACCAGCACGGTTTGAAATATTCACTTTTGCATTCATTGCGATTCCTCCTATTAAGTGAGATTCACTTAAATTCTTTATGTTTGTTTTTCTCTTTCTTTATATTACGTTTTTATGAAAGTTTAATAATTGCAGATTAGGTCACACAAATATCAGTTAAGGACAGCTTTTGATAGGTATTGTCTAACAATTTATAGCTGGGTTTATTTTATCGATAAAAAAAGCGCTCCAAAGGAGCGCTCTTTTTACACAATCAGCGATTATGCAGTTACTTTAGCAACTACACCAGCACCAACTGTACGACCACCTTCACGGATCGCAAAACGTAGACCTGGGTCCATTGCGATTGGGTGGATAAGTTCTACTGACATTTCAACGTTGTCACCTGGCATAACCATTTCAACGCCGTCTTGTAATTGGATTGCACCAGTTACATCAGTTGTACGGAAGTAGAACTGTGGACGGTAACCGTTAAGGAACGGAGTATGACGACCACCTTCTTCTTTAGAAAGTACATATACTTCTGCGTCGAATTTAGTGTGCGGCTTGATTGTACCTGGTTTAGCAAGTACTTGACCACGTTGTACGTCTTCACGCTTAGTACCACGTAAAAGAACACCACAGTTCTCGCCCGCACGACCTTCGTCAAGAAGTTTACGGAACATTTCTACGCCAGTTACAGTTGTTTTAACTGTATCTTTAATACCAACGATTTCAACTTCTTCACCGACTTTAACGATACCAGACTCTACACGACCTGTTACCACTGTACCACGACCAGAAATAGAGAATACATCTTCGATTGGCATCAAGAATGCTTTATCGATAGCACGTTCTGGTTCTGGGATATAAGAGTCAAGCGCTTCAACAAGTGAAAGTACAGCTGATTCGCCATATTGACCAGCATCACCATTAAGTGCAGCAAGTGCTGAACCACGGATGATAGGCGTGTCATCACCTGGGAAGTCATAAGTAGATAGAAGTTCACGAACTTCCATTTCTACCAATTCAAGTAATTCTTCATCATCAACAAGGTCACACTTGTTAAGGAATACAAGAATATAAGGTACACCTACTTGGCGAGAAAGAAGGATGTGTTCACGAGTTTGTGGCATTGGACCATCAGTCGCAGCACATACAAGGATCGCACCATCCATCTGAGCAGCACCAGTGATCATGTTTTTAACATAATCGGCGTGACCTGGGCAGTCTACGTGAGCGTAGTGACGAATTGGAGAATCGTATTCTACGTGTGAAGTATTAATTGTAATACCACGTGCTTTTTCTTCTGGTGCAGAATCGATTGCTGCGTAGTCTTTAGCTTCACCGCCGTAAGTTTTTGCACAAATTGTTGCAATTGCAGCAGTTAAAGTTGTTTTACCATGGTCGACGTGACCAATTGTACCCACGTTTACGTGTGGCTTATTACGTTCAAACTTAGCCTTAGCCATGAGAGCTTCCTTTTTAAACTACTCATGCAGGGTCACTGCATGAGCACTTGGTTTTTAACTATGAATTAGTTTGGGCTTATAGTAATCGAAAGATTACTCGTCGTCACCTTTTTTACCGCCAGACTGGAATTTAGAAATGATGCCTTCAGCCACGTTACGTGGAGTTTCAGCATATTTAGCAAATTCCATAGAATATGTCGCACGACCTTGAGACATAGAACGCATTTGAGTCGCGTAACCAAACATCTCAGCAAGTGGAACTTCAGCACGAATTGCTTTAGTACCGCCAGGTAAGTCGTCCATACCCTGAACCATACCACGACGACGGTTTAAGTCACCCATGATATCGCCCATGTAGTCTTCTGGAGTTTCTACTTCAACTTTCATGATTGGTTCAAGCAAGATAGGATCTGCTTTCATGAAACCATCACGGAATGCGTAAGAACCTGCCATTTTGAACGATAATTCGTCAGAATCGACATCATGGTAAGAACCATCAAATAATGTCGCTTTGATACCCACAACAGGGTAACCAGCCAATACACCATTCTTCATACGTTCTTGAATACCTTTGTCAACCGCACCGAAGAATTCTTTAGGTACTACACCACCTACAACTTCTTCAGCGAATTGGTATTCTTTACCAGCTTCTTCAACATCCATAGGCTCTAAACGAACATATACATGACCGAATTTACCTTTACCACCTGTTTGACGTACGAATTTACCTTCTTGCTCAACAGTCTTTTTGATTGTTTCGCGGTAAGCAACCATTGGTTTACCAATGTTCGCTTCAACGTTAAATTCACGCTTCATACGATCAACAAGGATGTCAAGGTGAAGCTCACCCATACCCGCAATAATCGTTTGACCAGATTCTTCGTCTGTGCGTACACGGAACGATGGATCTTCTTTAGCCAAACGACCAAGAGCGATAGACATTTTTTCTTGGTCAGCCTTAGTTTTTGGCTCAACAGCAAGAGAAATTACTGGCTCTGGGAATTCCATACGCTCTAGCGTAATGATGTTTTTCTCATCACACAACGTATCACCAGTTGTTACGTCTTTAAGACCTACACATGCAGCGATGTCACCAGCGCGAATTTCTTCAACGTCTTGACGATCATTTGCGTGCATTTGTACGATACGACCAATACGTTCACGTTTAGACTTAACTGGGTTATATACTGGGTCACCTTGCTTAAGAACACCAGAATAAACACGTACGAAAGTCAAGTTACCTACGAACTTATCGTTCATGATTTTGAACGCTAATGCAGAGAATGGCGCTTCATCAGATGCTTCACGAATCGCTTTAGTTTCAGCTTTGTCGTCAAGAATACCTTCGATAGGCTTAACTTCAGTAGGCGATGGTAAGAATTCAATTACAGCGTCCAACATACGTTGAACACCTTTGTTTTTGAATGCTGTACCACAAAGCATTGGTTGGATTTCGCCAGCCAAAGTTTGTGCACGAATACCCGCAACGATGTCTTCTTTAGAAAGATCGCCTTCTTCAAGGTACTTGTCCATCAACTCTTCAGATGCTTCTGCAGCAGCTTCAACCATATTGGTGCGCCATTCTTCAGCAGATGCTTGAAGATCAGCAGGAATATCACCATATTCGAACTGCATACCTTGAGAAGCTTCATCCCAAATGATTGCTTTCATTTCGATCAGGTCAACAACACCTTGGAAATTTTCTTCAGCACCAATCGGAATCACTACAGGTACAGGATGAGCACCTAAACGAGTACGCATTTGTTCAACAACACGGAAGAAGTTTGCACCAGTACGGTCCATCTTGTTCACGAATGCTAAACGAGGCACTTTATATTTATTTGCTTGACGCCATACAGTTTCTGACTGAGGTTGAACACCACCTACAGCACAGTAAACCATGCACGCACCGTCAAGAACACGCATAGAACGTTCAACTTCAATTGTGAAGTCTACGTGTCCCGGTGTATCAATTACGTTGATACGGTGTTCAGGGAACTGCTTACCCATACCAGACCAGAAACACGTCGTAGCAGCTGAAGTGATTGTAATACCACGTTCTTGCTCTTGTTCCATCCAGTCCATTGTTGCTGCACCGTCATGTACTTCACCAATTTTGTGAGATACACCAGTGTAGAACAAAATACGTTCAGTAGTTGTAGTTTTACCCGCATCAATGTGCGCAGAAATACCAATGTTACGATAACGAGAAATTGGGGTTTGACGAGCCATGATTTCTTGCATTCCTAAATTTTGTTGTTTAAAACAGGACGCATCAATGAAGCATTGATGCGTACGGATACTCAATACGTAATGGGCAACTTAAATACCCGCAAATCCCCCACTTTGGTAGAGGGCGATGTTAAATCGTGCTGCAGTACGCATGAGTATTCTCCTGATTAGGGACTGTTTTAGCCGCTTAGAAGCGGTAGTGAGAGAAGGCTTTGTTAGCTTCAGCCATACGATGCACATCTTCACGTTTTTTGATCGCTGCGCCTTTACCTTCAGCTGCATCAAGCAACTCACCAGCAAGACGTAACGCCATAGTTTTTTCAGAACGCTTAGCAGCAGCATCTACCAACCAACGCATAGCTAAGGCAGTACGACGGGATGGGCGTACTTCCATAGGTACTTGATAAGTAGCACCACCAACACGGCGTGCTTTTACTTCGACCATAGGACGAACTTTTTCAAGAGTAGTCTCAAAAAATTCAACTGGGTCTACTTTGTTTTTTTCTTGAACGCGGTCTAAAGCACCGTAAACGATACTTTCAGCAATAGACTTTTTACCATCTTGCATTACGTGGTTCATGAATTTAGCGATTGTTTGGCTACTGAACTTAGGATCCGGAAGGATTTCACGAGCAGCGACTACGCGACGTCTTGGCATTTTAATCTACCTATAAATATGACACTTCAGGTTTATCCAGCATCAGCACAAAGTGTCGTGTGCTATTCACTGGCCTTACTACACGTCGCTTGAATTTCACAAAATTAATGCAGAAATCAGACAAGCGAGACGCTAAAGGATTGCGGCTCTATCTTCTTAAGAAGCTAATCTTTAAAAGATTATTTCTTAGGACGTTTAGTACCGTATTTTGAACGAGACTGGTTACGATCTTTAACACCAGCACAGTCCAAAGAACCACGAACGGTATGGTAACGTACACCTGGTAAGTCTTTAACACGACCACCACGGATAAGAACAACACTGTGCTCTTGTAGGTTATGGCCTTCACCACCGATATAGCTAGAAACTTCGAAACCTGAAGTTAAGCGAACACGGCAAACTTTACGCATTGCTGAGTTAGGTTTTTTAGGTGTAGTTGTATAAACACGTGTACAAACACCACGACGTTGTGGACAAGCCTTCAACGCAGGAACTTTTGATTTTTCAATCAAAGTTGTGCGACCCTTACGGATCAACTGATTTGTTGTTGCCATATGGCAATTCTCCCGTTAATAAAAAGCCTCAAAAAATTACCACTTTTTGAGGGCATGCAATTGTAAGCCAAGAAGTAAAAATGGTCAACATTCAACATGGTGTCAAATATTGACCATTTCAAGCTTTGGCTGAATAGATGATTCAACCTAATCAGGCTTATTTTCTGATTTTGTTTCAGTAACTTCTTGCGATTTTTCAGTTAATTTTACCACATTTTCTGCAGTCGCTTTAGCTTTTATAGGGGTGCGCTTTTTTGTTACAGTTTTCGCAGGTGCCGATGTTTTCGCTACTTCTTTTGCTTTCTCTGTAGAAGCATTCACTGTTACTGCTTTCTTTTGCCCAGTGCGTTGAGGTTTTACTGGTGTCGCTTTATTTTCCAGTTGAGTCGCATGTTTATCTTCAATGTGAGTTTCAGCCAGTTTTTGAATCCCCTGCCCAACTTTTTCCTCAGCATTGGGCTCTTCAACAGTTTCACTGGTTTTTTCTTTCACTTCAACATGAGTAATTGCTTCATTTTCAACCTGAGGCTCTGCTTTCTCTGTAAGTGTTTGTGCTTTACTGTCGTCTAAAAGCAAGGGATGCGCATCTGAGATCAATTGACTAAATTTTTCATAAGCCTCTAATACATCAATTTTTTCATCAGAATGCTGTAACAAATATTGCCTTGCACCTGAAAATACGATTTGAGCTTTATCAGTTGCATCATCGACTAACTTCCAGCTATATACAGCACTGATTCCCATCGTAGCTAGGGGTGTAAGTCGTGTCAGCAAGCTAAAATGTGGAAGATTATTCATCCACGGCAACTTAAATGTACCATCCTCATTTGCCACCCATTTTTTTAACAGCTCTATATCATTGCTTGAACCTAAAAGCTGTTGCAATTGACTCACATTGTGAGTTTGCAACACCCCTGCAAAAGTTCGTATTGCCGCCATTAATGCGTGTTTTTCAGCAACAGTGCCTAGATCAATTTGTTTAAAGATGTATTCAACAACGGCATGATCTTTTGCATTCAACTCAAAACCATGCGCTCTTCCAGTGTGATAAACACTTCGAAGTGCCAAAGCCAGTGAACTAGGTACATCAAGAATTGCACCTACGCCACCAAACGCACCAGTAACCGCACCTTGAATTGCAGCTATAATTTTATTCTGATTTGCCAATGCAATACTGATTCGTTGTGAACGTTCAGTATCCTTAGCCAATTCTGCCAAGCTTTTTGCACCCACTTCTTTTAGAACAGCATCTACAGACGTCAATTCTGAAACAAACTCATTGAGCTTATCAAAAATAAAATCAGACAATTTATCGTTTAAATCTGGCGAAATAAACGAAGCGACATTATTGATTTTTTTAAAATGTTTCCCCAAAAGCTGTCCCGTTACATTCGGTAGATGTTCTCGTAGCATCTGTTGAGGATTTTCATATTGTTTACGCTCAAAAGCACTTCTTTCTTGAGCAGTACCTTGCACAACGGATTCAACTTTAGGACTGTGGCTCAATTTACTCACCGTACCAGGAGCAACATGATTGACCACACTTAAACCTGTTTCGCTTAGCTTTTTGGCTACGCCAAAAGCATTTGAAATAAATCCGCCGGATTGTTTTTTATTAGAATTTGCCATGTGCACCCTCGTAACTGTGGTTTTTCAAACACTAAAGCTTGTATTAAATAGTTTCTCAACGCTTACATTAATGTACTGATTTGCGAATCAATACAATCACTATTTCACAAAATTTCAATACAGATCATCATACTATACAATTATAAACAATCTAACCCTAGTTCACTTGCAATTACAGTACTCAATTTACTTAAAAATACTTTCTATAACAAACAGATGTCATAATTTGTCGCGAGCGACTTACGTACTAGTGGTCATCTTAGTCTTTGCCAGTTATGATAGATTCATTGGATAAAATATACAGAATCATTATGAAGCAAAATTTTCAAAATCAAATTAAACACAGTTCAGAACAAAAATATCAAGCAGAACTAGAACGCTTAAAAGAACAAGATCAACATAGAAAGCCAGCAGGTTGGCAACTTTCTGCCTACGCTGTTCGCTCATTTATTTTGGGTGATGCCAAACTTGATATTCAAAAAAAATTTTATGGTGACGATGCTTTAGTTGACCGTGCCTTGGTTACCTTGATGGGCAATCAGGGTTTGATGCTGGTGGGTGAACCAGGTACAGCAAAATCAATGCTTTCAGAGCTATTTAGTGCTGCAATTTCAGCCAATTCTCAGCTCACGATTCAAGGAACAGCGGGGACGACCGAAGACCATATTAAATATTCTTGGAACTACGCATTACTTTTATCGGAAGGACCAACAGATAAATCATTAATTCCCTCCCCGCTCTTCTATGCTATGAAAAATGGACAAATTGCCCGCTTTGAAGAAATCACACGTTGCCCACCTGAAATTCAGGATGTATTGGTGTCTTTACTGTCTGAAAAGCAAATGATGATCCCTGAAATGGGACAAGATTTTAGTTTGCAAGCAACACAAGGATTTAACATCATCGCAACAGCAAACTTGCGTGATCGTGGCGTACATGAAATGTCAGCAGCATTAAAGCGTCGCTTTAACTTTGAAACGGTAAAACCGATTCGTGACCAAAAATTTGAAATCGAACTGGTGGGATTACAACTTAAGAACCAGCTTGCTGATTTATACAGTGAAATCCAAGTTCGCCCAGAAGTCATCGAACTCTTGGTGACCATTTTCAATGAGCTTAGAACAGGACAAAGTCTGCAAGGCGCAACACTTAAAACGCCTGATGCTGTTATGTCTACTGCTGAAGCAGTCAATATTGCCCATGCGGCAGGTCTACAAGCCATTTATCTCAGTGATGGAAAATTAAAAGCAGAACACCTCGCACAACAATTGATTGGGGTTGTGTTTAAAGATAATCCAGATGATGCTAAACGCCTGCGTTACTATCTTGATACTGTGGTGAAAGAGCGTGCACGTAAGGATGCTGATTGGAAAAGTTTCTATGAAGCCAGCCGAGAGTTTTAATCATGCAGCTGCTGGATCGAAATATAGAGAGAGGGGAAATGCCTGCACGCTTAAAACAGGCATTTCAACTGAAACAGCAACTGGCAAAACAAAACGTTTTTTTTGCGCCAATCCGCCATCATAGCCCCGCTTGTGCATACGCGCTCAAGCAATATATCGATGAACTTAAGCCCACACACATTTTAATCGAAGCACCAACAAGTTTTGAATTCTTAATTGAAAGCTTACAGAACCAAGCCACTCAGCCTCCTGTGGCAATATTTGCACAAGCGCAACGTTCTTCAAATAAAACCTCCCCCCAAAAAGGCGCTGCAAATAGAAATGGTGCTGACGAAGCACATGAAAGTAATGCAGAAGTTCAACCAGAAATCTTTTCTGCCTACTTCCCTTTTTGTGAATACTCCCCTGAATGGGTCGCTATCCAACAGGCAAAACACATTCAAGCAGACGTTAAATTTATTGACTTGGATTGGGCAAAACAAAGTGCCTTAAAAACGCAACAGTCTGATTTGGACTGGCAACAAAAAAGTCTGCTGTCTGAACGTTATTTTGCACATAGCCAATATATCCAAAAACTTGCTGAAACGATGCATTGCCGAAATCATGATGAACTTTGGGATCATTTATTCGAGCTGCAAAATGTTGAACAACTGCAACATGCTCAAACATTTTTTGATGATGTTTTTGCTTGGTGTTCATTAGCACGTTTGGATTATGAGCGTGAGGTACTTTTGCAAGATGCTTCATTACATCGTGAAGATGTGATGTGGAATTGCATCCAAGATAGTATTGATCCCAAGCATAAAATTTTGGTGATCACGGGTGGCTTTCATAGTCTTGCCTTAATTGAAAATCTAGTAGCCCCACAGCAAGCAGAACGTTTTATTGTCCAAGATCAAAAGCAAAACTGGCAAGAGCAAGCTTGGCTGATTCGCTATAGTTTCGATCGTTTAGATGCTTTAAATGGCTATGCTTCAGGTATGCCCTCACCTGCATATTATCAACAACATTGGCAAAATTTAAAATCTGCAAACAATCCAACAGTTGAACAGACACAACTGCAATTTTTTCAATATTTAAATAAGTTGTGCCATTTTTTAAACCAAGAAAATGCACTGGATGTAACGCCTTATATCGCACTAAAAAATACCGCTGAACTTGCTTGGCAATTGGCTTGCCTTCGTGGACATCATCAACCAAGCCGTTATGATTTACTCGATGCTTTGCAATCAGCACTCATCAAAGGGGAAATGGATGATGGACAACAGCATTTATTTACCCTAATTTTTCAGTTTTTAAGTGGACAACAACTTGGTAAGGTTGCTCAAAATCAGCACAGTCCTGCATTATTACAAAATACCTATCAACAGATTAAAGCCTATCGTTTTAATTTAAATGACACCATTATACGCAATCGAAAACTCGATATTTATCGAAAACCTTTACATCAGAACATTAGCCAATATTTGCATTTACTGGAATTTGTAGGCTGTAATTTTGCCCAACGTATTTCAGGTCCAGATTTTGTACAGGGTGCCAGTCTGGATTTGTTGTTTGAGGAATGGCGCTATGCATGGACACCAAGTGTTGAAGCACGTTTGATTGAACTGGCAGAAATGGGCAACCAACTCGAACAAATTGCACTGCTTAAAATTATTCAACTACAGCAAGGAAATGAAGCAAAAGGTGTCGGGCAATCTGCCTTTGAAACTGCCAAATTGCTAGCTTTGGCGTGCCGCTTAGGATTAAAGCAACATTTAGAATTGCTCAGTCAACAACTCGATACTTTTTTAGAAAGCGATCAAAACCTTGCATCGGTGATTGGTGCAGCACAGCAATTGTATTATTTATGGCATGGTCACAAACTGTTAAATTTACCCGAAAAAATCGTGATACAAAGTTTAAGTTTTGCCGTCTATCAGGCCTGTTTTTTACTTGATCAAATTTACGATACCCATGAAGAAAAAATTGAACAAAATCTTAGCAACTTAAAAACCTTGCATGAACTGATTTTAAATATCAAGCAACGGAATTCTTCACTACAACATGCAGTCGTGAATGCACAAGCTGTGGATTTACTGGAACTGATGTATAGCCAAATTGATCTGGCAAAAATTGATGAATTTCATCTTAGCTCACTCAAAGGCGCGCTAAATACTTTGCAATTTTTAGATCATCAAATTGAGCAAAATCAACTTCAACAACAATTACAACTGGCTTTTGCAGTGGGAAGCGATCCTGAAAACGCTGTGCAATACCTACATGGCATGTTTTTTATTGCGCCTGAAATCTTTGTGCAATCCAATGTTGCAATTGATGCACTTCACCAATTGGTCAGTCATTGGACGGAAGACACCTTTATTCGGATTTTACCTGATTTACGCTATATCTTTAGTCAGCTCACCCCAAAGCAAAGCACCAAAGTATCTAAAATTATCGCTAAAACCACAGGACTAGGAGAGAATGTCATTCTCGATCAAGTGCTTAGTCATATTGGGGAACAGGATGTATTCCAGGGCATACAACTTAACCAACTACTGCACAAAATATTTGAATATGATCACTTAGATCGCTGGGCAATCAATCGCTCTAATCAAGAACAACAGCTTGAACAGCAATCAGAACAACAAGGAGTGAATAAATGAGTCAATTACCTCCTGAACCAAATCTTGATGAAAACTCCGATCCCCCTGCTTCTCTTGATGCCATGGATCAAGCACGCCGTTGGCGCTTGATGCTCGGTCGATATGCCGACCAGAATTTATCAACAGCGGCATTGTCAGGCGATCAACTTAAACTTGAACACAATCTCGATTATCTCTACCAAAATGAATATAAGCGTCGGGGCATCCAACAAGGGAAAAACCGCCATGGCGGTTTAGAAGCCTCTCAACTTAACGCGATTAACTGGCTCAACCAAAGTCGAAAACTGTTCCCAAAATCGACCTTTGAACGTATGCAAAAACAAGCCATAGAACGTTATGAGTTAACTGAATTATTTAAAAACCCAGAGCATGTAAGACAACTTGAACCCAACCCTGCGGTTGCCAAAGCTTTGCTGAGTATGCGCGGTCGTTTAAGTAATGAAATGAAAGATGCGATTCGAGAATTAATTCAAAAAGTCGTGGAAGAACTCTTACAAAAAATCCGCACACAATTTTTAAAAGCGTTACAAGGTCGCCGTAATCGTTTTAAGCGTTCACATCTTAAACAGGCACAAAACTTTGATTGGAAACGGACCATTCAAGCCAATCTCAAAAATTATCAGCCTGATTTACAAAAACTGATTATCCAAACCCCTTATTTTAATGCCCGTGTACAGAAGCATTTGCCATGGGAAATTGTACTGTGTGTCGACCAAAGTGGCTCGATGATGGATTCGATCATGTATGCAGCAGTATGTGCCAGTATTTTGGCAGCTCTGCCTGCGGTCAATATTAGTCTAGTCCTATTTGACACTCAAATTGTTGATTTAAGCCATTTGGCACATGACCCAGTTGAAGTCTTACTGACCATTCAACTCGGTGGCGGAACCAACATTGGTCAAGCTTTGCAATACTGTCAAAAAAAGATTAAACAACCCAATCGCAGTATTTTAGTCTTGATCAGTGACTTTGAAGAAGGTGCATCCGTTCAACAAATGCTCAACACCACCAGTCAACTCAACCAACAAGGCTGCAAACTACTTGGGCTTGCTGCGCTGGATCAAGCAGCCAATCCTGTTTATGACATCAATATGGCACAAAAACTCCAAGAACGCGGTATGCAAATCGCTGCAATGACCCCCGAACATTTGGCGACATGGTTTGCAGAGGTGATGCAATGAGTTGGCATATTTATACTCAATACGATGAAGACAGCCTAACCATGCACAGCAATGCTGGTCTTCTACGTCGTGCCCGTAAAGCCTTAGATGCTGTTGAACTACTGCAACAAGAGCACGATCAACTGGTATTTAAAGTCGAAGAATGTGAAGTTAAACTGCCCTTTGAAGGCATCACCAAAGCATTGTGTAGTTGTTCAGCACAAGGTTGTTGTAAACACATTCTCAGCAGTATTTTATGGGTTCAGGAACATGAAACACTCCTGACGACCGCAAATACCCCAAGTGAAAATAGACCTAACAATAATCGAGAAGATACAGTACTGCTCGCTCAACAGGAAGCATCTCAACATACTGAGACATCTAAACAAGCTACAACATCGGCCCTTGAAACTGTTTTAGAATTTGATCTAAGTAAAATCCAAAAACAAGCAGGCAAAGCCAATATTCGTTTGGCCTATGAATTTGTACAAAATTGGTTGCTTCAATCTGAACATTGTCAAATTGGTATTCAAGAATATAAAATCATTTTTCAAACCGATTTAAGTCCCAATCCAGTTGTTCTCTACCCCGCAACAGGGTTTGAAGGCATGTTGTCAGAAATCGCAGACAAACAAAAAGTTGCTGGGCATTTGGCATGTATTGCTTATTTATTTCTCAAAAATGTCCCTGAAAAATGGCAATGGTCAATTGATATAACAGCGCAACAACACCATCCTACACAGCAACTTTCACCTGATGATCGGGTATTGATCCAAGAACTTAAAATCATTTGTCAAAACTTTATTCAGCAAGGTTTGTCACATTTGGCCAAAGAAATGGTCATGTCACTGCATATTTTAAATATGCAAGCACGCGCACAAAACTTACCACGTTTAGGGAGCTTATTGCGTGCTTTACATGGTTCAATGAAGCAGTTTTTAGAAGCAGATATACAGGTTGATGAGCAACAGATTTTTAATCAATTGGCACATTTGTATGCCTATTTGGCTGCACTGTCAGAAATCGAGCATTTAAATCCAGATGTTCAAGCCGAAGCATTGCGACAACTTCGAGGTGCTGTACAACGTGACTATCAACAAGAAAGCATAGCGCATCTGATCCCTCTTGGTTGTGAATGGTGGAATACAGAGAGTGGTGCACATGGTCTAACAGTATGCTTCTGGGATGTAAAAGAGCAACAACTCAAAGAAGTGACTCAGGCACGTGCCAATCATTTAGATCGCACCTTTGATATGCACAGTGCAGCCAATACTGGGATCTGGGGGAGTTCTCTCAGCTTTTTACTGCAACATCAACTTGAATTAACCCATGCAAAATCCAGTTCAGAGACACAACTTAGTGCCAGCACAGATACTCGTTTTTTACCAAAAGGCATGTTGAATGCACTTAGCCAATCCGATTTAGAACAAATGAATATTGGCATTTCAACATGGCAATCTTTACAGCAAATGCTTCTTCCGCATTCAAGCCTAGACCAGCTTAAATCACGTTATGTACTGCTTCGCCATAAAAGTATCACAGCACCTGAACTCAACGAGCTAGAGCAATATTTTGAATACCGTATCACTGACGATGAAAATAGAGCACTCAAACTGGTCATTCCGATAGAACCTGAATACCGTGCACGAATTAAACATCTCACCCAACTGATTCATAATGAAAAAATTATCGCAACGTTGGTACGTATCGAAACAACACAGCAACAAATTCAATTCATTCCATGTAGTGTATTTTTAACAACGCCAAAAGGTTTAAAAATATTCAGTCTGGATTATGACCATCCTGTACAGAAGAAAAGTAGCTTGGTTGAGCTGATTACGGGTCGTATTGAAAAACTGCTCGAACAAAAAAAGCAGTGGAAACAGCAGCAACATTTATCTGTATTAGACCTTTTGATCTTGGAGTCACAAGCCTTGTTTGAATTCTATGCGAATACAGGTCGTTCAAAATTGGATACGGATGATTTGGTTAAACTAGATGATTTTGCTGAAAAGTTTGCAGATTTGGGTTTAAGCTTTATTCAAAACTCACTCAAATCAGATTCCACCCAGCACAGTTTAGCCAGTCAGCTTTTAAAATGGCGACATGTTTTATTACAACTACAACGCCTAAATCATAGAATCGCTTTAGAGGGACAAGTTACGTCGTGATAAATTAAGCTTGCTATTTAAATTGATGATATTTTTCTATAATTTTAGTGAACTACCAAGCACAGTATTAAAGCCTAAAGTATTAGCGCCTATAGAAAAGCAACAGCGATTTGCTCAAAAGGAATACAGATGTTAAATAAACTTTTTTCAAAAATTGAGTCGATGTTTTTAAAGCCTGAGGATAAGGCGGTTAAAGCACAACAAGCAAACTCAACCAATGATCATGACCATATTCAAAAATATAATGAAGATCTAAAAAATAAAGTTGAAAAGCTCTACCATATTTTCCAGCCTTTGGCCGTCATTGAAGAGCAACTTGATCAAAATGTGGTTTTGTTTATTTTGGATGGAGAAAATCCGGAAATATTACTTAAATTACAGCAATACCCTAATGAAAAAGCACTACTTTTACTGGGAAAGCCGGGTACCTATAGCTGGTACTGGCCTCAAAACAATCAATCACTGGATAAAAAAGAAAATAAGCTTGCTGAAACAGCACTAAAACTACGCCGTCGTTATTATGGTGAGATCTTTGAAGAATTAGAGTTTGAACAAATCATTCGTTTTGCCAAAGTGCTTGAAGCTGCAACACAACAGAAAAATTTTACCAATATTTATGAAAAAGTACCCACTTGGTTTATTTATCTCACAGTAGACACATTTATTACCGCTTTTGATAGCCAGCATTTTAGCGAAGCAGATCCGAATAAATTGTTAAAGCAAAATTGGACCCAACAAAAACTATTTGATTTACTTGAAAGTGATCAACAGGGTTTAGGCGATGAACTGCTACCTTATCTATTTGAACGCCAAAATATCGACAGTTATCATTCTAGTAAATTAGATAAAATATTATTACTCAAGGACACCCAAGATTTCATTTCAGCCCGATTAGATCAACTCAGAAAACTTATTCCAACACTGAGTATCATTGGACAAGAAAACTTTTTAGACTATATCGCCAAACAAACAATATTGATCAAACAAATCCCTGACTTGATTGTAAAACTTTCTGTAGGGAAATCTAAAACTATTCGTACTAAAGCCACCAGTCTATTGACGAATTTAAATCCAAAAGATAGCCAAAAATATTTAAATCAAAATCTATTGGAAGGTTCAAGTCAGGAACGAGGTTTCTCTGCAGATCTATTGGCACGTTTAGGTGCTGACAATCTGACTGTACTAGAACAAGCATTTGAACTGGAAAAACAAAAATCTGTACAACAAATCTTACAAATGGCGATTCAACGCTTAAGATCTGTTGATACTGCGCAATTACAACAAGATTTTGAAGCACCAATCTTTCAACCGTTTGTTGAACAAAAAATTCCAGCAAGTTTTACCGAGGTTATTTTAGAAAATTATCAAGAAATTTTGGCAAAAGCTGAACAGAATGCTGCCGATGAAATTGAAGAGAATAAAACAGCAAGTTATAAAAGAACTTGGGCTCAAGATCATTTAAAGCAACTTAAAAAAATCAATCATCAAACTTTAACGTCGATTGTTGACCAACTGAACGGTGATGCATCTTTTAAAAATGTACACCAAGTTGAAAATATTATTACCCATAAAAATAAATATAAAAAATATCCTGAATTTTCCATTAATCATGCCATGAGAATCATTGCGATACGCAATCGGAATTGGATCTATTGGCCTAATTTATTTGAAATGCTTAAACCTGAAGAATATGCCAATTATGAACTTCGCCATATCGTTCAGGCCTTGAATGCGGCAAAATTTAATAATCCAAAACGTCGAGTTGCTCAAGGGATTCTAGCGGGATCATCCTATTATCAAAGTTTACAAGATCATATTTATGAGAAAGATAAAATTTGGCCATTTTTTGCGGAAAATCAAGAGTATTTAACTGAAGCATTGGGACTTTCTCCATCTTTAGAACAAAATGAATACCAAAGCTTTAATCCATCAGATGCCATCTTTGTACTTAAATGCTTCCCATCCTTGCCAGTACAGTTTATTCCGCGTTTACTCGAATTTGCATTGGGTGAAAATAAGCGTTTGCGTTATGAAGCGCAAGAAACCTTACAACATCTTCCTGACATTCATCAACGTGCCATAGAAGCCTTAGAGTCAGGTAAACAAGACATTCGAATCACCGCAATTGAATGGTTGGCACGTCTACAAAATCAGGATGCAGTAAAACCTCTGAATGCTTTACTTAAAAAAGAGAAAAAAGAAATTGTTCGAGCTGCACTTTTAACTGCATTGGAAAAGCTTGGGCAAGATATTAATGCTTATCTCAAACCAGAAGTGCTGTTGAAAGAAGCAGAAGACGGTTTGAAAGGCAAACTTTCAAGCAGTTTTACATGGTTTGATTTTGAAACATTGCCAAAAGTGAAATGGCAGAATGGCAAAGAGGTTGACCCTAGAATTGTCAAATGGTGGGTGATATTGGCTGAAAAATTGAAAGAGCCTAGAGCCAATGCCCTATTGCAACGCTATAGTGGCTTACTCGATCAAAAAGATCAGGTACAACTTGCCAATCATTTATTACACAGTTTTATTCATCAAGATACCTTACAAACACCATTGGATGAAGCAACACAATATGCAACCACAGAAGCACCTGGCCGTCTGAGTTCTTATCGTGATTCATACAAACGTTATGGTGAAAAATATCCTGAACATTATGCCAAATACGGCACCATCACCTTAGAAGAAGTGATTGAAGAGATTAAACGCGAACGTTTAGGACTTTATCTGGGTTCCGCGATCAAAAGTAAAGGTATGCTTTCACTGACGGCCAATGCGCAAGGAAGTTTCGCAGTAAAACAATTGCAGAACTATATGAAGCAACACTACCCTCGTCGCTCACAAATTGAAGCCATGATTAGTGCATTATCGATCAGTAATGATCCATTAATCATCCAACTGTTGCTTTCACTTTCACGTCGTTACCGTACCGCTTCGGTGCAAACACTTGCAAACACATTGGTTGCTGAAATTGCTGAACGTAATCAATGGACAAGTGAAGAGTTGGCCGATCGCACTATTCCAACAGCAGGTTTAGATGAAAATGGAGTGTTACAGCTACAATATGGTTCACGTAACTTTAGTGCAATTGTTGATGATAAAGATAAATTCATTCTTAAAAATGAAGAAGGTAAAGAAGTTAAAGCGCTACCTGCTGCCCGCCAAAATGATGATGAAAGCCTGATCAAAGAAGCCAAAGCACTGTTTAGTACCAGTAAAAAAGAGTTTAAACAAGTCGTTGATATGCAAACAGGTCGTTTGTACGAGGCAATGTGTAGCGAACGTCAGTGGAATGTTGCTGAGTGGCAAGAATATATCTTTGCCCACCCAATCATGAGACGCTTAATCCAAAAACTGATTTGGCTTGAGATCAAAACCAATGGTGAAAAAATCAGTTTTAGACCAAGTGATGATGGTGCATTACTGAATTTAGACGATGATGAAATCGAGCTTTGCACAGACAGTAAAATTCAAATTTCTCATGCGGTTTTGGTCGGTGAAAAGGAAGCGAAAGATTGGATTGCACATTTTAAAGACTATAAAGTCAAATTCTTATTTGAACAGATGACCCATCACCTGCCAAAGCTTGAAGATGATAATGTCACTGAAATCAAGGATCATAACGGCTGGCTTACAGACACATTTACCCTACGTGGTGTTGTAACCAAATTAGGCTATCAACGTGCCAGCATTGAAGATGGTGGCTCATTTGACCGCTATACCAAACCTTATAAACAGTTGGGTATAGATGTAGAAATTACATTTAGTGGAAGTTATGTACCAGAGGAAAATATTCCAGCTGTACTTTATGAACTCACCTTTAGCAAAAAAGCCAGTCGATCTTGGAATAACAATGAACTTCCACTTAAACAGATCCCACCAATTTTATTGGCTGAGAGCTATGCAGACTATTTAAAAGTTGCTGCATCGACATCAGGTTTTGATCCAGAGTGGGAAAAGAAAACGCCTTGGTAATTCATAAAGACTAAGAATTTTTGTTTAGACTTGCTACAGGGGATGTCAGCTGTATTGCAACCGATATGATGACTGTTGATAGTCATCATATCGGTTATATGGGTAATTCGATTCAGCATGTAAATACAGACATCGTTCTACAATAGGCAATAAAACACCATGCTCATTCCAGTATTTAAAATTTATTTCAAAAATTACTGCTTCAAACCCTCTCTAATTAGTCCTGCTTATGGATGGTTTTGCCTAATTGATGTAAATATCCATCATGAATTCATATTATTATAAAAATAATAAATATATTTATTTTCAGCCACTTAATTAACTTTTGAGCATACAATATAAGGTTTTAAATGATGCACAAGAATCAATATCTTTCGCCATTGAACTAAAAAAGTAAACGCGTTTAAATGTAAACATTCATTCTGTATTCTAAAATAAAGGACTTTGCATGAACCGTCGTGTTGTCATCACTGGTATGGGTATTAACTCATGTATCGGTAATACATTGGAAGCTGTTAAGCACTCTTTGGAAAATGGTATTTCAGGGACACGTCATAATTCAACTTACGAAGAACTTAATTTTAAAAGTCATGTCAGTGCCGCAGCTGAACAAGATTTTGATGGTATTGACCGTAAACTTAAACGCTTCATGGGCGTATGTGCAATGTATGCCTACAATTCAGCACTTGCAGCTGTAGAACATGCTGGCCTAACACCAGAGCAACTGGGCGGTAATCCTCGTTACGGTATTGCAGGGGGTTCAGGTGGTAACTCAACTGCATCTGTTACAGAGATGGTTAAACTTTTAGAAGAAAAAGGTGCACGTAAAATTGGCCCGTTCTTCGTACCACGTAATATGTCTAACACCATTACTGCCAATGTCGGTGTTGCATTCAAATTACAAGGTGTTGCTCATTCAATCACCAGTGCTTGTGCAACTTCAGCTGATGCAATTGGTTATGCTTACAACCTGATTCAATTAGGTAAACAAGATTTAATGTTGGCGGGTGGCGGTGAAGAAGATCACTGGTCACAAAGCTTATTGTTTGATGCGATGGGCGCACTATGTTCTAAATATAATGATGCTCCAGAAACAGCGTCACGCCCATACTCAGCTGACCGTGACGGTTTTGTGATTGCGGGTGGTGGTGGTTTTGTTGTACTTGAATCACTTGAACATGCTCAAGCACGTGGTGCAAATATTCTTGCAGAAGTTGTTGCTTATGCTGCAAATTCGGATGGTGCGGATATGGTTGCACCATCAGGTGAAGGTGCTACCCGTTGTATTTTGATGGCTTTAGAAGAAGCAAAACAACATGGCGTGGATCAGATTGACTACGTAAATACCCATGGTACTTCAACACCTGCTGGTGACGTGACTGAACTTCTTGCGATGGGTCGTGCATTTGGTGAAGGTAATGTTCCACCATTAAGCTCAACCAAGTCTATGACAGGTCACAGTCTGGGGGCTGCTGGTGTTCAAGAAGCCATTTATTCTGTATTGATGATGCAAAATGACTTTATCGCGCCAAACATCAATGTCACAGAACTAGATGAAGGCACAAAAGGTTATGACATCGTACTTGAAAAACGTGATACAAAATTGAATACTGTGATGAGTAATAGTTTCGGTTTTGGCGGTGTCAATGCTTGTCTCATTTTTAAAAAATGGGAAGGCTAAACAAAGAATTGTTGATCATTCAAATTTATAATAAGTTTGGATGATCGGCATCTCCCACACTGCCCTTAAAAGGGTAAATTGATGGATGCTCCTTCAGAAGCTTTCCTTTGGGTAAAAGCTTTACATATCATTGCAGTCGTGTGTTGGTTTGCAGCACTGTTTTATCTCCCGCGTTTGTTTGTCTACCATGCCATGAGCGATGATAATCTAAGTCATCAGCGTTTCGAGATCATGGAGCGTAAATTATATCGGGGCATTATGTGGCCATCGATGATCGCAACTTTGATCACCGCACATTTTCTCGTAGACTGGGGCGATGCAACACGTCATTACCATGAAGCTTTATGGTTTTATCTAAAAGTCGGTTTAGTTGGTCTTTTGGTGATTTACCACTTTGTCTGCGGTTATTACCGTAAAAAACTGATTGGCAATGCACATTATAAATCGCATAAGTTTTGGCGATTTTTCAATGAGATGCCAACCCTGATTTTATTTGCAGTGGTGATTTTAGTGGTGGTTAAACCCACATTTTAAATTGTAGATAGAAACCTCCTAAATGGAGGTTTTTTATTGATTGTATGTAATTTACAGGCCCACCTAAATAATTTTTTAATAAATTCAGCAACATGAAATTATAAAAACTTAATCAACAATATCATTAAAAACACTTAATACATGCCTTTATAGAGGCTTCACTGTCACATCTTAGATACAAGGTTTAATTTCATTTGTGCTGGCAATGCCCCATTTTTCGTAGGGGACAGCAAACCTTGCGCATGCACGATTCAATAATGTAAAAAGTAGTTGTTATTACCTTAAACACTGCACAATCACTCTATTGCGCTCAACATCAGTCCATTAGATCTGTTCCGGAATAATCATTTGCTTGTGCAAACTCAATATATATAGGATTTCTTTCAATGGCTCTTAATTAGCCAATTTCTAATTTTTGCATTCATCGGTGTTGAATAATACTTTTCAATGGCCCAACTCAATACAAAAACAGCAATAAAATAAATTGGCAATAGCATTAATTTTTCAACAGCTAAGGTTTCTTGAGGAAAATAAAAAACTTTAAATAAACCCAAGATAATCAAATGAAATAAGTACATTTCATAACTACGTTGCCCAATCCACGCTACACCTTTTGACAATATAGAGCGAGATTCAGTGTGTGGGTTCTGAGCAAAACAGAAGATCAGCATTGCTGACAATATGGCAAAAATGCTGATTCCCCACGTACTAACCTCTTTGATTGGTGCATA
Source organism: Acinetobacter sp. AS167 (assembly GCF_037152175.1). Lineage (NCBI taxonomy): Bacteria > Pseudomonadati > Pseudomonadota > Gammaproteobacteria > Moraxellales > Moraxellaceae > Acinetobacter > Acinetobacter sp. AS167. The sequence goes on from NZ_JBBCMP010000002.1 coordinate 586,864, forward strand.
TAAATAAACAGCAGCTATCAACACGACAATGATTGGAACCACGATTTTGGAAACCTGAATTTTTTGTCCCATCCGCTGATTCATTAAAGCAGTTAAGCAACCAATCGCAATTCCGTCAAAACTTGAGAAGTAATGATAAAGATAAGCCCCGCTTTCCTCAGCAAAATGCAATGAACGGAAATAAGGTGCATAAATGATGATTGCCAATAAAAATATAATAAACCCTTTACCACGGCCTAATACAACACACAAAATTGGAAATGCTAAGTAGAAGACTTCCTCCACAGATAAAGACCATAGCACGCCTAGCGCATAATTCACCCAGCCATTTTCAATGATTAGGATATTCATCCAAAAGGTAAAAGCAGAAAATACAGTTAAGCCGTAAGAAACTTCAATACCGTTTGGCGCTTGATTGAGAAAGGGTTTTAACCCCATTGCACCCAGTACTGTGACCAGCACCACCAGTAGGACCAAACAAGGCATAATTCGGGCAATACGGCGAATATAGAAATCTTTGAGTTTAATCTGTGCAAGTGTCCCACTTCTTTGTAAAGTATGTTGAGTGATTAAAAAACCCGAAATCACAAAAAATAAAGTCACTCCATAATTACCATTGCGGGCAATTAAAGTACTTAAGCTTTCTCCAAAGATCTGTATACCTAGAAATGTGTCATGCAGTTTATAAGGAATATTAAAATGGTGGAGAAGGACCAATAAAATTGAAATTCCACGTAAGAGATCGATCTTGTTATTGCGCATATCTGCTATTGCTTATCATAAATGATGCTATTAAACGTGTTTTTTATTTTTATTTCAGTATGTTATTTTGAATAATTTGTTAAATTCTACATTTAATCTATGTAATCAATCACGGATAAAACCAAAAACTTGAGCATTTTATATTTAATCTAAGCGTTTAATTTTTAGAGTTAATTTATATCAAAATTTTTCATATCATAGTTATTCAGGAGATGATCTAACACCATCTCCTGATCAATTGAATATTCAACATTAAAGCTGTTGATTACGTTTTTTCATACGCGGTTTATACATCATTTGATAGGTCACCGCTAAAATAATCACCCACAACGGGCTGATGATTAAAGCTTTTAAAGTATCAGGCTCAAGACTTAAAATCACCAAAGTAAAGGCAAGGAAGATCAAAACAAGATAAGACATCCATACACCACCTGGCATTTTAAAGTTTGATTTCTCATGTAATTCTGGGCGTAATTTACGGTAGCGTATATAACACACCATAATAATACTCCAGATACTAATGAATAAAATCACACATAAAGAACTGGCTAAGGTAAATGCTTCGACGGTATTTGGAACAAAATATTGTAGTGCTGCACCTGCCATAATAAAGCCACAAGAGAACAACAAACCTTTTGCAGGAACGGCGCGTTTAGACAGCTCAGCCAACTTAGTCGGTGCTTGCCCTTCTTTAGCCAATCCAAACAACATACGACTGGTTGAAAATACACCACTGTTCATCGATGACATTACCGAGGATAAAACCACCAAGTTCATAATCACAGCTGCTGCACCAATACCAGCATGTAGGAACAATGTGACAAATGGGCTTTGATCCGCAGGAATTTCATTCCAAGGGGTTACCGACATCACGATAAAGAGTGCCAATACATAGAACAAAATAATACGGGTCGGAATCGCATTGACCGCTTTAGGTAAGTTCTTTTCAGGATCTTTGGTTTCTGCCGCCATAGTACCAATCAGCTCGACACCGACAAAAGCAAACAAGGCAATTTGGAAACCTGCTAAAAAGCCACTTGCGCCTTTCGGGAACATGCCACCATGCGACCAGACATTGCTAAAGCTTGCAACTGAACCTGTCGGTGCTTGGAAATGGCTCAACACCATATAGCCACCAATAAGAATCAATCCAACAATGGCTAAAATTTTGATCAAAGCAAACCAAAACTCAATTTCACCAAACAACTTTACTGTGAGGAGATTAATTCCCAATACCAAGAGTACGCATCCAGCACTAATTAAGGCTTGTCCCATGGGGGTAAAGGCGGTTCCGTCAGGAAGCCAAAAATTGAGATAATTAATAATTGCAGCTAAATCCGCAATACCCACTAAGATCCAACCGAGCCAGTATGACCAGCCAATATAATAGCCAGCACCCGGACCAATTAAGTCATGTGCCATATCAATAAAGGATTTGTAGTGCAGATTTGAAAGTAAAATTTCACCCAATGCGCGCATCAGGAAAAAGAACATTGCACCAATGATCATATAAATGATCAGAATTGAAGGGCCTGCAAGGGAAATGGTTTTCCCTGAACCCATAAATAAGCCAGTACCAATTGCACCACCAATCGCAATTAATTGTAGGTGACGATTGGATAATTTCCGTTGTAGCTCATTTGGCGACGATGGTACGTCATCTGAATGGCTTGAAGTTGTCATAAAAATATCCTTTTTGACAATTTTTTGGAGGTAAAACCCGCTTGTGGCATAAGAACATTCCCGTTCTATTGTTCTACCTAACGCGAACTGGGCCACATGGTTTACATGTGACCAGCTTTAATTCGGGGCAAATACTGCTTTAATTGTTGACAATAATCAATTCTACTTTATGACAAGCGGTTAATTTATGCCTGCGCCGCAATAACTGCGATCTCAATCAACCAATCTGGATTAACCAAATCAGCTTGAATTGTTGCGCGAGATGGAGCAACACAACCTTCTAACCAATCAATCCAAATGGTGTTAAAAGTTGCAAAATCATCTAAATTTTTGATGTAGACATGCGCAGACAATAAACGTGATTTATCGGTATTTGCCTCAAGCAATAATTGATCAATCGTTGCTAAGATTTCTTGAGTTTGACCAATAATATCCTGTTGGGTGTTTTTAGGAACTTGGCCTGACAAATAAACCACTTTATTGAAAATGGTGACTGCACTCATTACTTGATTGCTGTTGAGTTTTTGAATGTCTGGGTGTTGAACGTTGTTTGACATGTTGATGTCCTTATTTTGAAATTTTAAAATTTACCCGTGCAGTTACACCACACATGAGCTCATAACCTACGGTTCCAGAACTTGCTGCAACTTCATCAATCGGCAGTACAGTTCCATTTGAAGACTGTCCCCAAAGTACCACTTCGCTTCCAACTCGCGCATCTGGGATATGAGTTAAATCAACCGCCAACATATCCATACTGACACGACCAATAGTTTGTGTTCGTACAGAATTGACCAATACTGGTGCATCCATCGAAATACGTTGGTAACCATCTGCATAACCACATGCCACGATTCCGATTTTCATGGCTTGGGTTGCAGTAAATTTAGATCCATAACCCACTGTTTCACTCGGCTGTAAATCTTGAATTGCGATGATTTCACTGCGTAAACTCATGCTTGGTTTAAGATTCCAGTCTTGAATTGAGTGTGTTGGATAGTCAGGAGAACTGCCGTACAGCATAATCCCACTGCGAATATAATCTGAACGTAAATCTTGTGAATGTCGGAGAATGGCCGCACTATTTGAAACTGAACGCTCTCCGTCTAAATCTTGAATGGTTTGTTCAAAAATAGCCTGCTGGTAGGCAATCCCAGATTGCCCCAAACGCTCACCATCTGCATCTGAAAAATGCATCATATGCGTGATAGATTTCACCACCTCGAATTGCTTTAATCTTTGCCACATTGCGCGATACGCATCAGCTTTAAAACCAAGGCGATTCATTCCTGTATTCATTTTTAAAAATACATCGAATTGAGTCTGTGCTGGATTGTCTTTGAGAGATTGGCTTTGAAATTGTTCTAGCCAATTCACTTGTTCTTCATTATGTAGGCTAAAACTTAATTGATACTTTTCACAGTCCAATAAATCATCTGCTGAAAAAATACCTTCTAAGAGCAGAATTGGACCTGTCCATCCCGATGTTCTTAGGCGTTTTGCTTCATCGATATCTAACAAAGCAAAACCATCTGCGGATTTGAATGCATCATAGACACGCTCAATACCGTGTCCATAAGCATTGGCCTTGACCACGGTAAAAACTTTACTTTGTGGCATAAATTGACGGGCGACATTCAAGTTATGCAACAAAGCATCCTGATGAATGACAGCAGTAATTGGTCTAGGCATTTTATTCATCCCTGAATATGGATTGGCGTTGTAAATTATTTATCGCTAAACAATTTATTGATTACTGTTTTAACAATGTGGCTGACTTAAGCAGCGTGTGGATAACGCTGAATAGATAAGCCTTCGGTACTAATATCAGTTTGATGATTAAGTACTAGATCGCTGATTAATTTTCCTGAACCACATGCCATGGTCCAGCCTAAAGTGCCATGCCCTGTATTAAGGAATAAATTTTTAAAACGTGTTGCGCCAATAATTGGTGTGCTGTCTGGGGTCATTGGGCGAAGACCGGTCCAAAATGACGCTTGTGCCAAATCACCACCCGGGAATAAATCTTGGGTCACCATTTCCAACGTGCCACGACGATCAGCATTTAAACCATGATTAAAACCGCTTAATTCTGCCATTCCACCAACACGAATACGTTGATCAAAACGAGTAATCGCAATTTTATAGGTTTCATCCAAAACTGTAGATTGTGGTGCAAATGTTGGATCAACAATCGGGATCGTTAAAGAATAACCTTTCACTGGGTAAACTGGTAAATTCAATTCCAGCGGCTTTAAGAAATCACGTGAATAGCTACCAAAAGCCAATACATAGCGATCAGCAGTTAACACGTCACCATTAACCACTACACCTTTGATTTGATCACCTTCAACCACCAATCTTTCAACATTTTGGTTGAATTTAAACTCGACACCTAAACCTTTGGCTAAATTGGCTAAAGCATTGGTAAATAAATAGCAGTCGCCTGTTTCATCATTTGGAAGATGTAAACCACCGACCAATTTATCTTTGGCATGTTCTAGTGCTGGTTCTACTTTAGCAAGATCATCTTTAAGCAATAACTCATGTGGAACACCACATTCTTTGAGTACAGCAATATCACGCTGAACCATTTCTAATTGAGCTTCATTACGGAAAACTTGCAACGTGCCTTTTGAACGGTTTTCGTATTCAATGCCAGTATCTTTACGCAGTTCTCTTAAACAGTCACGGCTATATTCTGCAACACGTGTCATACGTTCTTTGTTAATCGCATAACTTTCTGAGTTACAGTTTTTAAGCATTTGCGCCATCCACTGTAACTGCCACATACTGCCATCGATATTAATCGCAAGTGGTGCATGATGTTGAAACATCCACTTAACCGCTTTAAACGGAATACCGGGTGCAGCCCACGGTGTCGAATATCCTGGAGAAATTTGACCTGCATTACCAAAGCTGGTTTCTTCAGCTGGACCTGCTTGACGGTCTAAAACTGTAACTTGTGCTCCTTGCTGCGCGAGGTAATATGCACTTGCTACGCCAATCACACCACTACCTAATACTATTACACGCATTTCTTATCCTTTATGCATTTACTAGTTTATTTCACTAGTATATTTTTGGTTCAATAGTTTATTTCACTATTTTTAATGCTAAAATTTAGTTGTTTTAATTTATTGTCGTGAAAAATGATTAAAAAAAAGGGAATAATTGATGCGTAAATTAGACCGTATAGATCGAATGATTTTAGATATTCTTCAAAATGAGGGTCGAATTGCCATCAGCGAGTTGGCTTCACGGGTCAGTTTATCAACCACACCTTGTTCTGAACGCGTCAAACGTTTGGAGCGAGATGGCATCATTATGGGCTATCATGCACGACTAAATCCAAAACATCTTGATCGCAACTTATTGGTTTTTCTAGAAATTAGCTTATCAGCAAAGTCTGGTGACGTGTTTGAACAAGTGGCCAAGGACTTAATGGAAATACCAGAAGTACAAGAGTGCCATCTTATTTCGGGAGATTTTGATTATTTAGTCAAAGCCCGATTAAAAGAAATGAGTGCTTACCGACGCTTACTGGGTGATTTACTAAAAAAACTTCCCTCCTCTGCTTCTTCACACAGCTATATTGTGATGGAAGAAATTAAGGAATCATTGTATTTGGACGTTCGCTAATCCATCATTTTTTATTTTTAGATGGATTGACGTGGTGCATTGCAGATTTGAATATCTCTCCACATTAGATCCAAATTTTACTGCAAGTAGATCTTAAATTGAGCGGTGATGGACTTAAGAGTTTAACGCTTCCCCATCATGCGGTATCTCTACCCAATTGAGTGAATGACATTAAAAGATTATCGGGGGATTCAGTCCCTGTTTAAATGTGTGATTGCTACTCACTATGTGATTACAAGTAAAATCCCCAACCGAGAATATCTTATCGATGTGTTGGGGATGATTAATTTGATTCGAATTACTCCAATAACCTAGATTTAAACCAGATTTAACAATTCAGAAAACTTTGCAATTCTTGCTTTCGGCACTGCTTCGTCCAACTCTTGTTTTGAACCATATCCATATTCTACCGCAATGGTTTCAATGCCATTTTTACGTGCACCATAAATATCATGTTCCCGGTCTCCCACCATCAAACACTCTTTTGGATTTAACTTTTCTTTTTCAAGGATATAAGTGATTAACTCACCTTTATTGGTGCGCTCGCCATTTAACTCACTGCCATAGGGATAATCAAAATATTTTAATAAATCAAAATGATCTAAGATTTGCCGTGCATAGACTTCAGGTTTTGCAGTGGCTAAAAACAGTCGATAGCCCTTACTTTTTAAGGCTTCCAAGGTTTGTACTACATCATCAAAAACATGGTTTTCAAATAGGCCAGTTACAGCAAAACGTTCACGATAACCTAATAAAGCTTGCTCAGCTAAAATATCATTTGCTTCAACTTTGAGTAGCTTTGCCAATGATGCCTTTAACGGTGGACCAATAATCCAGTCGATATTTTCACTGTCAGGAATCGGATGCCCAACCTTTGCAAGTCCATAACGTGCAGATGTCGTAATGCCTACTTTTGGGTCGGTTAATGTGCCATCGAGATCAATTAAAATATTCTTTATCACCATCCAATCCTTTAAATCTGTGTTTGAAACAATTATCAAATTACTATCGAGTGTTCTCGCAAACTTGCCTATACTAACGTAAATTTGTGAATTAAGGACATCATCGTGCGCCCTACTGTACTTTGTTTTTCAGGTCTAGACCCTTCTGGTGGTGCTGGTATACAGGCTGATATTGAAGCGATTGGTCAAAGTGGCGCACATGCGGCAATTGCTTGTACAGCATTAACCATTCAAAACTCTCAACAAGTTTTTGGTTTTAAAGCCAGCTCCAAAGAACTACTGCTTGCTCAGGCCAATGCAGTTGTTGGTGATTTACCCATTAAAGCCATCAAATCGGGGATGTTGGGGACGACAGATAATATTGCTGCACTGGCTGAGTTTTTACGTGAACATCCAGATTATCTATATGTACTTGATCCTGTTTTAGTGGCAAATAGTGGTGGTTCACTGGGTAATCAAGAGACCTTGGTTAAAGCCTTTATCGAACTGATTCCTCTGGCAACAATCATTACCCCAAATACGGTGGAATTACGTGCATTAACAGCAGAACAGGACATAGAAAAAGCCACAGCCAAGCTGTTTGAAATGGGCGCACAAGCTGTTCTGGTAAAAGGTGGTCATGAAGATACCCCAAACTATATTCGTAATGCCTTATATGTGAACGGTGAAATGATCGCTGAATCTAAATGTCCCCGTTTAGAAGGTGAATACCATGGTTCAGGTTGTTCATTGGCAAGCTTTATTGCAGGACGTTTAGCACTAGGAGATCCGCTTAAAATCGCGGTACAACATGCTGAAACATGGTTATTTGGTGTATTAAAAAATGCCGAAACGCCGATTGAAGGTGGCCAAAAAATTCCAAAGCGCTTTTAAATGTTGAATATTACTCTGCATTTTTGAAAATAGCATCCAAGTTTCAATAAACAGCTGAAACTTGGAAATCCCCTAAAACAATGGGAATGACAACGAGAATAACAATGCATAAAACACTCACGACAATAATGCTATCAAGTTTACTTTTAACCCCATTCGCATTTGCCCAACCTCAACAACAAACTGTAAGTCGCAATATTAACGATGTAGTGAATGGGCAAAAAACCCATTTTATTTTTAAAGATGGCGATGACGAATCAGGTCAACTCATCATTCAAACACCGGCTAAACAGCAAGCATTTGATCTTGCAGAATTACCATTTGAACGTAAAAGACAAATTCATTTTCAAGACTACAATTTTGATGGATTTACCGATATTGCTGTGTCTACACCTGATATGGGAATGGGGGTTTATTCAATTTTTGATATTTTTCTCTATCAACCTAAAAGTAAAGACTATCAAGTGTTGAACCAAGGAAAAATTGATTTTAGTCATGCACAGTGTTCTGGATTGACGGATCTCAAACTGATTACCCACAAGAAACAAATGACCAGCTCATGTCGAGGTGGCGCAAGATGGTGGGTCGACACGTATCAATTTAAAAATGGGCAATGGAAATGGTTAAAATCTAAAGTGGAGGATGAATGAATTTTCGCTTCATCCTCTACTGAACTTAATGCTATAGATATAATATAAGCATCCAATCATACAAAAAAATATAATTTAATCTGTAGAATGTTGATTATGCGTAATATGTTCATTTCTCAGTATATTTATCTTTAAGACTTTGTATATGTTGGCGATTGGTTTTCCACGACTTTTCTAAAATTTCTTTCTCTAGACGATACTGAATACGTTTTAATTTCATTGGAGGAATGTTGATTTGCTTAAATTGTTTTACATAATCTGTCCAACCTGCACCACGAAAGACATTGTTTGGCATTTTGGTTTTAAATTCGCAATCAGACATAAAAACCACGATTGAATGGATCTGAGTGGAATCAACAATATCTGTGAGAACACTTTCTAAAACTTTTTGATGCTTATAATTTTGATGTAATGGGTTTTGGAACTTATAGCTCTTTTTATAAATCTTTTGACGCTCGCCACCAAATATCCAACCTTTATAATTCTTTGTTTCAATGACAAAAACACCATAAAGACTTAATAAAATATGATCTATTTGGGTGGTCTGATTTTGCGCATCAGGCAGAGTACAATCATTTAATAAAATATAATTTTCTTTATCTAAATAGACTTTTACATGGGTACTGACAGCAAATTCACCTATTTTCCCTTTTAAAAAGGGCTTAAATAATTTAACTAGCGTAATCGCAACGAAAAGTAAAACGATCCAACCTAGATTTGATAAGAATGATGTAAAAATTTGAGCAAGCATTTTAAATTGTAATTTAATAATAAATAGAGTTGAGTCTATGGCACTTGTTCAATTTTTAAAAGAATATCCTTATTATCCAACCCACCCGCAAAACCCACTAATTTACCATCTGCCCCGACCACACGATGACATGGTGCAATAATAGAGATGGGATTTTTACCATTCGCTGCACCCACTGCCCGAACCGCTTTGACATTTCCAATCTGTTCTGCGATCTCTTTATAGCTACGCGTTTCACCAAATGGAATCGTCAATAAAGCTTGCCAAACTTTTTGCTGAAACTCAGTCCCCGCAAAATCTAGCGGTAAATCAAACTGGGTTCTTTTTCCTTGAAAATATTCATTCAATTGTTTCGCCGTCTCCAACAAAACTGGATGCGTATTGTTTTTAATTAATTCAGCCAGACGAACCCGTTTAGGATTTTCATTTTCCCAAAGTACTGCAACCAAGGCATGATCATGGGCGACTAATTTTAATATCCCGACTGGGGAACTCATTTCCATAAATGCAAGTTGCATGTCCTTATTCCCTTTCCAACTCAGCAACAGCTTAACTTAGCTTGAAGATAATTTCATCAAAATAAGACCTGAAATAATCAATACAGCAGCCAACATCCGCATCGCTGAGGCTGGTTCACCTAAAAAGAAAATTCCGACGGCAAATGAACCAATCGCACCAATCCCTGTCCACACCGTATAAGCGGTACCAAGTGGTAATGTTTTCATTGCATAAGAAAGTAAAGCAAAACTTGCGATCATAAAGATGATGGTCAAAATACTAGGTGTCAATTTAGTAAACCCATCAGACACCTTCATAAAATATGCCCAAACCACTTCAAACAAACCAGCAACTGCCAATAAAACCCATGCCATTATACATTCACCATTTTCTATTGAGTGTTTCCAATATTGATTACACCATGAACTACACATAAAAAAAGTGCTACCTCCTACAGAAATAGCACTTAAATATTTAAATAAATTAAGACGAAGAAAGTTTCATTAAAACTAAGCCAGAAACAATCAGTACAGCAGCGAACATACGCATTGCTGTTGCAGGTTCGCCTAAAATAAAAATACCAACCAAGAATGAGCCTATCGCTCCAATCCCAGTCCAAATGGTATAAGCAGTTCCCAATGGCAAAGTACGCATCGCATATGCCAATAGACCAAAGCTTAAAATCATGAAAAATAAGGTGACAATACTTGGTGTAAGCTTTGTAAAACCTTCGGACAATTTCATGCTATATGCCCAAACGATTTCAAAGATACCTGCGAAAATAAGAAAAACCCAAGCCATGACCAGCTCCAAATTTAAATTAGAATCAGGCCGTCCTGACGATTTTTCTCAAATTGAGGGAGGTCGTTCCTCCTGAAGAACGCTAATTATATCAACTCATGTTGAGGAGTTTATTAAAATTTACAAAATTTGACCTTTTTTACATTTCGAATAATTTTTTTTCGTGAGGCTTACTTTATGATCAAGCATGCTAAATATAAAAATCAGGAATCAAAACCATGAAACATGATTATTGGGGTGATATCCACCCGAGCTGGGCTGGGTTTAGTTCAGAAACATTTTTTTCACATTGTTTTTTTAATCAAAATGCTGATCGGGAGATTTTCTTAGGGGAAGAGTTTGATGAAGATGGCGAAGAGATCGAAGAAGCACCCAATCTTGATCAACTCAACGCTTTTGCAAAAACCTACCAATTATTTATCAACAGTATTGAACAACATATTCAGACCATTCAGCAACATGCTTTTGAACGCTATCAAAAGCTTTATGCACATTATTATGAAAATCCAGAAAAATCCGGTGAGGCTGCATTGAATATTCAGGATGTGGAATCCCATAATCCTTATATTCAGACCATGTTAAATTTGCGTGTGAGCGCGCCCGATAGCTTAACCCTCTCTATTCACTATGATTTAGATACAGAGCATGGAATGGAATTTAAGTTTGTAAATAATCAGCTTGAATGTGTCGCTGGCATTGCAGAAACGTAAAAGGTCACTCCTAAAGAAGTGACCTTTTGCTTTATACGAAAAACTAAAGCTTAGAATCTAAAACGCAGACCTGCACCATATAACCAACCTGATTCGGACTTAGTTGCAGTTTGCCATGCTGTCTCTTTTTTACCTTTAGAATATGTATAGGCCACACTCACATAAGGCATCACCTTTTTTGTAATTTCATAACGGGTTTCTAAACCTGTTTTAATACTGTTTAGGCCTGTTTTTTGGGCATAGCGTGAATCATCGCTAAATACCACATTTAAATCTAAATAAGGCTTTAAAATCAGCTTTTGTGTCAATAATAAATCACGTTCAGTTTCTAGGCTAAATGCAACCCGACTGTCCTGTCCGAAATACAGATAAGCATCTGTTTCAAAAAAGTACTGCGCCAAGCCGTGTAAACCCAAAGCCGCATCTACACGTTCCTGATCAGTGGTTCGCTCAGGATTATCACTGTAACGCACACCCGCCTGTACATCCCAAAAATCAGCAATGTTACGGCTATAGAGGGCACTTAGATCATATTCTATTTTGTCTGATTCAGCCTTACTGGAGCTCCCTTTAATGAATAACTTATTTTCATCAGTACCTATGCGTAACTCTAAAGATGAATCTAAAGTACCTTTTCCATCTTCATCCAGCATCCAAGCATTATCAATAGTCACTCGCTGATAAACCTGCGCACCATGTTCTTTACCATGATCATGGGTACTATGCGAAGCTACGCTTTCCTCCCCCTTAGTGGTTGTAATCGCTTGATGCTGTGTATGATCTACAACATTGCTTTGCTTATCCAACTGATTCATTTTTGAATGATCCATGCTTGAATAATCAGTCACTACAGTTGATTCAGTCGCAATACTCTCATCACTTTGCATCTGATGCCCTTCATGGGCCAAAGCCAAACCACTCAGCATAAGTAATGAACTTGCCAGAGCTGATTTAGAAAAAAGATTAATGATTTGCATGTTCGTCCCCTTTCACTTCAGCCTTTTGAGTGGTATTTGTTGTTTGAACTGGCTGGGTGGACACTTTGCCATCACTCACATTGGCAACAATCAATTTATTCATCATCCCTGCACTCATGTGGTAGAGCAAATGACAATGGATTGCCCATTCACCCAATTCATCAGCGGTTAATAATGCTGTAACTGTTTTTGCAGGTGGTACAACAATGGTGTGTTTATTGGGCATATCCACAGCAGGCTGACCATTTTCCAGTTGCATAAACATGCCATGTAAATGCATTGGATGCGCCATCATACTGTCATTGATAAATTTAATTCGGATACGTTCGCCATATTTCACTTTGAGTGGTTCAGCATCACTGAATTTTTTACCATTGATCGTCCAAACATAACGCTCCATGGTTCCGCCTAAGCGAATCACCAATTCACTGGTGGCATCACGAGTATCAGGTTGAGGGGTTAGTGATTTTAAATCACTGTATTGCAGTGCTTTATCTCCTTGCGGCGTCGATGCATTTGCCCAACCATAAACCGCTTGGTCATTTTTTTGAGCTGCCGATGAATTGCTATGCTGTGAATGATCCATAGCTTGCGTATCATTGGCATTCATTTCTGAATGGTCCATACCTTGCATAGCATCAGCACTCATTTTTGAATGGTCCATGCCCTGCATATCATTCGCACTCATTTTTGAATGGTCCATACCTTGCATAGCATCAGCACTCATTTTTGAATGGTCCATGCCCTGCATATCATTCGCACTCATTTTCGAGTGATCCATGCCTTGCATATCATTCCCATTCATTTTTGAATGGTCCATGCCTGACATATCACCCATACTCATCTTGGAGTGACCCATCCCTCCGCCACCATGACCTCCCATATCATCCATAGTTAGCAGAGCACGTGGACGAGCAGCAGGCATATGAATAGCAGCACTTTTTGCTGTTAATTCATTGTGGAGTGTTCCAATCGCAAATCCTGAACGGTCAATAGACTCTGCTTCGATCTGATAATGACTGATTTTAGGTTCAACAATCACATCATAGGTTTCTGCTGTACCAATACGAAACTCATCCACACTCACAGGTTTTACTGGTTGACCATCGGCACTGACCACTGTCATTTTTAGCTGAGGGATGCGTACATCAAAGAACGACATTGCCGATGCATTCACAAAGCGGAGTCGAACTTTTTCATTTGGCTTAAACTGACCTGTCCAATTTTGTTCAGGCGTTTTCCCGTTTACAAGAAAGGTGTAACCCGTCACATCAGACATATCTGTTTTTAACATACGCATCTGATTCCACATTTTGCGATCAGACCATGTTGCTTTTAAACCATCACGTTGTAACTGTTTCCAAACATCCCCTAATGTTTCACGTCGATTTTGATAATATTCTGCGGAAACCTTTAGATTTTTTTGGATCTGGTCACTGGTTTGCTCATGGAAATCCGACAACATCACCACATAATCACGATCTGTGCGTTCATGCGCTGCCAGCGGTTTTTTATTCTTTGGATAAATCACTAAAGAACCATATAAACCATCTTGTTCTTGGCCTTTCGAATGGGCATGATACCAATAGGTTCCACTCTGACGAACTTTGAACTTATAGACAAATTCTTCGTTGGGTTTGATCCCGTTATAACCATTAAAGCCAGGTACACCATCCATAATGCCGGGCAATAATAGGCCATGCCAGTGGATCGATGAATCCTGATTCTTTAAATTATTTTTAACACGAATCACCGCTTCATCACCTTCTTCAAATTCTAAAAGTGGTGCGGGAAACTGGCCATTTACAGTAATTCGTTTTACCGGTTTACCTGTTACATTGACGATTCCTTCATCAATGCTGAGTTGATATTCTTTGATTGCGGCAATTCCCCAAGTTGAGGAGACCAAGCACAATGTGGCAACCAAGCTTTGAGCTAATCGCTTTTGAGATAACTGAATAAACATAACTTAACCTAAATTTTAACAAGCAATTTTGAATAAAAAAGTGTCTAAAATCAGATTAAGCTTTTGGAGGACGTAGGATTTCCTGCCAATGCCCTGCGAGGTGCTGAGCTTGGTAATTGATTTGATAGGCTTGAGTGTTGTGCAGATGATCGGGTGCAATCAATTTGGGAATATCAGGATTGAACCAAACCACTGAAGATTGGCATGATAATGCAGCACAGTCTAGGCATTTGCTCTGCTGCGTATCTTGAGATTGAACCTGTAGATTATGGCAATCTTTTAAATTTTGCACCTGCTGCTCATGATTGAGACGCAATTTTTGATCATTTTGTTTTTGTTGTATGTCTAAACAGTGTTGTTTCATTTCTTTTACAGTACTGTTTTTCATCATCGATTGATGTTCATCTAAAAGTGATGCATTCATCATTTGCGCATGTTGCATCATATTTACAGATGCAATAGACACACTGCTCCAACCTATGGCAAAAACCATAAGACAAACAAACCAAAGCTGTTTGTGCAGTTGTCTAAACAAAACTAAAACCTATGTTTTAATCCATAATGAAGCTAAGAGCATAGCCAATAATAACGATTTTGGCAAATATCATGTGGAAAGATTGCCAATATCACTGAATAATTTAGCATCAATTCTACTTTGAATAAAAAATGAATAATCAAATTGATGAAGAGCAGATAATTTTTATAACAAAAGAGCCCATTTGGGCTCTTTTTAAACAGAAATTGCATACATGATAAACGATTGATCACCTTTGATTAATCTATACCCAGCTTATCCATATGCTTATCAACATGGTTATCCATATAGTTATCATCAGAGTTATCCACAATTCACACAATACACTTGTGGAAAAGTTTAAGCCGAAACTTGTCCAACTTTTGCTAATTCAGCACGCATTTCGTTAATCACAACTTGATAATCAGGTTTACTAAAAATCGCCGAACCAGCAACAAACATATCAGCTCCTGCTTCAGCAATTTCACGGATATTTGCTGGGCCAACACCGCCATCAATTTCTAACCGAATGTCACGACCTGAAGCATCAATAATTTTACGCGCTTCGCGTAATTTATCCAAAGTCGTTGGAATAAATTTTTGGCCGCCAAAGCCAGGGTTTACACTCATTAAAAGCACTTGATCCACTTTATCTAAAACATAGTCGAGATAATGCAAAGGTGTTGCTGGATTAAATACCAAACCTGCTTTAGCACCACCATCTTTAATCAATTGTAATGAACGGTCAATATGATGTGTTGCTTCAGGATGAAAAGTAATAATATCTGCGCCTGCTTCTAAGAAATCACCAATCATACGATCCACAGGTGAAACCATAAGATGCACATCAATCGGGGCTTTGATCCCATATTTCTTTAATGCCTTACATATACCCGCACCAAAAGTTAGGTTTGGAACATAGTGGTTATCCATGACATCAAAGTGGACAACATCTGCACCAGCTGCCAATACTTTTTCCACATCTTCACCCAGACGGGCAAAATCGGCAGATAAAATTGAAGGTGCAATCAGAAATGGCTTGGACATGAAACAACCTGGCAAAGAGAAATATTTTTCCCATTATAACAAACTTACCTTATTGGGTTGTTTTAAAAAGCAACAGTTTTACTTATCTTGGTCATTTATCAGGTCATAGCAATTAATCTGATTGAATGAGTGACTGTCTATTACTTGATGATATGGGTTTTAGCGAATAATCTAATCTTTTGAGAAAATACAAAAAAAATAAAGGGCTTCATTAAGCCCTAGATCAAGTCACCACCACCTTGCACAATCTATAGATAAAACATCGCTTATCTATACTGCTTAAGGTTTAGCCTGTTGTTTTTTCTCAAAATCACGAACCATTTTAACGCGTTCTTCAGTTGCAGGATGTGAAGATAAGGCATCAAAAATCTCTAGAGAGCTTTCTTTTTCACTAGATTCATTTTGAGGTTGTTTTTTATTTGGATCCGCTTTTTTATCAGCTTCTGCTGTTTTACCTGATTGCTTTGGTTTTTCTTCCAGTGCAGTTTCATCACTTAAGCGTTGTAAGAAATTCGCAAAATGAGACACTTCAATGCCTTTACGATCCATCAATTTCAGCGCATACATATCCGCCTCAGCTTCAAATTTACGTGAATAATTTGCACCGATCATCGCGGCAGGTAACGAGGTCAATAGGTCTGAACTATCACCCGTCATGGCAATATACAACACACTCAACCCCAGACTGGTCAAGCCTTGTTGTAAACTATGCCGTTCAACCAAATGCCCTTGCTCATGAGCCAATACACCTAAAATCTCTTGATCACTATGCGCCATTTCAATCAACTCATCAGTGATAATAATGGTATTGTTGGGTAAAGCCACTGCATTGGCACCCAATTGCCCACCTTCACGGAAGACCAATTTTGCAGGTTTTCCTTCAGCGATGGTATTTAGATATTGCTTGGAAATTAGATCTTTTTGACCTTGTGCCAAATGACTGGGGTTAGTCCAATTATTCAATACATATTTTTCCGCTTCATCACCTAATTTATTCAAACTATTTTCAGGCAGCTGAAAAGCAACATAATGTGATGCTGCTGGAACACCCCATTTCACTAAAGCAAAAACAAAAACCGCGACAAAGACGATACTGAATACAATTAAACTTGGAGAACGTTCTAATTTCCAAATTGAATGCTGAACATTTTTAGTCCCAAAATTAAACCATTCTGGTAAAGCCCCCTGAAACTCAATCCTAGCGTCATCTTTAAGCTCAATCGCAGGATTTAATTGCCCCAGTGCGCCAATTAATTCCATATCGCGATATGCATAACGGCGTTGATGCTCTAAACGCTCACCATACTGAATCAGCACTTCGAACTCAGATTGAGCAGAAAGTTGGGCATGGTGTGGTTTAGACACCACACCATCATAGAAAATGACTTCTATTGGTCGTGACATAAATTATTCAACTCATATCATTATAAAGAAATATCAATGTCGAAGATGTCACTAATTTCTTCAGCTAAAGCACTTTGCTCTTGCTGTGCAAGATTCATCATTTGATCTGGATCATCATGCAAAATTAAACTCATCGAATCAACTTGATATTTGTGAATACGAATTGCCGCCCATGCAGACATTAAACCAATGCTTAGAATTTTAACCAGCCAATTTGATGCCACAATCCATGCATAACGCCATTGATTACAATCTGTTTTAAATTGGCTGCTCCCCACCGTTGTATTGTTCCATGTAGTAATAAAAATACGTGCCGCGATCAATGGATAAATAAACAAACCTGCCACAGCATACATTGCAAAGACACCAAAGATAAAAAAGTTTGGTGTATACCCAGCAATAAAACCGATAATACCAAAATAGATAATGCCAAATACAAGCATGATTCCAAAAGACATAAAAATTGGAATGTAGACTGCACCCATATAAGCTGACCAATCGGCATTCAATTTAAAATCCAACTGACCTGCATATAAATGATCAATGTAGTATTTTTTATACAACCAGATCGCAACAGGAGAAAATATACCTAAACTAAAAATATAAATTAAAATACTAAGAAAAAAGACTTTATAGGATTCTTTTGTGGTTCCCGCAAAATAAAAACGACTATTTCCAAACTTACTATTTCTTGCAGTAAAGCGCATTGTTGCCCGAATAAGCCAAGGTACTGCTGCATATAGCACAACTAGACCAACTACCGTTGCAATCATGGAATACTGCGAGGAAATTGAAAAGGCTGCATAAATACCCAATGCAATCAATCGTCCAACTAAAATCTTGGTTGGAATACCCGTGAAGTCAAAACGTCTTTTAAAGAATTCAGTATTGCCATAAAAATAACGTAAACGACGCACTTTCGCCCAAGGTGCATACAAACTTAAGGTGATGATGGTCAATAGGATATTCACAATCCATATACCAAAATATTCCATCGCATCACCGTGAAATTTAAAACGATGAATTTTAGGATACTGCTGGTCTATGGGTTGCTGTATTTCTGGTGGTGTAGCGCCCTTTTCCAAATTCAAATGACTTGGAAATGGAGGCGGTATTTGTTCTTGCATATTCTTCTCTTTATTTAAATTATTTAATGACAATCTAAAATGATATGAAATAAAACCTCAAAAAGTAGTTTATATTTTTTCTAAGCTGAAAGAAATAGAGTAAAAGTAAACTATAGTTTACTTTTACTCAAAATTTAATTTTTTGTTAGGTGACCCAACTATTTTTGCAATTGCAAAGCATGAAACTGTAAATGGTCATCAATAAAGCTTTGAATGAAATAATAACCATGATCATAGCCTTCATGAAATCTTAATGTGATTTTTTGCCCTACTTTATTACAGGCTTTCTGGTATTTCTCAGGATTCAATTGACTAAAAAACTGATCTTTTAAGCCTTGATCGATAAGTATTTCGTCAAATAACTGACCTTTAGAAAGCAGTAACTGGGTTG
This sequence comes from Acinetobacter sp. AS167, assembly GCF_037152175.1. Lineage (NCBI taxonomy): Bacteria > Pseudomonadati > Pseudomonadota > Gammaproteobacteria > Moraxellales > Moraxellaceae > Acinetobacter > Acinetobacter sp. AS167. The sequence continues at coordinate 605,622 of NZ_JBBCMP010000002.1, forward strand.
CATCATGCTTTGCCCATTCTGAACGATTATTCGATCCTAAATAATGAGAAAAAGCCTTCTCACCCCAAGGGCATTCAGTAGGCGCACAAATCGGGGCAAATGCGGACACTGATTTAAAATAATTTGGATGTTTCCAAGCAAGTGTTAATGCGCCATGCCCGCCCATGCTGTGACCAAATATTCCCACTGCCTCAGATTGAATTGGAAAAGTTTTTATCAGTAATGGATAAAGTTCATCTACAATATAACTTTCCATCTGAAAATGCTCAGCCCAAGGTGCTTGAGTTGCATTAATATAAAATCCGGCACCCTGTCCCAAATCCCATGAATCACCTTGCGCAACCTGTTCACCACGAGGCGATGTATCTGGTGTAATCAAGATCAAGCCAAGCTGAGATGCCAACCGTTGCGCATGTGCTTTAATAATAAAGGTTTCTTCCGTACAAGTCAGTCCTGCTAAATAGAATAATGCAGGACATTTCTGTCCTTTTAATGCTTGAGGCGGAAGATATGTCGCAAACTTCGTTGCCCCTTTTAAATAATTTGACTGAATTTGGTAAATTCTTTGTTCACCATCAAAACAGATATTTTTACTTAAAAGTTCCATTCGCGCATCGCTCCATATTTCGATCTTTAAATTGTTTAGAACTACAGTCTTAAAGCATCAATACAATCAACCTAAATATAAATTAAAAGCGCTTTTGCTTTCGCATTTAAAGCGCCGCTATTTATCATGGCTTTTGTTGTGTATTCAGTTTTACATTTTGAGTTTGAGCAGTAGTAATAGCCCCTTGTTGAGGAAATAAATGTTGTTCCAATTGCGGTAACATCATTTCCATATTTTTCCCAATCACCCATTGCGGTTCAGATGGATCAAAGCCTTGTGCATTTTCCCATTTCGCAACTGTTTCAGTCGCTTCTTTAAATGCGGCTTTGAGAGAGCCTTGTTCACGCATTGCCTGATCAAAGAAAGCTCGACCAAAATAAGTATAATCAGCTTCATTTGAACAACCAAATGAAGCACGGTCTGCTGCAGAAGCAGTAATAATCAAAGTATCTGGTGATTGGAGTGCTGAAACAAAGCTACCTGAATAACAGGCTGAAATCACAATCACTTTCCAACGAATACCCGATTTGTCTAGGGTTTCTCTTAACCATTTTGGATCGACATCATCCAAATTAATCGGTTCATTTTCTAGTTCAAAACGATTAGGTAAGCCATGAGAAGTCATATAAAGAAACAATACATCACTTTCGCGATTCATCTGTTGACCAATACGGCGTAAAGCAAGGTCGATACTGGTTTTAGATGCAATAGGAGTGTCTTTAATGCTTTGTGGGTTATTAACCAACTCAACAGAGCGTCCAAAAGTTCCAAAACGGGTATCAAATTGTTCTTTAATTCGATCAATTTCAAATTTAAACACGTCTTGATAACTAGCACCCGCAACACCCAAAAAGTACCAATGTGTTTGAGCAAACTCACCAAACTGCACCTGTTCCAATGCTTTATTGAGCAAATGACTTTGTGCATAAAAAGCACTTTCACTGAGACTCGGAGGAACTTCTTCTACTTTCCAAATTGGCTGTTCCTTGATCGAAACCTGCCAAGTGAACAAAGTGGCTATTGTAGCAAACATGATTAAGGCACGTTCCCACCATGGCCATTGTAATTCTCTTGAAAAAACCCATACTACAGCAAGGCTTTGCCAAATAAACAAAGCAAAAAATAGCAATGGGATCACATCATAAGTGAAATAAGGCAGTAGATCTTGGTTGCCCAAATATTGAAGCAAACATTGAAACAACATGATATGCGTATCAAGCACTAACCATAACAGTGCTGGAACCAACATCAAGCGTGGATTATTGGTACGTTGTGATAGAAAAATCCCCACAATCAAGGCAATAAAAGGCCACAATGCATAGCTGACAAGACCCTGTCGATTAAAAACACCACCATCACCAGCAACTAACCAGCTAAACAGTGTATTGGCACCTGCACCCAACAGTCCCCAAAAAATCAGTTGAAGAATAGATGGACGAACAATTTGTAAAGACTTTCGCGAACCTAAGAATAACCAAATCCCTGCACGTTGGTTACTTTTCAAATCATGCCAAAAGTTAATCGAGGGTTTAAGATCTATCATAAAGATTCTGTTAAGGCAGTGGCTTCAATCAGCCTATCTAGTTTAGGCTTGGCTAAAAAATTATCAATCTTTGATTTAACTATATATCAATAATTCGACTATTATTGAAACAGTTACCAAATTACTCAATAAGTTTGCTGTTAAAATAGGCATCAAAACGACAAGCATCACCTTGCCATTGATGATCGGTTGCCTGATCATTTAAAAATACAGCCAGTCTAGGACGTTTTACCACAACTCGCTTCGCAATTTGCCGTGCTAGGACTAAAAGATGATCGCCTAAATCCATTTCACCATCTTCTGGTAAAAGCATGTGTAATAGCTGCATTTGCTTTTTGACTTGAGCCTGTTTTTTTATGGCTTGCTGATTTTGATCCCGTTGCGGAAACATCGGATCTAAATAAACAACATCAACAGTTTTATGCGTGATTATCAATTGTTGTAAATATTCAGCTGAATCAGAAAAAACCAAATCAATACGCTCAACAACTTTGGCTAAAAATGGATCGTTTTCTAGCTGTTTTTTTGAATCTTCCAGTAAAGTAAATAAAATTGGATGACGTTCGATCAGGGTTATTTTTGCCCCTAAATGCGCCATCAATAATGCGTCATGTCCTAGACCCGCAGTTGCATCAATTAAGTTTGGTTTTTCTGAAATACTACATGCCCGTGCAATCATTTCAGATTTTAAACTGGCACGTTTTAAACGTGGGATTTCAGCTTTCCAGTCAGGTTGCATTTTCATGCCATTGGCGCACAGGCTTAAACCTTGTTCATCGACACACAAGGCAAGTTCAGGGTTCAGCCTTAAAAACCGTGCATTGAGGTTTTCAATTGTTGCAATGTTTACTATGACACCACGTAAAGAAAGCACAGTTTGGTAGGACTGTGCTTTCTCAAAAAATGTGGATTCAGTAAATAAGCGAATTTCGCTTACCATAATTTCCAACCTGTTAATGCAAACAATAAAATCAACAAACCTGAAGCAATACGATACCAAGCAAAGACCATGAAATCACGCTTAGAAACATAAGCCACCAAAATACGGATCAAAATTAAAGCAGAAACAAAAGAAACGATAAGACCCACAAAGAATACAGTCCAATCTTGTGTCGTTTCATAAATATGGTAATTCTTAAAAAGATCTAATAAACCTGCGCCGACAATTACAGGTATGCCAAGGAAAAATGAAAATTCAGTCGCAGCCTTACGGGATACACCCAACATCATGCCACCAATAATGGTTGCACCTGAGCGTGAAGTTCCCGGAATAAGCGCCAATACTTGGATTAAACCAATATAAATGGCTTCTTTAATAGAAATATTATCCACTTCAACTGCATTGACTTTTGGAGGATTTTTTTCAACCCACCAAATGATTAAACCACCGACAATCAAACCAATCGCAACAGAAATATCATTAAACAGCAGCTCTTTTACGATATCCCCAAATGTCAAGCCAACAAGCATAATTGGAATAGAGGCCGCAATAATACTGATCCCAAGATGACGGCCTTTCGGTTCACCTGAAAACAAACCAGTTGCTGCGCCCCAAAGCTTGCTCCAATACTCATAAATCACTGCAGCGATCGCGCCCATTTGAATGGCAACAACAAATAAATCACTCTTTTCTTTGGTCCAGAAATTCATTAGCTCGGATGCAAGAATTAAATGCCCTGTACTTGAAATAGGTAAGAATTCGGTAATACCTTCAACAATACCCATAATGGCTGCTTTGAGTAGCAGTAAAAGATCCATTGTGAAATCCTAAAAATTAAAGCGAAAAACGATTATGGTTTACCTTGTTCTGGAATTTTCTTCCATGCATTATCACGTAAATATACAGGTAAGGCCTGCTCTGCACTGAACCATTGCTTTTGCAGTGCATTTTGACGCGCAATTGTGGCAATATCATCAGCGGAAGCAGCAATTTGTTGAAACGCTATTGCCTCAACATTCACCAAAGCTGAACCTGAACCGATCAAGATATATTTTTGATATTCCGCAGCGTGTTGATAGTCCAATAATTTTTCTTCGTCTACAAGTTGCATAATGTTATTTTGGTCAAGCTTAAAACTTGCCATATAGACTTCCTGCATACGCGCATCTAAAACAGCGGTCACTTCAGTCAATTGGGCCTGACGATAAGAAGCTTGAGCCAGCGCTTGCAAGGTTGAAACTGGAATCACAGGAATATCATTTGCCCATGCCAAAGCTTGAGTCACAGCTGCATTGATACGTACACCACTAAAAGAGCCTGGTCCACGACTAAATGCAATTGCAGTCAAGTCTTTATTGGAAATTTTATTTTGCTCAAAACCTTGCTCAATCATCGGCAAAATGGTTTGAGTTTGTGCTTTTGCTCGCGTATCAAGTTGAAAATAGAGTGTTTGAGTTTCATCAACAATCGAAACGGAACACTGCTCATTGGCAGTTTCCAATGCCAGCAATTTCATGCACAACCTTACCATGTTAAAAATGTTGCCTATGATACTCCACTCATTTCAATAGCGCGAGAGCTTAGAGATAAAGCCTGTCAGATAAAATCCATTAGATCAAAATAATCCATAAAAATGCCAAGACATTGTGCTTGGCATTTAAGTGACAAATTTTAAAACTAGTCATTTATTCAAATTTAAACTCTTCTAAATCAATAAAATTCTTGTAATGGGAGGCATAATGCAAAGCACTCATTTTTAATAAGTTCTCCGCATTCTCATCCAACGTTCTTACGACTTTACCCGGCGAACCCACCACCAAGGAATTATCAGGAATAACTTTACCTTCTGGAATCAAACTATTTGCACCTATGATACAATTTTTACCAATCACAGCATGATTTAAAACTACAGCGTTAATACCAATTAAACTATTATCGCCTATCGTACAACCATGTAACATGGCTTGATGCCCGATGGTCACATAATCGCCAACGATTAATTCAATCCCTGTATCTGTATGTAAAACGGCATTTTCTTGAACATTACTAAAATTCCCAATATGAATTTTAGCGTTGTCCGCACGAATGACTGCACCAAACCATACACTGACTTGTTGCCCGAGTTCCACTTGGCCAATCACTGTAGCATTATCCGCAATCCAACCATCAAAAGGTGCATGCAAAGCTTGTGGTGCAAAACCTTTAAATTTATACATCATGGTATTACATTCCTTTGAGATATTTTGAGACCATTGGCTTTGATCATAACTTTTTAGCATTACTTCTTATTGAATATTTGTGACTTAAAAGATGGAGAGTTCAATAAAAACGGCCAGTTTTTTTGATAATCCAAACCATATTTAAATAATGAAATCAGAATTCGAGCGGTTAAACCCCAAATGATTTCATTTTCAATTCTTAAACTGGGAAAATACACCGATTGATGTGCCAAACGTACTTCATAAGGAATAGGCTGTGATTCCATCATTTTTTTAATCGGGGCATAGAATATACGATCAATTTCACTTGGCTGAGCAATCAACTGAATGTCAGGCGGGATTAATCCCACCACAGGTTTTACCGTTATTCCACTTTTTGCCCGCTCCATGGGTAAATCACCAATCAGCTTGACATCAAATGGATTGAGTGCGGTTTCTTCCCATGCTTCTCGCAAAGCCACAACGATATTACTGGTATCATTTGGATCGCGTTTACCACCAGGAAAGGAAACTTCTCCAGCATGATTTGATAAGTAAGCAGAACGTCTTGTCAGCAAAATTTTAGGATCAGCTTCTTGAGTAATAGCAATGAGCACTGCGGCATTGGCTGGATAGGTTCTTTTGCCAAAACGTAATCTATTTTGCAATACTTGGGTTAGCTCATCATCCTTCATTGATCTCACTCTATCTTTTTTGTTCTTGTTCTATCATATAGGAAATTTTATCGATAAGGCTATAAATGATGCGAAAGTAGAATTTTTCAGTTATGCTGAGTTATCTCACATTTTTAATGAAGCTTATGAGTTTTTGCAGTGCATGTGGTCATACAACCATAGAAAAAATTCCTTTAGGTGATCAAAAAATCCGTAAAGTTTGTACACACTGTGGCACCATTCATTATATTAACCCCAAAGTTATTTGTGGTGCACTGGCGATCTGGGAAAATAAAGTTTTACTCTGTCGGCGTGCTATTGAACCACGTTATGGACTATGGACTTTGCCTGCTGGTTATATGGAACTATTTGAAACCATGGAACAAGGCGCAGCTCGTGAAACACGTGAAGAATCTGAAGCTGAGGTTGAGATTGAACAGCTCTACTGCATGTATAATATTCCACGGATTGGGCAAGTTTATGTTTTATTTAAAACACAAATAAAAGATGGTGTATTTGGTGCTGGTGAAGAAACCATTGAAAGTCGTTTATTTGATGAACATGAAATTCCTTGGAACGATTTAGCTTTTCCAAGTGTAGAACGCACCTTAAGACATTATTTTGAAGACCGGAAAACCAATACATTTCCAATGCATCTTGAAACTTTGGGCACTCGATTAGACCAAACAGGATAATATCGAATAGATATTCCTTTGATCAACTGCCCAGTATTAAAAATATGAGTAAAAAAAAGCCTCAATTCTAATCACTTGAATTGAGGCTTTTTAATCGACATAAACTACTTGGTTTTAATGCTATAACACTGCGGTAAACTTACAGTTAATGTCCCCGATAAACGTTTCGCTAACTCTTTTTGCTCAGCTGTAACTTTCTCTTTATTTGCTTCAACATTGTTATAGATTGATTGATAAACTGCCTGTAGATTTACCCATGTTGCAGTAATCGTTTGATCCCCATTCCAACTGGTAATATTTACACCACTGGATGTGTTTTGTTCATTGATTAATCTCTGAAGATTTAAACGTATACCACCTGAAGATACAGATGCTTTGGCTAAATCATCATTAGATGTACCGCTAGTTGGTGTAATCACTAATGTTTCATTTAAACCTGCTAATGCACCATCAAGGCTGCCAAATACAGGATTTGCTAAAATCATACGCATTGTAATCGACTTTTCAACATTCCCATTAATATAGGCTGTACCTGTGGTTCCAATACGATATTGTTGTACCCCTGTTTCTTTGTCAATATAAGTGCTTGGATCTACATCAGCACATGTATCTGAATTTAGAGCACTATTTTTACCTAAATTGGTACGTATATCTCCATTTTCATCAATCACAATACCGAGTGTTTGCGTATTTGGAGAAACTTCTTTGTTATCAAACGTAAATGTAATATTTGCATACAGTGGGAAGTAATATTTTTCACCAGTTTTTACTGTATTTTTAGTCAGGAAAACTTTGCGATCTAAGTAATTAGCAGGATTAGTTTTATAAATATCAATCCCCCCAGAAAGCTGATCACCATTTAAAGTTTGACGCCATTTCCCGTATACTGTTGGATCGGTAGGTGCTGTTGTTGCGCCTGTTGCTCGCTTATACATATACTCTGTGCCAGCAACATTGGTATTATTCAGCAAAGCTCCCTGATAAATTTCAAGTTTATCCGTTGAACTTTGATCTTTTTTAAACACAAGTGGAGATGTAATTTTACGTGTGAGTGGGTTAATCCAACCTTGTTGGGCATTTACATTAAGTTTTTGTGGAACAACTTGATTTAGCAGTAAAAATTTTAACAGTGAGTCAGCAATTGTACTCTCTTCCACTTTTTGAGGTACGCCAACCCATTGCATAGCATATCCTGAGGTATAGCCTTGACGGTCAGTAACAACATACATGTTGGCAATAGATTCATTCTTGGTACTTAAATCACTTTTACCTGTAAAGCCTTGAATATCAACGTTCGCACCACTAAATATAAGGAAATTTGTCGAATAAATATTAACCAGTGACTGTTGAACCAAACGTTGCGCAGTCGCAATTGCCGAAGCCTCATTAACAGCTTCTACATTGATCCATGGTTTTAGTTTTGCAACATAACTGCCATTAATAAAATCAGTTACGACAATATTGGCATCAACTGCTTTTAAATTATTTTTAATATTATCTGATAATTCAATTGGTTGTACATCCCCTATTTGATTGGCATCCTGTTCCAATCCTATCGCTTGGAAAACTCGGACCAACCCAACCATCACCTTGAACGTATCATCACTCATGGTCATACTTTCTGGTTGTTTACCTGTCATGGCACTTGCAATATCGATCAAGCCAATAGCAGCAGGTTGACCACGAACTTTCAACGGACGAATTTTTGCAAGATCAACATCACCTAAAATGATTTTTCTTTCCGATTCAGAACCTTGGATAAAGAACTTCGCTTTATCTCCAATTAAACAACCACCAAGTGCTAACCCACCCTCAAGTTTAGTTACATAATGATTTTTCGTATCGGTACTACAATCAAAATTTAAACCATCAACAGGATAGTCAACATAAAAACCTAAACATTTTTCTGTAGTATCAGCATCACAACCATTTGAATACGTTTTAATGCCTTTATAAGGATCTTCATTCACTGTCGAACTTTCACCGCCACAACCTGCGAGTGCTAAGCCTAAACTCGTTAAAACGAAAGGGGCTAATAATCTTTTTTTCATATTTTCATCCTTACTGAATAACACTCAGCTTAATTTGTCCATGATTTGTTAACTGTTTATTTTCCACATCTAATGCTGAGGATAATGGTGTTAAAAATAGATATACTGCCTGATCAGGTTTTCTTAAAACGCCTTCCATCGCTGCGTATTGTAAATTATTGTCGTGAGATTCATCATTTTTAAAACCACTCACACCTTCAAGGACACAACCTTGTCCATCTAAAAATACAACTAATGGCCAATAATAACTTTGGATCTTTGAAGAAGATGCATACGATGTTAATAATACATTTTGCACTTTAGGGTCTAATTTCACCACTTCATAGGCAAAACTTTCTTTAATTGGTGCGACTGGCCAAAGCCCAATTTCTTGATTTTTTATTGATAAATCTTTCGCTTTAACTAATTTTTTTCCAGAGAAACATGATTGTTCTAAATTTTGAACAACCTCATCTTTAGCTAAACGAAAATAGGTAGAAGATAAAACAACGGGCTTCTTTTCTTCAGATTCTGAATTCCCACGAATACGGTTTAAAAGACTCGCACTAAGCCCTTTTTGTCGTTCAATAGTTTCATATCGCCCATGAACTGCGCCAATTTCTGGCGTCATATAAAATCTTTTTTTACCTTCTAAATTGAATTCGCGATCTTCTAAATACTCATTATTTACATATTTTTCACCATCAATGACAGTAAAATGCTGATCTTCTACAGGTTGAGTATTTTTCGGCACAACCTCTTGATTGATCTTTACTTCATCTTGGCGTGGTGTACTCTCTTTCGCTAGTTTTTCGACTTTATTTTTTTGTTGAACAGTACTAATGGGCTTCCGTGAAGACTGTTCGACGACAAGTTGAGGAGTTGTTTTTCGTGATACTGACGATGAAGACTGATCTGTTGCCGGAACAGGATTCATTTGAGCTTTAGCTTTGTTGTTATCCATTAAAGGAGGTTGGCTGGCAGGCTGAGAAGTCGGAACAGTCAATGAAGCACTCTTCGGCTCAATCTCTTTCTGATTATGTTTAACTACAGGTAGGGTTTCTATCCCTTGCACATTTGACTTTGTAACTTTAGTTTCTTGTATTTGTTTGTTTTTTTGCTTTACTTCCCCTTTGGGACTAGTTTCAGGCTTCTGAACAATCATTGGATGCCCATCAGGGCCAATAATGGTATAAAAATTGGCAGCATAAGAAACAGATGTGGCTGAGCTAAAACTTAAAGCTAGCCACAAAGAGGTTACGACTGTTTTTTTTTCAAGGTTTAAACGCATTACCATCTCGTTCTGTAGTTAATCCCTAGAATTGTAACTTTTGTATTGGTTTTTACATTCAAACCAGCATAAGGGTTCAGTAGCAAGTTATCTACCCCTGTTTTGTTTGCCAAACTACTTGTGTTTGCAGGAATATTATCTCGACTACGCAGGAAACCCACAGACAAGTCAATATCCGTATCTTCATCAAAACGATAGCCCAAACCTAAACCAAATAATTGCGCATTGTTAATCGGAACCATGGTATTACGCTTATCATCTGGGATTGCACTAGCACGAGGTTCATAACCTGCACGAAGCTTTAAGCGATCATTTGCAGAATACTCAACACCGATGCCCCAACTCCATGGAGACTTAAAGCCCAATGGAAAAGCCAATGATGTATCTGTAACTTGATTAGATAATAATTTTGCAATTTTTAATGCTGAAATTTGCCGATCGAATTCGAACTGAAACTTTTCCCATGCTTTAAAATCTGTCCAGCCCACGTCAAAGTTTACCTGTAAATCAGGTAAAACCTTATATTTTATCCCCGCTTGGAAGTGAGCTGGATATTCCAAATCCATTGAAATCAAACCAGATTCAGTTGGTGGGATATAACCAGGAAAACCTAAAATCGCAGCAAGAATTTGCCCTGTTGCCGAAGAATTCAAACCTTTTATCAGCTCTCGTGGTGCATTAGCATTGTCGATAAAGTATTTACCTTTCATACGCATTTTAGCTGAGCTTTGATAAACCATACCAAAACCAAAATTCTCTGTAGGTTCCCACATTAAGCCTAAGTTATAACTTGGACTTAAACTCTGCTCCAGACTAACCTGCATTTTTCCGAATTGGCCAAAAGGATTCATTCCTTCATCGGCATTACAAATACCAAATAGCAGGAGATCAGTAATCACATTTGAATTATTTCGGAAAGGACCACAAACAGACTCATCAATCATTCGTAAAACGCCGATCATTTCATTCGGAAATCTTAAATCGGTTTTTAATGCCATTGCGTTATATGACATTCCTATTGAAGCACCAATAGACAGTTCATCACTGACTTGGTAGGCAACAGATGGAGATAAGTAGGTTATCCTTTCAATCGCAACTTGTTGCCCCATAAAATTACCAGGATTGCCATCTTCCGAACCAAAGCCTGCAACCATTGGAGCATATGCAGCTGTTGCATAGGTCAATTTTGAGCCAGGGGGATTATAAGAAATCCCCCCCGTTGGTGCTAAAACTGGCCAACCGGGCCCCAAATCCACCACTTTCTTTAGAATAGGAATATATAAACTTGCGTATTCCACGTCCCCACGCACTGAATCCTTATAATCTGTACAAAGACTTGAAGGATTATCTGGCGTATCATTACAGATGAGAGGATCATCAGAATACCCAAACACGTTATAACCAGGAGGGGCTGAAAATTCACGCTGTACATCAAAGTTTGCAATAATTCCCTGTACATCAGTTTGCAAACCTTTGAGTTTAGTTAACCCGGCAGGGTTAAAATGAATCGCACTGATCCCCGGTGGGTCTGCAGTTACCGCATTCCCCATTGTTAATGAGCGTATATCTACAGATAGGTTAAGTCCTAAATGTGCAAATACTTGAGTCGAACACCCTGTTAATAAAATCGCTGTAACTAATGGGCGCAAACGTATGTTTTTCATACTTTACACTCCTTTAGTGAGCTTTCTTCTTACCGAAGCCTAAGATGTCCAATGGGAAAGACAAGCCAAGTGAAATATCTGGTGAATCTTCAGTTAAACCAATACCCAATGTTCCATTTACAATCGTATCTGGATTAACACGAACCCCTAAAGCAATTGAAAACATTCCACTAGATTGGTCAGCTGCTTTATATGAATCTGCAAGTCCTTCTGTGGGTTTATATTTAAATGAAGTATTCATATTAAATGATTGTTGGTATGACATAGTCATCGAAACATCATAGTTAAATGAATATGCAAAACCAAAAGAGAAACCACCTGTCATACCAGGATCAAACTCTTCTAAAACGCGTTGATAAGTCTGATCCCCACCTTGCCCATTAGCATTACCTCCACCACGGACTTGATTCAAGCCAGTTTCTTTAAATCCATAATTAGCAGAAACAGATGCAAAGAGTACGACTGGATCGATATATTTACGGGTACTTGCACCGACTCCTACTGAATAATACCCTTTACCTGTTGAAAGGTCTTTTTCAGGGTTTATTTCATATGGACTGTCACCAGTTTTAGTCGATAAGCTACCAAATAAAATTAAAGGTAATCGTCCTGCTTTCAGTGGGAAAGGTTCCCAACGAGCACCTAAATTAATATCCCCCAAACCTGCAGCCGTGGCATCTTTCAAGCTATCTGATTTGGCAATAAAAGGGATAGATGCGGTAAAGGTTAAATTATCCCGTACCCCATACTGCGCAGTAAAAGTATTACTGATGGTATGGCTAGCATCCTCATCAACACGGAGCTGGTAGGCTGTTCCTTCATTAATCCCTAAATTTAACTGTGAATCACGATAGTATGAATAATCTAAATCATAAAAAGTTGAGATTTCACCCTTTTTAATTAAAGAGTATTGACGCTCATTAGATGTAAAAACTTCTTGTAAATTAGTTTCTTGTGAGGCATCGCCTTCTTTTTTCTGTAATGCTTCTGCCGCTTGCGTACCAGGCTTAGGTGCTAAAGATTTTGTTTCATCTTTATTAATTATTACATCTTCTTTAACATCTGTAACAGGAACTGTTTGGCTCGTGTTTTCAGAACTGTTATTGTCTGTGCTTGTAGCCTGATCTACTGCAACCTCAGCACTTGTATCTGTCTCCGCTGCATATAAACTTCCAATTGCAAACTGAATACTCATTGCAAGTAAAGTTCTTTTCATCCATTGATTATTCATATTATTCCTATTCCAAAAATCCAATTCAGTTATGTAATTTTTAATCCATCTTTACTTACGTTTATAATAGAGTCGCATATAGGATGTAATTGGCTGATTGTATGTCGCAGACTTGGTATCTTGGTCAATCACCTTACGCATCGTAGAAGCCTTATCGGCTAATTTATTGGTATAATCGGTTGAATATTGTGCTTCAACTAAAGCATAGCGGTTAATAGTTGCATCATCCACATGGCGCATATCGGCATCCTGTAAGGCCAACATATTCCGTTGTTGATCTTTAGGAGCATTGATCACAAATAATGTGTTGTTTTCCCAAACGTCCTTAAATCGCTCTTGATCAAAACTAATATTCCCCAATGCAGGATCCGCGACATAAACTCGGCCATCTTTATATGCTTTAAATACAACAAAATGTTTAAAACCAGCATAAGAAATCGGAACAATTACGGGTTGATTTTGGTTGATTAAATCGGTGAACTCCCCCTTATAACCACCACTCTCATATCCAATTGCAGCAACAAAACGCTTCATATCCAGCAATGAGAAACTTCGACGCTCAATAATACGATTGTATTCTCCAAAGCGTAATAAGCCTTCCATGGTTTGCTGTTCAGTTAAATTTGTCCCAACATAACCATTTAACAGTGTTGTTAATGCAGCAGAACCACAGCTATAGTCATATGCTTGACGTACAATGCCACGGAATTGATTTTCCAAGGCGGGTTTAACATGTACCATTTCACGATGGTTACGTGTAAACGATTTATCTCTGGAATCCGCAAGCTCAGTATAGTAAATTGCATCCTTTGGCTTGGGTTTCACATCTAGGGCATGGTTGGCAAAATAATACATTAATGCCGAACCTAAAGTAATTTCTAACATAATTTTAACTATCAAGTATCGGCAGTATTTTGCCTAAAGTGCTGATTTTATTTTTAGAGTGAACACTCTACTTCCCTGTGATTAGAAGATAACGTTTTTTGAAAAAAAAAACAGTTTTTTTTTCAACTTTTGTCGCTTTTACTCAGCTTTTTTGTAAAAAAAAGACGCATGCGTTGCATGCGTCTTTCATTTTCTAATAACTAAACTTAGTGACCAGAAATTGTGATCACAGCACCTGGAGTTGTACCAGCACTACCGTTATAAACTTTCAAACCACTAATCGCAATATCACCAATTGAAGCTGCTGACGCACTACCCAGTTGAATTTTTTGAATATAAATATCAGTCGGTTTAGTCATCGCTGTAATTTGAAGACCATCTGCAGTAGCACCGCTCACACCTGTTGCTCGTACAGCAATAGCTGCATCAGTAGATAAGTTATTAGAACCTGTATCTGTCAATTTAATTGATCCAAGAACAATATCACCACCACCACCAGTTGATGCATCATGCAATGAAAGATTACTAATTGTTAAACCACCAGTCATGCTACCAGCCAATTTAATCATCGCACCTTGTGGAGTGTTACCCAATTGGATATTTGCAGCAGTTTTACCCGTAGTCAAAGTTAAACCATTTAAAATAGTTGCAGTACCAGTACCCACTTTATAAGGGCTTGTAGTAGTCGTTGCATCTACATCATTTACTTCAATTTTACCCAAAGAAATATTTAAACCTGAAACCGCAGCACCAATATTTAGGAATGGACTACCCGCATTACCATCAGTATCAATAGTAATATCTGCCAAATTATGGCTTTGTAATAAAGATGCAGTATTTGCAGTTAATACAATATTATTAATTGTTATTGCACCAGCTGTTGCCGTACCACCCGTGATAGCTGTCCCATCGGTAGTACCATTTACACCATCCGCCAATTTAGCTGTTGCAGATAAACCATCACCATCAAACACATGAACTTTATCAATTTCAACTTTTGAAATACCAATTCCAATAGAAATACCATCTTGACCAGTTGTTGCACTGAGTGCTGCATCATCCATTGCTTGCATTGCCATTGCATTTGAACTGATAGCGATAGCTGAAACCAAAGCAAGTTTAGTAAATAATTTCATAACCTGTACTCTCCCAAGAGCATTTTTTTTCATTTTTAACCACTCTCCGTAGTTCCCTGTTGTTTTAGTTGTTTTACAACTTAGAACACCAATCCTTGAGTAGTCCGTTTTGCCCTTTTAAATTAACTGTATGTTACTTTTTGTTCAACTGCTGTTTATCAAAAAGCCAATTAAACCGATAAACGGTAAACACTTTTATAAGTCCTATTTTCAGGTAGAATAATGCTTTACAAACCCTTTTCGCGCTCGAGTTAAACCTCCCTATGTTTCGGAAGTTATTAGATTTTCCATCAAATGGCATTGCAGATTTATTACACCGACTTGATTCATTATTCGGTTGTATCTATTTAAAAAACTCAGGTGAAGACATTATTGCTTTTTCACCTGAACAATATTGCATTTCAATCCAGCAACAACTTTTTAGCTATTCAAGAAATCATTTTACACATTATCAAAAAGACAAAACCAATCCTTCTTTGAATCACTTTTTTAATTTCACAACTCAATCTGCCCCAAAAACACAGCATACTTTTCAGGGGGGATATATGGGTTTTATTGATTACAACTATGCCAGTCGGCAACACATTGACGCTAATACAAAATCTCAACCCAATTTTTATGTGGGGATTTATAAAACCTTTATTAAACAAGAAAAAGGGCAATTATTTTTTTATAGTTTAGAAGCTTGCGCAGAAGCATTTTTTAAATTTATACAACAGTTATTAGCAACACAATCCTTAAATAATCAAAAATTTAAACTTTTATCAAAATGTAGTGCGACTTGGACAAAATCACAATATGATCAAGCATTTGCACAAATTCAAAAATATATTAAAGCTGGTGATTGTTATCAGATTAATTTAACTCAAGAATTCATAGGAAAAGCAAACGGTTCACTGTTAGATACAGCCGAAAATTTTTGGAAACTCACTGATGCCCCTTATTCAGGTTATTTAAAAATTGATGATTTTGAGTTACTCAGTTGTTCACCTGAGTTATTTATTGATTTCGAGACTGATCGTAAAATCACCACCAAACCCATTAAAGGGACAATGCCTCGTTATGACGATCCAATTTTAGATGAGCAGTCAAAAAATACCTTGATTCACTCTGAAAAAGATCAGGCTGAAAATGTCATGATTGTGGACTTATTACGCAATGATTTAAGTGTATATGCTGAAACAGGTTCAGTAAAAACCCCAAAACTGTTTAATATTGAATCTTTTAAGCAGGTACATCATATGGTAAGTGAAGTCACTGCAACCTTAAAATCGGATGTAAATCCATTTGAGGTTTTATTCACCGCACTACCAGGCGGTTCAATTACCGGCGCACCCAAAATTCGCGCGATGCAAATTATTGAAGAACTCGAAAGTGCACCAAGAGGCGCTTATTGCGGCTCACTGGGGTATTTTAATTTTGATGGAACTGGTTCTTGGAATATTTTGATTCGTTCAATTCAAAAATATCAAGATGAAGTTTCATTGTGGGCAGGTGGTGGGATCACCATTGCTTCAGATTGTAATGCAGAATATCAAGAATGTTTTGATAAAGTTTCTGCCATGCTAGATTTACTCAACACATGGCATCAACCTCAAAATGAATTCTAGACTAAAATCTCATGTTTTAGCGTATCAACAAGGCGTTGATTTTGTTCATCTGTACCAATAGTGATACGTAAGAATTGATCAATCCGTGGCTTATTAAAATATCGAACAATAATGCCATGTTCACGTAATGCTTTTGCCAATTCACCAGCATCTTTTGAGGGTAAACAAGCAAAAATAAAGTTGGCTGAGGATGGTAATACTTTAAATCCTAGCAACTCTAGATCTGCAACAAGTTTGTCACGACTTACAATCACTTTTTGACATTGTGCTGCAAAGTATTCTTGATCTTCAAATGATGCGACAGCTGCTGCAATTGCAAAACGATCAATTGGATAGGAGTTAAAGCTATTTTTTACAGCTTCCAATGCGGCGATCAAATGTGGCTGTGCAATTGCAAAGCCAACTCGTAAACCAGCTAAAGAGCGAGATTTTGAAGTGGTTTGACAAACGACTAAGTTTTCGTATTTTTCCACCAGATTCACGGCTGACTCAGCACCAAAATCTACATACGCTTCATCAATCACAACTACAGAATCTGGATTGGCTTGCAAGACTTGTTCAATTGCAGATATCTCTAATGCAATACTGGTTGGTGCATTGGGATTGGTAATGATAATCCCACCATTCGGCTGTTTATAATCAGCCACATCAATTTCAAAATTCTCATTTAAAGGCAAGATTTTAGTTTGGGTTGAAATTCCAAAAAACTGACTATAAACAGGATAAAAGCTATAGGTAATATCTGGGTATAGAATTGGTTTTTCTTGAACAAAAAATGCTTTAAAAATATGTGCTAAAACTTCATCCGAACCATTACCAACAAAGACATTTTCTACTGCTACATGCTGTTGCTTAGCAATCGCTTGTTTGAGTGCTGATGCATCTGGATCTGGATATAGGCGCAATACATCTGCAGAATCTATAAGTACAGACTGAACTGCTGCAACCACTTTTGGCGATGGTGGATATGGGTTTTCATTGGTATTCAGTTTTAATAAGTTTTGGATTTTAGGCTGCTCACCTGGGACATACGGTTCTAACTCACGTACTTCAGGACTCCAAAAACGCATTTGCTCAGGGCTAATATTTGGCATTTTTATCTCGTATTTTTTCTCACATGACTTACTTTATATAAGCGCTCTCACTCTAGGAGAGGGTTTGGGCATTTCAATAGAATCCCCAAACGTAAGTCAGTTAAATTTTTACGCCCTCATCCTCACCTTATCCCTAAGGGAGAAGGATTTGTACGGATACTGGGCCATTGGTAAATTATTGATAACGATATCTAGCTGATCGGGCATGCGCATCTAAATTTTCTTGTTGAGCAAGAATATCTGCGGCCTTAGCAAGCGATTTAACTCCTTGCTCAGAACACATGATCAAACTTGAACGTTTTTGAAAATCATAAACACCTAAAGGTGATGAAAAACGTGCTGTACCAGAAGTAGGTAGGACATGGTTAGGTCCCGCACAATAATCACCAATCGCTTCTGGTGTATAGCGCCCCATAAAGATTGCACCTGCATGGCGAATACTTTCTGACATCTGCTCAGCATCATCTAAGCACAATTCCAAATGCTCAGGCGCAACTTGATTAATCAAATCAATGGCTTCTTGGCGATCTTTAACCAAGACCAAAGCACCTCGATTTGCAATCGAAGTTCGTGCAATTTCAGCTTTGGGTAATGTAGCCAAATGTTCTTCAATGGCTTGCTCGACATCATTTAACAGCTGTTCATCAGGCGTAATAAAAATCGCTTGCGCAACCGTATCATGTTCAGCTTGTGACAAAACATCCATCGCCAACCATTTAGCGTCATTATGACCTTCTGCATAAACCAAAATTTCAGAAGGTCCTGCAATCATGTCAATACCAACTTGACCAAAAACAGCACGTTTTGCGGCAGCAACGAAACGGTTACCCGGTCCTGTAATTTTATCTACCGCAGGAATCGTTTCTGTTCCATAAGCAAGTGCGGCAACTGCTTGCGCACCGCCAATCGTAAACACACGACTTACACCCGCTAAATAAGCAGCCGCCAATACCAAAGGATTTAAATCACCATTTGGCGCAGGCACCACCATAATAATTTCTGCTACCCCAGCCACGTGCGCGGGTAGAGCATTCATCAGCACAGAGGATGGATAAGAAGCCAAACCACCTGGAACGTAAATACCCACACGGTCTAAAGGGGTAACTTTTTGACCAAGGGTATTTCCTAATTCATCCACATAGGACCAACCGTCTTGTTTTTGAGCCTGATGGAATGAGCGAACACGATTGGCCGCCATTTCCAAAGCTTCACGTACTTCTGAAGTTAAACCTTCAAATGCAACTTTAAGTTGCTCTTGTGTCAGTTCTAAATCTGAAAATTGATGCGCTGGATGTCGATCGAACTGTTGAGTGAGTTTAAGTACATGTGCATCCCCATGTAGGCGCACATCTGCAATAATTTGGTCTACTGTTTTTAAAAGCTCAGGATCACTCACTGTTTCAAAAGCTAACAAGTCAGCAAAGACTTGTTTAAAGTTCTGCTCTTGAGTCGATAAACGTCGCATCAATTTACCCACAAGGTTGTTTAAGAAAGATTTAGTTTACCTTGTTTTAAGTATCTTGTGGGCAACATCACCGCAACATTTCAATTTACTTTCAGAGGAAAGTTTGATTGCAAATGACTTTTGATATAGCAAATTTTTATTTAGGTACTCACATCAGGATAATCCCAGTCACTATCAGTCTGAATCAGCCAGTTCAAGGCGCCATGCCGTTCCACAACAACAGATGAATTTAAATTTTCAGGTGCATCCTGTTGCTTTAAACGCGCATTTACACATGCCCAATCATAACGATAAATTAAATCAGCCTGATCTAAGATTTCTTCAATATCTCGTAATTGGACTTTTTCCATAAATGCAGCAAATGTATCGCACGATGAAACGGCTTGAATTGCAAAATCACAATCAACGATATCTACCGGATAACTCAAATCATCCACAATACCCAAAGCCCATAACAGCACCCAATATGCTTCATATTTCCACACCATATTGATGACATCTTGTGCGGAAGCATCACGATTTAAAATTGCCTGTTCTTTTTCTGTTAAAGCATCAAAAACTTGCATTTTTTTTAAAACATCAAATATAAATATCTTTGTTTCATCATCATATTGATCATTATTCAGGTCACATGCGACCTGAATCACCCATAAACAAGCAATCGCGCGTTTTGCAATTTGTTCTGCACTGCGTGCTTGAACATCTTCTGCAGATTCAATCACAGGTAACCAGTCAATATAAGGAATTGAATAATTTTTAAGTTTTAAAATAGACTGTTCTTTGCGTTGTTGAGGTGTTTTCATAAGCTCTTTTTTGATTCATGCATGGTTATTTTTTAACATAAATTACATAAAAAACCGCCTAAAATTAGACGGCATCTTTATTGAACAAACATGAATGGATTAATTGTTTTTTTGACGCTCTTCTACTGCTTTTTCAAGCTGAGTAAGAATTGGATTTAATAAAGTTTGCTTACGCTTAAAGCTCGCTTTATTCACAATTAAACGTGAAGAGACTTTACAAATTTCTTCCAAAGGCTCTAGACCATTGGCACGCAAAGTGTTCCCAGTATCCACCACATCAACAATATAATCGCCCAAACCAACCAATGGGGCTAATTCCATTGAGCCGTAAAGTTTAATCACATCAACTTGCTCACCTAAGCTTGCATAATATTGACGAGTTAAATTTACATACTTAGTGGCAATTTTTAAACGCCCTTTAGGACGAACCATGCCTACTTTACCAGCTGTCATTAATTTACAGTTGGCAATCTTTAAATCCAATGGTTCATAGACATTTTGAGCGCCATGTTCCATCAACACATCTTTGCCCGCTACACCTATGTCCGCTGCACCATTTTCCACATAAGTTGGTACATCAGAAGCACGCAAGATTAAAATACGAACGGATTTATGTGTGGTTGGAAAAATCAACTTACGAGATTTATCAGGATCTTCCAATAAGTTAATTCCAGCAGTTTCAAGTAAAGGCAACGTTTCTTTTAAAATACGCCCTTTACTCAATGCCAAAGTTAAACCATGATCAAAATTGCCCATTACGTCAAAGTTTGGATCATCGTTTCTCATATCGCTCATTAACTTACTCGCTCACTCGCTTAATTTGGGCACCTAGACCTTGTAACTTTGCTTCGATATCTTCATAACCACGATCAATATGATAAATACGATCAATGATGGTTTCCCCTTCAGCAGCTAAAGCAGCCAAAACTAAAGAAAACGAAGCACGTAGGTCAGTTGCCATAACAGGCGCAGCAGATAGTTTTTCCACACCTGTTACAACAGCATCATTACCTTCAACCTGAATATTTGCGCCCATACGAGCTAACTCAGGTACATGCATAAAACGATTTTCAAAAATCGTTTCAGAAATTGTTGCAAAACCACGTCCAATGGCATTTACCGCCATGATTTGTGCTTGCATATCCGTTGGGAATTCTGGATGGGGCAAGGTACGGAAGCTAACTGCTTTCGGACGTTTCCCCAGCATATCCAATTCGATCCAGTCTTCACCACGTGTGACTTCTGCACCCATTTCTTCAAATTTATCTAAAACAGATTCAAGAAGATTTGGGTCAGTATGTGTGGTTTTTACCTTACCACCCGTTATGGCTGCGGCGGCTAAATATGAGCCCGTTTCAATACGGTCAGCAACCACAGAATATTCACAACCATGTAGACTTTCCACACCAGTTACTACTAATGTATCTGTATCTAAACCCTCAATTTTTGCACCCATTTTAATGAGCATAAGTGCAAGGTCTGTGATTTCAGGTTCACGGGCTGCATTGCGGATGGTAGTAACACCATCTGCCAATACTGCTGCAGTTAAAATATTTTCAGTCCCACCTACAGTCACCATATCAAAGATGACTTCGCCACCTTTTAAACGGCCATCCACTTTGGCATGTACATAGCCTGCTTCGACCTCAATTTGTGCACCCAAAGCCTCTAAAGCCTTTAAATGCTGATCAACAGGGCGTGAGCCAATCGCACATCCACCAGGAAGTGAAACTTTTGCACTACCATAGCGCGCCAAGAGTGGACCAAGCACCAAAATAGATGCACGCATGGTTTTAACCAGTTCATAGGGAGCAAATTGATTATCCAGTGTAGATGTATCTGCGACAACCGTGTCTCCCTCATAATTCATGGTGATACCTAAACCACCAATCAACTTGACTAAAGTACGAACGTCTTTAAGATCTGGAACATTTTTTAATGTAATCGGGGTATCTGCAAGAATCATTGCAGCCAATAAAGGTAAAGCCGCATTTTTTGCACCAGAAATACGAACTTCACCTTCGAGTTTTACACCACCTTGAATGACAAATTTATCCATTGACGCTTAAGCTCCAAACATACTGGCTTTGCGCCATTCTTCTTTAGTCATTGCACGAATAGTTACCGCATGTACCTCACCACTGGCAATATAAGAGTTAAGTGGCGCATAAACAGCTTGTTGACGAGGAACTGGACGTTTCCCTTCAAACTGATTGTCGACAATACGGAGGTCAAATTTACCTGCTTGTCCACTGACAGCAACTTCAGCATCAGGAAAAGCTGCTTTTAAGATTTCAGTGAGCTGTTCACTATTCATTGCATCGACCTCTTATAGGACTGACAGTGTAAAAACTGGCTATTTTACTATAACTCACCGAAATAATTCATTAACTCGTACAAAAAATATAGATAAAAAAAAGAGGTCTTTGCAACCTCTTTTTAAAAATATCAATTTTACGTCGCTAAAATCTCTACAGGTTGATAATCCAACTGCATTTTACGATGCTTGTGTAATTGCCTTTTTAATTTGTCAGTCAATTTTGTAATCGCATTATACATATCATCTGCTGTGGCTTGAGCAAAAAGCTCTATACCTGGCAAACGAACAATTGCCTCTGCAATATGATTTGCACTGCCTTTTTTTGATCTTTTATCCAATTGATGATCTTTACTGAGTTTGACCTGCATACTGTTCACCTGATCAATATGCTTGGTCATTTGGGTAAATCGATCTCGAATGTTTTCTTCTATTGCGGGTGTAATACTTAAATGATGTCCACGGATTGTAATTTGCATAGCTTTATCCCTCTCCTTATATAGGAATATGAAAGTCATAACCCAAACGATCTCATGACAGCCTTCGCTAAGGAAAACTTTGCTCTATATCATGCAATCATTTAAGTTACTCCAAAAGACAAAAAGCGATTCATTATTTCGTCATAATGAACAATTAGAATAGCCACACTTTAAAATTTAGATCAACACTTTTCGGTCAGATGAAGACGGAATATGTAACGATTCACGATATTTTGCGACTGTCCTTCTTGCCACATCAATTCCCTCTTCTTTTAATAAATTGGCAATTGTATTGTCTGACAATGGCTTACGTGGGTTTTCATCGGCAACAAGTTTTTTGATTTTTGCTCGAATGGCAGTCGACGATGCCTCTCCCCCAGTAGTTGTTCCCACATGGCTAGAAAAGAAATATTTCAGCTCAAATAAGCCACGTGGTGTCAACAAAAACTTATTTGTGGTGACACGAGAAACCGTGGACTCATGTAATTCAACTTCTTCTGCAACATCGCGCAATACCAAGGGTTTCATTCCTTCAGCGCCGATTTCCAAAAACTCACGTTGATGTTGCACAATGCAACTTGCAACTTTTAATAAAGTTTTGTGACGCTCATCGACACTTTTGATAAAGTTTTTAGCTTCAAGCATTTGATTGCGTAAATATTGATTATCATCGCTTTGATCAGCACGTTTAATCATGCCTGAATAAAATGAGTTAATTCGAAGTTTTGGTAAAATATCAGGGTTAAGTTGGACATACCAATGGTCATTTTTCTTAGACACAACCACATCTGGAATTTGATAATCTGATTCTTTTTGGTCGAATTCAGCACCCGGATAAGGTTTAAGTGTTTTCAATAAATCAATTGCTGATTTTAATAACTCAGCATTTAAACCCGTTTGCTTAATCAATTTATTTAAGTCATTACTCACCAAAAGCTCATAATGTTTCAACAACATCAGCGCTTCTTTCCTAAACAATGTAGTTGTAGGTAAAGCCTCAATTTGTACAAAAAGACATTCTGCAAGACTACGAGCACCAATACCAAGAGGTTCTAAGCGTTGGATATGTTTTAAAACCACCAAAACCTCATCCTCTTCAACGTCAATGTCATAATCCATTTGTTGTAGTAGATGTTGTACAGAGCTCACTATTTCTTCAATATCGGCAGCCAAAAATCCTTTTTCATCTAGAGCATCCACAATACAATATGCAATCAATTTATCGACTGGAGAAAAATGCAATAAATTAACTTGCCCTAACATATGCTCTTTTAATGATGCTTCTGAATGACGATTATCTTCACGATCTTCAAACTCAGGGCGCTCCATAGCTGTTGTTTGATGGGTATAGACATCATCCCAATCCGTATCTACAGGCAACTCATCAGGTAAGTGATTGGCATTTAAAGAATCTGAAAGTTCATACTCGTGTTGTTCTTGTTTTACATTTTCAGGGCTTTCATGTGTCTCTTCTTCAACCTTTTCAAGCAAAGGATTACTATCAAGTTGAATTTGAATTTCTTGTTCAAGCTCCAAACTCGATAATTGCAGTAATCGAATGGCTTGTTGCAGTTGTGGCGTAAGCGACAACGAATTTGCAACTTTTAATCCAACCGATAACTTCATACCCATAGTTCCCACACTGTATTATTTCATTTCATCTTATGTGAATAAGCAATGCAAAATTCATGCCTACTCATTTTTTATATCACAGGAAATAGATTAGGACTAGTAAAAAAAATGAATACGTTACATAAAAATGTTTGTTATTTATCAATTAAAGATAAATTATAATTATGTCGTTTTTTTATTCAGTTTTTTTAAAAATCATCAGTTCTAGGTGCGCTGAAATAGTCATCAATTATATAAATAGTGATTTAAAACTTATAAGCAAAAATAAATGGCTTTAGGGCTATTTATTTCAAAATATTTAAATAAAATAGTTTCCACTTTGTGAGAACAGTCACATTTCTAGTTTTTGAAATTTATTATTTTTATCCTTTACTTATTGGAATAGTGAGTATAAAAATAATGATATAAAGAAATATGATGAATCGTAGTTTCAAGGAAAAGGTTTGGCACGATAACTGCTTAATTTTAGAAACGAGCGGCTTAAACTGCCAAAAAAATCATGTAATGGAGAACTCAAAATGACACTATCTACAAAAACACTATCAAAAAAAGTTTTAACCACAGCGCTTGGTGTACTTATGGCTGGCGGTGCTTTTTCACAGGTTCAAGCTGCAGACACATTAGCAAAGATCAAGCAATCAGGAAAAGTGATTATTGGATATCGTGAGTCATCTGATCCAATTTCCTATGTTATTGGTGGTAAACCAATGGGATATGCAGTCGATATTTGTAATAACTTTGCCAATGAGCTGAAAAAAACGCTCAAAATGCCAAATCTTAAAGTTGAATATAAAGCTGTCACTTCTTCTACGCGTATTCCGGAAATGTTAGCAGGTAACATTGATATGGAGTGTGGTACAACGACAAACTCTATTCAACGCCAACAACAAGTAAGCTTCTCTACAAACTATTATGCAACAGAAGTACGCATGGCAGTTAAAGCGAGTGCACCAATTAAAACGATTGCAGATTTAAATGGTAAAGCGGTAGTTACCACACAAGGTACAACATCTGACAAATATATCAAAATGGGTGAGAAAGGCGAAAAAGTTAACGTAAACAATGTTTATGGTAAAGATCACTCAGACTCATTTGCAATGGTGGCTTCTGGGCGTGCTGCTGCATTTGTGATGGATGATAATATTCTTGCAGGGTTAATCGCAAAATCATCAAATCCAAAAGATTTTAAAATTGTAGGTCCAGTACTTTCTTCAGAACCATACGGCATTATGTTACCTAAAGGCGATGCAGCATATAAAGCAATTGCTGATAAAACTGTAACGACGATGTGGAAAAATGGTCAAATGGCGGCGCTATATAAAAAATGGTTCCAATCACCAATTGCACCTAAAAATGTCAATTTAAATATGCCAATGAGCTCATCATATTTAAAACTTAAAGCGAATCCTACGGATGCTGGTATTAACTAAAAACGTAGTTTAAAACAACGGTTTATAGATCAGATTATATTTAAAGTCTGGTCTATAAATTTTTATAAAATTAAAAATACAAGGAGCACACATGTCCGTAGGCTCACTTAACTGGACAGCTTATTGTCTCCCCTCGAATGAATATAGTCTTGATAAAGCTGCATGGGCTGAATCTGTCTGTAAAGCAATTGGTGGTGAAAGTTATTCCCCGGTTGCAGATGCACCAACATGGTTACAACTCCTAGGTTCAGGTGTTTGGACAATGGTGTGGACCGCGATTGCTGCATTTTTCATTGCATTTCTTCTTGGTTCTCTGATCGGGATTTTACGCACATTACCCAATAAACCGCTTTCATTTATTGGTACCTGCTATGTCGAACTTTTCCGAAATATTCCCTTGATCGTACAACTGTTTTTCTGGGCATTCGTATTCCCGCAATTACTCCCACTCAGCTTAAGTACGGGTAGTGGTGAGATGGTTCATGGTGGATGGTGGCAAAATATTCTCAATGACAATCCCGCAGTGGTTGGGGTATTTGCACTCGGTCTGTATACCGCTGCACGTATTGCTGAACAAGTACGCTCTGGCATTAATACGGTTTCAAATGGACAAAAAAATGCAGCTTTTGCAATTGGTTTAAATCAAAGCCAAAGTTATCGCTATGTCATTCTCCCTGTCGCTTATCGTATTGTTTGGCCAACGCTCACTTCTGAAGCAATGAATATTTTCAAAAACTCTGCGGTGCTTTATGCGCTCAGTGTTTTGAACTTCTTTGCTTATACTAAAACCATGCGTGAAGAAACATCTCAAGATATTGTTATTCTTATTCTTTCGACACCAGTTTACTTAGTCATTACCTATACCATTAAATTGATCATGGCTTGGGTTGAAAAACGTATGGCTGTTCCTGGCCTAGGCTCGGGGGGTAAATAGTCATGGATTTTAGTATTTTACAAAATCAAGATGTCATTCAAACGCTACTCGCAGGGTTTAAATTTACAGTTACTGTGACGATTTTATCCATTATTGGTGGAATTCTGATTGGCACACCTTTGGCCATGATGCGTTTATCTAACAATAAAGTCGCTAGTAATTTTGCTAAAGTTTATGTCGATTTCTTCCGTGGTGTGCCACTGATTCAAGTCATCTTCATTTTTTATTTTTTATTGCCAAAGATTTTTGAATTTCAGTCGGATACTTATTATGGCCCACTGTTTTCAAGTGTGGTGACCTTTGCAATTTTTGAAGCCGCATTCTTTTCAGAAATCGTCCGGTCAGGCATTCAGTCTGTCTCTAAAGGTCAAGTCAATGCAGGCTATGCACTTG
Organism: Acinetobacter sp. AS167; assembly: GCF_037152175.1. Classification (NCBI taxonomy): domain Bacteria; kingdom Pseudomonadati; phylum Pseudomonadota; class Gammaproteobacteria; order Moraxellales; family Moraxellaceae; genus Acinetobacter; species Acinetobacter sp. AS167. The sequence goes on from NZ_JBBCMP010000002.1 coordinate 632,673, forward strand.
GTTTCACTTATGGACAAACCATGTCTAATGTGGTGTTACCGCAGGCTTTCAGAAACATGCTCCCTGTAATTCTGACTCAATCTATCGTACTTTTCCAAGACGTATCATTAGTTTACGTGATTAGTGCGCCAGACTTCTTGGGTAATGCCAATACCTTAGCAAATACCTACGGTGCTGAAACCAAAGCAACTTTCTACCTGATTGTAGCCGTTGTTTACTTCTGTATCTCCTTTGCGCTTTCACGACTTGTGAAGCGTTTACATCAAAAAATAGCAATAATTCGATAATTGGAGAATCAATATGCCAATGATAGAAATACAACATATCTCAAAATGGTATGGAGATTTTCAAGTTCTTACAGATTGCACTACTTCAATTGAAAAGGGTGAAGTTGTGGTGGTGTGTGGGCCTTCAGGTTCGGGTAAATCTACCCTGATTAAAACTGTGAATGCATTAGAACCATTCCAAGAAGGTAATATTGTCGTTGATGGAACTGCGTTAAAAGACTCAAAAACTGATCTGGCTAAATTCCGTTCTCGTGTGGGAATGGTCTTCCAACATTTTGAATTATTCCCTCATATGACTGTTTTGGATAATTTAACCATTGGACAACTTAAGGTATTAAATCGTTCTAAAGCAGAGGCTGAGAAAAAAGCGTTGCAATATTTAGATCGCGTTGGTTTGGCAGCCCACAAAAACAAGTTCCCAGGACAACTGTCTGGTGGTCAGCAACAACGTGTTGCAATTGCTCGCGGTCTGTGTATGGATCCTGTGTGCATGTTATTTGATGAACCTACTTCTGCATTAGACCCTGAAATGGTGGGTGAAGTGCTTGAAGTAATGAGTCAATTGGCAAAAGAAGGCATGACCATGATGTGTGTAACTCATGAGATGGGCTTTGCCCGTAAAGTCTCAAGCCGGGTTATTTTCATGGATCAAGGTAAGATTTTGGAAGACTGTGCAACAGATGACTTTTTTAATAAGCCTGATGAGCGTCACGAAAGAACCAAATTCTTCTTAGACAAGATTTCTATGGTGCACTAATCAGCAATATGCATTAAACATAAAAACCCCAATTTTTAATTGGGGTTTTTATTTAATACCTACAAACAATACCAGTACTTAAGGTTTCGCCGCATTTTGGCTAAAGTTTGGAGATCGTGGTCCATATAACAGACCTTTTTGCTGATTTATACTCGGTGAATATAGTTGCGAACTTACAGTATTGGATAAAGTATAGGCTTTGTCTGACAGATGATTAGATATTTGATCAACTAAAGCACCCACCAATGCGCCAATCAAACCAGCATTACTATTATCATTGGCTTGCTGAAGTCTCTGCTCACCTTGCCAAAGTAATGTGCCAGTTTGCAAATCTATAAGTTTGGCTTCTACTGCAACTGCTGCTACAGATTGAATCACCTGATATTTAGAACCATACTCTTTAACTTTAATATATAACGCAGCATCAGCACCGAAAATTTCTTTTAACTTTTGAGGTGGGATTGCTTGAGCATCAAATCCATTGGTCACCCCATTCTCTTTAAACATTATATCAACAACCGAAATTGGAAATACATAATAACCAGCCTCAGCCACAGGCAATGTTACTGTTGACCAGTATCCATAGGTTGCACGGGTATCAGGAGACTCATTGATTGGAGGAAGTACCAAAATCGACTTAGGGATATGCTCACGATATGCTGCTAAATCACGATTTTGTTTAGGTGACACCGCACAACCTGTAAAAAGCATCATCAGTAAACCAAGGATGAATAATTGTTTCATATTTTTCATTTGGAATTTACCTCAGTCGATTGAGTGGTCATTTTCTTCAATAAACGATCCATCAATACAGTTGACTCAGGATAAATTTGGCGCTCTAACTCAAAATACTGAATTGCACGTGGGCCATTTTGAATATTAAGATTTAACAGCCCCAGATGTGCATATAAACCTGGCGGCACTGCAGCATTTTTTGCTTTTGCTTTCTCAACATCTTTTTCGAGCGCTAAAATTTGTTGCTGAGGCGAAGTTTTTTCAGGAACCGCCAGCATTAAATAAGTCTGCTGTGGATATCCGCCCCAACTATATAAAGAGTGTGTTCCAGATGCACACCCAACTAAAGTTAACGTAGAAAAAAAACTTAAGAATAATAAAACCCGTTTCATTTATTCAAACCTATTGTACGGACCACTTGTTTGTTTGAATATCTGTGACAAGGTGATTAACCGCTTCGCGTACAGCCAGATCTAGAACCTTACCATTTAAAGTTGAGTCATAAGATGCTGTAGAACCAAAACCTAAAATTTCACGTTCACTGAGCGCGTATTCACCTGCACCCTGCACAGAATGGACAACTTCTGCTGTATTTACATCAACAACATTAATATTGACTTTTGCATAGGCAATTTGAGTTTTACCACGCCCTAATAGCCCAAACAATTGATGGTCGCCCACTTCTTTGCGCCCAAATTCAGACACATCCCCAGTAAGCACATAACGTGCGCCCTTAATTGATTGAGATGCTTTACCAAAACCAGCCTCTTGTTGCAGTTCAGATAAGTTGTCTCGATTTAAGACTGAAAAATAACCTGTTTGTTGCAAGTGTGTTTCTAAAATCGTTTTTGCTTGACCGCCTAAACGATCTACATTATCAGAGAAAATTCCACGCATATAACTTGAGCGGTTATCAAACTTACCAATCGAAACTGCTGTTTTCACACCTGAATATTTAACCGCTGAAGTCGCTACAGCCACTTGGGGTGCTTGGATGGTTTTAGAACTTTCAGTGGTAGAACAAGCTGTAAGTACCAAGCCATTTAAGGCAGCAATCAATAATATTTTTTTCAAAATTACATCTCTCTAAGGTTTGAACCATTATAATGAATAAATATATAATAAAAAATAAACATACCATTAATTAATTTTTAACAAATAGAATTTACTGATAAAATGCATAACTATTTTTGTTAGTAAAAACAATCATTTCATACCAAAAATTAGCTTTAAACCAAGTAATGTCATAACACCACCCGCGATTCGATCGAAGACTTTTTTAAACTTTAAATAAACACGACGCGGTTTTTCCGCTGAAAGCGCAACAGCAACCAGTGAATACCAGCCTGCATCGATAAAGAAGCACAAGATAGGCAAAACAAAATAAAAATACGTTGGAATTTCTTTGGGTAAAAGCGCAGTAAAAATACTGGCTAAAATAATCGCAATTTTAGGATTACTTAATTGAGTAATTAAACCTAGACGAAACGCTTGTTGATAACTCATCACCGTGGATGAGTCAGATGCTTGTGCCATTGGATCTTTAGCATGTTTAATGATTTTATAGGCCAGCCAAAGTAAATACAGACCACCACAAATTTTTAAAGCTAAATATGCAGAAGGTACAGCCAATAAAATTGCTTGTAACCCCATTACAGCTAAAAAACCAAATAAAGCTGCGCCCGTGCCAGTCCCTAAAGCGGTAAACAGACCATGTTTACGAGAAATCGCAATTGAATTTTTAGCCACATAAACAAATGTAGGACCAGGGCTAATTGCGCCTAGCATTAATGCCAATGCAATTGAACCTAAAATCAATAATGATTCCAAGAGACACCCCAACCCAAACTATTTTTAAGAATAGATATTTTACGCTACAACCGATTTTTGAAGATATAAAAATCTTTATTATTTCGCGACCACGCTTTTATTCAATGCAAATTCATTAAAGTCTCAATCATGAATTTAAATACACTTGTGTATTATTATGCACAGAGCAAATAAATTATTTTAGAGCAAAAACTCAATAAAAATTTTATTTTTCAATATTTTAATTATATCAATAAAATCATCAACGTATATAAAACATCCTAAAAAATTATGAAATCGACCATTTTAATCACAAAAATTAACTTCCATTTTCATGTATTTATAGGCTATAAAAAACCATAATAAAACTATGGTTTTAAATTATCCAAAATCAATATTTATACTTAGGGGTAAAAAATGCACAACAACAAAACGAATCGTTTAGATGCAAACCAAGCACATCTATGGATCATTGGTGGTGGAATTGCAGGAATGGCAGCTGCCGCATTTGCCATACGTGATGCTAAAGTACCCGCTAAAAATATCCACATTCTCGAAGAGTTAGATGTCTCAGGTGGTTCAATGGATGGCGGTCATACACCACATGCTGCGCAAGCATGGGTTACCCGTGGTGGGCGGATGCTAACAGATGAAACATATTTATGCCTTTGGGACTTATTTTCGAGTATTCCATCCTTAGAAAATCCTGAAATTTCTGTTCGTGAAGAATGTCGTGAGTTCAATGAACGAGTCAAAACTCATGCACAAGCCCGTTTAATTGATGCGCAACATGTGATTTCAGACGCCGCTAAACTGGGTTTAAATACACGCCATCGTGCGCAGATGCTACGCTTATTGGCAGCGAAAGAAGAAAAAATTGGCAGTCGTCGTATTGATGAGTTTTTTGATGAGACCTTCTTTGAAACGAACTTTTGGCGTATGTGGCGCACTACATTTGCCTTCCAAAAATGGCACAGTGCTGCAGAACTTCGTCGCTATTTCTTACGTTTTATCCAAGAGTTACCACGCATTCATACCCTAGCTGGAGTAAAAAGAACTAAATACAACCAATATGATTCAATGATTTTGCCGCTACAACGTTGGTTGATTGCACAAGGCGTAGACGTTCGTTTTAGCAATTATGTGACAGATGCAGACTTTCAAACCGATGAAGCAACCCTAGAGCGTCGTGCAACACGCTTGTATGTCAACCTTCCTGAAGGTACAGAGCAAATTGACCTTCAAGAGAATGATCTAGCCATATTTACTTTAGGTTCAATTACAGCAGATTCTCGTTATGCAGGGAATGATGATGTTCCAGCGCTTATTCGTGATCGACTTGATCATGGTTGGACGCTATGGGAAACCCTTGCGAAAAAAGCACCTGACTTTGGTCGACCAATGACCTTTTATGGCAACATTGATGAACATAAATGGGAGTCTTTTACCCTCACCATGAAAGATGATGTTCTGTTAAATCGCATCATTGATTACACAGGCAACCAGCCAGGTACTGGGGCACTGATGACTTGGTTTGAATCGGGCTGGCATTTATCAATTGTAGTACCTGCTCAACCTCATTTTGCAAATTTGCCAAAAGGCACATTTACCCTCTGGGGTTATGGTTTTCAAATTGATCAAACTGGTGACTACATCAAAAAACCAATGTCACAAGCAACAGGTAATGAAATACTTACTGAACTAATTCTACAACTCGGTTTTGATGACATTCTTGAGCATGTTCTAGCAAATACCATTGTAACAACTGCAATGATGCCTTATGCATCGGCGTTATTTGCCTGTCGTAAGCCTGGTGACCGCCCACAGGTTATTCCACAAGGTGCAAAAAACTTCGCATTCTTGGGCCAATTTGTTGAAATTGAAGATGATGTGGTTTTTACTGTTGAATATTCTGTTCGTGGTGCCATGATTGCAATTTATGAGTTCTTTGGCGTAGAACGTAAAATTCCTGAGATCTATAATGGATTACTTGATCCTAAAGTCGGATTAAAAGCTTTAGAAACTGTTTTTCATTAATTCATTTAAAATCAACTGAGTTAAATAGAATTAAAACCAAACGAGTGCATCCTCTTTTCATGCACTCGTTTTTATATTTTGAATACAAATCAAGGTTGTGAATCCACTGAACGAGCACTGAGACGATAATCTTTTTCATACACAGGCATACCTGCAATATGGATTGAACGAACTTCAGTTTTTGTTGGTGTAGGTGGTTTCTTTTCACACCCAACCAAAAATACTGCAAGTATTACACTCACACTGATGGCTAGCTTTTTCATAGCATCTCCTCCATTTTTTGTTTTATTTATAGTTCGAGCATAACAGTTCTGATTAAAAATACAGCTATTTTTTATTTCAAAAGGTGTCTATCTATAGAAAGTAGCTATACATCACAAGAATGTATCATTAAAACAGCTTGATCTTCACCATTTTTATTTTTGTAACGGTAGTGAAAGCCACCATTTCCATCAAACTCCATGTCACTAAAATATTGAAAAGCATCTACACTTACAGACTCAATTTTAGGGTGTTGCTCTGGCTGAAGTTGAATTTTGTTTAAAATTTTCGCGTTAAATGCTTTTTGGAAAATAATCATAGGCGCATCGTTTAATTCAAATCGAGCGATACATCCGGTGTTTTCATCCACAGCAACAACGTTGTCTAAAGCCTGAACAATCCCTACCTTCGAAATGAAAAGACTATGATGAACATTAAAAGTATAGCCATAGCTTAAATGCAAGAAATCCTCGGTTTGGTTTTCGACATTTAAACCACGCTCCCAATCCATGACCAAGGGCAATCTATAATCATCACCTTCATAGAGTACAAAATCACAATGATAATTTGCATCTTCATCGCATGTTTGCTGAATGACTGAAAATTGTCCTATCTTCGCCACTGTGCGATGAATCTGCTCAGCATAACTACTGCTTGTATAAGCCATCATGCTAAATAATATCGGAAATATTGTATTGATTATTTTTTTTGGCATCAGACTTCTAATCAAGTTTTACTCAATACCAAATATACAGCCTCACTGGTAAATGTACCATCTTGCTGAATCTGATAATACTGTTGTACTTGATCAGCGGCTTTGGACTGTAAATAGCGAATGGTATTGATCCCCTCTAAGGGTGTTTGCATACGCTCTACCCAACTTTGAAAATTTAACTGTAAACTTTGCTTTTCAATGGTTTCTACCTTAAAGCCCGCTTGTTCAACGATTGTTACCCATTCCGCCAAACTATAATTTCGAACATGGCTTGGATCACGAATGGTTTCTATAGTCTGAATAAAGGTATCTAAAATAGGGTTAGAATTACCAATAATATCAAACAAGATTACTTTACCATCAGCGCGTAATACACGGTAAATTTCATGAATCGCTTGAGTGATACTTTGCCAATGATGCGCAGAATAACGACTGATCACACAATCAAAATGCTCAACAGGAAAGTCCAATTGTTCTGCCGCACCAACCTGCCCTATGACATGATTGAATCCCTTGTTTTGAGATTGCGCAGTCACAAGATTGACCATTTCAGGCGTAATATCATAAGCAATCACTTGCTCAGTCAATGCTGCAATCTGATAAGTCACATGCCCACCGCCACAGCCAAGATCCAAAACTCGCTTTAATTGATGCTGTTGGATTAAATTTTGCATTTTTTCAAACTCAATGCCTTGTGCATGTACTTGGCTATTTAAGTATGCTTCTGATTTATTTTGATATTGTGACTGATTAACTTGCTGTTGAGTGGTCATTATCGTGTCCTTCTTGTTGAATAAAACTACAATAGACAACTCAATTTAAAAATAAAAATAATGAATTTTAATAAAATTAATAACTTTATTTTATTGTTAGCTCATGATCACCCGATAATCAGACTGACACGGGTTTTGAATGATGACATCCTGTACCCCCATCTCGTTTCCGATCTTGATATTATAGTTAAATGAAAAATCACCATTATCCTCAAAATTCGCCGTTGTAGGATAGTTCAGTTTTTTAAATTGCGGCACTTTGTTATTGAGCACTAAACGTACCCGAAAATCAGGAATGCTATAAAATACCAATGAATTTGGCATATTTTTTAAATTCGATTCAAAAGTTGTAAAACAACTTTGCTGCGCATTCATCGCAAGAAAACTGCCATAATCTTTTTGTTGGTTTTTATCGTTAATCACAGTGAGATTATACTCACTTCCTGTTACCCCCAACAAAAAACCCATTAAATTTGGATTAAATTGATAAACGTTTGCGGTTTTACTCCATTTTTCCATTAATACCTGCTTCTTTCCTTTCGCATCATAGAGCACATAGTCACAACTAGAACCATACTGAGTACACGACTCTTTTTGAATTTTCAGTTTTCCTGCACGCCCCAATACTTCGTATTCAGAATCAACTTCGACAGCAGTATCAGCTTGCGCAAAAGCAGAACAGCTACTCAAAAAAGGCAGAGCAAATAAACAACTCTTTATTATTTTCAACATAAATAACGTTCCCGATATCTCAACATTTTTTAATATAGATGCAAGTTCAATTCTTGCTCAAAAAATACAATTTTAACTTTTTACACACGGCGAACTTTTCGATTTAAAGTCCTTACCCCAAGTACGATATCCTTGAGTATCAATATGATAGCGATTATTACCATAAACGCCTAAACCCATTTTATAACTTTTGCCTTCCACTTGCCAAAAATGACACATTTTTTTAAGTAATACTTCGCGATCTTTTTTAATCGTTTCTTTGGGAGATAGCACATGAAAATCAACTGCATAATTACTTAAATGCTTACTTTTTTCAGCCCCACCTATGCATTTATTTAATTCAGGGGCACGATAGATCGCTGAAATCGTATATGTTTTAAAATAGTCATTTCGATTTAATTTTTCTACCAATTGCAAACTACTCACCACATTTTTCCAAAAGGCTTTAGGTGGAATGGCAAAACGTTTTGAGAAACACTGTTCTGGCATATAGTTTCGGCTGGTTGTCAGCTCCATCAGACTAGGCGGATGTTTTAAATACTGCGACATAAACTGATAATAATCTGCCAATAATTGGGGGTCTTGTTGCGCCTTCCAAAGCTTGAATTGTTGTTCAATCTGTTGATCTGATGATTTTCTTGAAGATGTGGCCTGATCTGCTTTTTTCTCAGATGGCGTACAGGCATTGAAAACTAATACACCGATGCAGCAGATCGAAATAACAATATTTTTAAAAATTTTCACAATTTCAGCACACTTATTGTTTTATTTTAAAGGGTAAATATTTAGAAATCTAAACCTATTTATACGATTTATTAATCATTGCCATAAGTCATTCTAACCAATCTCATTCACTTTAAAGCTGCTATTTACAAAAATCCACAGAGTTAGTAATTTACAACGGACAAAAATGTCCGTTAAATATCATAATAAAATTTAATGCAATTTCCCCTATGCGTATACGTCAAAAACAAGCGGCACAAAATCGCGAAGATTTGCTCAATGCTGCACTGAAAATATTCCGTAAACAAGGGATTCGTGCGCCATTACAGCTTGTGATTGATGAAGCTGGTGTTGGACGAGCAACCTTTTATCGAAATTTTCAAGATCGCCGTGAGTTGGTCATCGCCTTAATGGAACAAACATTAACTCGTCTAGATGAACGTGCAAAAAGCTTTTCAGAATATCCTGATGGTTTGATTCGGTTAATTCGCAACCATGTCGAGAATCTGCCTTATCTCACCGCATTGATGGAATATTGGCGCGTGATTGATCGTAATGACCCAAGTATGGTGGATATTTACCAACGGCGTGATGCAATTCTTCAACCGCTGATTGATCAAGCCATTAACCATCATATTTGCCGACCAGATCTCACCCCAAAAGATTATGCGCTGATTACGGGTATTCTAAGAGCTTCCTTTCAAGGATTAACCGATGAAGAGCAAGTTCAACTGGCCGCACGGGCAGTCGACTTACTAATTGATGGCATCAAGGCGTAATTGAGGCAGTTATGGATAAATCGCCACGTTTACTTGAACCCGCTCCAGATTGGACACCTGAAGAGCGTCCAACCTTACCAGGTTCGCCTGCGGCTATCGCTCATCCAACACATAAAAAACTGATTTATTTTTTTATTGGTCTGTTTGTTGCCATTTCAGGCAGTTTAAGTAATGGTTTTATTACCGCAAATTTACCACTTATTCAGGGTGAATACTCGCTAACGCCTTCAGAAGCCGCATGGATTCCCGCAGCTTATGTGATGGCAAATATTAGTTCCAACATGATTCTGTTTAAAGCTCGACAACAATATGGATTACGGCTTTTTTCTGAAATTGGTTTAGTGCTTTTTATTTGTGTATTGCTGCTGCATATCTTTGTGCATACCTTTGAAATGGCATTATTTGTCCGTGTGATCAGTGGTTTAGTTGCTGCCCCTCTTAGTTCTTTAGGCATGTATTACATCATGCAGGCCTTTAAACGAGAAAACTTTGGGCGAGGAATTTATCTCGCACTGGGCTTTCAGCAATTGGGTATTCCACTAGCATGGATCATTTCCCCATCTCTGGTCGATGTAAATGACTGGATTGTGCTCTATACCTTTGAGTTAGGTTTAGCGATATGTTGTTTGGCAATGGTGGTTTCTTTAAAACTGCCACGCAGCTTAAGAATCGAAGTCTTTGAAAAACAGGATTTTTTCACTTTTGCCTTACTTGCACCCGGTTTTGCGCTGCTATGTATCGTCTTGACCCAAGGCCCAATCCTTTGGTGGTTTGAAGTCAAATGGTTAGGTTATGCCTTAATTGCTGGATTCAGTCTTATTATTATAGGACTGACTTATGAACATTACCGTGTCAATCCACTTATCATCACTCGTTGGCTAGGCTCAGCCACCACACTTAAGTTTGTGTTTGGTGCATTGGCAATTCGTTTGCTTATGTCTGAGCAAAGTTATGCGGCTGTTAACTTTTTAAAAACTATGGGCATGGGACCTGATCAGTTCGTTACCTTGTATAGCGTAATTTTTCTTGGCATTGTGCTCGGCACGGTTTTTAGCGCCATGACCTTTAAAAGAGAACGCATCTCATGGCACTTGGTCGGTGCTGTGGTCTTGGTTCTTATTGCCTGCGCTCTAGACTATCACCTCACCAATGATGTACGACCAGAAAATTTTTACCGCAGCCAATTTATCGTTGGCTTTGCCAGTGGTATGTTTATTGGACCATTATTGCTGACAGGGATTATTAATGCCTTACAAAAAGGCCCATCACACATGGTCACTTTTGTGGTGTTGTTCTCTGCAACACAAAGCTTTGGTGGTTTAATTGGAAATTCATTTTTTTCAACCTATCAACAATTACGCACCCAAAATTATCGGGCTGAAATTGTCAGTGACTTGTCACCAACTGATCCATTGGTGGTACAACGACTTGCAGCCTATCAGCAAGCAGCCAATAAATATACTTTAGATGTAGCACTTGAACAGAACCAAGCTTATCGCAATTTAAACCAGATTGTGACACGAGAAGCGCAAGTGCGTGCCTATAATGATGTGATTGCATTAAATGGAATTTTCGCCATTTTACTGTTGATTTGGAGTAGCTTTAATATTGCTTGGACACGCTATCAACTCAAAAAACAGCAACAGCTCCTCAATAGCAGTTAGACAGATCTCAGGCTATTTCTAGATCAGATGATCCATGATGTCACGCTATGTATTAAAAAATATTTGAGAATTCTTATGTCGCAAGATCAAAAACCAACAGAGCAAACAGCAGTTACACCACCACAAGCACCTGCAACAGCAGCAGCGCCACCACCATCCAGTAAGCTTATTCCAACAGCGAAAAGAACATTGCTGTTGATGCTCTTGGTCTTGTTAGTGGGAATTGCTGTGATTATGCGCGCTTGGAAAATTGGTCCTTTTGATAGCACCATAGAATCCACCGACAATAGTTATATCAAAGGCAGAACCACAGTTTTATCTTCTCAAATTAATGGTTATGTCAAAGATGTGTTGGTGACTGATTTTGACCATGTCAAAAAGGGTCAGCCGTTAATGCATATTGATACTACAACCTATGATCAAAAAGTGACTCAGGCTGAAGCTGGAGTTGATCAAGCCAACACCACTTTAGCCAATCAAACCCAAACTATTGAACAACGTAAAGCGGACATTGTGGCTGCACAAGCCAAAGTTGAACAAGCCAAAGCAAGTTATGAACTTTCAACAGCACAGCTCAATCGTTATCAACAATTGGGAAATAGTGGTGCAACCTCCAAAACAGAGCAAGACAAAGCGGCTGCGGATGTAAAAAATAATTTAGCCTTACTCAAACAAGCTGAAGCCAATGTATTGGTTGCTCAAGAAGCATTAAAAACAGCACAAGTGGCTCAATCGGGCTTAAAAGCACAAGTCACCAATGCCAAGGCACAATTTGATCAAGCGGTAACGACAAAGGATTACAGCCTGATTACGGCACCAATGGATGGGCAGTTGGGCGAAGTTAGCCCTCGTGTGGGACAATATGTTGCAGCTGGAACCCAGTTAATGTATCTGATTCCACAACAAACATGGGTGATTGCCAATTTCAAAGAAACACAAATTGCCGATATGCACATCGGACAAAAAGCATCATTTACAGTAGATGCCATGAAACATCAAAAATTTACTGGCCGTATTGAACAGATTTCTCCTGCTGCTGGTGCTGAGTTTAGTGTACTTAAACCTGACAATACCACAGGTAATTTTACCAAGGTCGTGCAGCGTATTTCTGTGCGAATCGCGATTGATCCCAATCAGAAAGGTTTAGAATTTTTACGACCAGGGATGTCTGTAGTGACTTCCGTAGATACCAGCACTCCATGATCCGCCTAATTGAAAAGCTTGAGTTAAAAACCTAGAGATTGAAAAACGCATATAGGGATGAAACTAAATCAAACCTGTCTTGTTTTACAGGTTTGATTAGAATATCTTGAACAGGCTTAATTCAAAGCGATTCATATAACCCCATTCAGTTAAAAATCAGCATGTTTGATCATATTGCCCAAGCTATTCCCTACCAAAATTTAGATGTTGCTGGATCTGTTCAACTTATAGTTAAACGGCTTGATCTAATCCATCCACAAATTTCTGGCAATAAATTTTTTAAACTCAAATATAATTTGATTGAAGCACGTCAGCTTGGCCTAAAACAGATTCTGACTTTCGGTGGTGCTTATTCCAATCATATCGCTGCAACAGCATATGCAGCACAGTTATTTGGATTTAAAAGCATCGGCATAATTAGGGGTGAGGAGTTAGCGCATAAACCGCTCAACCCGACACTGACAACAGCACAACAATTGGGTATGCAGCTAGTTTTTGTTTCACGTGAAAAATATAGGCAAAAAAATAATCATGACTGGATAGATGAATTAACCCAACATTATCCGAACACTTATATTATTCCTGAAGGTGGAACCAATGAGCTTGCTATACAAGGTTGTCAGGAAATTTTAACTATAAAAGATTTAAATCATTATGATGTAATTTGCTGTGCGGTAGGAACAGGTGGCACAATGACCGGTCTGATTAACGCAAGTTCACCGCAGCAGGAAATTTTAGGATTTTCAGCACTTAAAGGTGATTTTTTACAACAAGATATCAGTCAACTCACTCATAAAAAAAATTGGCAAATATTGGATGATTATTGTTTTGGAGGTTATGCCAAAACCAATGATGAATTACTTAGCTTTATAAATAACTTTGAGCAGCAATATCGCATTCCGCTTGAACAGATTTATACTGGAAAAATGTTTTATGGAGTTTTTGATTTGATTTCAAAAGGTTACTTTAAAGAAAATTCAAAAATTTTGATCCTGCATAGTGGTGGTTTGCAAGGACGTAGCTGAATCACATCAGTTTATATTTGTCCTGAAAATTAATTTAAATTTGTCTATAATCCCATGCTCAAAGATTCCATGAGTGTAATATGTCTTCTAACCAATATGATGTGATTGTCCTCGGCGCAGGTGCTTCAGGTTTAATGCTTGCGGCAAAAGCAGCTGCCCGTGGTCGTAAAGTCTTAGTGGTTGAGAAAGCCAATAAAATTGGTAAAAAAATCCTCATGTCAGGTGGTGGTAAATGCAACTTCACCAATCTTTATGTCGAGCCTGAAAATTTTATTTCACATAACCCACATTTTGTCATCTCTGCCCTGACGCGTTATACCAATTGGGACTTTATTGGAATGGTCTGTGAATATGGCATTGACTACGAAGAACGCAAACATGGACAACTGTTTACCTTAAATGGCGCAAAAGAAATCTTAAGCATGCTGCTCAACGAATGTGAAAAAACACATCGTGTTGAGATCAAAACTAGTTGTGAAGTCAAAGCGATAAATACCGTTGACGATCAGACTTTTCAAGTCGCCACCAATTTAGGCTATTTTCAAGCTGAATCTGTTGTTGTTGCCTCAGGTGGCTTATCTATACCAACATTGGGTGGCTCTGGCATCGGCTATGAAATTGCCAAACAATTTGGGCATCATATCTATCCTACACGCGCAGGTTTAGTTCCCTTCACTTTTTCAGATCAATTTAAAGAAGTTACGACTCGTTTAAGCGGGAATGCGGTTGAAGCCACGCTTTCTAACGAGCTAATTGCATTTACTGAAGCGTTGTTGTTTACACATCGTGGCTTAAGCGGACCAAGCTCATTACAACTTTCAAATTATTGGCATGCAGGACAAGCATTCCACATTAACTTTCTACCAAGTCTTGAGCTGTTTGATTTTTTAAAGCGCAAAAAGCAAAGCCAACCGAAGGTGTTAATCAGAACCTTACTGACTGAACATCTACCTAAAAGTGTGGTGATTGAACTCCAAAATCTCATTTGGTCCGAGTGGGCTGAAACGGCGATTGGACAATTAAGTGATGAAAAACTAGAAAATATAGCCAATAAATTACAGCAATTTGAAGTTAAGCCTTCTGGCACTGAAGGTTATCGTACTGCAGAAGTCACTTTAGGTGGTGTCAACACCGCTGAAGTTTCATCAAAAACCATGGAAAGTAAAAAACAAAAAGGTTTATTTTTTATTGGTGAGATATTAGATGTGACAGGTCATTTAGGCGGTTTTAATTTTCAGTGGGCATGGGCTTCAGCACATGCCGCTTCAGAATATGTTTAATCTAAAGTGATCAATAGAAAGCTTATTCTAAATAATCTGTTTTAAATAAAATAAGATGGCTTTGGATTTGCTGCTTCTGCGTCACCCGTTGAATCGCCAAGTCCATCGACTTTAGATCATTGTTTTTTGCAAATAACGACTGATGAATTTTGTTTAAAAAAAAGATTATCTTCATTTCAATTCCTTTGAAAATGATATTTATCAGATATATAAATTTTATATCGCCTACATATTTATCCATCAAATTTAGACAATAAATCATCTGATGTCTATCTATTTTCTTTAAAAAAGCCGATAAAATTCATGCGTTGCAAATACAATCACTCTTGAGATTTGTTTTGAGATTCATGTTGTTGCTTAACGATTTCTGATGGTTGCTTTTTGGGTTTTGCAAATACAAATTTATAAGCACTTGCTAAAAAACCTACAGTGATTCCTGCAATCACAATCGGCGCAATAAAATTATTTGGCTTTTTCTTTGACATCTTTATTTTCCTCTCACTTTTGCCCTAAAAATAAAAAGATCGATCAAGCATCAATCCTGATCGATCTTTAAAAGAATTTAAATGTTAATTCGGGTCATCTTTATCCTGTTTGAGCGAATCAGTAAGTGATTTGTACTCATTTTCAATCGTAGGAGTATCTGCTGTTACTTGCGTAGCATCTGTACTACTTGGCTGTGATGAATAAGTATTTTCTTGCTTTAAAGGATTCGGCTGATTTGCCTCTTTCTTGGCTTTATCAATTAAATCGGTTAAAACGCGTTCTGCAGGTTGACGGCCACCTAGACCAAAAGCCAATGCAAAAGCAACCGCAACAGAACCCAAGGTTAAACCAAATGCAAGGTTAACAATCGAGTCAGCAATTCCCATAGCTTTTAAGCCCATTGCGATAACCAAGCCCATGATCAAAACCCGAACCAAGTTGCCTAACCATCTTGAGCTATTGTACTCACCACGCTGTACCACATTCGCCACGATATTGGCCAACCAAAAACCAATCACCAAAATTACTGCGCCTAACAAAATGTTGGCACCAAAGTAAATAAACATGGAGATCAAATGACTGACTTGTTCAAATCCAAGTCGATTTGCCGCTTCGGAAACTGCAAATAACATGGTAAAGAAAACAATCAGATAACCAATGATACAAGAAACTTTAGTGTCACCCAAAAAGCGTTGCAAATCTAATTTTGCAGGAATCTCATCAACACCTGTTCCAGCAACAACTTCTGAAACCAAACGCCCCACAAAACGAGACACCACATAAGCCACAATTAAAATTAATCCAGCTGCAATAATATGTGGAATCGCATACATGATTTCACCCAGCATAGCGGTTGCCGGCTGTGAAATAGCTTGTATACCAAGTGCTTCAAATGCCACAATTAAAGCAGTAATCATGACAATTGCGAAAACAAAAGAACCTAAAAACTTAGCTAAACCTTGATTTGAGTTTTTAAATAGTCCTACCTTTTCAATTTGGGTTTGTAAATTTAAACTGTTGATTAAACCTTCGACAATCCCTCGTAGGATTTTTGCCAAGATATAGCCTACAAAGACGATTACACCCGCAATGAAAATATTTGGAATATAAGAGACTGCTTCAGTCAACATATTCTGCACTGGAAGCAATAAACCTTGTAAACCTAGAATTGACAAAACAATTGGTAAGAATAGTAATAAAATGAGCCAATAAACAATATCAGCGATATTTTGGCTGATCGGGCTCACTCCCACATCTGCACTTAATTTTTCATCAAGCTGAGTACGATCCAACGCTTTTTTTAAACCAACTTTAACCAGATTTGCTACAATCCAACCAATAAATCCAATAGCTACAGCAGCAAGTAATTGTGGAATAAATAATAAGAATTGCTGAATCATCAAACTGAATGGGCTACTTACGCTGGTAAGATTAAGCACATTTAATGCACCAATCACAGCAATCACCATCACGACCCAAAAAATAATTCGTGAAAGAATATTTTCAATATTTGAACGATGACCTGTTGCGGAAGATAATTTTGTATTTGTACCTAATTTTTCTAGGATTTTTTTAATTCCTGCTGCAACAATAAGTGCAATAATCCATCCAACAATAAGGATGGCTACAGCAGCAAGAATCGGATGGAATTGATCCCAATAATACATGGCATCAAATCGACCCCTTGTTTGTAAAATTTCATTCATTTTTATTCCCTCAAGTTATAGATTTATAGCAATATGAGCGTGCTCAAATGACTTTAAGCAACATTCTTTATTTGAATTGAATACTTGATGAATTACTCTTCTACTTTATCTATTGCTTATATAACGAGCAAATTTAACTGCATAAATACAACAAAAGCATGCAAAAAATAAAAAACTCCAGCTTTAAAGCTAGAGTCTTGTCTTATGAATATTTTATTTATATGTGATAAATAAAAATTAAAGCCAGTCAGCGATCATGTAAACAAGCAAGGAAACGAGAAATAGCCCCACAAGAATTAGCATATAAATGGGTAAGCGATTCTTATGCGTTATATCTTCAGTACTTGTTACATAAGATGGTTTATTGAAATCGTGTTTCATGACGTCCACCTCCATCAATTGATGTATTTTTATACTAACAGGCTATTTGTGATCTGTGTGTAAAAATATTTTAAGCAAAAGTAAATTTTAATTCGGGCAGTTCTTGAAAGATAAATGAGCTATAATATGTACCCCATTTTTTGGCTATTGTAGATATGGCTTATCAACGACAAAGTGTCGAGTTGGACTTGGACACTGATGTCACTCATCAATGCTTCACACATACCTCAAGAGATGATCATCTCATTGGAATTATTGAATTTAATAAGCCAAGTTATATTCTAAAATGGGGCGATTTGGAGTATTTCCGTCGCCGTACAGATGAATTATCAGTTATGCCATTCCCAGAATGTATCAATGCCATGATTATTGATATTCGCAATATTGTGCCATTTCTGGATAACGAAGTTCCAATCGTGCCATGGCGTTTACTTGAAGAAGACTGCCCTATACGACTTGTTGTACCTCAAGATCGTTTAGAACATTATGCAGGGATCTTTGAACCGACGTGGTTAACAACAGACATTGAAATTGCCATTCAAGAATTACGCGAATTTATGGATATGTTCGTACACTAACAGCATATCCATAGCTTAAAAATAAGATTTATTTTTTACTTATTTGTATTAATACAAATTTCATCAATGACTTTGATTTCTCAAAGTAAAGTCAACAATTTAAATAGCTCATTGACCAAACATTTTAGCTGCCATACGCTGCGCTTGCTTTCCATAAAACCAATAGGTAATTAAATATAAAGGGATTGCTAACATCAGCAACATGATCAATGCAGTGAGCAAAAATTGAGTATTTTGCAGATACATCACAAAGGTTTTCAACACTTCTGGATCATTCTGAGAAAAAAACCAAACACCCGCAAATACCCCAAGTAAATTATAGCCCCAAAATATTGCAGTATAACCAAGGGTCAGTTTTTTACGCTCTTGGTCTGTAGGCGCACGGCGTTGTTGTTTGAGAAAACGATATAACACGATAATCATCGCAATCAAATAAGGTATTGCGGTTAAAACGCCAGCAATTTCATTGGGCAATAATGCAGCCAATACACCTGCAACCATGGTCAAGACTAAACAAAGCAGCAAAAACCACAAAAAATATTTGTTTAAAGACACCATGAATACAGCCTTGATTGCATAAAGAACAATATTATAATTTTTTTTCAACTTTTTTTCATTTTCTTGTCAACCAATTTGAAACTGTTGTCGTTATATAAGTATAAGGTCTGCAGCAACCAAATTGATTGCACGGCATCCGCAAAAAAATTTGGAGACCTTCTCTCAGAGAAACTAAAAACTTATGCTTCTTAAGATTCAACTTAGCAGCCTGAATCTTTATAACGAAGTATTTTGGCCGACGATTTACTCATCACTCGAATCGTCGGCTTTTGTTTTTCTGGCGTTTATGTTTCTAGCGTTTCTGCTGATAAAACTTACATGTGCTTTGTGTACTCGTTCTAAGACAAAAAAATTTTAAAACTTGCAATTAAAATCATGCCTCAATAAAAATGTATAAATCACCTTGTAGTTGATAAAACAATTTTCACTTTTTTGTATTGTCAATAAGTAAGACAATCTCTGGTTAAACATCTGCTCAATGTGAAGTTTGCTTCATTTTGAACTGTTGAGCCACTTTTAAAATCGCCATAAACCCAGCGACTGTAAAAGCCAACATCAAAATTCCCATATTCAATAAATGATTCCATACGAGAAAATTCAATATAACACCACCCAATAGACCACAAGCAAACTGCATACTGCCCATAATTGCACTTGCAGTTCCTGCTCTTGAGCCTTGTCCAGACATCGCTAATGCCATCGCATTCGGCCCAGTAAAACCAATACCTGAAACCGTAAGGAATAAACCCAACATCACAATCGCCAGTGGCGCAATAGACATGAAACCTGCATAGACAACAATCAGCCCACCTATTACTTGAATCACACCACCAATTTTTAAACGTAGAATCACCGAGAGTCGGTTGGCTAAATGCTTATTGATAGAAGACAGCAAAATAATACCGAAAGCATTAAAACCAAAGGCAATAGCAAACTGTTGCTGAGTTAAATGATAGCCATCCATCAACACTGCTGCTGCGGAACTGATATAACAAAATAATGCTGCTCCGGTAAAACAACCTGCCAACATTGGAAAACGAAAGCTTCGGTCTTTAAAAATAGAAGCATAGAGGATAAAAACTTGTTTAAAATTGAGATGCAACCTGCGTTCTGATTCTAGTGTTTCTTTAAAGAAAAAATGTACACAAAACAAGCAAAATAATCCAATTATAAACAAAGCGATAAACACACTTTGCCAACTAAAGAATTGTAGAATGACTGCACCCAAGGTTGGAGCAAGAATTGGGGCAATCCCCATCACAATCATCATACTGGAAAAAGCTTGCGCCGAACCTTGCACATCTAAACGGTCTCGAATTGCAGCCCGTGCCATCACCACCCCCACACAGCCCCCTAAGGCTTGTAAAACACGTGCGGCAATCAACGACCAATGATCAGGTGCTAAAACACACAACAAGCTAGCAAAAGCAAACAAGGTCATACCAAAATAAAGCGGTTTCTTACGCCCGATACGGTCACTGATTGGTCCATAAATCAATTGACCAACAGCAAGACCAAAAAAATACGCCGGCAAGGTATTGGCGATCTGCTGGGTCGTCACATTAAAATCTTGCGCCATTTGTGGCAATGCCGGCAAATACATATCAATGGATAATGGGCCCAAAGAGGTAAATAAAGCCAAAAGCATAATCCAGCCCGTTGAATACTGCTGACCAACGTTTTTTTCAGACATAGATGGTTTATAATTTGATAAGGAATGTTGCAGACAAGTTTACACTGTCCATTGTATGATTTGTCACAAAGATAAGTGAAAAGCCATATAAGCCAAATCGCATTGCCCAAGTAAATAACACCCTATTGATTTAACAAGGATTTCCTTTGAACACTTGGCTGTTAAAACTCAGAAAAGCAACCTACAACACAAGTTTCATGTATAACTTGAGAATGATCATTGCCTTTACAGGGACTGCATTTGTACCTTATCTGTTGGGGCAGCAGTTAATGACTATTCCTCTTACATTAGGTGTGGTTGCAGCAGGTCTCAGTGATATAGACGATCGCTTCTCTGTACGTATCATGAATTTGATCTATACCTATATTGGATTCTTTATCACCGCTGCCTCAGTGAGCCTGCTCTTTCCTTACCCTATTCTGTTTGCCTTAGGTTTGATTGTTTCTTGTATCGGTTGGATTTTATTGGGTTCCTTGGGACGTCGCTATGCCACCATTTCTTATGGCTGTTTGGTGGTTTCTGTGTATTCTATGCTTGGGGTGCATTTATTTGATCAATGGTATATCCAGCCAAGTCTATTGGTGGTTGGTGCAATTTGGTATGGGCTTATTTCAACCATCAGTTTTTTACTGTTCCCTGTACGGCAAGTTCAAGACAAATTGTCTCAATGTTTTTCATCATTAGGTAATTTTCTATTTTCCAAATCCAATTTGTTTGATGTCGATATGACACCAACCAGCTATCAAGACAGTATGATTAGTTTGTCTATGGAAAATGGGCAGCTCATCAGCATTTTTAATGATATGCGTACTGCCTTGTTGACGCGTTTAAAGGGTGACCGAGGTCAACGAGATACGCGTCGTAGTTTACAATATTACTTTGTTGCACAAGATATTCATGAACGGGCCGATTCAGCACATATTGATTATCAAAAGCTGGCCAAAATGTTTGAACATAGTGATGTGTTATTTCGTTTTCAACGCATTTTAGCGCTGCAAGGCAAAGCCTGCAAGGATCTAAGCGATAGTATCTTACACCGTACCACCTACCAGCATAATGTCCGTTTTGAGCATGCTTTTAAAAACCTCAGATACTCGCTGGATAAACTCAAAAAAGAAGAAAATTATGACTTAATTTGGGTCAATTCACTGTTTGCGCTTTATCAAAACTTAAAGTCGATTGATGCACAATTACAAAATCTCGAAACTGAACGACATATAAAATACGATCAAAGTAAAAATTTTGAAAACCAACTCAAAGATGATGACCTCAAAGGTTGGGATGATATTGCCATTCGAATCAAACAAAATTTAACCCCCGAGTCTGTACTTTTTAGACATGCAATTCGCGTTTCGATTGTTTTGTTTATTGGCTACGTTTTTGTGCAACTCACCAATATTGAATACGGTTACTGGATTCTATTAACCGCGCTGTTTGTCAGTCAACCGAACTTTAACGCCACCAAGCGTCGTTTGAGATTACGGATTATTGGAACATTGGGTGGTATTATTTTAGGTTATATGATTTTGTATTTTGTGCCATCTATTGAAGGACAACTCTTATTACTCGTACTCAGTGGTGTATTGTTTTTTGATTTACGCAGTAAACAATATGCCCAAGCCACAGCCTTTATTACCATCATGGCATTGATCAATTTCAACTTGGACGGATTGGGGTATGAAGCCGCTCTGCCCCGTATGATCGACACTGTTATTGGCTGTGCCCTCGCCTGGTTCGGTGTCAGTTTTATTTTCCCTGACTGGAAGTTCCGTCGTTTACCCCGCACCATTCAACGCTCACTGGAAGCTCAATGCAATTATTTGGCAAACGTTGTCGTTCAATATCATCAGGGACGCAACAATAGTTTAGATTATCGAATTGTTCGTCGTGCTGCGCATAATCGCGATGCAGATGTTGCCTCACTGATTTCAACCCTTGCCACTGAACCAGATTTTGACCCAAGTCAAAAAAGCTTAGCTTTTGAGTTCTTATGTCTAAATCATACCTTTCTTAGCTATATCGCAGCACTCGGTGCACATCGTGAGCAAGTGAAAGACCAACAGGTACTTAATCTATTGGATCAAGCTTTAGATGATATCTCTGGGGCTTTATTACGGGATGAAATGCCTGATTTAACCGCACATAATATGTTGAAAGCCATTCGTGCCCGTTTAAGCCAATCCGAGTCAGAAGACTCTAAATCACTCATTATTCTTCAACAATTGTCATTAATGTTCAGTATTTTAAAGCAACTGAGTAGCTTGAAACAGAATTTAAGCCATGAACGAGATGATCAATCTACTGAATTGGCTTCTTTATAAATCTGCATCAAAATTGCATCGTTATTTGGTACAATAGGTGCACTAAATCTTGAGATTTAGTGCTAAACTCTGACTAGATTTACATACATTACTGACACTATGACTGCCAAGAATATTTACGCTTATACCTTACAACCTGTTCCGTACGAAGTTTCGGAAGCCGAACAACGCGGCGCTCAACTTGCAATTTGGCGTAGTACCAATAAAATTGGGATTAAAGCTTGGGCAATCATGGGTGTAGCAGTCATACTCTCATTACTTGGCATCGCTTTAATTAAAAACTATTCAACCATTATTTTTTGGGTGGTTCTTGCTGCAGTTGCCATCTATCTTTTGGTTCGCAAGTTCGGTCTTGAATGGTATGTAAAACGCAAGATGAATGAATTTCCAGTTCAGGAAATCAAAGGTGTAAAATTAGGTGTACAGCCAAGCGGTATTGTGATGCGTCAACAAATGGGTGTACAAGAAGGTGTTGGAACAGTCGCTTGGAAAGACATTTATGAATGGTACAACACCCCTGAATTCTTACTGGTAAACTTTAAAGTAAAAGGCCAACAAGGCGCATATATTCTACCTAAACGTATGAATAGCAAGAATTTCCCCTTTGAAACACTGCGTAAACATTTAAAAGAAGTTGTTGGTGAACCCAAGACACTTTAATTTAAAATTTTAAAAGACCTCCATTTTTGGAGGTTTTTTTGTACTTCGCTATTTTAATAAAAATGATAATGAGAATAAATATTATCTGCAAAATTCATTATCTCTCCGATTTATTCAGCTATAATTTGCTATCAAAATATTCTGCCCTTTGCATTGCCATGTTTAAAAAGACTTTTTTTCAAATTCACTGGTTTCTAGGGATTACAGCTGGTTTAATTCTCTCAATTATGGGAGTGACTGGTGCAATCTATTCTTATGAACAACCTATTCAAAGATGGTTAAACCCAGATAGCTACACGGTAAAAGTTGAAAATCAGGCAAAACTCACGCCTGCTGAAATTTATCAGCATTTCCAAACCCAAAACCCTGAAATGAAGATCAACAGTATTACGGTTGCGAAAGCCGCTGAAGAAGCTTCAAATATTAATATTGTCAAAGAAGGCGCACGTAGAGGTTATACCATGATGGTAAACCCTTATACGGCCGAAGTTCTTCCTGAAGTGAAAGGCAAAGATTTTTTTCAATTTATACAGCAATTACATCGTAACTTAACTGTGGGTGAAGTCGGTAAACAAATTACTGGTGCCAGTACCTTGATGTTAATTTTCTTTGTACTCAGTGGGCTCTATTTACGCTGGCCGAAAAAGCATTCTTTTAAACAATGGTTTGCCATTAAGCCTAAACTCAAAGGTCGTAATTTCCTTTGGGATCTACATGCTGTTGTCGGAACATGGGTGGTGATCTTTTATTTACTTTTAGCATGTACAGGGCTGTATTGGTCGTATGACTGGTGGCGTAATGGTATGTTTAAAGTAATGGGGGTTGAACGACCTCAGCCTGAAATGCAAGCGGTACGCGGTGGAGAAGGTCAAGGACGTCAAGGAGCTTCTGGCAATCCTCAACAACAACATGGCGAAAAGCAAAATCCAACGGCAGGTCATCAAGCACAATCAGGCCGTGAAAATAAGCATGAGAATAAAGAAGGTTTAAAACCAGAACAAATTCAACATGTACTTACTCAAACATGGAATGGGTTTAATGCTCAAATTAAACGTGACTATTCGACACTAACTGTTTCGATTCCTAAAAAGCCAGATGGTAAAGTTGAACTCACCTTTGTTGATGCTATTCCACAACATGAGCGTGCACGAAACAAAGCAACCTATAACTATCAAACTGCACAAATTGAAAAATTAGACTTATACGAAAGTAAACCACTCAATGAAAAAATCATGGGAAGTATGCTCCCTGTGCACCGTGGTAGTTTCTTTGGCCCAGTTTTTCAATTCATCGCAATGCTTGCAGCATTGGCAATGCCATTATTTTTTGTTACTGGATGGATGCTGTATTTAAAACGTCGTAAGCAAAAGCGACTCACCCTTGCTGCAAAACAATCTGGTTCAGCGATTCAAATTGATCCCAACGCAACACCTTGGTTAATTGCTTATGCCTCTCAAACAGGAATGTCTGAGCAATTGGCATGGCGCACCTCAACCAGTCTGCAAGAAGCCCATCAGCCAACAGCAGTAAAAGCTGTACAACAACTCTCTGAAGATGACCTCAAGCAAGCCAAACAAATTCTCTTGATTGCAAGTACCTATGGTACAGGTGAAGCACCTGACTTAGCCTCGCACTTTGAGAAAAAGCTTATGGCTACATCATTGGATCTTTCGCATTTGAAATATGCGGTTCTAGCATTGGGTTCACAAGACTATCCTGAGACCTATTGTAGCTTTGGGCATCGCATAGATGCATGGTTAAAACATTCTGGCGCGCAACAATTGTTTGCTACGCTTGAAGTCAACAATGGTAATAATGCAGATATCCAACATTGGAATGATGCTTTAGCAAAAGCCACAAAACTCGATCTACAAACAATGTCTATTGATAAAGTATTTGATCAATGGCGTCTAACAAAACGAGAATTACTCAATCCAAACAGCTTAGGCGCACCCGCATTTAATCTTGAATTACAAACAAGCTATGATACGGATTGGCAAGCTGGCGATATTGCAGAAATTCAAACTGGGAATAGTCCTGAACGTATTCAATTGTTTTTAAATAAATATCAAGTTCATGCAGATACAACCGTGGATTCACTCGAGCAAAGTATTCAAGAAGCACTTTGGGATCGCGATTTAACGGTTGATGTTGAACCTTTTGCCAACATGCAGCATTTACTAGAACAACTCCCTACACTACCTACTCGTGAGTATTCGATTGCCAGTATTCCAAGTCAGCAAGTATTGCGTTTAGTAGTTCGCCAGCAACTGAATGCTCAAGGTGAACTTGGTCTAGGCTCTGGTTGGCTGACGGAACATGTTCAATTACGTGATAAAATTGCGTTGAGAATTCGTAATAATGAATCATTCCATTTAATTACGGATAACCGTCCGATTATTTGCATTGGAAATGGTACAGGAATTGCTGGATTAATGAGTTTGATTCATGCCCGTGTCCGTATGGACTATACTGAAAACTGGTTGATTTTTGGTGAACGCCAACAAGCAAACGATTATTTCTTTAAAGATACAATTCAAGCTTGGCAAAATACAGCAATGCTAAAACGTATTGATTTAGCTTTCTCTCGTGATCAAGCTGAAAAAATTTATGTACATCATAAACTGCGTGATCATGCCGAAGAACTGAAAAAATGGGTTACCAATGATGCGGTGATCTATGTCTGTGGCAGTATCAATGGTATGGCGACTGATGTTGATCTCGCTTTAATTGATATCCTTGGAGAAGACACAGTTGAACAATTACGTTTAGATGGTCGTTATCGTCGTGATGTTTATTAGGGGCTATTGAATAAATTTACCCACCAAAACCGAGTTCAATTGCTCGGTTTTTTTTGATTCATATATAATAAATGCACAGATTTCGTTTAGAATTAGACTAATTTTTAATGATTTGTTTTCACCCATGAATAACAATAAACTCTTCCGCATTGTCTTTTTTTTGCTGGGATTTGTCTTATTCCTCGATGGATTTATTTTAATTTTATATAAAAAAATCCACTTAGGAACAATACTCCCTTTGCTGATTGGCTTAGTCTTTATCACTACAGCGCTATGGAGCCAACACATTCAGCAGTATTTAGCACAACACTTAAAGTTAAAGAAAATCTGGCGTTTAGGATGGGTTCTATTTACGCTTTGGTCTGTCAGCTTAATCGGCTTCTTTGGTTATATCCACTTAAAATCCCAACAAAATACAGCAGAAAATAATCTACAAGCAATTATTGTGTTAGGCAGTGGCATTACCCAAGGAAAAGCCTCACCGACTCTTGCAAAACGTTTAGATCAAGCGGGTAAAATTGCCAAACAACAGTCACAGGCTTGGATCATTGTCAGTGGTGGTTTAGATTTTGGTGAAGAAAAAACTGAAGCAGAAATTATGTCGCAATATTTACAAGAAAATCTGCAAATCAAAGCCAGTAGAATCTTACAAGAAAATAAAAGCACCAGTACTGACTTAAATCTTAAAAATAGCCAAGCGATTTTAAAAGAACATGATTTGACTTTAAATTCTAAAATTGCAATTGTCACCAGTGATTTTCATACTTTACGTGCCGCAGCAATCGCAAGAAAACAAGGCTATCACAATTTCATTACAGTAGGCGCTGAAACCCCACTCACGACACGCTATAACGCATGGTTAAGAGAGTATTTTGCCTATATCAGTGGTTGGATTTTAGGCGAATATTAAAATGCACAACGCAATCACGTTGATTATGTATACGACTTTACTAATGTAAGCGAATTTTACGTGGTAAAGGCAAGCGCTTATTGTTTTGAAATAGTTCTGGTTGAGTCGTATACATTCGATATAAATAATTCTTTATATCAAGTAGAAATTTATTTGTTGAAACTAAAATATTTTGCCCTTCTGGGGTTAAATTTATAGAAATCGCAGTATTATTTTGTTTAATAAAAGGAATCATCTGTTCAATAAAAACAATGAGTTCAATTTCTTGAACCGCATAACGGCTCCAGTTATCTTTAATCAAAATTTGTGCCGAATTTCGGCTTTGCCAAACGGCTAAAGACTGTTGCCCGGTAGGTGATGCACATAAAGCCCAACCATCATCATAAAGTACAAAAACCTTAGTTTGTGAAACAATCGTTTCCACAAAATGTTTGTATTGATCTAGAGTTTGTACTGAGTTTTTTTGAGTTGCGGACGCAGCTTTACGTTGATATGGATTTCTCATTGAAAATTTATTCTTAAAATACTTATGCTTATATATTATATAGAAGTTCTAAACAAATAACTAGATCGGAAAACATGGTGGGCGCTGACGGGATCGAACCGCCGACATTCTGCTTGTAAGGCAGACGCTCTACCAACTGAGCTAAGCGCCCTGAGCGAGGATGAACAAAGTTGTTAACTCTGTTTGAACCTATAGAAAATCGATGATTTAATTTTAAGTTCTATCCTAAAGATGGGGATAAGCTATACAAAGCATATAATATTTGATCTTTAAAAATCAAAAACTTTGAATTCTTACAGTTCCAAATATCTTGATCTCAGGAAAAAAGATAAATGGCGCAGCGGACGGGACTCGAACCCGCGACCCTCGGCGTGACAGGCCGATATTCTAACCAACTGAACTACCGCTGCGTTGTATATGGTGGGCGCTGACGGGATCGAACCGCCGACATTCTGCTTGTAAGGCAGACGCTCTACCAACTGAGCTAAGCGCCCTGAGTGAGGATCATCACAATATTACTTTATCAGAAGATAAAAGAAAACAAAATTCTCTTTCAAATTCCTATACTTCCAAATATCTTGATCTCAGGAAAAAAGATAAATGGCGCAGCGGACGGGACTCGAACCCGCGACCCTCGGCGTGACAGGCCGATATTCTAACCAACTGAACTACCGCTGC